>NZ_JARFYL010000002.1:0-634273 GCF_029194425.1 Kaistella sp. PBT33-4 | reverse complement strand
GTGATTAAATCCGAGGTGAAGCCGACATAAGTCTTGCCGGAGCTTCTGCTGTATAACACATAAACTACAAATTCATCCATAAACAAAAAAATCCCACCGTATAAAGTGGGATTGTGTAGCGAAGACGAGAATTGAACCCGGTCCGCCGCGGCGGATAGGAATCCTGCTCAAAACAGGATATTCGCCCGGAGCCACTCCCGGCCGGCACCGGACTTCAGCCATCTTTCACGAACCATCGCTTCATGCTTCGTTGTAAAAAATTCAACATGTACAACTTCCCAAGGCCGAAACCTAGCTGTGTAGCCTTTGGCAGAAAAATAATTGTGCGAATGAAACCTGGTGATTAAATCCGAGGTGAAGCCGACATAAGTCTTGCCGGAGCTTCTGCTGTATAACACATAAACTACAAATTCATCCATAAACAAAAAAATCCCACCGTATAAAGTGGGATTGTGTAGCGAAGACGAGAATTGAACCCGGTCCGCCGCGGCGGATAGGAATCCTGCTCAAAACAGGATATTCGCCCGGAGCCACTCCCGGCCGGCACCGGACTTCAGCCATCTTTCACGAACCATCGCTTCATGCTTCGTTGTAAAAAATTCAACATGTACAACTTCCCAAGGCCGAAACCTTGCTGTGTAGCCTTTGGCAGAAAAATAATTGTGCGAATGAAACCTGGTGATTAAATCCGAGGTGAAGCCGACATAAGTCTTGCCGGAGCTTCTGCTGTATAACACATAAACTACAAATTCATCCATAAACAAAAAAATCCCACCGTATAGAGTGGGATTGTGTAGCGAAGACGGGAATTGAACCCGTGACCTCAGGGTTATGAATCCTGCGCTCTAACCAACTGAGCTACCTCGCCGTTAAAGTGGTGCAAATATATAAAGTTTTTAAAATCTGACAAAATTATTTTAGGTTTAAAAACTGTAAAACATCACTTACATGATCAGGCTTCGCAATGATGCGGTTTTGGGCATCTACAACAAAATAGGTGGGCGTAGCATGGATATTATAGGTTTCCGTATAGGAACTGTTCCAGCCGCGCAGTTCACTGTCGTTAATCCAGGGCAATGCCGCTACCTTGTTCTCGTACACTCCGCGGTCAGAATCCAATGAAAATCCAACTACTTCAATATTTTGAGCCTTCATGGCATTGTACATTTCCAATAATTTAGGAAGTTCAGCTTCGCAGTGTGAACATGTAGCGGACCAGAAAACAATCACTTTTTTATCCGCTTTTACACTGTGAAGATTTTTGGCCGATGTATTGGAGGAGCGTACAAATTTATAGTCAGGGAAAAGGGCTCCCAATTCCACATTGTTATTCGCTTTTATTGTAGAAGCCAATCTGTCATTGATTGTACATTTGAGGTTTTTGGCCTGGGTCAGGTATTTGTCTTTTAAAGCTGTCATACCGTAAACATCAAAAATATCAATGAGTTCCGACATCACCGTCTGTCCGCGAGGTGTTTCTACATTCAACCTTTTGAGTAAGGCATCAACGGAGGAATCCACATTAGCACTTCCGGCGGAGTTCAGGAAATTCACCAGTACCGGACGAAGCAGTGATGATGACTCCAGCATCTCACCCGAATTCGCAATAAAATCGGCAATTTCTTTTTG
Source organism: Kaistella sp. PBT33-4 (assembly GCF_029194425.1). Classification (NCBI taxonomy): domain Bacteria; kingdom Pseudomonadati; phylum Bacteroidota; class Flavobacteriia; order Flavobacteriales; family Weeksellaceae; genus Kaistella; species Kaistella sp. PBT33-4. The sequence continues at coordinate 632,644 of NZ_JARFYL010000002.1, read as the reverse complement.
TGCCGGCATCGTCTCGGCAGATCTCTCTACCAGAAATTTATTGTAATTGGTGTTGTAATAGCTCACAAACGGATTGCTGGACGGATCAACGGTATAGGTTTGGCCGATTTCCCGGATTTCCTTTTCCAAAGCTTTGCCAAAATCTGTCCCCGGCCTGTAATATTCCTTAATCTGGACGAGGGCAGGATAAATGAGATCTTTTTTCTTCTGTTGGTCCTGTACCTTTTCCATCAGCATATTTACAGGATCATTGTATACCACATTTATCTTATTGCCTTCGGACTCGAGTTTGAGACTGACATCCTTATTTTCAGAAATCATGCTGAATGAAGCATTGTTCTCCGGAAAGTAAATTTTCATCATCCCCACGTAACGCTGCGGAACTTTAAAGGTCCAGCCCGAATTCTTTTTCATTTCCCTGGACACAATAATATCCTTGGAACCGTTCAGTGTATAGAGAATTGCTTCTTTTGCAGTAAATGCCGGCGGTGCGTCTACTGTAACCGAAAACTGTGCCTGCAAAAAAGACCCTGTAATGATGGCGATAAGAAATGCGTATTTGCTCATATTTATTTATAAAGTCTCTGAAATAATTGAAACAACCGAATTGTATTGATTGAAATTGAGAGTGATGGTTAAAATCCTCCGGCAAAAAGCCGCTGAAGTTCCGTTTAACTGCTGATCCTGATATCTTCCGGAGTGAGAATGATTTCGTCATGCTCGCCAATGGAAAACATATGATCTTCCAGCACCTTTTCAGTAGTACCTCTAAGACCACGGGCGCCCAACCCTTTTTCAATGGTCTCTTCTACAATCCTTTCAATCGCGCCTTGGGTAAATTCAAGCTTTATTCCGTCCATTTTAAAGAGTTCCACAAACTGGTTTACAATTGAGTTCTTAGGCTCGGTCATAATCCTTATCATCGTTTCCTTTGTAAGGGCATCAAGATGTGTAACGATTGGAAAGCGGCCCAACAGTTCGGGAATAAGTCCGAATTTCCTTAAGTCAATTGCATTGATCTGGCTCAGGATATAACTTTCCTCGGCTGTATTGTTCAGTTTCTCGGCACTGAAACCGATAGCCTGCTTATTCAGTCTTCTTTCTATAATTTCTTTTATCCCGTCAAAAGCTCCACCTGCGATAAAAAGAATATTCTGTGTATTTACCTGGATGTATTTCTGATCCGGATGCTTGCGCCCACCCTGCGGCGGTACATTAACAATGCTTCCTTCCAGAAGTTTCAGCAGACCCTGCTGCACACCTTCACCGGAAACGTCGCGTGTGATGCTTGGGTTGTCTGATTTTCTGGCAATCTTGTCTATTTCGTCAATAAAAACGATACCGCGCTCCGCTTTTTCAACATCATAATCAGCCACCATGAGGAGTCTGGACAGAATACTTTCCACATCCTCGCCTACATAACCAGCTTCGGTAAGAATAGTAGCATCAACAATACAGAAAGGCACGTTCAGTTCCCTGGCGATAGTTTTGGCCAAGAGGGTCTTACCCGTTCCGGTTTCGCCGATCATAATGATATTGGACTTTTCGATCTCCACTTCCCTGTTCTCCACTTTGGAATGAAGCAACCTCTTGTAATGATTATATACTGCAATCGAGAGCTGCTTTTTAGCCTGATCCTGTCCTATTACGTATTCGTCCAGATAAGTCTTGATCTCCTTCGGTTTTTTCAGATCCTCCAGCTTTTGAGCCGGTGCCGATCCATCCTTCTTTGTGCCTTCCTTCACAATACCGTGTGCCTGTTCAATACAGGTTTCGCAGATAAAGCCTTCCTGACCGGCCACAAGCATCTCCACTTCGTTTCTTTTTCTGCCACAAAATGAACACTGATTTTTATTCATGTTTTTTCTTAAATATAATTTGTAAGGTAAAATGGTGCTGTTCACCGGATGAAAAAGTCGTAAAAAAATAAATTTTACGACTTAATTTATGTTCAGGCCTTAACTATAGCTTCCTGAATGTCCCTGAATTCTGTTTCACTCAGTTTGAGCCTCTCATTTACAAAGTTGAGATCTCCAACTGAATTTAACGGAACAAGATGAATGTGTGCATGGGGAACCTCGAGACCCACAACCGCGATTCCAACGCGGACACAGGGAATGGCCTTGCCAACTTTGGCAGCCACCTTCTGTGCGAAAGCCCAAAGTTCCTTATATTCTTCCGTTTCCATATCAAAGATAAGATCCGTTTCTTTTTTCGGAATTACCAGTGTATGTCCTTTTACGAGAGGCATCACATCCAGGAATGCCAGGAAACGGTCATCTTCAGCAATTTTATATGCCGGGATTTCGCCCTCAATAATTTTAGTGAATACTGTGCTCATATTACAGTCAGTAAAATAACTTTTCAATATTACAGTGAAATTTCCAGCACCTCAAAAGACAGTTTGTTACCGTTAGGCAACTCAATTTCTGCCTGGTCGCCAACTGACTTACCCAACAGTCCTTTTGCAATCGGCGTGTTCACAGAGATCTTCCCGCTCTTAAGATCACTTTCGTTATCAGGAACCAGGGTGAATTTCTGCTCCTGCTTGGTTCCGTTATTTTTAAGACGCACGGTCGTAAGTATAGATACTTTAGAAGTATCCAGAAGATTCTCGTTAATTACTTTGGCATTAGCAATCAGGTCTTTCAGTTTGGAAATTCTCATTTCCAGCATACCCTGTGCTTCCTTTGCGGCATCATACTCTGCATTTTCGGAAAGATCGCCCTTATCCCGCGCCTCAGCGATCTGCTGGGTAATCTTTGGTCTTTCAATACTCTCAAGTTTGTCCAGTTCGGATTTCATCTTATCCAATCCCTCCTGCGTTACGTATGTTGACATGATCTTATTTTTATATTAAGTAAAAAAAAATTATCCGACCATTACAGCCCGGACAATGATTATATTTGTATTTCGTTGTACAAATATATAAAATATAATTTAATATGAAACAGGTCGGCACCCTGATAACAGCAGTATTTATTCTGGTATTCAGCGCATTAAATCTAACTTCCTGCGGCCGGACCGCTGAAACTGTGAGCTGCTTTCCCGACACGAATATAAATGTAGTTCTTAATCTGAATTTACCCGCATACCAAAGTCTGCAAAATGTAGGTGGCTGGATTTATGTAAATGAACAAAGTCCCGGTACGCGCGGCCTGATTGTAGTACGTACCACTACAGGATTTAAAGTTTACGACCGTAATGCGCCTCACCTTTGTCCGGATTCCAATACCACACTTATGGTAACGGACAATATAAAGATCACCTGCGCCAAAGACGGTGCCGAATGGATTTTATATACCGGCGAGCCTACCCAGATTGCGCAGGTTCCGCCAAAGACGTATCAGTCCAATTATAACGCCGGCACAAACATCCTTAACATTTATAATTAGACGAAAGGAATGCGTGTAGTAGTTCAAAGAGTGTCGCAAGCCAGCGTAAAGGTAGACGGTGAAATTGCGGGAGAAATCGGAACCGGGCTCCTGCTTTTTGTGGGTATTGAAGAAACAGACGTTCACAAAGATGCTGAATGGCTGGCACAGAAGATAATCAACCTTCGCATCTTTGGCGATGAAGACGGAAAGATGAACCGTTCTGTCCTGGATATTAACGGCGGAATACTCTGCATCAGCCAGTTCACGCTGATTGCCGATTACCGGAAAGGCAACCGCCCGTCATTTATTAGAGCTGCCAGACCAGAAACAGCTATTCCGCTTTTTGAATATTTCAAAACCGAACTTACCAAATCGCAGCTGAATGTGCAGAGCGGCATCTTTGGTGCAGACATGAAAGTCTCACTTCTCAATGACGGCCCGGTTACTATCACCATGGACAGCAGGCCGTAAAACAAAAAAGCCTTCAAAAAAATGAAGACTTTCTACTGAAATATATATGAGAAATTGATGCTTAGTTGGTTGTAACGGGCAGGCTGCTGAAATTCATTGAAGTTCTGATGCCCAAATCCGTGGCCGGACTGGTTTTCAAAACATAGACAATCCTTTGCTGCACAGCATTCCCGGACTTCATCACATTGTCCAGAACCTGATTGGAATTCACATCCAAAGAAAGCGTATTACCAATATTATCGGCAATATTTTCACGGGAAGCTACCAGAACTTCACTTCCACCGGCGGAAAGATATACTTTAACACTTTGGAAGACACCCATACTCTGGCCACCGGCGGTAACTGTCATATTCGCGCTGGCAACACGGATATCTTTCACATTGGAAGTAGCACCCACCAACTGATTGATGCTGGTACCTGCACCTACAGCACTTAGTGTAGTGTTTGCAGGCGAAGCCTGGGTCACCACGATATTGGTAGTATAGGGAAAAGTATTCTGCATAATGGATGAAACTGTGGAACAGCTTGCTAAAGTTGCGGTAGCAAAAACTGCGGTAAGGAATGTATTTTTCATAGTATTGATTTTCTGCAAAACCGTACTTCAGATATTATACCAGAGTTAAATTCTTAACAGTAATTAACATTATTCACCGGAGAAACAGTTTGAACTTACCTAAAGAACGACCCGATGCCATATTGCTCTTTCCCACGACTAACCAAATTTCCCCGGAATCTTTTATTTCGTAGGAAAATTCTCTGCCGAATGGGCCATCCCATTGACCGTCGGGCAGACGAAGCTGATTGACACGGATGTTCATCTCAGGTATCGACGGGACGATCCTGGCAGATATCTTTGAGCCTGTGAAATTCTTTATTTTTACAATAAGTTGCTGATCGGGATCGGAAAATTCGTCCTCAACAGTAAGTGGAATCATATCCCCACTAATTGTTCTGATAATTTTATTACCGTCTATTGTGCGGAAAGTTTCTGAGTGCCCGGTTGAATCAGCTGTTTCCTGAACCGACACCGCCCTGTCCGGAACAGCTGCATTTTGTTGTGCGGCTGTTTTTCCCGTAACAGAACTGGAATCATTTCCAGTGTAATGTGCTTCCTTTATTTTTTTTTTGCTGCATGTTGTAAAAAGCAAGGAAAAAATTCCCAGGACGTACACTTTCATATTGCTTAATAATTAATCGTTTGGTAATAAAGGATGCTGGAAAGGAAGCTCCTGTCCTTTTGCTCCGCTACTTTTTCTGTAACATTGGCTGCTTCATGGGGATATTTTTCAATCAGAAGATCATCATTATAGTTCATTGTCCGGTGAAATTCAAAACTACCTTTGTTATTGCTGATGTTATACGTAGTGGCCAGATACCCCCAGTTAAAAAAAGCAGCCACCAATACTGTTCCATAAAAGTACCAGGCCATGTGATTAAAGAGATAAGCGTTGGTCTTCCGATTTCTGATTTTGACAAATGTGAGCACAAGGCCGATAATGCAGAGAATCAGAAAGGTAAAAACTCCCAGTCTTTTGTAGGTAAGCCCCAGATGAAGAACATATTCTGAATTCTTGATGAATGCTGATAGCACCAGTATCACATTCAATGCAAGCCAGATTTCGGCAAGAACCTTTAATGGCCGGGCTTTATGATCGAAATTAAAACTTCCTTTGAAGTAAAACATAATGACCAACACTGCCATCACAATGGAGAGAATTACAGCGTTCACCCGCTCATGCGTTTCAATTGACAACTCAGCTGCAGAAGCAGGTGTTTCAAAAAACTGTTCAAAATTAAATGTAATAATAAAGATCAGCAGCAGGATATTCAGTGCGGCAAAGGATATAATTCCACTGGTCCGTTCTGCTTCAATGCCAAGAAAAGACGAGGTAGGCTTTTGTGCCAGACGGGTGGCATTAAAATCATTCTTCAAATAATTATTCCACTCGGGAAAGAAATTATAAATCTTAAAATTCCAGAAGTTAAAGGCTATAAAAAATCCCAGCGAGGTGAGAACAATAAACTGCCAGACATCAAAATTCCACTCCCAATTATCAAAAATTCCGGCAAAGTGCGTGCTTCCCAGTGAGTAAATGCCGAAGAAGGCCAGGATGAAAAATGCCGGGATCAATATCACCGCAATCAGTCTTCTAAAGGCTGAGGAGGTACTTATCGCGGGCAGCCATTCGCCAAACTGAAATACTCTGTAGATAAAGGTGATAAAATTTACACCGAATACAGGGATTACGAACAGGGATTTTAATCCGTGCTCCCGGGAGTGAAACGTGAGGAGCGCAAGCGAAGTGAATACTGCCAAAAAAGAAGCAAAATCGCCGTACCAGGCAAATGAAACGCCCGACAGGATGCTGAGGACAAAAAGGAGCAGAAAAGTACGGGTGCGCAGGGCTTCCGGTGTACGGAATAAAGTAAACAAGGCATAGGAAATTCCTAAAATTCCCAGGTTCAGGCCCATATCTTCGTCATAAAATAAGGTTACAAAAAGTACCGTAGTGAGGAGGATCAGTTGGTGTGTTTTCATTTTTTAATTTTTTAATTATTTAGATATGTTGTTTTTTCTTAACAATATAATTCAAAGTCCTTTGTTTTTCAAAGTTCAAAAGCAAAAAAATATAGAGCTACCGTCCCAGCAGTTTTTCCAGAGCCACCAGATGTTCCCTGAAGGCATCTTTTCCTGTCTCAGTTGCCCTGTAGGAAGTCTTTGGTTTTTTGCCCACAAACTCTTTTTTTACCTCAATAAATTTAGATTTTTCCAGTGCGGTACTGTGACTGGCCAAATTACCGTCTGTGATTTCAAGCAAATTTTTCATCTCTGTAAAGTCAACCCAGTCATTCACCATCAGAACGGACATAATACCCAGTCTGACGCGGCTTTCGAATTCTTTGTTGAGTTTACTTATCATTATTAGAGGTTAGAGGTTAGAGGTTAGAAGTTAGAGATTTGATTGAGGCTTTGTAAAATTTTGAATTTTGAATTTTGAATTAAGATGAACTGCTGTTCGTGCTGATTAGTGTGTTTTACATCATGGTTCTTGGCTCTTGATTCTTAGCTCTTGATTCTTGGTTCCTGGCTCAGACACTTACCTGTATTTTCTATGCATCAACAAACCATATACTATATGGAGAACGCCGAATCCAATTGCCCAGAACAGCAGTCCCCAACCCGGGATAAAGAGAGCGATCAGGCCCAGCACAATCTGGCAATACCCCAGATACTGAATATCATTGAATGTATATTTTGAAGCATTAACCAAAGCAAGTCCGTAAAAGATCAGGGTGGCGGGAGCCACAAAGACAAAAAAATCATGGTAAAGCAAACCCAAACAGAATACCCCGCCGGCTACAAGCGGCACCGAGAAATTAAACAGCAGTCTTTTTGTGGTATGGTCCCAAATCTGCAGATTTTTCTCCCGACTCTTTCTGGCCGTAAAAATATAACCGGAAAATACAGCCAAAATAAGTATTACAGCACCAATTATCACCAGTTCGCTCACAAGGACCTCACTGAAAACGTTTCTTTTCCCATCAAAGTAATCAATTCCCTCCCGCTTGAATACAAAATAAACATAAACTGCTCCCACCAGGGCCACCAGGCCGGCAAAGACTCCGGAAAGGCCACTTAGGGAAATAAAGCGGGAACTGCGCTCCATCATGCTGCGGATGTGCGCCAGGTCTTCGTGATAATTCTTTGACTCCATAAAAAGAACTTTGAATTACAAAGTTAAATTAAAATCTGATTAGACAAACAGTTTACTGATAATTTTTTTTGAAAGGTCCAAACTTGAAATTATCAGTGTCGGAATATCTCCACAGAGTCAAAATATTCCTATATTTAACAGCATCATTCTAAAAATAATATGGATAAAAGAGAACTGCGCAGTTCCATTTTCAGACATCTGGACGGTATAGTAACCGCGCCGGTGGTTGCTGCGCTGCAGAAAAAACAGATCCTGGACCTCATCACAGAGGCAAAAACAATTATACTGCGGGAACTGACCGAAAAAACAGGGGCCAATGAAGGTTATCTGAATGTAGCCTTAAGAGTTTTGGCATCGCAGGGATTTCTGGACTACCAGCTGACCAGCGATGATGAAACGGTTACCATTTCTGCAAATGACAATACCATCCAGCTGCTCTCTTTCGTTTCTTTATATGAAAAGGTTATCCCTTTTCAGCGGGAATCCACCACCTTCGATTTCCAGCAGCTTGAACCTCAGTCCTTCAATAACCTCGTCTTACTGTTTGAGGAGTTCCGGAACGGTTTCGGCATCCAAAATTCCGGGAAGCAGGGCGCATCAGGAATTCAGGAGCAAGTACTTAAACATATTGAAGGCTGTCTGGTGGGGCCCATAATTGTTCAACTCGGGATGAACGGCATGTTCCATAAATATTTCATGGAGACCTCGTTCCAGGCAGTAGAATTTCACAAAAACCCGGAGAACTTTGAAAAGATTCTCGACTTCCTGAGTGACCTGGGCTGGTTTACCAAAAACAATCAGAATTATAAATTCACCGAAAGTGGATTGTATTTTGCGCGGCGCGCTGCCTCGTATGGTGTGACCGTGTCCTATTTACCCCTGTTCAACCGGCTGGACGACCTACTTTTCGGTGATCCAAAAAAGTTGCGTGAAACTGCCGAAGGAGAAGACGAAATCCATGTGGACAGGAAAATGAACGTTTGGGGAAGCGGTGGCGCCCACTCTACCTACTTTAAAGTAGTCACAGATTTCATCGTCTCCATTTTCAATCAGCCTATACATTTGCAGCCGAAAGGAATCCTGGATATGGGTTGTGGCAACGGTGCCTTTATCCAGCACATTTTTGAAACTATTGAAAGGCATACTTTACGCGGAAGAATGCTTGAGGATTACCCACTTTTCCTCGTGGGCGCCGATTACAACCAGGCAGCACTTAATGTTACGCGCGCTAACCTCATCAACAATGACATTTGGGCGAAAGTGATCTGGGGCGATATTGGTGATCCCGACCGACTGGCAAAGGACCTGAAAGAAAATTATGAAATAGACCTGTCTGATCTGGTGAACATCCGTACCTTCCTGGATCACAACAGAATCTGGAAAGATCCCGCGAATATGAACCCGGACCGAATTTCCACATCAAGTGGAGCCTTTGCTTTTCGGGGCAGAAGGATTCCCAACAAACTGGTGGAAGAAAATCTGAGGGAACACCTTAATCTCTGGCTTCCCTATATTAAGAAGAACGGCTTACTGGTGATAGAACTTCATACCCTGAATCCTAAACTTACCCGCCAACATCTTGGTGAGACGGCCGCAACAGCTTACGATGCAACACATGGATTTTCGGATCAGTATATTGTTGAGATTGACGTTTTCCACAAAATATGCAATGAAGTAGGACTGACCGTGGATAAAGATCTGTTTAAAAAATACCCCGACTCAGATTTGGCAACAGTTTCTATAAACCTCCTGAAGGCATAAATGAAAAAAGCAAAGACAAAATCTTTGCTTTTTATTTTTACCGAAGCTGATAATTACTTAGCGCGCAGTCTTTCTTTGATCTTTTCAATGTTCTGCTTTGCAGAATCTTCCAGGATCAGACTTGCACTCATATGAATTCTTTCCGGCATCAGCTTTTCAAAATGTTCAGTTCCCTCCCATGAAACCTTTTTAATTAAGGCCAAAGCGTCTGTACTTCTGGCTGAAAGTCCGGTAAGGAACTGCTGAAGTTGCGCATCCATCTCAGCAATTGTTGGCGAAACCGAATGGTAAACATCGTGCTTTTCGCACCAGTCTGCGCTGCGGAAGTCGGCATCAATAGACATGGCTGCATAAGCTGACTTACCGATTTTACGCTCCACATAAGGTCCGATAACAAATGGGCCGATACCAAGATTGAGTTCTGTAAGTGCCATGGCGGCATTTTCAACAGCGAAGCAGTAGTCTGCCGCGCAGGCAATTCCTACTCCACCACCGGTTGTTTTACCCTGCACTCGAACGATTACAAGCTTGCCGCAATTACGCATGGCATTCAGCACTTTTGCAAATCCGCCAAAGAATTTTGTACTTGCCTCAAGCTCTTCAATTGCTAAAAGTTCATCAAAGCTGGCACCGGCGCAGAAGGCTTTTTCACCGTCTGACTTCAGCAGGATGGCTTTCACACTTTCATCTTTTCCCTTGTCCAGAATGGTTTGGGCCAGTTTTTCAAGTATTTCACCCGGCAGCGAATTACTTTTTGGATGTCCGAAAGTTATTTCGGCAATATTGTTTCTGACTTCGTGGTTTACAAATCCGTTTTTCATTATTCTTTATTTAACGCAATTAAATATTTATCAATATATAGCTGTTTCTCTTTACTTTTGTATTGCTGAATGTACCGGGGGTGTTCCAGAACAGTCATCTTATCAAAAAAGCGGTTCTCACTGTTCAGTTTTTCAATGAAAGCAGCATTTTTCTTTCCCAAAACAAACACTTCGGAAGTATCCAGGCCTAAACCGATATGGCATCTGATGCTTTCAGTCATAAAACTCTTCACCGCTTCAAACAGTGATCTATCATCGTAGTAATTCGCATTCAGCCAACTGCCGTTCTTTTGTTTTCTGATAATAGCCAAAGGAAACGGCGAATTTATATAAAAATCTGCATAAAACCGTTCAGGACCTCCGTACTGACTGATGACCTCATATAAAAATACTGACGAAATCTCGTGTGTATGCGCCGATTTCATTTCAATGCCACACACTGTTTCCAGACGTTTCGTATCAGTAAACGGAACACCCGTCACTCCGGCACCATGCCGGCTCGGATTAATCCCTATTATGAATTTCCGCTTTCGATTATCATTATAGAACTTATGGTAAAAAGCGGTCATCACCTCCAATGTTTCCGGATTATGAAAGAAGGGATTGAGGACATCGAAACCAGGCGGGAGAGATCCGGTGTACTTCAGGTTTTTGTTGAAGGTTATTACTTTCTGGCCAAAGGATTTTTGCATTTTTAATTTACTATGTAACTATATACTTTTGAGTGCTTGTATTAATTTCACCAACGTTTCCTCCTAGAGATTCCAGAGGAATCGTATCATCTGTGTAGAGGTTTTGAGATGTTGTGAAAGGGCGTCCCGTAGGGACGCTATCTCTAATCACTCGTAAAAATCAAAAAGATATTTCTCTTCATAATCTACAGCAAATTTCTGCAGAAAATCCAGATATTCCTCTCTGAAACTTTTTCGTTGGTGATGTTCAGCCTGATTTAAAATATAGTTTCTTACTACTTCCTTCTGACTTCTAGAATATGAAAATATACCGTAACCTTCTTGCCACGAAAAATGTCCAACAACCATTCTCTTTTCATTAATAAATTTCGTGGACTCAGTTTTTACAACTTTTACTAAATCAGGAATAGCTATTTGAAGATTTTTATAACTTAAAAGAATATGAATATGATCGGGATTGGCATAAATAGCTATTACCTTCTGACCTTTATTACGAAAAATCCCACAGATGTACTTTTCAAGTTCATCCTTAATTGCAGATACTATTTTAGTTTCCCTGCCTCTCGTGGCAAAAACCAATTGCAAATATATTTGCGAGTAGGTATTTGGCATTCTCAATATTTTATAACATCAGATTGCGCTCCTACGGAGCGCAAATTTATCAAATGATTATTTCTACACAGATGGTGTTCCTATGGAACACCAAAGCGAATCCGCAGCATAAAATAATTTAAAACCCTTCTGTGCACCTCTTTACAGACCGAACTGCTCGAAATGATGCGTAAAATGTTTCCTGTGGAAGAGTTCCATCATTTCTTTGTTCAAAGTTCCGAAACGCGGGTGGAAATGTTCGGCCTCGGGGTTTTCCCGGTAGTAGATCAGATATTCCTTCAGGGTTTGCATCAGGTTCTCTTTCGCCTGGGCAAGGTTCTTAAATCTGAGGGCTGGTTTTTCACCTTCTTTCAGCAAAGGATATTGTGCGCCGGGTCTTATTTTCTGGTCGGTATAGATCCAGTCCTGAAGCTTTTCCATTTTTTCAGCCGGAATTTCCGGGAAATCTGAGGGATCCAGTTTACTGAAACCGTTGCGCATAACTTCTTCCAGATGTTCTACCATCATTTGCGGCGTCATTTCGCCGAATTTTCTTTCGGTGGATTCTGTCAGACCGTTCAGGCGCTTCTGAATATCCTTCGCATTCAGTTCCATAAACGGTGACTGTTTTGCTACCAAAGTCAGGATGGTAGCTACACACACGATCTCATCACGCTGATTCACGACCTCTACAAGCCATTTTACTACCCCACTTGGAATGTTGCGGCCTTTAACACCTTTGTTGATTTTCTCTTTTGCCGTCAGATAGACGGTAATCGTGTCGCCAGCGTAAACGGGTTTAAAGAAACTCGCATTTTCAAGCCCATAATTCGCGATCACCGGACCTTTTTTACCCGACACAAACAGTCCGGCTGCCGCCGAAAGGATAAAATACCCATGTGCCACCGTTTTGTCGAAGATGGTTCCGTTCAGGCTGGTGGCATCTGTATGGGCGTAGAAATGATCCCAGGAAACATTGGAGAAATTTACAATGTCGGCTTCCGTAACCGTTCTGCCGGCAGTTTCCAGAGAATCACCAATTTCCACCTCTTCAAAGAACTTTCTGAAAGGATGCTTATCTGAGAATTTCTGCACTGCCCCCTGCTGATACACTTTTGTTATGGCCGTAAGCATATCGGGCGAGCCCTGAACAGCTGTTTTCTGAAGGAAGAAGTGCAGACCGTTCAGGCCGCCCATCTCTTCACCTCCACCTGCCCTGCCAGGACCGCCGTGCATTAAGGTCGGCAGAGGCGAGCCGTGACCGGTGCTTTCTTTGGCACTGTCGCGGTTCAGCACGAAGATACGTCCATGCTGTGATGCCATTCTCCAGGAAGTTTCAGCCACAAATTTTTCATCGTTGGAAACAATGGAGCCTACCAAGCTGCCTTTTCCGCGCTTTGCAAGTGCCGCAGCTTCTTCGGCATCGCGGTAAGGCATCAGTGTAGAAACCGGTCCGAACGCTTCCACATCGTGAGAGATGTTTTTTTCGAAAGGCTTATCGTTATAAAAGATTTTCGGACTCATAAAGGAGCCTGACTCATAGCTGGCATCCAGAAGTTCATGCTGTCCGTCATAGATCAGTTCGGTTTCGGCTTTCAGCAGATTTACATTCTTCAGGACTTCTTCATACTGCTGTTTTCCTACCAGCGAGCCCATGCGGGTTTCCCGGTTCAGCGGATTACCGATTTTAGTCTGGTCCAGCGCTTTACCTAAAGCAGTCTGAACTTCATCAACCAAATTTTCCGGTACCATAATACGGCGGATCGCTGTACATTTCTGCCCCGCCTTGGTTGTAATTTCATTGCGGACTTCCTTGATAAAGAGATCAAATTCCGGCGTGCCCGGTTTTGCATCCAAGCCTAAAATGGAACAGTTGAGTGAGTCGGCTTCCATATTGAAGCGTACCGCATTGGTGGAAACTGACGGAAGTGACTTCAGCTTCTTACCCGTTCTGGCCGAACCTGTAAAAAGAACTGAGTCACCGTCCTGAACATAGTCCAGTATATTTCCGGGCTCCCCGCAAACCAGCTGAATGGCCCCTTCAGGAAGAAGACCGCTTTCAATCATATCGGCGAAAACCGCATTGGTAAGGTAGGATCCCGGTGTTGCCGGTTTTACAATACTGGGCACTCCCGCCAACAGTGAAGTGGAAAGTTTCTCCATCATACCCCAAACCGGAAAGTTATAGGCATTGATCTGAACCGAAATGCCTTCACTTGGCGTCAGGATATGAGTTCCCAGAAAGGTTCCGTTGGCTGAAATCTTCTGGGTATCGCCGTCTACCCAAAAAGGAGTGTTGGGCAACATTCTTTTTGCCAGACCGGAATAAGTGAAGAAGGTACCGAAACCGCCTTCAATATCCACCCAGGAGTCGGTATGCGTGGCTCCGGTCTTGTAAGAAAGCTCATAATACTTCTTCTTTCTCTCCAGAAGATAAAGAGCGACTTTCTTCAGCATTTCGCCGCGGTCGTAAAAGGTCATAGACGAAAGGTTTTTGTACCCTACCGTTCTACCATAATCCAGCGCCTGCTGAAAATCGATGCCGCCCGTATCAGAAATGGCAACAAGTTCACCGTTTACCGCGTTGTATAATGGAATCTCTTCGCCGGAACCTTCTGTCCACTGGCCGTATATATAATTTTTTAGTTTCATGTCAGGTTAATTTATAATGTTAAGGTGGGCAGATAACTTTCTACCATATTATAATTTAATGTACTTTGAATTACGGATTTTAATATTGTTGAATTCTAAAAAACTTATTAATTTTTCTTTTTCGTCAGGAAAAAAATAGGTTTTTCTCTTCTTGCCGTTTTGCAGAATAAAATAAGCATGCTCAAAACGGAATACGTCTTTCTGGAAGTTTACCAACAGGATTTCATCTTTCGAAAGGCGATCTCTAACATTCAGCTTTAAACTAAAAAAAATCAAGGAGATTCCGCACAGGAAAAGGAAATAATAATAAAACTTTTCATAAGTAAATGATTCACCGCCATTCATAAAAGTGGTAAGCGCAAACAATACCCCTGACGTTCCTGCAATAATGGAAAATATTTTCTGATATTTTAGGCGGTCTTTAATAACCAGTTCATTATCATCAATCAAGATTGTTGAGTGCATTAATTTAAGTTCCTGCATCCTTTAAACATTATATAATTACAAATCCGTAACTTTCTTTTCAATTTTATAGACCGTTCCCCGGAAAGATGCCACCAGGACCTGATCCTGATTCTTTATCGAGATGTCATAAATTCCCGTTTTCCGCGTGTCGGAGATCAGTACGCTTTCAGCTGTAAGGATATCGCCCATCCTCACAGCTTTTGTAAAATTGATTACGCAGTTCAGCGCAACAGAAGCTTCATTAGTATTGTTACTGGAGAATGCGAGCGCCGAATCGGCCAGGGAAAAGGTGATGCCGCCGTGTACGGTTTTCAGACCGTTAACCATTTCGGCTTTTACAGGCATCTCAATAAGGCAGTATTTTTCGCGAACCTCCACCAGTTGAATTCCCATCCATTTTGAGAATTCATCCTGATTGAGCATGTATTGAGCAGTTTCTAATGGAGTCATTTAGTTTAATGTGTCAATGTAATAGTTTAACAATGTAAAAGTAATTAACGGCGAACCTTTTTATTTAAATCACTTTGCAGCTTAACTTTACTTTGCTGGATGATAATATTCTGCAGTATCAGAACAATAAAAATAAAGAGGAGCATGAAAAGATGCCGCGGCGCATCGGCCAATACCGAATTCAGCGTTTCCATATTGAAGCCGTCCCAAATAAACTGAAGCAAAAAAAACAGCACGCCGAAGGTCAAGGTTCCGCGCAGGCTTTTAAGAAGTATGTTCGTTATCATATCAATTTAGTTTAGTCAAAGTTTATTTTCTGTGCTTAGCAGGTTATCTACAATCAGTTCTTTCCATGACTTTTTTTTATTTTCTTATACTGGAAATAGTCAAAAACAAAGAAGAGTGCGAATATAACGGGAACTGTAATCATAAACCCTAACCATTCACGTTGAACATATTGACTGAATGAAACATCTTCCTCAAAAAAATAACTGAAAACTGTAACAAGCAATGTAAAGAATAGTGCTTTCAGTAAACTTTTAAATATGAGCTTTTTCATCAGGAGGTTTATAATTTAGAAAGCAGCGGACTTTGTCTGTATCTTTCTTCCTGATAGGTTTCATACAGCCTCTGCAATGTAGCGCCCACATAGCGGTAGCCAATCTCGCTGCCCCACGCCAGCAGGCCTTTCGGGTAATTAACGCCCTTCTGCATTGCAAGTTCAAGATCGGCATCGCTGGCAATTCCCAAACGTTTGGCTTCTACTGCTTCGTTGATGAGCATAGAAATAATTCTCATAAAGATCTCCGCGTACAGGTTCTCGTCTTTTACAGGCTCTGGTTTTACTGCATTTTCACTGTAATCATAAAATCCCCTGCCGGTCTTGCGTCCGTGCAGTTTTGCTTCGCTCATCCGCTGCTGCAGCAGACTTGGTTTATATTTTGGATCAAAGAAATAATCGGCATAAACTGTTTTGGTTACCGAGAAATTAACGTCGATACCGATAAGGTCCATCAGTTCAAAAGGTCCCATCCGGAAATTACCTAATGTTCTCATGGCATCATCCACCTGTTCGGGAGTGGCGATATTTTCCTCTACAATCCGTAAGGCTTCCCCATAAAATGGCCGGGCGATACGGTTAACAATGAAACCGGGAACATCTTTGGCAATGATGGGCTCTTTTCCCCATGATTTCATCAGGTCATAAATTTGCTGGGGAAGTTCCTTCTCCGTCAGTAAGCCCGGAATCACCTCTACCAGCGGCATCAGAGGTGCCGGATTGAAGAAATGAATTCCAATGAACCGTGACGGATGCTTAAGTTCTGCCGAAAGCGATGTAATGGAAATTGAAGAGGTATTACTTGCAATCACACAGTTTTCAGAAACCGTTTGCTCTACCTTGCGGAAAACCTCAGTTTTTATTTCCCTGTTTTCTATAATCGCTTCTATTACAAGGTCACAATCTTTCAATTCAGAAATTTCCCGGCAAAACTTTATCCTTCCGAATATATTTGCAGATTCCTCCTGCGAAATCTTTGTTTTTTCCACCAGCCTTGCCAATGTCCTTTGCAAACCAGCTAGTGATTTTTCAGTTTGTGCAGAGTTTGCGTCATATAGAAAAACAGTACTGCCTGCGGTAGCTGCTACCTGTGCAATACCGATTCCCATGGTGCCGGAACCAATTATTCCTATTTGTTTCATAAGACCTTAATGTAAAAAGATAGCTTTGAATAACCAAAACTATCTTGAAATGTTTTAAATTTTAAACTATTTGCCTTTATAAAGAGGCTTTCTTTTTTCCGAAAATGCCAGTATTCCTTCACGAAAGTCCTCAGTTGCCGATGCCGCCGACTGGTACCTGCTTTCAATGTCCAGTTGCTCCTTCAGGCTGTTATCATAGGATTTACGCAATGCTCTTTTTGTTAAAGACAATGCTGTGGTGGGCTGGTTGGTAATGGTTTCCAGCATCTCCATGGCTTTTGCTTCAAACTCATCTTCGGGCCATACTTCAGCTACCATACCAAGTCTGTACGCTTCTTCAGCGCTAAGTTTCTTTCCGGTATAGGCCAGATAATGAGCCATCTGTCTGCCCAGAACTTTCTGCAGAAAATACGTACCTCCCGTGTCGGGAATCAGACCTATGTTTGAAAATGCCTGCGAAAAATAAGCTCTGTCCGAAACCACTGAGAAATCACAGATCAGTGCCAGCATAGCTCCCGCTCCCACCGCAGGACCGTTTACCAGAGAAATAACCGGCTTACGTGCATAAGCAATGGACATAACCAGTGGATTATAGTAATCCAGTACAATGCGCTCCACTTCACGGGGAACATTTACCTCAGGATCCATAAAATCAATTGCTGCCAGGTTCTGACCGGAAGAAAAAGCCTTGCCGCGGCCCGCAATTGCGATACAGCGTGTATCTTCATCCTTGTTATAAAACTCAACAAAATCACGCAATTCTGCCAAAAGCGGTTTGGTAAGCGCATTCATGGTTTCCGGCTGGTTCAAATAGGCGATCTTTAACCGGCCTCCCAAATGAGATTCCACATCAAATTGTGAATAGATATACATAGTCTGTTTTTTTATTTCCTTAAAGATACTAACATTTAGTGACATTTAAAATAGTCAAAGGGCTCCAGACAGTCGTTACACTGGTAACTTGCCTTGCACAGTGTGGAGCCAAAACGGCTGATCTGCGTTGTGTTGGCAGATCCACAACGCGGACATTTCTTGGGAATATCCAGATGATCTTTATCAGCACCTCTTTCGGGTGGCGTGATTCCATAGGCACGCAGTTTCTCCCGGGCTTCATCAGTCATCCAGTCGGTAGTCCAGATGGGTGAAATCTTTGTAATAACTTTCGCAGTTACTCCTCTTTCACGAAACAGTTTAATAATGTCCTCTTCAATATTGAACATAGCCGGACATGCCGAATAGGTGGGCGTAATTACAACTTCCACCTCATCTTCAGCGGTCATTTTGGCCTCCCGCACAATACCGAGCTCGACGATATTGATAACCGGGATTTCAGGATCCGGGATTTCAGCTAATATTTCGAGTAAAATCTGCATACTTTATTTCCAGTTCACTTGTTTTAAAAGAAGCCGGTTTAAGATGTTTTATTCTGTTGAATGTTCAACCAAAACACTTACCAGGTACAGTTGGGATAGGTACGCTGCATGTACTGAAGCTCGCAAAGGATGAAGCCGAAGTATTCGGTATGGTAGCCTGTGCGCGAGCCTTTCTGCATAAAAGTGCTTTCCGGGATCTGAATTCCAAAATTTGCAAAGTCTTCGGTAACGGCAGCCGTCCAGATTTCATGCAGGATCTTTGAATCCGGCACTGTTTCAGAGTCTATAAGTTCCTGCTCACCCGGTGTTTCCGCAAACATTCCCTGAGTGTATTCCCAAAGATTTGCCACAGCATCTGTCAACCGCGTCCTGCTTTCTTCCGTGCCGCCGGCAAACATTTTTACCCACGTTGATGAATGGGTGTAGTGGTATTTCACTTCTTTCAAGGATTTTTCAGCGATGGCTGCCAACTGAGTGTCCGGGCTTTTCATCAGTTCTGTATAAAGCAATTTCTGATATAATGAGAAGAAGTATACTTTCAGGATGGTATTGGCATAATCACCGTTCGGAAGTTCGGATAGCTGGCAGTTCAGGTATTCTTTTTCAAGTCTAAGAAATGCCAGGTCATCTTCGGTACGGTTTTCACCCTGAAGCTGCGCGGCATATTTGAAAAAATTGCTGCTTTGTCCCAGATAGTCCAGTGCGATATTGGTAAGGGCAATATCTTCTTCCAGATATGGTCCCTGCCCGCAAAGCTCCCCCAGCCTCTGCCCGAAAATAAGGGTATCATCGGCCAGTTTTATGGTATAGTTGTAAAGTGGATTCATTGATATAGATTTCAGAATTCAGATCTCAGATTTCAGACATCAGATAAATAAACACTCGGTCTAAAATCTGATATCCGGTGTCTGATATCTCACCTCTGTTTTACATATTTTTCACATCGTTCGGGATGGTATAGAAGGTTGGATGACGGTATAGTTTGTCATCAGCGGGGTCAAAGAAAGCTTCCTTGTCCACACCTTCGGAGGTCACCATATATTTGCTGGGTACCACCCAGATAGAAGTGCCCTCCATCCTGCGGGTATAAACGTCCCTGGCATTCTGCAGTGC
Source organism: Kaistella sp. PBT33-4 (assembly GCF_029194425.1). Lineage (NCBI taxonomy): Bacteria > Pseudomonadati > Bacteroidota > Flavobacteriia > Flavobacteriales > Weeksellaceae > Kaistella > Kaistella sp. PBT33-4. The sequence continues at coordinate 613,461 of NZ_JARFYL010000002.1, read as the reverse complement.
CATTTCGGCCGTCGGTGCCTGCACGGTACCTGCATGTTTGTGTGAAAGTCCCGGTTTGGTCTGGATAAAGACCTCCCACATTTCTAAATTGCTCATTATTCAATCGTAATTTTAATCGTTCTGCTGACTGTATCTTCAGCTTACTTTTCTCGTATTTTCGTTCGCGGCATAAGCCATAGCTGCTTCTTTAACCCAGGCATGCTCACGCTGCGCCTTTCTTTTTGTTTCCAAACGCTTACGGTTACATGGGCCGTTGCCTTTCAGCACTTCCATGAATTCATCCCACGGAAGTTCGCCAAAATCATAATGTTGGGTTTCCTCATTCCATTTCAGTTTTTCATCCGGGATCTTAAGACCCAAAAATTCCGCCTGACCTACGGTAACATCAACAAAACGCTGTCTCAAAGCATCATTACTCTCACGCTTCACACGGTAATTCATGGATTTCTGAGAGTTTGGTGAAGCATCGTCGTTAGGTCCGAACATCATCAGCGCCGGCCACCAGAAGCGGTTCAGTGCTTCCTGTGCCAGGTCTTTCTGCTCCTTTGTTCCGCGGCATAATGTCATCAGGATTTCATAACCCTGTCTCTGGTGGAAGGACTCTTCCTTACATATCCGCACCATGGCCCTGGAATAAGGTCCGTAGGAGTTACCCATCAGCATTACCTGGTTCATGATTGCCGCGCCGTCTACCAGCCAGCCAATGGCACCGATATCGGCCCATGAAAGTGCAGGGTAATTAAAGATGCTTGAGTATTTTGCTTTCCCGGACAGCATATCATTGTAGGTGGTGTCGCGGTCTGCAGCTATTTCGCCGTTATTTAATGTTTCTGTAGCCGCATATAGGTATAAACCGTGCCCTGCTTCATCCTGGATCTTAGCCAAAAGGGCCATTTTCCTTCTTAAGGAAGGTGCTCTTGTAATCCAGTTGGCTTCCGGCAGCATACCTACAATCTCGGAGTGAGCATGCTGGGAGATCTGCCTAACGAGAAGTTTTCTGTAATCTTCCGGCATTACATCCTTAGGCTCCACCTTGTTTTCTGCCTGAACGTATTCTAAAAATTTTTCCTGATTCATCTTAATATTATAATAGGTAAGCGCTGATAGTTGCTGATTTACAATTTGCCGTCGTGCAAATCGTCTTTCAGATAGATCCCGACTTTAGAGTCGATGAACTCTCCTGCGACAAAATTGACTGTTTTGCCGTCACCTTCAATCTGGTATTCCTTGAAAAAGTATACATTGCCGCTGTCCGGCCCTTTTACTTCCACTTTCTTATCTACACAGTGCCAGTAATGATTCCAGATATTGAGTCCTTCAATCCTGTATTCTTCATTTTCGTTAATGGCCTTAGAAAACTTCCAGTAAGTCATAGCTTTTATTTGTATTGTTAATATGCAGCTGCTTCAGACATACATTAAACATCATAATTCAGCATCACTACATTTGTCGTGGGGTGACACTGGCATGTGAGAACAAAGCCGCGCTCCACCTCTTCCTCTGTAAGCGCAAAGTTCTTCTCCATAAAAACTTCGCCTTCCATCACCTGTGCCTTGCAGGTACAGCAAACCCCACCTTTGCAGGCAAACGGTACAGGCAGATTGTCATGCAGGGCCTGATCAAGAATATTTCTCTTCTTTGAGTTCAGGTGAAATGAATATTCATCATCATCAATTATTAAGGTTACCATACTTTCCAGGTTTGGGATCGCCTTAAACTCGTCGCTCATTTCCGCATTCTCATCATCATCCGGCGCAGCGTAATACTCATACATGATCTGTAGTGACGGCACTTTACATGAATTCTTGAGGTAACCGGAAATATCCTTGATCATTTCCGAAGGGCCACAGATAAAATAGGTGGCTTCCTGAACCGGAATATCAGTATACCTGCTGAAAAGCTGCTCCAGTTTATCGGCACAGATCCGGCCTTCAAAAAGTTCGTCCTCAAAATGTTTCTCGCGGGAAAGCAGATAAATTACCTGAAGCCTTCCCTCAAATTTCGCAACAAGATCATCTATTTCCTGACGGAAAATAATATCATTTACACTTTTATTGCTGAAAAACAGATATGCTTTACTTTTCGGCTCCTGATACAGCGCTTCTTTCAAATTGGAAAGTACGGGCGAAATCCCGCTGCCTGCTGCCAGACCAACATACGTCTTTTCGTTGGATGCATGATAATGGGTATAAAAATGACCCATTGGCGCCTGAACTTCAACCTCGTCACCTAACTTCAGCTCATTATTCAGGAAAGTTGAGACCTTTCCGTCGGTCAGGTGCTTTACCAATATTTCAATTCTTGAATTCCCCTCACTTGGTGCATTTACAATAGAATAAGACCTGCGAAGGTCTTCATCACCAAAAATAAAGCGGACATTGATATACTGTCCCTGTTTAAATGAAAATTCATGACGCAGGTGCGCCGGAATCTCAAATGCGATATGTATGGAATCATTGGTTTCCTTCTTTACAAGGACCGTTTTTAACAGATGAAAATGATGCATATTTTTATAAAAACTCTATATAAGTGAGTTCTACAAATATACTTATTTTTTACAAGGCATAAAAACCACCCTTAATACCGCTGTTAAATTAGTCAAGATAATTACTGTGCAAATTAAATTCGGTAAAAATGACCTAATTCCCACAGGCTCAAAACGTTAATTTCGGAAATTTTGGCTGAAAAAGAGGCTTAAATAATGGTAAAGTACAATTTTTGCCGCAGCTGTGGTGATTAATTACTTGATAATGATACCGGGAATTCACATCAAACTGGATTCCTGATATCTGTAAAATAAACATGATAAATAACTAAAATAACATTAATATGAATTTAAACCAATATACTGTAAAATCGCAGGAAGCCATTCAGAAAGCGCAACAGATTGCGATGGAATTCGGCAACCAAAGTATTGAACCACAACATTTACTGGAAGGTATCTTCCAGACAGATGAGAATATCTCGGATTTCCTGATGAAGAAATCCGAAGTGGAACTCTCACTGGTGCGGGAGAGGAACCGCGCTGCCCTTGAGAAACTCCCTAAAGTGGAAGGTGGTAACATCTACCTCTCACAATCGGCAAACAAAGTCCTGCTAGATGCACCCAACATTGCAAAAAAGATGGGCGACGAGTTCGTAACCATTGAACATCTCTGGCTTTCACTGCTGGAAAGCGGTTCCGAAGTCGCCAAAATGCTGAAGGATATGGGTGTAACCAAAAAAGGTCTGGAATCCGCGATTAATGAACTGAGAAAAGGGTCCAAAGCAACTTCGGCCAGCTCAGAGGAGACCTACCAAAGCCTGAACAAATATGCAAAGAATTTTAATGAACTCGCCGCGGAAGGCAAGCTGGATCCGGTAATCGGGCGTGACGAGGAGATCCGAAGGGTCCTGCAAATCCTTTCCAGACGTACCAAGAACAATCCTATCCTCATAGGCGAGCCGGGTGTGGGTAAGACCGCTATTGCCGAAGGAATTGCCCACCGTATCATTGCCGGTGACATTCCCGAAAACCTCGCCGATAAAACCCTTTATTCCCTGGACATGGGCGCCCTGATTGCCGGAGCTAAATACAAAGGTGAGTTTGAGGAAAGACTGAAATCGGTAGTTAACGAAGTGATTAAATCCGACGGTCAGATCATCCTGTTCATAGACGAGATCCACACCCTGGTGGGTGCCGGCGGCGGCGAAGGTGCAATGGATGCCGCTAACATCCTGAAACCTGCTCTGGCGAGAGGTGAACTGCGCGCAGTTGGAGCCACCACACTTAACGAATATCAAAAATATTTCGAAAAAGATAAAGCACTGGAAAGACGTTTCCAAAAGGTGATGGTGGAAGAACCGGATACCGAATCCGCCATTTCCATACTGCGGGGGATTAAAGACAAATACGAAGCACACCACAAAGTCAGAATAAAGGATGAAGCGATTATAGCCGCTGTGGAACAGTCGCAGCGTTATATCTCTGACCGTTTTCTGCCGGATAAAGCCATTGACCTGATTGACGAAGCTTCCGCGAAACTCAGGATGGAAATCAACTCCAAACCGGAGCAACTTGACGTTCTGGACCGCAAACTTATGCAGCTGGAAATTGAGCTTGCAGCCATCTCGCGCGAGGGTAACGAAATAAGGATTAACCATCTGAAAGAGGATATCTCCAGGATTTCTGAAGAGCGTAATGAGATTAATGCGAAGTGGCTGAAGGAAAAACAGAAGTCCGAAGACCTGACTTCCATTAAAAAAGAGATCGAAGCATTAAAACTCGAAGCCGAAAGAGCCAGCCGGATGGGGGACTACGCAAAGGTAGCCGAGATACAGTACGGCAAAATAAAAGAGAAGGAAAGTGACCTGGAGAAGCTGGAACTTGAAATGCAGAACAACCAGAACGAGCTCATTACTGAGGAAGTCACCGCCGAAAACATTTCCGAAGTCATTTCCAAGTGGACCGGAATCCCCGTAACAAAACTGCTTCAGAGCGAAAGGGAAAAACTATTGCACCTGGAAGATGAACTTCACAAGAGAGTCGTTGGTCAGGATGAAGCCATCGAATCTGTGGCAGATGCTATCCGGAGAAACCGTGCTGGTCTGAATGATGAGAAAAAGCCTATTGGATCATTTCTCTTCCTGGGTACCACCGGTGTCGGTAAAACAGAGTTGGCAAAAGCACTGGCAGAATATCTTTTCGATGATGAAAACAATATGACCCGCATTGACATGAGTGAATACCAGGAAAGACATTCGGTGTCACGACTTGTGGGCGCGCCTCCCGGATATGTAGGCTATGACGAAGGTGGGCAGCTCACGGAAGCTGTCAGGAGACGGCCTTATTCCGTAGTCTTACTGGACGAGATTGAAAAAGCGCATCCGGATGTTTTCAACACGCTGCTGCAGGTACTGGACGACGGGCGCCTGACCGACAACAAAGGCCGTGTGGTTAACTTCAAGAATTCCATCATAATAATGACGTCCAACCTGGGGTCGAATCTTATTCAGGAGAATTTTGAAAATATCACTGACGAAAATGTGGATGAAATCGTGGCCAAGACGAAAGATGAAGTTTTTGCTCTGCTGAAACAGACTTTAAGACCTGAATTCCTGAACAGGATTGACGAAACCGTATTATTCCAGCCTCTTACAAGGAAGGAAATCGGCAAGATCGTGCAGTATCAGTTACGCGGATTCAACCACATGCTGGAGAGAAAAGGAATTATTATGACTGCCACAGAAGATGCGGTTAATTACCTGATGAATAAGGGTTATGACCCAAGTTTTGGTGCCAGACCACTAAAGAGAGTGCTTCAGCAGGAAGTCTTGAACAAGCTGTCCAAAGCACTGCTGGCCGGTGAAGTGAATGACGGAGACCGAATCACTCTGGACTACTTTGAGGAAAGCGGATTGGTCTTCCGTCCGACAGAGATTTAAACTTTAACTTCCGTTAACATAATACAACGCATTTTCCTGCGTTCTTAAGTTGAAATTTTTTTTCATCATTTGTGTTTTTGGGGTCCGTTGATTTTTCAGCGGACTCTTTTTTATTCAGCCAGCAGTAATATTCTTCCGTAAACTTAATGACTGTGTGAGGAGAAATCATCTTTCTCTTTCTCCACCGTTTCAAAAATCTCATGGCAGGGCTTGGACGGATCTTTCTCAGCCCTGATTTTAACCATATTGAGCATAGGGTAAAATTTCAGGAAGTCAATGCCTTCCTCAGCCAGCTTCTCCTTCACCTCACCAAGCTTCACATCCTGCTTTAGCAGTGCTATATAAATTTCCATCATCTTAAGGTACAAACTGTATTAAACCACTACCTATATCACGGTACTTTAAATTCTGAATCGGTTTCGCTGTATTTTCCAGCAACTCCCAAATCTTATCTGCTGTAAGGTCAGGGAACTTCTCCATATAAAGCGCTGCCAGCCCGGCAACATGCGGCGTGGCCATACTGGTACCGTTCATCATCGTATAAGGTAAATTATCGGGTGCCTTTACAGGGCGGGCACTTAAAATATCGACGCCCGGCGCACAAACATTCACATTGCCCCCATTGGCAGAATTAATACCTCCATTGGAAAAAGCGGCAACTCTCATCTGACTGTCAATTGCCGCCACGGCCATAATGGAGCTGCAGTTAGCCGGCGCACCCACAGGAAGCGGGACGGCCGGCCTTTTACTGTCATTTCCTGCCGCAGCAATAAGCAGACAATTGCTGGCCAGCGCCTTACGGCCTACCGCTTCAAAAATAGGAGAAGGTTTTTCATTTATTTTTACAGGAGAGGCCAGCGACATGGATATAATTCTGAATTTATGTTCAAGCGCCCAGTCTATTGCGTCAATGATACCGGATGTCGTGCCCTTTCCCTTGTTGCTCAGCACCTTTCCGATCTTCAGATTGCAGTCTCCGGCAATCCCATACCTTTTACCGCTGTCCTGGCGCATATTACCGGCAGCCGTACCCGCGCAGTGCGTACCGTGCCCGTAGGGATCCCTGTCCCAAACCTCATCGGGTATGAAAGATTTGCCTTCAATATTGCGGGCAGAGAAGTCGGGATGAGAAAGGTCAAATCCGGTATCGAGCACGCAGAGGTCAATTCCTTTGCCGGTAAACTGCGCGCGGTCTATACCAATCGCCTTGAGTCCCCATTCCATTTCGGTGAGTGATTTTTGTGGAAGTGGCTTATTATTTATAAAACTCTCCAGTTCCGAAATCAATGAACTCAGTTCTGCCGCTTTAAAGTTCAGATTATTGATCAGATCCATTTCGTTTACAGCAAAAAATTCCCTTTCCTCTTCGTAATAAAGTATTGGACTCCTGTCATTATTTACAGCAGCTTCCAATTGCTCAACATCCGGTTCGTCCATTACGGCCACACCAAGATTCTTATACAGAACACCGTTATCTGCATCAATGATGTCATAAGATTTGTTGGTGGAGGAAAGATTTTCCGAGGAGGTTAAACTGACCTTAAATTCACGTTCCACCTTTTTTACTGCCGAAGAATTCTGATCCTGAAGCAGCACTACATATTTTTTACTTTCCATTTTATTCTTTATGTAATTTTCAGAAGAATTTTCTCAGTAAGCAGGTAGATATCCTCCGGAATTAGGGTCATGCAGAGCTTTTTATAAATGCTGGAAACCGATTCATTCTGGCTTACCATGCTGTTCCAGAAGGCCTCAATCTTGGCAACGGAATTCAGGTTCTTTATTTTCCTGTCCGTCAGCACGCCATTCTGATGCATGCTCAGTATCAGGTTGGAGATAAGCTCCGAGGCCTCATCCAGTTTACTTTGCTGCTTATTCAAATCCGCGGCCAGCAATCCGTGTACGACTTCCATGGCTGAAAATGCAAATCCATAATAATATTCCCTCCTACCGGAAGCAAGTTTTTCCATTTTTAGCGGATTAAAACCTTTCTTCACCAGGGACACAGAATTCAGAAGGCGCAGAATCTCTGACTCCGCAGAAGTATTGCCGTACTGTGAATAATGAAGAAGAAGGTCTTTAAGGAATTGATCCAGCGTTTGGTCAAATTCAAAGGCACGCGCTGCAAACAGCCGCTGAACCTGATTGAACTGCATGAGCATTTCCTCCGCAAGTTTAACTTTGTGATGAATGAAATCCTGCATTACTCAAATGTTATCTCCTCAATCTCCTGTCCGTCCTTATTTGTAAACTTTACAATGCGCAAGCCTTCCTCTTCCATTTCCACATGGAGGTTAATGAACATCTTATCCTTATCCTCCGCCTTTGTAGTGTCAGGATCTATATACAGGTTATTAAGCCGTGAGGCCACCAGCGTATATTTACTCGCAATGGTTTCTGAAAGGATCCGCGCCAGCTCATTATTCTCATCTTCGCCCGCTTGTGGACGGAAGATGCCCAGGTTCAAAGATTTGATCTGCGGTGCCAAATCAATTTTCTTGATAACTGTGCTGAGGTTTTTGATATAACGCTGATCCCTGTTTTCCAGCGTCTTAAAGAGGTTTTTGAAATCATCATTACGGGTCTGGGCTTCTGTAACAGGTGAAATATTCAGGTTTTTCTCCTTATTCACCAAAGCGATTTTTTCATTCACCTCCACCATGAACAGTTTAGGATCAATCTTGAAATTAAACTTGGAATCGGCATCAATATCAGCAACTTTTATCGGGATATCCATCTTTATGACCGGAATAGAATACCGGGGAACCTTAAAGAACTTGAGATAAGGATGCTGAGCGTACTGCTTCGCTACCAGTACTGCATTTTCATCGGCCTTCTTACGTGCCTGAATAATTTCCTGATTCAGATAATCCAGGTAATCAGATAATTTAATCATTCCAAAATCATCTAGTTAGACAGCAATCCAAGTACTTTTTCCAGACCCGCAGGCATTTCGTCGTTTGTAGCCCTCACTTTTACCCCCAGTGAATATTCCTTTTCAATCTTCACACCGGTTGTGGAAGTCCTTTTCATCGAAACATCAACTTTAAATTTCACTTTGGCAAACAGATTGGCCAGACCTGAAGATTCAGAACTGAAGCCCGTATTGATTCCAAATTCCGTCTGTGTATTTTGTGTAAAGGTGGAATTCAGTTTTACATTAAAATCAATATCACAGCTTTCTATGCGGAAGGAAGGCACATTAAGCAGCGCTATGAACGGAACAGTGATTTCAACATCCTGCTCAATGGTCTTAGGATTGGAATCACTTTCTGCCTCGTCTTCATCAAATTCCGGGTTGGCTACATTCTTTTTATATTTGAATTCGGCCATACGCAACTTCTTACCTTCAGCCGTGGTTTCAAAACCAACTTCATTAATGAAACTTACGGTACTAACGGAGGCATTGGTCTGTGCGGAAACGCAGGCATCCAGCGGACCACCAATAATCTTGGCGAAATCGATACTTCCCAGTTCAGCAGCAAAATTTCCGTCCGAAACCGCGGCCGCAGCAAAAGCCTTTTCATCTGCGCGCATCTGCCCGAACACCGCGCTTATCACGCCTGAAGAAACATTGGCCACAGCATTTTCCCATTTGGCATCGTAACCGTCTCTAAAGCTGTTGAGGATTTCCAGGATGTCCCGTTTTGGCAAATCCTGAAGTTCCGATGGACTTAAACCGCTTATTTTTTCATACACGGCAGGCGACACTATACTTTCCAGGCCGGTAAGCAACTGTATAAGTTCCGATTTCGTTTTTTTGGACTGGTCTTTTTCCAGAATTGATCTTAAAGTTTCCATGATGATATTTTTAAGGATTTGAATATCAAAATTAGAAACAAATAAAAACTGCATTTAAGGAAAAACACCTTTTTTGTGAAATATAATCAGTTAACCAATAATCCGGACTTTAAATTGTTTTCCTTATATATAAAAACACAAAAACGCCCGGACCTTTGGTTCGGGCGTCTAAGAAAACAGTAAATTATCAGTTAAGTTGATTTTTTGGCTTTGATCATCGCCTCCAGCATATCCCACATTTCCTGTGGAATTTCTTCGAGCATATTGAATTCGCCGGCACCCTGCAGCCACTCGCCACCGTCTATGGTTACGACTTCACCATTCATATAAGCCGAATAATCCGACACCAGGTAAGCCGCCAGGTTCGCAAGTTCCTGATGCTCACCTACCCTTCTCAGCGGCACTTTTTTCCTCATGTCAAATTTTTCCTGCAAATCTCCCGGCAGCAACCGGTCCCAGGCACCCTTGGTCGGGAACGGTCCCGGTGCGATGGCGTTGAAACGGATATTGTATTTCGCCCACTCTACAGCAAGGCTTCTAGTCATGGCTAAAACACCGGCTTTGGCACAGGCGGATGGCACCACGTAAGCAGATCCGGTCCAGGAATAGGTAGTCACAATATTGAGCACGGTTCCCGGAATTTTATTGTCAATCCAGTATTTTCCAACCGAGAGCGTACAATTCTTAGTGCCCTTCAATACAATATCCAGAATGGAATCAAAGGCCGAATGCGTAAGCCTTTCCGTTGGCGAAATAAAGTTTCCGGCCGCGTTATTCAGCAGAATATCGATTTGGCCGAATTCTTTAACCGCCGCTTCTTTCATGGCTTCCACCTCATCCCAGTTCCGCACATCGCAGGCTACGCAGAGGACTTTTCCGCCGGTCTGGTCTTCGAGTTCTTTAGCCGTGGCCTGAAGTTTTTCAAGGTTCCGGGAGGTAATCACAACTTTGGCACCGAGTTCCAGGAAGTATTTGGTCATGGCCTTACCGAGGCCGCTTCCACCACCGGTTACAATGGCTACTTTATCTTTCAGGGCGCCTTCGCGCAGCATAGGTTCTGTATATTTCATAGGTTAAGGTTGAGGTTGAGTTTAAGCCTTAAAGTTAATGAAAATTTGAGCGCGGGGTTTTAAGACTGCTATGTGGTAAACAGCGAAAGTTGGATTGCTGTTGCAGCATCACGGCATATGTTATGATCTGAAGTTTTCAGCTTTAAGCGACACCCACAGACGTCCGGACTTAAAAAAAGTTTACAGGATGTCTTTGATATCCTGTAAACTTTTGGTACACCCAGGTGGGTAATATATAGAAATGTGTTTTTAGTGTCCGTCAGTAATCCCGGGACCGGAGTACGCTATGAAAGCGCACCCAAAATACCGGCGATATATAACAGCACCTCCAGAAAAAAAACCATCATTTTGCACGGCATTAATAACTCAGCAAAAATATGTAGATTTGGCCGCCCTGAAACTACCCGCGCGGGTAGTTCTTTTAATTAACCCTGATTTATGAAATTTCCTGCCGCGGACGATTTTTTCCTTACCCAAAATACAGTAAACCAACTTACAGATGCCGAAGCTTCGCAGTCTACCGATTTCCTGCAGGTAGTGAAAGCTTTTGAGAATACAACCTATCAAAGCATGTATGTCATAGACTATCTGAAGCAGGGTTTTGACTATGTATCCGACAACCGTTTGTTCTTGTGCGGACGTACGCCGGAAGAAATTGTAGCGATGGGATATGAATTCTATATCCATCATGCTCCCACCAAAGATCAGGAACTGCTGCTGAAGATCAATGAAGTTGGTTTTAAATTCTACGATGGGATCCCGGTAGCTGACAGAAAACAATACTCCATTACTTACGATTTTCATCTTATCACCGCGGAGAAGCGCAAAATTCTGGTTAATCATAAATACACCCCCATTTTTTTAACCGATGAAGGAAAGATCTGGAAGGCGCTCTGCATCTTTTCACTCTCCAACAATACCGAAGCGGGGAATATTCAGATCCAGCGTCAGGGCAGCAATATCATCCATGAGTATGATGAAGTGAGCGAAGTTTGGAAAACGAGGGAAAAGGTAAACCTGAGTTCCCGCGAAACCGAAATCCTCATGTACGCTTCACAGGGGCTTTCAATCAATGAGATTGCCGACAAAATGTGCATAGCTCCGGATACTGTAAAATTTCACAGAAAGAAACTCTTCGAAAAGCTGGAGGTGCCCAATATTTCGCAGGCCATCGCGGTGGCCACGAGTTACAAATTAATTTAGGGCTTGGTGATTAGTGGTTGGTGATTAGTGGTTAGTGATTAGTGACTGTTGGTTAGATTCAGGATTTTTGATTTTGGATTATTGATGCACTGTTCTTTCTGGTTCTTCATTCTTGAATCTTGGCTCCTGGCTCTTGACTCCTGGCTCTTGGCTCTTGGTTCCTGGCTCTCGGTTCCTGGCTCTTGGCTCTATCTAACCACAAAGAACACAAAGGCTTCACAAAGCGCGCAAAGGGTAATCGAAAATGCATAGCTGTTGGCTTTCGGCTTTCAGCTTTCAGCTTACACCACGCGTCATTGCGAGCGGAACGGAGTACAGCGCGGCAATCCCACGTTTCAAAACTCGCTTATACTTTGGGCTTGTTCCGTAATGCAGGAAGTTTTCCGCAAGACCGGAAAACCAGCAACCGCGCCCCCTCTGTGTGCTGAAAACAACCTGCATCGCGCTGCGCATCTACGCTTTCGGGCTCTATCAAAATTAAAAAAATATTGCTGGATTGGTAAAGTTTCAGGAGAATATTTTAAGGGTAATTAATGATATTGGCATATTCGGGTTATTCCGTAAAAACATTTGGCGGGAAGTGTTTGCGTGGGTGGGTTTTTTGAGTAGATTAGCGGGCGGAAAAGTACGACACTTATTATACAAAGCCAACGGGAGTTTGGGGGATATGGATGATTTTGTTGTACATAGCAGAAATTAAAAACCAATATCCGTATTTAAAATGACCGATAAGATTAAAAGAATTAATAATCCTCTGACAATAATAGCAATATTTGCAGCTTTAGCTGAAATTAATGCAACTGTAGCAATCTCTTTAATCGATAAGAATCTACATAGTATTTTTATATGGTTCGTAATCGGTTTCCCAACACTTTTAGTAATTCTATTCTTTGTTACTTTAAATTATAATACTAAAGTTATGTACTCCCCAAGTGATTATACAGACGATAAAAATTTTATTGATTCATTATATGGAAACGTGAAAATTTCGAAATCAAGCACAGATTTATCCAAAAAAGTATCACACGAAATTGAAATAAGAATTAATGAGAAAATAAATGAAAAATTAATAAAATTAAAGAATGAAAATCCATCAATAACAAATGAGATTCAAAAGATAGAAGACGAAATTACTTCAATTACCAAAGAATCATTCGATGAGATTAAAGAAGAATTTGAGATTCCAGTGGAGCTCAATAAAAAATTAATTTCACTTTTTAAATGGCCAGCATTCTACAACCTAATATATGCTATTGTACAGACTGGAAGTAAAAGCAAGAGTGATATTAAGAAAAATCTAAATAATTATTTTATTCCGTCAGGATGGAATAAAGGTGGTTTGGCTAAATTGGAATTATTAGAAATTATTATAAATTATGATGATAATAATTTTCATATAAATCCTGTTTTTAAAAATGGATTAAATATATGGGTAAGTAAAAATGCAGATACTCTCAAAGAAATTAATACTTTGTACAAATACACCCAAAATTTAGACAGTGACTCCGAAGAATATAAAAAAATTAGAGTGCAGATTGATGAAATTAAAGATCAACTACTATTTTAACTTCTGCTAAAAAAGTATTTCTATCAGCTCGGTTGAAGTTTACATCATAAAGATTTTCGCTACTTGTTCTTTTTATTATATTTACAAAAACCAGTTATCATAATCCCCTCCAAAAGAAATACCCAAACGTTATGGGCTATTTTAGGACAATCCGCAACACAAAGTGACTAATAAAAAAGAACATTGGACAAATTCAGCTTGGACGATTAGTATTGGGACAGCAATATTCAGCTTACTGCTGACAATGGGTTATGACTACTCAAAAGAAAAACCAATTTTGACAACGGTTTGGACAATATTAAAGTGGGTAGCAAATCTCATTTGGACTGTTTTGAATTTTGACCTGAAAGTTTGGTGGATTATTGTTGCAGTTATAGTTTTTATCTTGATAATTATACTTATTGACAAATTTAAAAACGAAGAAACGTTTAAGCCAGACTTTTATAGTTACAGAGAAGGGAAATTTAAGCGGTGGAGATGGACGTGGGGATGGAACTGGAACAGTAGTAAAAACGCCTGGATAATTTCTGGCATGAAAGCCCACTGTCCTAATTGCGACACTCCGATGATTGAGCATTCGAGTATATACGGTTTAAGTTTTGACTGTCCAAGATGTGAATTTAGAGCTAGTGACGGACAATGTGATGAACCTCATAAAATTGAAAGAATTATACTTGACAACATTGACAGACAAAGAGCCGAAAAGAAAAACAGCCTATAACACGGGTTTTGCGTCAATCTTGATGTTTGTGCTACTTTTTTAGTCAAAATAATTCTCAAAGTCATGGATAAACTTGAAATCAAAAAAGGAGGTGTTCCATATTTATTTCGATACAGAAGCAACAGCGATTTCACAATTGATGAGATTAAAAATAATTACATATTCTTCCCAAATTCAAAAATGCTAAATGACCCATTTGATGCGTCACATAGACTGGTTAAGATTGATGAAAACGAAGGAAATATATTGAAGTCTATTAGCGTCTTAAAAGAACGCCTTAAAAATCATAGTGAAATAAAGTACTTTAACAATGCATTTCCAAACAAAGAACACTTTGTAAATTTTCTTAAAGAAGGGATCGTCGAATTTATCAATCAAACAGGTATTGCCTGCTTTTCGATTTCACCGGTTAATATAATGCTATGGGCAAATTACGCAAATAATCATCAAGGAATTTGCGTACAGTACAATATAGAATATGATAGGAATTTCTTTAATACTTTAGGTAATGTTGAATATGTTGATAATTTGGAAATCCTAAATTATTCCATAGGAACAGAAAGAGAATCTAATGCTATACGCAAGATGTTTTTTAAAAAGTTGAGATTATGGAGAGAAGAATATGAAATCCGATTAATTAAAAGTTCACCTGGGAAACATTATTTCGAAAGTACATCTGTAAGAAGTATTGTTTTTGGTCTTAGGACGCCCAAAGAATTTCAAGAAAAGATTATAGAAACCGTCACAAAATATAATTCACACATTGAACTGTACCAATCAGAATTGATGGAAAACGGAATTGGAATAACACTGACAAAAATAGATATTAAATAACGTTACCCGCTGCACAACCCCTCCCGTCTTTGCATTGTTTCTTTCTTTTTATAGACAATCTTTCTTTCAAACATTCCCTACGCCCCGACCTGAGTGGAGTTCTCCGCCACGGCGGAAGCGGGAACGGAAATCTTTTACATAAATCGTTTAAATTGAAGAAGAAATATTTTTACATTCTGATTGTGCTCTTGATTGTTCTAATTCCAATATTTTATTTCGGAATAATTAATACTATGGTAAGTTTAAAATATGAAACAGATTCTCCAGAGGAATGTATTTCAAAAATAACGGGAGATAATTTATGTGACTCTGTCAGCAACTTGAAAACATTAATTTATTCTGATATTGTTTTAATTGTTCTTCTGATTATTTTTAGAAATAAAGTCACAAGAGGTGTGATATAATCCTTCGACAAAATCAGGATAAACCCTTCGACAGGATCAGGGTAAACTCTGGCAGAAATAGGCGCCCAAATAAAAACTTTGGGATTGCTTCGTCGTCGTGCCCCCTCCCCGCAATGACAACTTTAGATTTACCGCAATGACCAAAAAAAACTGCTCCAATCCGGAGCAGTTTCTGTAAGCAGTATTCTGTAAGGTTTAGTACCCGAAAAGTTCTTCCAGGGTAATTTTCTTCACTTCGCCAATCTTCTTAAGATCGTCCATTTTTACATTCTTTTCAGATGCTACCAACGCATAGGTGTATGGTTTCCCCGAAATATTGGTCGCATGGAATTTCTGAAGGTCGTTCATCGTGATCTTGTCCACATTGGTGTAGAGGTCTTTGCGGATATCGTCTTTCAGACCCAGCTGCTGCGCGGCCAGATAGCGGAAGATGATATCGTCCTGCATAATCCTTTCGGTTTGGATGTCCTTTTTCACGGAATTCTTGGCCAGATCCAGGTTTACCGGAAGCTGAGGCATCGTGGTCAGAAGTTCGTTCATGGCACCAACGGCATCACCAAACTTATCGGCCTGGCTGCCCACATAACTCATCATATAATACTGGTCGTCTTTTTTCTGAGGCTGCACATAATAACCGTACGTACTATAAGCCAAAGCTTTACTCTCACGAATGGTCTGGAAAACCACAGAACCCATACCGCCACCGAAATAGTTGTTGAATACCATTACCATAGGCGTTTTGGATGCATCATAGTTTTCGGTATTGCGGATCCATCTGGTTTCGGCCTGCACCATATCATAATCGGTGAACAGCACCTGAGTCTTGGTCTGCGGAAGCTGTTTGAACGTCTTCAGCGGGCCTGCAGAGGCAAAGGTTGCCGGCACTTTGTGCATGGTTCCGAGTTTTGCCGTCAGATTTTTAAGCGGTTCCGGACCGTAATAGATGACGGTCTGCTCATAGTTGTTTAGGTTTTTCATCCTGTCCACCAGTTCCTGCGCAGTAACCGCGTTGATTTCCGCATCGGAAAGTGTGTTGTTGAATTTGTTCTTCGGACCGTACATCGCGTAACTTGTAAGTCCCTGCAGGATGGCGCCTTTATTGGCTTTCGCATCTTTCCTGGACTTGGCGATACGTGCTTTCAGCGCTGCAAGAGCGGTTTCATCCGGCTTCGCGTTCATTACAAGGTCTTCGTAAAGCTTAACGGCTTTGTCAAAATTCTCCTGCAGACCTTCAATGGTCACCATGGTGTATTCCTCACCGGTAGATACATTGAAGCTAGAAGCGATCTTGTAGAACTCCTTGGAGATTTCTTCTGAAGATTTTTTGTCGGTTCCCAGGAACTGAAGATACTGTGACGCCAGCGACTGTTTAGGATCGTTAAGTGTTCCTATTTTGTAGCGGTATCTGAGTCTGAACAGTTGGTTTTCAGTATTCGGCACGTAAAGTACTTCTGCCTTACCAAGTTTTGATTTCTGGATGTCCTTATCAAAGTTCAGGAACACAGGCTGTGAAGGTGTAGACGGCATTTCGTTCACCATTTTCACGAAGGCAGACTGTTTGTCCGGGTTGGTTTCAACAGGTGTAATGGCCGGTTTCTCGATTTTCTGCGGGTTTTTGTTTTCGCCTTTTCTCTTTAAGATAGCCACATAATTATTTCCGAAATATTTATTGGCAAAGGCTACAACATCTTCTTTTTTGATTTTGGAGATATCATCTACATACGCCACCTGATCTTTCCAGTCCAGCTCGGCATTGAAGGCACTCTGCAGCATAGACGCGCGGTCGCCGTAACGTTCAAGACTCTGGATTTTCTCTTTCTTGATGTTATTGACGATGGATGGAATGAGATCAGCATCAAAATTTCCTTTTTTCAGATTTTCAATCTCGCTGAGAACTAAAGTCTGCACTTCTTCCAAAGTCTGTCCTGTTGTTGGCGCAGCTGAAAGATAAAGGATGCCGTGATCCTGCAGCGTGTAGGTGAATGCACTTGCGCGAAGCAGTTTCTGCTTCTTAACCAGGTTCAGGTCCAGAAGTCCGGCTTTTCCGTTGGTCAGGATAGATCCCACCAAATCGGCAAGCAGAACGTCTTTGTCTTTGTTCCCCGGCAAACGGTAACCGATGGTAAGGCTTTCGGCATCGGGACCTACGATCTCCTTAACCACAGGAGCCGTCATAGGCTGTTCAGGCTGGAAGGTATATTTCGGCACCGGCTTGTTTTTCATATAGGCGAACGCCCTGTCAATCTTCGCAATTGCCTCATCCGGATTGAAATCACCGGAAAGGATGACGCCCATATTATTGGGAACATAGTAATTGTTGAAATATTTGCGGATCTGAACCAGCGAAGGGTTCTTTAAATGCTCCACGGTTCCGATCGTGGTTTGCTTACCGTAATTATGGTTTTTGAACAGTGTGGCGAACAGCGTTTCGAAAACTTTTCTGCCGTCATTATCCAAAGTCCGGTTTTTCTCCTCGTATACCGCTTCAAGCTCAGTATGGAAAATCCTCAGTACCGGATTACGGAACCTTTCAGCCTGAACAGCCAGGTAACGGTCCAGTGAACTGGACGGAACATCGTCTGTATACACAGTTTCTTCGAAATTCGTCCAGGCATTGGTACCCTGTGCACCCATGGCGGTCATCATTTTATCGTACTCATTGGCAATGGCATATTTTGCAGCCACACCTGAAACGGAATCGATTTTTTTGTAGATAGCCTTACGCTGCACCTCATCTTTGGACTTGTTGTACTGCTCGTACAGCGCGTCTATCTTGTCGAGTTCGGCTTTTTCCTTTGCCCAGTCCAGAGATCCGTACTTGTCGGTTCCTTTGAAGAGCATGTGCTCCAGATAGTGCGCCAGACCTGTGTTGGTTGCCGGGTCTGTCTTACTGCCCGCTTTGGTGGCAATGTACGCCTGAATTCTCGGGTCTTTCTTGGTGGGGCTCAGTATTACGGTGAGTCCGTTCTGCAGGGTATAGAATCTGGCCTGCGTGGGATCATTGGTTACGTACCTGTAAGTGTACCCACCACTTTTAGCTTCCTTCCACTGGTAATCCTGCGCCTGAGCGGTGAAGAGAATCCCAACAGCAAAAAGCATTAAAAACTTTTTTCTGATCATAATATATTGTTGTTAATACGGTATTAGACGATTGTTTTATGGAAATGTTGCAATGGAACCGGAATTTTTGATAAAAATTTCAGACCTGAAAAATTTAAACCGTTTAAACTTCAAAAAGCAGCCTTTCGCCAAATTTTTCCGTCTTCACTTCACCGTTCTCATAAGCCAGGTTTCCGTTGACAAAGGTGTGCGTCACTTTTGAGTGCAGTTTCATGCCTTCCAGCGGACTCCAGCCACATTTATAAAGGAGGTTGTCTTTAGCAACTGTCCATTCCGACTGATCATCCACCAAAACCAGATCTGCCTTATAACCTTCGCGTATAAAGCCGCGCTTTTCGATCCGGAAAAGTATTGCCGGGTTGTGGCACATTTTCTCCACAATCTTTTCAATTGAAATCTTGCCACTGCGGAAGTTCTCAAGCATCACCGGCATTGAATGCTGCACGAGCGGACCTCCGGAAGGTGCCTTGGTATATACATTCTGCTTTTCCTCCAGGGTATGAGGTGCGTGGTCGGTAGCAATAACATCTATGCGGTCGTCTAGGAGGGCATCCCAAAGACCCTGACGGTCTGCCCTTGTTTTAACCGCGGGATTCCATTTAATGAGGGTTCCTTTGGTTTCGTAGTCTTTATTTGTAAAGGTGAGGTGATGTACGCAGACTTCAGCAGTGATCTTTTTTTCACTTAACGGCATATCATTTCTGAAAAGTGAAGTTTCCTTCGCGGTCGAAACATGGAAAACATGGAGTCTGGCACCGGTCTTTTCGGCGAGTTCCACCGCTTTTGATGATGAGATATAGCAGGCCGCCTCGCTTCTGATAAGGTGGTGATATTCCATAGGTATATCGTCGCCATACTGCTCGCGGTACATTTCCGTATTCTTCCGGATGGTGGCTTCATCTTCGCAGTGAACAGCAATCAGCATTTTGGTCTTGCTGAAGATACTTTCCAGCGTTTCGGGATTGTCAACGAGCATATTTCCGGTAGAGGAACCCAGGAAAAGTTTGATGCCTGCCACATTGCGCGGATTGGTTTTCAGCACTTCCTCCAGATTGTCGTTTGTGCCACCCATCATAAAGGAATAGTTGGCAAATGATTTCTGGGCTGCGATCTGATATTTATCCTCCAATAAATCCTGCGTTACCGCATTGGGTACGGTGTTGGGCTGCTCAATAAAACTTGTCACTCCGCCTGCGACTGCTGCACGGGATTCACTTTCAATATCACCTTTATGCGTAAGGCCGGGTTCGCGGAAATGTACCTGGTCATCAATTACTCCGGGCAGCAGATATTTTCCGGCAGCATCAATTACACGGTCCGCATCAGCAGCATCTATATTTTGACCAATTTTTTTAATAAGGTCATTTTCAATGAGCAGATCATTCTCTACGATTTTGTTTTCATTGACGATCCGGGCGTTTTTTATAAGGATTTTCATTTATGATGAGTTTTTCAACGTTTGGGTAAAAGTACGCATTACCACCAAAACAACCGGATTCAATTTGAGAAGGTGTTCACTAACAAGTTAAAGCGAATAATTACCTTTGCGGAAAATTTGCCGGTCAGTGTATAAAAAACTTATGGGACAAACCGCCCTATACGGTCTAACCACAATCATCATTCGACTTTTTCCGTTTTTTCTGAGCCCGTTTATTTTCCGGGCTTTCGGACCTGAAGCCTATGCCCCGTACGCAGATTTTTACTCCGTAGCGGGAATCATTACTGTTTTGCTGACTCACGGAATGGAAACCACCTTCTTCCGTTTTGCGCTTAAGGAAAAGGATCAGAAAAAACTGGTATCCACGGCTTTTTTCAGTGTGGTAACTGTTGCACTAAGTTTTCTGTTGATGGCTCTGATTTTCCGCGAACCACTGGCAGTGGCTTTCAAGACTCCTACTCAGGTTCACCTGCTTACCTTCCTGGTAATCATCCTTTCGCTTGATGCCCTTTCGGCTATGCCCTTTGTAATTCTGCGCAAGCAGGAAAGACCGATCAAGTTTGCTGCAATTAAGATCATTAACGGTCTCATCAACTTTTCCCTTACCTTATTCTTTATAGTTCTGTTACCAAAATATCCCCAGGGTTTGCTGGGGCTCAGATACCAGCCGGACTTTGGAATCGGGTATGTGTTTGTAGCAAACCTGGTGGCCAGCGCTGTCACATTTGCGCTTCTTTTCAGCGAGGTAATCGTAGCCCGTTTCCGGTACTTTGATTTTGCGCTTTGGAAAAAGATGATGAAATATTCTCTACCTATCATGTTTGCCGGGCTGGCAGGAATTGTGAATGAGACTCTGGACCGGCAGTTTCTTAAATTCCTTTTGCCCGACGGCATTGCACAAACACAACTTGGGATATATGGTGGTGTAACTAAGATCGTAACTTTTGTACTATTGTTTAAGCAGGCTTATGTGCTGGGCATTGAACCATTTTTCTTCAGTCATTCCAAAAATGAGAATTCAGGCCGGGCCTATGCCCGTCTTATGGATGTCTTCATTACAGCCAACTGCCTGATCATTCTGTGGCTTACAGTTAACCTTAGCTGGCTGGCACCAATGTACCTTAAGAATCCAGCCTATTTTGTTGGCATTGACATTCTTCCGATACTTTTTATAGCCACCCTGTTTTTAGGAATCTATCTTAACTTATCGATCTGGTACAAACTTACGGACCAAACCATCAACGGCGCCTATATTTCATTAGCCGGGGCAGCCGTAACCGTAGCAATCAACTACTATTTTGTTCCGCTATTCGGATATTGGGCGTCCGCATGGGCTACATTAGCAGCTTATTTCATAATGATGGTCATCTCATTGGTATGGGGCCAGATCAAATATCCCATACCCTATCAACTGTACAAAAATGCAGTTATAATATTGATCACCATCGTTGCCGGACTTGCCTACTACCAAAATTTTCAGCAACATATTATGTTAGGTAACCTGCTGTTTATTATCTTGGCAGCCGCGTTCATCGCCTATCAAAAACTGTTGCCACAGGCGCTACTAAAAAGATTGAAGAAATGAAGATAAAAGTCATTAACAAATCCGGACTGGATTTACCGAAATACCAGACTCCCTGCGCGGCAGGTATGGATATTTTTGCTGACGTGCATGAAGAGGTTACTTTAAAACCTTTGGAGAGAAAACTGATCCCTACCGGGCTTTTTATCGAACTGCCCGAAGGTTATGAGGCACAGATCCGTCCGCGGAGCGGCCTGGCAATTAAAAACGGGATTACGGTCCTCAATACACCCGGGACCATAGATGCAGATTACAGAGGTGAAATCGGCGTAATTTTAGTAAATTTGTCGGACCGCGAATTTACCCTTCAGCGTGGAGACCGCATCGCACAGATGGTGATTGCAAAACATGAATGCGCCGAATGGGAAGAGGTAACAGAACTAACGGGTACAGAACGGGGAGCAGGAGGCTTCGGCAGTACATCGGCAAAATAAAAACACGGGCAGTATAATGCTCCGAATGATGATAAAAAACTAAAACCAAATATGAAAGTAATCGTTCCTATGGCGGGCCGTGGTTCCCGACTGAGACCACACACACTTACAGTTCCAAAACCTTTAATTCCCATCGGCGGAAAACCCATCGTGCAGCGCCTTGTAGAAGACATTGCCAAAGTTGCGGGTGAGGATATTGATGAAATCGCCTTCATTATAGGTGATTTCGGACCGGAAGTGGAGGCGTCGCTTTTAAAGATCGCTGAGAAACTTGGTGCGAAGGGAAGCATCTATACTCAGGATCAACCTCTGGGAACTGCCCATGCCATCAAATGTGCTGAAGCGTCTATGCAGGGTGATGTTGTGGTTGCTTTTGCCGATACTCTTTTCCGTGCCGATTTTAATCTCGACAAACATTCCGATGGTGTAATCTGGGTAAAGAGTGTAGAAGATCCTTCTGCTTTCGGCGTGGTAAAACTGGATTCAGACGGCTATATCACGGATTTTGCAGAAAAACCCAAAGAATATGTGTCCGATCTGGCCATCATTGGAATATATTATTTCAAGTCTGCAGAGAAACTCATGGAGGAAATCAACTTCATCATGAATAACAATATTATGCAGGGTGGCGAATATCAGCTTACAACCGCGCTGGAAAACCTGAGACAGAAAGGAGCAAAGTTCTCTTTGGGAAAGGTAGATGATTGGATGGATTGCGGAAACAAAAATGCAACGGTTGAAACCAACGGTAAAATCCTGAATTATGAGCAGGAAGAATTTTTGAATCATCCAGCCTCTGCAAACATAGAGACCAGTCTGATTATCCAACCCTGCTTTATAGGCGAGAATGTGAGTATTTCCAACTCAAAAATCGGCCCCAATGTAAGTGTGGGCAACAATACAAGAATTATCAATTCCAATATTGACAACTCACTGATACAGGAAAATACGGTAATCAATCACGCAAACCTCAGCAATTCAATGATAGGGAATTCTGCGGAGTACCATGGTGTATCCCGTGAAATCTCATTAGGCGATTACTCGGTCCTGGATTTCCTCTCCAAAGACTGATTCAGCTCAAACAATATATGAAGCCAAACCACACAAATTTTTTGTGTGGTTTGGCGTTAATATTGCAACTTATTATCGTTATGCCAAATAATTTACGAATCATGAAGAAATATCTTCTACTGTTCCTGGCCGGAATTTTACTTTTTTCTTGCAAAGCAAGAAAAGCAGCAGCAGATGGTGGTGCCACCGACAGTACTGCAGTCGCCCAAAATCCGCGTGATGTAAATAAGCCTATTGATGCCGATGCTAAATTCTTTCAGCAGGTACTTGTGCCGCCGAAGTTTGAGCAGCTGAAAATAAACTCCAAAATAAATGTAGAAACCCAAACCAGTTATTTGCCTACGCTGGATGCCACCATCTATATCCAGAACAATGAAAAGGTCTGGATGAATCTTTCGGCATTTTTCATAAGCATGGCCAGAGGAGTTGCAACACCGGAGGGAATACAGGCCTACAATAAGACAGACAGGACATTCATCGATTCGGATTTTGACTACCTGAACAAACTGCTGAACACCGATTTCATTAACTATAGTTCATTGCAGAGGTTATTGCTGGGACGTACTTTTGTCAGAATCAATGACCGTGAATTCCGTCTCACCCGTAATGCACAGGGCTTTAAGATGGCTTCCACCGTGAATCAGCGGATTGAGACCGAAGACGGTAAGACGAGCGAATATAAAATTGAACTGCAGTACGCTCCCAACTACGATTTGATGAACGTGTACCTGAAGGAAGTGAACAGAAACGATGAACTTCAGGTTTCTTATAATGACTGGTTTGCCTACAAAGATTTCCGCTTGCCAAAAAACGTTAAAATACTTATAAAAGGGTCTAAAGAAGGTCAGATATTGCTTGAAAATACGAAATTTGACGACACTAAAATGCAGACTCCGTTTTCAGTACCCGGAAACTATACCAAAATTGAAATTAAATGATTAAAAAGGTCAGTCTTTTAACCGCAGTTCTCCTTTTTGGACTTTCTTTCGGCCAGAATAAGGAGCAGCTTCAGAAGCAAAATGCTGAATTAAAAAAACAGATTGCACAGATCAATTCGCAGCTTGCCAAAAGCCGTAATGAGTCCAAACTCTCGGTGGCCTATCTGGAAGGCGTAAATAAAAAGATTGAGCTTCGTGAAAAAGTGTATCAAAACACGCAGAAGGAAAAGCGATTTATTGAAGATGATATTTATCTGCGTCAGCTCGAGATCAACCGTCAGAACAGGGAGCTTGCCGTGCTGCGCCGAAATTACGCCAATGTACTGGTAAATGCCTATAAAAACCGTGACCTGAAAAATAAAGTGACCTTCATACTCTCGTCCAAAAGTTTGGGCGAAGCTATCAGAAGGGTGCAGTATCTGCGTTTCTATTCAGATTATCAGGACAAACAGGCTGCCAAGATTGCAAAAGCTGCCAGTGACCTGGAGCGCACGATAGCTGAGAAAGCCAAATCGGCAAAGCAGAAGGAAATCCTTCTCGCCAATCAGAAAAAAGAAATAACAACCATTTCTGCAGAAAAGCAGCAAAAAGAAAAACTCGTTCAGGAGTTTAAGAAAAATGAGGCTAACCTGAGTGCTGAACTAAAGCAGAAACAGACGCAGAGCAAAAACCTGGAAGGACAGATAAGGGCCATCATCGCCGAAGAAATCAGAATTGCCAAAGCCAATGAGGAAGCGGTAAGAAAAGCCGAAGCGGAAAAGATGCGTTTGGCGAAAGAAGCCGCTGCCCGCGAAAAAGCGAGGATTGATGCAGAAAATAAGGCGAAGGCCGATGCACTGGAAAAAGAAAGACGTCTGGCGGAAGCAGAAGCTAAGAAAGCAGCTGATCTGGCAGCGAAAAAACTGGCCGATGAGCGGAAACGAACTGAAGAAGCTGCAAAAGCCGAAGCGAGTGCCCGTGATGAGGCCAGGAAGATCGCTGCAGAAAAAGAATCGCGCGAGGCTGCACAGAAAGCGCGTGAAGCCAATAAAAAGTTGGCCGCGGCACGGGCTGCAGAGGCAGAACTGACCAGAAAGACCGATGTTGAGAAAAAAGCCGCCGAAAGTAAAGCGCTCACCAATTATGGAGTTTCGTCCAATGCAGCAAGTAATTTCGCAGAAAACAGGGGACGGATGAATATGCCTGCCTACGGAACTATTACCCACCGTTTTGGCCGCCAGCCGCATCCTGTTTTTAAAAATATTGTTGAAGAAAACAATGGGATTAAAATAGCCGTAGCCAAAGGTACGGGTGCAAAAGCTATTTATCCCGGAACAGTTTCAAAAGTGATGGCTTCCGGCGACGGAACACGTACGGTAATCGTGAAGCACGGAAATTATTTCACCATCTATTCCAACCTGAGTACCGTATCTGTTTCACAGAACCAACAGGTATCCGCAGGTACCAACATCGGACTAGTTGCTGAAGATTTTGACGGCTCATATACACTGGATTTTCAGATCTGGAACGGCACCACGCCGGTTGACCCACTGGGTTGGGTAAACTAAAAAATAACGTAACTTTGCAAAAATATTTATGTCATGGGAGGACTAGGATTTAGAGAAATATTAATCATTGCACTGATCATCATCGTACTGTTTGGTGCCAAGAAAATTCCGGAACTGATGAGGGGAATGGGATCAGGAATCAAGGAATTTAAAGATGCTGTGAAGGAGGACGACAAGAAAGCTAACACAGAACAGCCTACACAAAATACAGACCGCACGGCGTAAAGACAGAGAATATGGATTTCGCATCAAGTGCGTGGGAGATTTTCAGCCAGTCAATATCAGACTATCATCTTACCGATGAGGTGGATGAACCTCAGAAGCAACCTTTTCCGGCGGGTAGTTTGGAACAACTATTGTATACAAAGAACTGGATTGATACCGTTCAGTGGCATTTAGAGGATATTATCCGGGATGAAAACATTAATCCGGAAGCAGCTTTGTTGCTGAAAAGAAGGATAGATGCCTCAAATCAGCAGCGTACCGATTTAGTGGAGTACCTGGACAGCTGGTTTTTAACCCGCTATAAAGACATTACTCCGCATCCGGAGGCAAGGATAAATACAGAGACGCCCGCATGGGCGGTAGATAGGCTTTCAATTCTGGCCCTCAAGGTGTACCATATGAGGCAGGAAGCAGAACGACTGTCCGCCAGCGAAGAGCACCGTATGAAGTGTTCAGCAAAACTTAATGTTTTGCTGGAACAGAAAACGGATCTGATGACATCAATTAATCAGTTATTAGCTGAGATTGAGAACGGTAAGGTTAAGATGAAAACATATAAGCAGATGAAAATGTATAATGATGAAAGTCTTAACCCCGTCCTTTATCAAAAGGCAAAATAATGATTAAAAGTTCAGTATTTTTATTTTTCTCGATATTTCTGTTAACTTCGTGCGCATCAGACAAGTTCACACCATCGCCAGTAAACGGGAGCACTTATTCGGTAAACGGTGGTGGGTCGCTGGAAGAGAGATTTGGGGCCAGCCTTAAAGAAAACATTAATGCTGCCGAAATCACAAATCTGATCGCTACTTTCCCACGCTTTACCAATGATGCTTTGAACAGGGAGGTTTCCGTCCTTAAGGTGCATTTGCAGGAATATATCTATGCTTATAGTGAATATAACCTCATTGGAAAGCAGAAAGCGAACAGGAATATTGAAAAAAGTTACCGGAAGATACAGAAACTCCGTAAATTCCTGAATAAAGATGAAGATATTATCCTTAACCGTTATCTTACACGGATAAAAACCAACATTACCGTACTGGAAACTCCCACATTACTACAGCCTTAAAAATTTATTTTAGCCATGTTAAAAATGCAGGCAGAAGCCAATGTACCTACCGATTACGGTACCTATAGGATGATGGCTTTTTCCGATAATACTCAGGACTGGATGCCGCATATGGCCATCGTAGCCGAAAACACCGATTTTTCCAAACCCGTAAATGTTAGGTTTCATTCGGAATGCATCACAGGTGAAGTTTTCCATTCACGCAAATGCGAGTGCGGCCAGCAGCTGGACGCTGCAATGCAGTACATTCAGACCAATGGGGGCATCATTATTTATCTTAGGCAGGAGGGCCGTAATATTGGCATCATTAATAAGTTAAAAGCCTACGCACTCCAGGAAAAGGGCATGGATACTGTGCAGGCAAATCTTGAACTGGGATTGCCGGCAGATGACAGGGATTTCGGCGTAGCCATTGAAATCCTTAAATTACTTTCGGTAAAAGAAGTAAATCTGCTTACCAATAACCCCAATAAGGTGCGGTATGTAGAAGAAAGTGATATCCGGCTGAACAGCAGGATACCACTTCAAATTCTTGCTCATGACATGAGCCGTTCGTATCTTAAGACCAAAAAAGATTTCTTCGGTCACCTGCTTGATGACCTTGAGCCTGACAACTGATTTACGCCTTAACTGCAGATTCCAGTGCCAGTTCAATCATAACACGTAAAGCTTTTTCACGCTCATCAGAACTGATCTGCTCTCTTGTCGGGATGATATCTGAAACGGTAAGCAGGGTCGCCGCACTTTTCCCAAGGTGTTTCGCATTCGCAAAAAGGGCGAAAGCTTCCATTTCTACAGCCAGACAATTATGTTTCTGCGCGATGGCCGGCACAGCTGCGTCCTTGCGGTAGAAAATATCACTGGTATGGATGTTTGACTCTACAATATTATTTCCAAGCTGGGCGGCTGTTTTGTTGATAGTTTCAAAGATATTACCCTGGTGCCCAATCAGTTCTTCCTCTATGCCCCATGCGAATTTAGCGTACGTAGACTCGCTGGCAGCATTGTTCACGTTAATAACATCAAACAGCTTAAGGTCTGAAGTATAAGCACCACAGGTACCGATCCTGATAATGGTATCTACTTCATATTCTGTGAAGAGTTCATAGGAATAAATCCCAATGCTGGGAATGCCCATGCCGCTGGCTCCTACTGTGATTTCGGCACCTTTATAAGATCCGGTATAATAGAAAATATTACGGGTTTGACTAACCAGTTTTGCAGAATCCAGGTAATTATCAGCAATAAACTTTGCCCTTAAGGGGTCTCCCGGTTGCAAAACTGTCTTTGCTATTTCACCTTTGGCGGCAGCTATATGTACACTCATAATTTTTTTTTCAAAGATACGAAGAATGCTGTACTACTTAGAGTTCCGGCACAGGTAATAAAAAAAATCCCGCAACACGGTTACGGGATCAGAAGATTTTTTGAAGGCTTTACTTTAGTTCAACCGTTTTGGAATCATCAATATTGAAATGCTTAATAACAGAGTTGTAGTCACTGAAGTCGACGTTTGCATTTTTACCGGCACTGGCAGGTACCTGCACAATTCTGAATGTCTGGTTGTTCAGGTAAGAGGGCGTTGTAGATATATCATAATTACCTCCCGCATAAATCATTACATCATTCGCTGTAAAATCAAAGTCGTAATCCAGTTCCTGCGTGGCCGAGATGTACAGTGTCCTTGGGATTTGCTGCCAAACCGGAGATCCGTTGCCTGTACTCCCACTTTTCCTGTAAACCAAAAGTACATCAGTATTGTAAAAAGGCTTTTTGAAGGTGTGGGAAGTAGACCAGCCATAAGTTGGATCATTGATGAAATTTACATTTGTAATATCGTAAACGACACTATACGTATCGTAGTCCTGATAAGGATCATCATTCCTGGTATCACAACTCACCGCAACCAAACCGAAAAGCGCGATCAATAAGAGAGAAAAGTATTTTTTCATTGTAAATTATTTTATTTGTTGAATTGTGGTGGCTTATTCAAAACGTATACCATTTATTTGTATAGCCGGGGTATTACCGGATTTGTTGTATTTTTGTTGAAAGCAATTCCTGGATGTACAAGATTTTCCTAAGCTTCATTACGCTTATTACAGTATGCAGTGCAACACTTTCGGCTCAATACCGGCCCAAACACTTAACCGCCGCTGAAGAGAAAAAAGCTGCCGATTGGGTAAGTGCCACTTATAACTCACTTTCTCAGGACGAGAAACTGGGACAGCTTTTCATTGTAGCCCTTTATACAAACAAGGGCGATGAACATATAACTGGCGTCCGAAATCTGGTACTCAGTGAAAAGATTGGAGGGCTGATACTGATGCAGGATGATGCTGAAAAACATATCAAACTCGTAAACGAATTTCAGTCAAAATCCAGAATCCCAATGATGATAGGCATGGATGCTGAATGGGGACTTTTTCAAAGAATAGCGGCAGCCCATAAATTTCCCTGGGCCATGACTTTGGGAGCCATACAGGATAAAAGGCTTATTACAGAAATGGCTGGCCAGATTGCAGCAGATGCCAAAAGGATGGGCGTAAACTGGGATTTTGCTCCGGTGGTGGATGTAAATACCAACCCCAACAATCCTATTATAGGAAACAGGAGTTTCGGATCGGAAGTAAATAATGTTGTTAAGTCCGCAACCGCCTATTCAAAAGGCCTGCAGGATAGCAATGTACTCGCGGCCATTAAACATTTCCCAGGTCATGGCGATACGGATACGGATTCGCACCTGGATTTGCCTGTCGTTTCACATAATCTGCAGCGCCTGAACGATGTTGAACTGGCGCCCTTCAAAGCACTTATGGACCAGGGCATTGGAGGTGTAATGGTAGCCCACCTTTATGTGCCGGCACTTGAAAAAGAGAAAGGCATCCCCGCTTCTGTATCCAAAAGCATCATTACCGGACTTCTAAAGGAAAAGTATGGCTACAAAGGCCTTATAATAACCGATGCCTTAAATATGGGTGCCGTAGCCAAGCGGTACAAACCCGGCGAACTGGATGCGCTGGCTTTTAAAGCCGGTAACGACATCATGTTATTTTCAGAAGGTGTGAAGGAAGGCAAAAGGCTTATACAGGAAGCGATAGACCGAAATGAGATTTCACAAGACCGTGTGGAGGAAAGTGTAAAGAAGATCCTGCTTACGAAATATTACCTTGGACTGACCAAATATGATGCGCGTAATCCTGTTAACATTAATACTGACCTGAATAATAACGTCCACAAAGAAATTGTTCAGAAGATGTATGCCAATGCAGTCACCCTACTTAAAGACAATCAAAAATTACTTCCCCTGAACTGTAAGGAGACTTATTATTATGTAGCTTTGGAAGAGGCGCCATACCAGACAGTTGTAAACCAACTGAACCTTAATATCACGGTTATTTTGAAGAAGCCATCGGAGATTGCATCAATCCCGGCCAATTCCAAAGTAATCGTAGGATTACACAAGGATAATTCCACGGCTTATAAACCTTATAAGATATCGGCGGGATCAAAAAAAATGATCGCTGGCTTAGCCAAAGATCATCAGGTGATCCTCAGTGTTTTCGGATCGGCTTACGCACTGCAGGATCTTGACCTGTCAGAAATAGCAACAGTCCTGGTAGCGTATGAAAACAATGACGACTCAATGGTCGCAGCCGCAGGAGCATTAGTGGGGAAAACCGCAATTTCCGGCAGACTTCCGGTTCTGGTGAACCAAAAGCTGAAAGCCGGAGCAGGAATGGATTTACCGGCCCGTGGGAAATAAATATAAAGAGAGAACAGTACTACTGTAATTGAGTAAAATGCTCAGCTAAATTAAAATGATGAAAATAGGAATTCTCTGCTACCCCACCTACGGCGGTAGCGGTATTGTAGCTACAGAACTGGGGATGTCCCTGGCACATAAAGGTTATGAAGTACACTTCATCAGTTCTGCCCTGCCTGCCCGCCTGGATATTACCAACCCAAACATCTTCTTTCACAAGGTGAATGTGGAGACTTATCCTCTTTTCGAATATCAGCCATATGACATAGCACTTTCCTCAATGATTTACAGAGTTGTCAATCTGTATAAACTGGATCTGCTGCATGCGCATTATGCGATTCCCTATGCCTACGCAGCATTTACTGCCAAACAGATGCTGAAGGAAGAAGGCAGGGATATACCGCTGGTCACGACACTTCACGGGACAGACATTACGCTGGTTGGCCAGCATCCAAGTTATAAACATGCGGTAGAATTCTCCATCAATCAGTCCGATGCCGTTACCTCTGTTTCCGCGAGCCTGAAAGCAGATACGCTAAAATTCTTCAACATAAAGAAAGAAATACAGGTCATTACCAATTTCATTGATAATTCAGATTTCGGCGGAGGCGTACAGACCTGCCAGCGAAAACAGTTTGCTAAGGACGATGAGAAAATCCTGATTCACGTCTCGAACCTGAGGCCGGTAAAGAGAATCATGGAAGTTCTGCAGATCTTCAAAAATGTGCATGCCCGCATAAAGTCGAAACTTATCATCATCGGCGAAGGTCCTGAAATGGAGAAGATCAACCAGTTTCTGGAGGAAAACCCTGAACTGATTGGTGAGATCCGCCTGCTGGGTAAGGTAAATGACCTGTACAGAATCCTGCAACTTTCGGATGTTTTCCTGCTGCCATCGGAACAGGAAAGTTTTGGTCTTGCGGCATTGGAAGCCATGGCAGCCTCCACTCCGGTGATCAGTTCCAATGCCGGAGGTATACCCGAAGTAAACATACAGGGTGAAACGGGTTTTATGGCAGAAATCGGAAATGTGGAAGCAATGAGTAACTATACCATCAAACTGCTTTCTGACGAACAGCTGCTGAATGTAATGAAGGAAAATGCAAAGCAGCAGGCCATCCGGTTTGACCTGCAGAATATTTTGCCTGTTTACGAGGAAATGTATGCGGAAACGCTCAGGAAATTTAACACCGTCCCTACAAAGGTGATACCTTAGCTAAGCTCCGCGCCGGTTCGGTGATTTTAAACTTATTAAAATCTTACGGCGATGAACGAAAAATTGTTGCAATATCTCTGGAACTTCAAAATTTTTAAAAGTTTTGATTTTAAAGATACGGCCGGCAATAAGGTTGAGATTCTTGATTTTGGCAAGTGGAACTATGACTCAGGACCCGATTTCCTGCACAGTGCGGTGCAGATAAACGGACTTACTTTATACGGTCATATTGAACTTCATCTTAAATCATCAGACTGGATTTTTCACCGACATTCGGGAAACCCGGAGTTTGAGAATGTCATTCTGCATGCGGTTCTGATTCATGATGCGGAGATTCCGGAACTTGAAGAGCGGATCGTGCCTACACTTGAACTTCAGGATTATATTGACACTTCCCTGCTTTGGAAGTATGAATCTCTTCTTAAAGAAAACAGGTTTATACCCTGTGAAGATATTTTCAATCCAGACAATATTCCGGTTGGCTTTAGTGAGGAAACCCTTCTCAGAAAACTTGATGAGAAGGCAGCGGACATTGAAAAATCGCTTAAAAGCACAAGAAATAACTATGAAGCTGTACTTTTTCAGAATATGGCCTACGCGTTTGGACTTAAGGTCAATGCGGAACACTTCAAACTGATGGCGGAAGGTATAGACTTTTCTCTGATAACTAAAATAAGCCGCAACCTCCTTCAATTGGAAGCACTTTTCTTCGGTCTCTGTGGCTGGCTGGACCAACCCATAGACGACCAGATGAAGTTGTGGCGGCGTGAATTCGACTTTCTGAAAGTTAAATACAGCCTCGCACCATGGCGTGTCTTCCCCAAATTTTCCAAACTCAGACCACCAAATTTCCCTACGGTACGGCTTTCCCAGTTGGCTTCACTATACCACCTCAACCAGAATCTGTTTTCAAAAATGATTTCAGCACGCCGGATCACAGACCTTTATGATCTCTTCGGCCAGGTGAAATCCAGTGAATACTGGGATACGCGGTTTAATTTCGGCAGGGAAAGTACGGTGACCGGTGAAAAGTACCTATCCCGCGAATTTACTGACCTCGTTCTGTTAAACGCTGTCCTGCCTCTGAAATATGTATATACAAAGAACACCGACGAAGATGCCGCCGAAAATATTGTGGGGCTTTACCGTAATCTTGATCCTGAAAAAAACAGCATTACCAACGGATGGACCTCCCTTGGAGTTGATATTAAGGATGCGGCCCAAAGTCAGGCATTTATTTATCATCATAAACATTTTTGCGAAACCAAAAATTGCTTAAATTGCAGTATCGGTTTTCAACTTTTAAAGAAAAGTTAAAATAAATATGCGCGAGCCTGACTTCATCACCAAAATACGTCATAATGTAGAACGCGAATGGTTTGGCGTACTTACACGGATGGGTTCAAAACTTGGTATTCCGGTGGCAAAACTGCGCGTTTTCTTTATCTATTCCACCTTCGCAACAGTGGGAATATTTTTCCTGATTTATCTTATCCTTGCCTTTTCACTTTGGGTAAAAGACATTTTTGTAACACGCCGTCCTAATGTGTTTGACCTCTAACCGAATTCAAAAAATTTTTGCAGGGTTAATTATTATGGAAAGCAATTTGCAGAGTGTGGTTAAACCCCGTATTTTCTATGGAATATCTTCAGGTTAGCACGGCAGACGATTTTCGCGCTAATTATATCTACAAGTCCTATTGCAGCACTTTTCCGGAGGATGAGCGCCGCAGCCAGGATCAGTTCAGACAACTTTTCAGTAATCCAAAAGTTAAGGTCCACACTATACTGAATGATCTGGACAATATAGGCTATCTGATTTGCTGGGAACTTACCGATTTTGTCTTTATTGAACATTTTGAGATCTTCTCCGAATTCCGGAGCCTTAAATTTGGCAGCGAGATGCTGTCGCATCTCTTCCGTACCTATTCGCATATCGTACTTGAAGCTGAACCCCAACACCTTAATGAAGATGCCGCAAGAAGGATCGCTTTTTACAAAAGAAACGGATTCAGCGTAATAGATGAGAGTTACGTGCAGCCATGTTATGAAGTGGGTAAGAATCCTTTGAATTTGTGGCTTCTGGCGAACTGGCAACCCGAAAAAACGGACTGGATAAAAGAGGAGATTTACGATGTGGTATACTGCTGATCTGCAATACTTCAGCTAACTCATTCTACTTCATATTCAAGTTTAATAGTTATACTGGCTTCTTTCTCCCGCGAGGTAGTATTGAAGGTTCCCCCATATGAAAATTCTTCTGTTGAGTTGGGTTCAGTGATCTGCGTGACACCCATTGTTGCCTTTTTAAGGTCACCCAGCGAACTTCCGGCGTTTTCGGCTATCTTTTCGGCTCTTGCTTTGGCATCTTTCGTAGCATCCGCAATCATCTGCTGTTTTACATCTGCCAGTTTTGTATAAAAATAATTGGGTGGCGAGGAAGTGAATTCTATTCCAAGGTTAATGATCTCAGTAATATTTCTGGAGAGATTCTCTATTTGATCCACATTTTTACTGTCTATCGAAACGCGCTGTGAAAGCTGGTAGCCAGAGAAAGTCTGGGTGCTTCTCCCGTTAGCATCGGTCCCATAACTGTACTGTTTTTGGATATCTACCGCCGAAAAGACCATATCTTCCTTCCTGATGCCCTTAGAAGCCAAATAATTTTCAATAATACGTTTGTCATTGGCCAGTTCGTCGTATGCAGCCTTCAGCTCAAAACTGCTGCGCGAGAAATTTCCGCTCCAGGTGATAAGGTCAGATGTAAACTTCTTTGTTCCCAAACCCGTAACCGAAATGGTGTTTTGCGATTTGTTTCTGTTTTTCACCGCATTACCTAAAAACCAGAGACCCAATACGAATCCCAATGCTGCAATACTAACAGAAAGTACTCCTTTATTCATGTTATTTGGTTTAAAATTTCGTAATCTTCTAAGGCGTCCTGTGCTGAACTGCCGTACGGTTGCGGTACGGCTCTACCTGTTTTTGAGCGGCATCTGCAAACCGTGCAACTACGGAGCGGTCCGCTGCGCCGTATTTCAGTGCCTGCTTTCTATCAAAGTTAGTAAAAACGAAATAAATAAACGGCTGTATTTCAGTAGGTGACAACTTCAGCTCTTCAGTAAAAAACTCACTGCCCAGACTCTCTGCCAGGTACTGCATAAGATCTACATCGTCCCAGCGGTCCTTCACTTTGCCAACAGGGATTCCGGGACCTACCGGCTGCACAAATTCTCCGTGCCGCGGCGCCATAGCTTCAGGTGAAGATTTTCGCGCAATGTAAGAGTCTAAATCATCTTTAAGCGTCTTTACTTTACCCCGGTCACCGAAATGTTTTACATCTTCCTTCAGATTTCCGGTAGCCTGATAACGGATATTAACTGCCTCAATCTCCGTGGGAATACTATGCAGCACTATGGTTACCGGATTTTCATAATGAGTTTCATTGACAGTGAGCGAACTTCTTGTGTAAGCTTTCCGGCTGAAACGTAGCTCATCGCCCCTGTCTGCCCGTATCATAAACTGCCCTTCAGCTGTTGTTTCAGACCTTTCATCCGTCCGCAAATTGATCACAGAAACTCCGGACAGCTGTATCCCGTCTTCAGAGGTCACCTTGCCAAAAATATAAGATTGGGCATCAGCCAGTACAGTGAGGATGAGACAAAGAAAAAGTAGTTTTATTTTCACGGTTTTTCTTTCAAATGTAAGCGTTAAAACAGAGGCTGATTTAAGTTTAACAATGGTTAACAGCTTTTGGCAATTTCAGTAAATTTTATCTTTAAGCTTTTGTTAAATCAGGTGGAAAAGCGTTAAAACCCACACCTAAATTTTCATTAAATTGCAGGAAATATTCCACACAAAATGCAGAATTCTTACAGCGTGATCAGTGCTTCCGCCGGTTCGGGAAAAACCTATACCCTCGTACAGCGCCTCCTGATGATATGCCTGGGACAGCCCAACCAGCACAGGAGCATCAGGAATATCCTGGCGCTGACCTTCACAAATAAAGCTGCCAACGAAATGAAGGAAAGAATCCTTACCTGGCTGGGCAATTTTGCAGCAGAAGACTATCAGGACTGCCGCGAACTTTCGGCTCTGCAGCAGGCTTTGGCAAAGGAAGGTAAACATATTACTCTGGATGAACTTCATGTACGCTCCCGCAAGATGCTGGACTATGTGCTTCATCATTATTCCACCCTTAATATCGGGACCATTGACAAATTTAATTCAAGGCTGGTACGCAGTTTTTCTTATGAACTCGGTCTTGCAAAGAATTTCAACCTGGAGATCCAGGCGGAACCTTTTCTTATTGAAGCGGTGGACCAACTGCTTAATCAGGTAGGTGAAGACAGGGAAATGTCTGAATCCCTCATTGATTACGTGAACTATGGACTGGACAATGAGAAAAGAATTAACCTGAACCAAACCCTCTATAAGTCAGCAAAAGAATTTGTAAATGACATCCATTACGAAAACCTTAAGCAGAACAGTAATTTCAATAATGAAAGTTACCGGGAGGCCACGGCGAAGCTCCGTAAGGAAATTGCAGACCTGAAAGCCGAAAATAAAAACCTTGCAAACACAGCGCTGCAGCTGATTAAAGAAAAAGGTCTTGAGAATGCTGATTTTGCCGGCGGCGGGAACCAAAGTATTCAGTATTTCTTTGACTACTATCTTGCCAACGAAGCTCCTAAACTACCCGTTTCGGTGGAAGCAGAAGAGAAAAAGATCAATAAATACCTGTCCGGTGCCTCAGTAAAAGGAAAGGCAAAAGAACACCTGATTATGGAAATCATTGACTTCCTGATTGAGAGCCGCCGGAAAATTATCAGAAACTATATCATCAGCCAAAAAAAAGGAAAAGTACTGGCAGCACTCCTGCCTCTGAAGGTGAACAGGGACATACAGACAGAGCTGGAAAAGATTGAAAGCGAGAACGATATAGTCCTCCTTTCCAAATTCAACATACTGATCAATGAAAATCTGAAAAATGAACCCTCACCTTTTATCTATGAAAAGATCGGGACACAGTTCCAGCATTATTTCTTTGATGAATTTCAGGACACTTCCGAACTTCAGTGGCAAAATTTCCTGCCTCTGCGGGATCACAGCGTGTCCGAAGACGGTACTTCCTTTACTGTTGTGGGCGATCCGAAACAAAGTATCTACAGATTCCGGGGTGGCGAAAGTAAACTGATGCTGGGCATTATCAACCACAGCGAAGTCTCACCTAAAATGGCTGATGTGCATATTCTGGAGCAGAACTGGCGCAGTGCAAAAAATATTGTGATCTTCAACAATGAACTGTACAGCTTTATTTCCTGCGGA
The DNA here is from genome assembly GCF_029194425.1 of Kaistella sp. PBT33-4. Classification (NCBI taxonomy): domain Bacteria; kingdom Pseudomonadati; phylum Bacteroidota; class Flavobacteriia; order Flavobacteriales; family Weeksellaceae; genus Kaistella; species Kaistella sp. PBT33-4. Next base: position 576,700 of record NZ_JARFYL010000002.1, on the reverse strand, counting down.
CTGGCCGAAGAGCATAAAGATATTTTCGGCGCTTCGGCACAACAGCAGTATCAGGACGGAATTGAAGGCCGCGTGAAGGTAAGCCTTATAGAGAACAGACGCAAAGAAGATTTTTATAACGATACAGCGCAGCGCATGCGCAATGATATCCAGGATCTAGCCGATAACGGTTTTGCTCTTTCGGATATCACCATACTATGCCGCGGTAACAGAGATATTTTCCACTTTTCTGAACGCCTGGGTGCACTTACCATTAATTACCGCGGTCAGGAAATCAACATTAAAACGATTTCCGAAAGTGGACTCACACTGGAACTGTCCGATACACTGGCTGCCCTCATGGAGTATCTGAGTTGGGAAGAAAACCCGCGTAACCTGCAGAATCCGGTGCGTATGATGTATTACCTGAACCGCCTGGGCCGCATCGTGATGCATGATTTCACAAAGGAAATGACCGAAATACTGCAGCTTAAAGATAAGGAAAGCATTGCAGCCTTTCTGAAGGAGAAATACGGACTTCAACTTCATAAAACAGATTCCCCCAAGCTGAACATGTATAATTTTGTTGAGCATTACCTGCATGAATTTGCTGTACAGGACAAGGAGACAGATTACCTGCTGAACTTCCTGGAGGTTCTGTACGGATTTACCCAAAATTCCGGAGCCAGCCTGAAGGATTTCATCAAGTTTTGGAATGAAGAAGCGCGAAATATGAGTATCCAGGCTTCGGATAATGTGGATGCCATTCAGCTGATGACTATTCATAAAGCCAAAGGGTTGGAATTCCCGGTGGTCTTTTATCCCATGGTAAACAGTCAGCGGGATTACAAGTTCAATGACTGGTTTGAAACAGACCGTGAGTTCGGACTGCATTCGGTAAACACCGGCCATTTCAGCAGGGATCTGGAAATCTATGATGCTGATATCCGGCAGTTTAATGAAGTGAACAGTTACAAGAACCGGATTGACCGCACCTGCCTCCAGTATGTGGCCACCACCAGACCTGTGGAGCAGCTTTTTCTGTACATACAGAAGGCAGGTAAAACCAACAGTTTAGAAATCCTGGATTTTGTACAGCAGATGAATCCGGAGCAGAAAGATGATTTTGACCTTTATCCCAGCCACGACTACAGCAAAAAAGGTAAGATTAAGACTAAGGAATACAGAACCGAATCCATACAGGGGCTTACACGGCGGACACAAGCTCCGTCCGCAATAAAAATCGCAACACCCTCCAAAAGCTACCAAAACAGAGATGAAAAGGTACGAAACGGGATCTTCACCCACGAAATACTGTCGAAGATCAATTCTGAAAAGGATGTGGATGATGTATTGGAGAGCTACGTTCTTGAGGGAATTCTTACCCTGCAGGAAAAGGCAGATATAGAGAAATCAATACTTCAAATTATTACAAAGTATCCGGCTTATTTTGGCGAAGATTTAAGGATCATCAATGAGCAGGACATTATGCTTACCGAGAACGGAGACTCAAAAGTGTACAGGCCGGACCGTCTTATTAATACGGAAGAAGGATTTATTATAATTGATTTTAAGACCGGAAGCGAAAGTAAAAAGCATCAGGATCAGATAAACACTTACAGTCAGATACTGCAAAAACTGAATTTGAAGGTAGCACGCAGCGAAGTAATCTATCTTTAAAAAAAACCGGTGCACAGATAAACTGTGGACCGGTTAAATGTGGAATTTATTAAACCTATTTCCGTACAACTGTTACCACCTGAGCTTCCTGTTTGGTAATGTTATCAAATATCTGCGCAAATGCAGGATAATATTCTTTAGGGTATACAGAATCGTCGGTACTCACAGTAGTCTCTACAGTTAATTTGTTACCCGCCTGCGTAACCACATAAGAGTATTGGAGAGCGTTGTCATCTGTCCGGAATTTCTTTGATTTCGGCACATTCTGAAATTCATAGTTATCAGGGATTGTAATTGTGACCTTCTTTGTCCGGTCGTATGCTGAATAGAATTCCAGTGGGGCTTTCCGTGGCTCTTTCTGATCAAAATTATGATTTTGGGAATACAGGAAAAGCAGTGGGTTGAAAACAAGCTTACTGCCAATAGCATCTACAAAGTTATCTGATGTGAAGTCAAAGCTGGTTTCAAAATCATTATTGTCCTGAATACCATGCTTAAGATTGGAAATCGGAAATTTGTAACCGCTTTTATAAGAGTCGGCGAAAGCAGATGTATCGCTGCTATATCTGCTGTTCACCATCATGGCATAAAGCTTTGTATCGCGGTCTTTGAAATTCCCACCAAATGTTCCGTCTAAGTTCATCTTAGCATCTATTGAGAGAATGGTCTTGCTCCTGTCCGGATACAACAGGCTGATTTCCGTAGCTTCTTTAGGAGTCATGATAAATCCCGAATAATTTAATGCCTGCGGTGCAATCATGTTAATCTCACTTTGTTTTTGAGTTGCATCCAATAGGTGTATCCTGTCATTTACAGAAATTGAGGCGACTACGTAGTTAAGTTGGGAAATAGATGGTGAGTAAGCCAGCAGCATTCCCAAATCAACGGTGGACAGCACCACAGGATCAGCTTTTAACCCTGCAGTTTGAAGCAATTGGGTAAGTAGCAGATTAATTTCTGCTGAGTTACCCACCTTGGTAGACAACAGGTTTTTAATTCCATTATCTGTAAACACCGAGTTTTCATTATTCCAGGTGTAGTTCTTCTGTACAAATTTAAGTATTGCGGCTGCCCTCTCCATTGGGGGAGTTATGGATGAAATATCCTGTGGCAGAACACCTTTAACCAGATTAAGTTTTTTCAGTTCCTGCCCGAATGCCTGATGATCGTAAAGGCGCTTTCTAATATCCAGCCATGAACCTGCAAAAGATCTCACGCTATTATCCGTCATGGCAGCATTGAGCTCAGCTTTTATTCCTGTTTTGTAATTTTGGTTGTTCAATACATATTTTTCATTGATATAGGGAGTTATATTTTCATAACCAAATCTATAGGTTTTGTAGGAATCGCCATACAGCCGCTTCTCTTCCACTGTCCGGTGCGTGGGCATTAGATTTCCCCTGTAATTAATATTGTAGGATAGTACGGTAGGATAGTCCAGAATAAACTCGCTGTAACGGACAGGAATTTCCTCCTCTATCATAATTTTCGGAGTTGAAACAAGGAATGGAGTCATTATTTGGTAGGAATACTCCACAACAGATCCATTCTTTACATTAGGAAATGCAAATTTGGTTACGTTATAATGCCGGTCTTCTTTAGATCTGTATTTTTCGTCTTTAGCCACCTTTGTGGCAACAATATTTCCATCTTCATAATTGTAAGTATGTGCCTTCAGGTCTGTAAGTGTTTCCACAGATCCCTTCTTATCATCATAAAGGACTATTTCATGATCCAGATAATCAACTGCTTTTTCTCTATTGTAAATCTTAACACGGCTCACCACCTTCTGAAACATATGTCCTTTGTTATCAATGTTGAAATGAGTAGAACGGTAGAGAACTTCAGCAGGTGCATCCGCATACTTTTCCGATTTTTGGCTTTTTAAGTCGGCCTCAGAGAGTTTGGGAATTTCCAGAAATCTATGTTGTGAATTTGCCAATCCTATGATCAGGATAGCTGAAAGGAATAAAATTTTCTTCATAATTTGATTAATAGTATTTTTGTACTGTCGCTGTTGGTCGTTTTCTTTCTGAACGCGATATAATCTGCAAACTTTTCTTTTGGATACTGGCCTTTATTTACCGTGATCACCCTGCTCACTATTAAATGTTCACCTTCAGGAGTGAAGGTCAGGGAGTAAGAACCGAATTCGGTGCTGAAGGATTTGGATTCCGGTATTTCTGAGAATTTATAACCGGCCGGCGCCTTGAATTTAATCTCGTAATCGTCCTGATACGGAAAAGAAGTCTCAAATGGCAATGTTCTTTCTTCGTTCGCAGAATAAACTACATCCTGATAGTAAGGCATAACCGGGAAAAACAGATCATCGCCCAGTTTTTTGGCAAATCCATTCGCATCAATATTTAAGTCATACATTACCTTGCCGGATTCGCGGTCATTTTTCAGGTTGTGAACCGCAAGTTTTACCGTGTTCAAAGTATAATGGCGGTTTTTCAGCGACTGCTCAATCTCATTGCTGCTCAGTCCGAAGAGTGTCAGGTTCGTGTCGTACTGACCTCCGGTAAACTCCAGAGAAGCTTTTGATGACATGTTTCCATTTGCCGACAACTGCACCTCAGACCGCAGGACTTCCCTGCTTTGCTCGGGGCGGTATTTCGGGGTTTCCACTATTTGGATCCCATCTTTGTTTACGGCTAGCACATTTCGGTGGTGCGAGGTGAAACTCAAATGATTGAAGGCATGTTTTTGCGAAGTATTCTCCAGCCAGATGTTACCGTTTTCGGTGGGCACCATAAGAATTGCGTGATTTCCTGAAAGTCGCGGGAAGTTCCTGTCAAAACTGATCTCGGAGCGGTCATCGTAAATCACTGAGAAGTAGGATGGGATACCTGCAGCCTCTAATAGAGTCCTCATATAGTTCGTAAGCGCTTTGCAGTCTCCATAGCCTTTCATGCTTACCTCCGCAGCGGGCATTGGCTGCCAACCACCAATTCCCATTGCAATCAGTACATACCTTGTCTTGTTCTGCATATACTGGTAAATGGTTTTCACCTTATCCGAGGTCGTTCCTTTCAGATTAAGTGCCGCAACTTCTGCGCGTATCTCCGGGGTTATCTCAGACATCGGATTTATAAGTTCGGAGTAATACCATTTTCCAAAGGTATTCCAGTCGCTCATATCGCCCTGCCGCCCGGCAAGTGTAAACTTTTGCGGCGAAAACTCAACATAAGAAACCAGGTTATTTAAACTGGGCGCCAATTCCTCATTTCGGATGGAGGGAATATTTACATAGCTGTATTGCCAGCGGTTTCCAGACCGCGATTCCGTAACTTTAGCCTGAGGCCTGTCCGTAACTTTAGTCCGGATATCAATACCTGAAGTATTTATCAGTGTGAATGACGCATTCTGCACAGCGACATTAAAACTGGATACAGGTCGGAATGAACTAAGGTAGACCGTATTGGAGGTATTAGTGGTGTAGGTTGTGCGAACTGTAAATGGATATTTAGGAAACACTGGACGTAAAATCATAATACGGTCGTCCACATAAAGGGCAGCACTGGGATTATGACTGAAATCGGAAAAATCTTTCTTACTGAAAGTTCTGCTTAATTTGCCTGCGGCATCGTACAGCTCTACTTTGACATCACTGATTTTTGTCGTCGGATTGTAAGGAATGTAAACATTCGCGAACTCATCTCCAGCGCTGCTTAGGACGGTGACTGCATGCTCTCTTTCAATGACTAGATCGGATACCGATTTGAGTGTATAAACTTCACTACTCTCACGTATAACCGCATTCGAATTTTTTAAAAGGGATTCCGGAATTGCTGCAACGCTGTAATTTTGCGCAAAGAAGAACACTGACCAAGCTACAAGGCAAAGGCCATAAAATTTTTTCATCATTATGTGTTTATGTAACTATTTCGCAGGCTCTGCGGTAAATACTCTTTGGCTCAGTTCCTGATCAAACAGATAGAGAGCTGAAGGATTTGTATGAACCATCTTGATCTTGGTTACAAGCTGAGAGGCGCTTGCTTCTTCCTCCACCTGTTCATTAATACACCACTGAAGAAAGGAAACAGTTGCAAAATCACCCTCATCATTGGCATTTTTTACAATGTTAAAAATACTTCTGGTTACTGTTTTTTCATGCTCTAAAGCCTTTTCAAATACCTCTATATGGCTCGTAAATTCGTGCGGTGGCTTGGGGATTTCTCCTACTACAATTTCGGCACCTACATCGTTCAGGTAATCAAACATCTTATCTGCATGCATGAGTTCCTCTTTGCTCTGTACACGGAAATAGTTGGCAATACCATCCAAGTCCTGGGCAAAAAACCAGGCTGACATTGAAAGATAATACTGAGCGGCATATTGTTCTTTGGAAATCTGCTCATTCAAAAGCTGAGCTATTTTATTGCTGATCATTTTATATTCTAAATTTTAGTTCAAATCCAAAAGTACTGAATTATTTATGATCTGGAAAATGAGGCACAAAAAAGGGCAGAAGCTATAATTAACCTCTGCCCTCCTCACATTAAAAATCAAAAACTATGAACTACTATGGTTTCTTCTGGAGATCCATTTTTTTATGCATCCCGTGTCTTTTCATTTTCATACCTTCAGCCGAACTGCGCATTTTTGCCTGCCTCTGAGCCATCATCTTCTGCCGGTTTTCCTGCCACTTCGCAAACTGCTCAGGAGTAAGGATGGACTTCATTTCAGCTTCCTTTTGCTGCTGCTTTAACTTCATGGCCTGCAAACGGTCTTTCTGCATTTCACGGTTCTTCTCCAACTGAGCTTTTCGCTCTTCCATCTGACGTTGCTGCATAACACGGATCTTATTCATTTGCTGTTCAGTCAGATTCAGGCTCTTTTGCATTTCCGCTAGATGTTGCTGCTGCTTTATCGCACGGGCTCTTTCCATTTCAGCCTTTTTCTGCTCCATCATGGCTTTGCGCTCAGGCATCGAAGGGGTTTGCTGCGCCACTGCATAAGTTCCTACACTTAATAAGGCTGCAATAATAAACTTTTTCATATTCGTTAGTTGTATTGTACTGTCTTTATGATTCCGAAAAATACTTCGGGTTAAATTAGACGTATTATAAATTTTTGTTAAGAACAGCTTTATTATCGCTAATTAAGAGGCTTAAATTTACCTTCCACCCCTAGCGGAATTGCTTCCACGGCTTCCAGTACCTGATCCTTCGGCTGACGCTGTACTTCTCTGGCCCACCGGACTGTTGCGTACCGACGGTGCGGAACTGCTGCGCATACCACCGCCGTTGGATATTGCAGGCTGACCTGCTGAAGGTGAAACTGTACGGGAAGGCAGTCTCTGACCCTGTACACTTTCATTTGCTGAGCTACGGGGCGAAGCAACATTTCTGACACCGGAGGAAGTCCCGGTCCTTCGTGGCGTTGCCTGCTGCTCTACCCTTTGACTACCACTTCTCAGTGCCGGGTTGTTCCGGATGGAAGGAGATACAGTAGCGGTACCGTCCCGACGGCCTGTGGGTTGGCGCACACCGGCGGCATTATGAGGATTGCGGGTTTCATTCCAGCCAAATTTATTACCATGTTTCTCGATAAAACGGTTGCGGTCTACCCGGTAAATATTAATATTTACATTTCTGTATCGTGGTGTTACTCGGTACCTCGGCACATAATATTCCTGTCTGTAGTTCTGGAAATAGGCAATAGGATGGTATCCGTTATAATAATTGTTCTGAAACACAATGAAGATCTTAGGCCCCAAAATCTGCTGAAGCGAATAAAACCTGTCAAAATACCATCTGTCCGGATTGTACCTGTAGTAAGAATTCCAGCTCGAGTATGAGGCATACATGTCATTAAGCATCATGATTTGCTGCACCTGCCAGGAAGAAAGCCTGTGCCTGCGGAAGAAATCATTCCAGTTAATCATCACAATGCTGTTACGGTAGTCATTATAATAACTTTGGTAATAATTTTCCGCGTAATAATCTCTTGGATAATCGTAATAATACTCGTCCGGAAAGTAATAACTGTCATTATAATATCCGTCATAATTGCCGTATCCAACATTTCCATAGCTGCTGCTCTGGTATTGTGCGAAAGACAATGTTCCTATAGCCATTGCCAATCCTAAAAGTAATTTTTTCATCTTATTTAAATATCTGATTGTTCTGTTAAAAGTGATTAAAAAAACATGCCGCTTTTAATTTCAAAATTCACTTCAACCCTTTACAGCAGGGCGTTTTCTCACTTTCAACTGATAGTTGGATAGGAAATAAAAAAGGAAGTTAAATCATTTGATAAAACTTCCTTCCGCAATAGGTCAACATACTGATAATCAACCACAATTAATTTCGGCCGGAATCCCTGATCCACGCTGAAATTTTTTTGTTAAATTTTTCTGCTTCCTTTAATTTACTGATATCGAGATGCATTCTGTAGTTCCAAAAGTGGGGAAATACTGACGGATCATTAATTCTTTCAGAATCCGGATCAGGATTTCTGAGCTCTTCATCGGTGGCCAAAAACTCCTGAATGGGAAAAACCGAAAGCATCGCCTCATTGTACAGATGCTGTTTCATTATTACTTCCGCCAGCTGCGGCATCAGGTCCGATGGTGCGGTTCCACGCTGGACAAGCTGTTCCCTAAAATATTTTTCTGTCACTGCACGGTCTTCCTGCCACCATTGCCGCATAGTGGAACTGTCGTGGGTACTTGTAGTAACTACATTGAGATAACCTGCATATTTAGGGTTGTAAAAAGCTGTATCTTCAGCGGGCATTCGCTGCACCTTTAGGGCAGTAATTCCGAGACGGTCCATCACCCTTGGAACACAGTCCGGAACCAGTCCCAGGTCCTCGCCGCAAATCAGCATTTCGGTAGAGTTCAGGATGAGTGGCAGTTTTTGCATTGCACTGTTATACCAGAGGCCTTCCTGGCGCCTGTAATAATAATCCAGATAGAGTTCGTAAACGGATGCCTTTTCACTTTCTGACAAAAACCTGTAGCTGGCGGTCTTATGCAGGTTAAATCTTGGATGATACACCGTTTCCCTGCCAATCTCCTCCATTAGGAAAAGCAGGTCTGCACTTATATTCAATAACTTATCCTGCAGCGAATTATTTTCGGAACTTTCAAAATACTTCTTCAGTTTCCGCTGACTGCTGAACTCTGGCTTGAAGTGGTAGGTGCCATCTTCCTTTTCATCAAAAAAATACAGTACCACCGCATCATATTCATCACCAAAAACCTCCTGCAGGATTTCACGGTTAATGAAGGGTTGACAGTAACGCGCTTCTGTGAAGGGAATCCCTCGTGTCTTAAATTCCATTATGGTAACCGGTACAGCAGGATGGAAATAGCCGAGTATACCCTGAACTGCAGACAATGGCATTCGCCAGATTCTGAAAAAGCCCAGGATGTGGTCTATACGCATCACATCAAAATATTTCTCAAGCGCGGCGAAGCGGTTTTTCCACCAGCGGAAACCGTCCGCCTGCATCACTTCCCAGTTATAAGTCGGAAAACCCCAGTTCTGACCCAAATCTGAAAACTGGTCAGGCGGTGCCCCTGCCTGATATTCCAGGCCGAACAGTTGCGGCTCCGTCCACGCTTCAACAGAATAGCGGTAAATTCCGATGGGAAGATCACCCTTCACTGAAATTCCGAGGCTATGCAGATAATCCACCGCTTCTATGAGTTGCCGGTGCAGTTCATACTGCACCCACTGATGAAGAAGAAAGACCTCATAATCTTTACTTTTTGAATTGAAACTCAGCCTAATTTTTCCCGCTACAAATTTCCGGTGTGTCTTCCACTTATTAAAATTGGGAGTATCATATTTATCGCGCAGAACACAGAATGCGGCATAGGGTATTAACCATGCCTCATTCTCTTTAATGAATTTTCTGAAATTCCGGTCCCCGGTAATATGCTCTCTATTTTCGTGGTATAACTCTGTCAGATACCGCCACTTAACCCGAAGTACCTGCTCATAATCAATCTTTTCTAAACTGTTCAGATGTCTGCGTTCATTTTCATACTGGACCTTTAATTCACCGGTCAACTTATATCCGAGTCTGTCTATAGAAAGATATTGCGGGTGCAGGGCATACACCGAAACAGCCGCATAAGGGTAACTGTCCGTCCAGGTGTGCGTAGCTGTGGTATCATTTATAGGCAGAACCTGGATCAGCGACAGGTTTACAAGGTTCGCCCAATCGCCAAATTCCATTAAATCCGCAAATTCACCAACTCCATAGCCCCGTTCACTGCGCAAAGAAAAGACCGGAACTGCTACACCGGCAGCATGGTACATCTGATGGTTTTTAAACCTAAAATAGTGATCAGCATGTACGTATAACACATTCACCTCCTCATTTCGTTCAGCTACACGGTTATTTCCGGACTCCAGTTCTACTGCTCCCGAACCTGCTTCCTGAATTCCATATTTGTAATGAACATCACCGGCGCTTTTCAGGGCTAATGCCAGTTCCCAAACACCAAGTGCTGTCTGACACATTGGAAGTGCTTTATCATAATCCCAGTTTCCCAGCTCATCTGCTTCGCCACAAATCACGACATGGTGGTATGTACTGTAAAGCGGGGCTTCCAAACGGAAGTAATGTGTGTGTTTCCTGAGAATGGTGACTTTCTCAAATTTTACTGATTGAAGCCTGAGCGTCAGTATTTTATTGGCGAGGTAGTTCTCCGGGAAATTCTTCTTATTCCAAAAATCAAATATACGGTACTCTTTTATAGTATGTGGAAATGAAAGTCTATGAGTCACCAGTTCCTGATCAGTAACAACGCCGTCATTTGTAAGCTGATAGCGGTAAGAAAGAGAACGGTTGAAATGATCAAGCTCAACAGACCAGTAACCATGCCCACAATAATGCATCGCGTGAACCTGATCCGGGTGGCCTTCTTCAATGATCCGGATCTGCAGATTGGTGCCAAATGCCGTATTGTAATGTATCCTAAAGGTTAGTTTCATCTCCTGTGTGATTTACAGACAGCAAGTTAGCAAACTGAAATTTAAGCGATGACATTCATTTTCACCGTCAGCAAAAGGTGAATAAAGGGACGGGAATATACAGAGTACAAATAATTTAAGCTGAGGTTGCACCTGGTGAACCTCAGCTTAAACACCGGAAAATCAAAAAAACTTACTCAATAAGCACTTTTACACTACGCAGTTTCTCACCTTTTTCAGTGCTGATGCTGACGATATAAACACCCTTCTTCAAATTGCCCACATTAATGAGGTGACTGCCTGAATTCTCTGACACCTTGATCCGCTGGCTAAGAACCCTGGTGCCTGCACTGTCGTATAAATCAACCAAAGCCATGGGTACGGAATTGTTGGAGATTCGGATATAAAGTTCACCGGCAGTAATTCTTGTTGGATATACTTCTATACCGGCAATTGCAGTTTCGGGTAAGTCGTTGCCACTCTGTCTAAGCAAATGCGCGCTCGCCAGATCATAAACAGGGTAAGTGGATTCCGATTTCACAGAAACTGCGCTAAGGTCATCAATATTAACCTTAAATAAGCCCTCAGATTTCGCACTGCCGACAATCACTCCACCATCGGCGCTCACAGCGGCCCCATTAAGTGAATAGCCTTCCGGCAAGCCTGTAATTTTCCCTACATATTCGGAGGTCAGCGACTTGACCGGGATTTTAAATACATTACCTGAGGCTGAAAATATATAAAGATTGCCCTGACCATCGGCCACCATATCACCGCCAAAGCCAATTTGTACAGTGCGCAGTGACTCTTCCGGGCGCGTGGAGGAATCCTGTATTGACCCCAGGTCTTTAACATTATATTTACCCGCCTCTTTTCGGATATTAATTAGTTGTGTACCGGCATTATTCATGGCGTAAACACTACCATCGGCACCGGTTGCCATCCGGGTAATATGGGAATTCAGATCACAGGCTGTCGCTTTAACAGCTGTATTTTCAACCAGGGTAATTTTCCCGGATTTCTCATTCAGCACATAAACATTGGAAGAGTACATGGGTGAGAAGAAGACCTCACCGGTCACCCGGTCATAGGCCAGCGCTGCCATGGCAGGTGCCTGAGCATGATGAAACGACTGCCGGCTTTCCCGGACTACCGAATTGGCATTTTGCGAAAACACGTTGATATCCGAATCTGAAGAAAGAAGCACTCTTCCCGGCGTCGCTGACTCCAGATTTAATGTCCGTAATTCTTTAAAATGAATCTGAGTTCCCGGGTTACCTGTTAATGCATAGATATCCTGCTGTGAGAAGGCTGTGGCCCCGCTGAACAGCACTGCGAGTGATAGTAAAGATTTTTTCATAGCAATATTATTTGGATTGAAGATAAATTCACATTAAAATTACTACTTTATATTACACAAACGCAAATTTTTGGTTCATTTAATGAACATTACGCAGCATTTAATAATACAATTCACCTTTTTATCAATTTTTATATGAACAAAAAACACCGCCGCCGGCGGTGTTTGGTCAAACAGGATGGCTGGTCAGAAATCAAACAAGAGAATAGGTCGTTCCCTCGCGGCCATCTTTAAGCTGAATCCCTTTTTCAAGAAGACGGTCACGGATCTGGTCTGAAAGCTCAAAATTACGGGCCTTTTTCGCCTGAGTTCTAAGGTCAATGAGTACCTGCAGCGTATCATCCAGTTTTGTATTTCCACCTTCCTCCACTGTCTGAAGTCCCAGAACATCAAAAACAAATTCATGCAAAGTGATTCGTAATTCCTCCAGATGAGCAGCCGTCAAGGTTTCTTTACCTTCTTTCAGTTTAAATATGAAGTTTACTGCTTCAAACAGATGAGCGATAAGTATGGGCGAATTAAAATCGTCCGCCAGGGCTTCCTGACATTTTTCTTTCCAAAGTGCAAAGTCAAACGTTGAAACCTCAGCGGTTGCATGAAAGTTATCAATGATGGATACCGCTTCCATAAGGCGGTTGTAGCCCTTCTCGCTGGCAATCATGGCTTCATTGGAGATATCCAGCACACTGCGGTAATGCGCCTGCATAAAATTGAAACGCACTATTGCCGGATGGAACGCTTTTTCAAAGAAATCATTATCCCCGTTTACCAATTGCATAGGCAGGATATAGTTACCTGTCGATTTACTCATTCTTTGTGCATTCATGGTAAGCATATTGGCGTGCAGCCAGTAGTTTACCGGCGAAACACCATTGCATGCTTTCCCCTGTGCAATTTCACATTCATGATGCGGAAACTTCAGGTCCATACCACCTCCGTGAATATCGAACTGATCGCCCAGATATTTGGTGGACATTGCAGTACACTCCAGGTGCCAACCCGGGAAGCCGGCACCCCAGGGCGAATTCCACCGCATAATATGAGCGGGTGAGGCTGCTTTCCAAAGTGCAAAATCCTGCGGGTTTTTCTTTTCATTCTGCCCATCCAGATCCCGTGTATTGGCGAACAGTTCCTCAATGTTGCGCCTGGAAAGTTCACCGTAGTTTAAGCCCCGGCTGTTATATTCCTGCACATCAAAATACACTGAACCGTTACTTACGTATGCAAAGCCCTTCGCCACCAAATCCTGTGTAAGTTCAATCTGTTCCAGAATATGTCCCGTGGCTGTTGGTTCTATGGTAGGTGGCAATAGATTGAAAGTATCCAGGACTTTATGAAAATCAACGGTATATTTCTGGACAATTTCCATGGGTTCCAGTTTTTCCAGTCGCGACTGCTTCACAAAGCGGTCATTGTTCACATCGCCATCATCAGTCAAGTGACCAGCATCGGTAATGTTTCGGACATAACGTACCTTAAACCCAAAATAAATAAGCGTACGGTAAATAAAATCGAAGGACATAAATGTACGTACGTTACCCAGGTGAACATTGCTGTAAACGGTAGGTCCGCAAACGTACATACCCACATTACCCTCATGGATAGGTTTGAAAACCTCCTTTGTCCCACTGATTGAATTATAGACTTTAAGTTCTCTCATTACATTTATGGTGTCTGTTTGCAGTATAATTAATTAGTCGAATTTGGCATGTGTTCCAACATAATGAAGGAATTCCTGCCGTGTAATGGGGTTGGTACGGAAAATCCCGCTCAGTTCGGCGGTTATTGTAGAACTTGCTGTGTCCTTTATACCGCGGCAGTTTACGCAAAGATGCTTTGCATCAATTATACAGGCTACATCCTTGGTACCCAGTCCTTCCTTGAGGGCCGACACAATCTGCATCGTCAGACGCTCCTGCACCTGCGGACGCTTAGCATAATAGTCCACTATCCTGTTTATTTTTGAAAGGCCAATTACCTCGCCGTTAGAGATATACGCCACGTGCGCTTTACCGATGATGGGCAAGAAATGGTGCTCACAAAAAGAATACACGGTAATATCTTTCTCCACCAACATCTGCCGGTATTTATACTTATTAGAGAACGTGGAAATTGCTGGTCTGTTTTCCGGCAAAAGACCGCCAAATATTTCGTTGACATACATTTTTGCCACCCGGCGCGGGGAATCTTTCAGCGAATCATCAGTCATATCCATTCCCAAAGTTTCCATAATCTGGTGAAAATGGTGTTTGATAATCTCTATCTTTTCTTCCGGAGATTTTTCAAAAGCATCATCCCGCAGAGGTGTGTGCTCGCGTCCCGAGAAAATATCATCATCATTATCACTAAAATCGTTCATAGTGCAGTTATATGGGGCAAAATTAAGGATTTAAATTTTCTTACTATTTTAAAATCAGTTCAAAAAATATTACATTCGCTTTATCTAAAAAGATTTTATGCTGAAAGCTGTACCCGTAATGGGCGCAAAGGAGAGAAAGGAGTTTCTGGATTTCCCCGCACATCTTTACAAAAATGATTCGCAGTACATCCGGCCTTTGGATAAGGATGTGGAAGAAGTTTTTGATCCTGCTAAAAATAAACTGTTCGGCAGCGGCGAATGTGCCCGCTTCCTGTTCCAGGACAGCAGCAATACAACGGTTGGGCGTGTAGCTGTTTTTGTGAATCCGAAATACAATAACGAACAGCCTACAGGCGGCATAGGTTTCTTCGACTGCACCGACAGTCAGGAAACTGCTGATTTTATCTTTGACCACTGTAAACAGTGGTTACTGCAGCGCGGAATGAAAGCCATGGACGGCTCCATTAATTTTGGCGAGAGAGACAAGTTCTGGGGCGTGCTTACTGAGGGATTCACCGAGCCTCTGTATGGTATGAACTATAATGCACCTTACTACAGCAGACTTTTTGAAAATTATGGATTTAAGGTGTATTATAATCAACTTTGCTACACAAGACCTGTACATGCCGAAGTCTCCCGGGTATTCCGGGTAATGCACAGTAAGCACGCCCGAAATCCGGCAATCTCCGCCGAACCCCTAAAAAAAAATAAACTCCAAAAATTTGCGGCAGATTTCACTGAGGTATATAACAGGGCCTGGGCCAGCCATGGCGACGGGAAAGTGTTGGAGTATAAAAAAACCCTCAAGATGTTTATGAGCATGAGACCGGTCATTAATGAGCACATTTCCTGGTTCGTGTATGAAAATGAAAAACCCATCGCTGTCTGGATGAATATTCCGGATATGAATCAATGGTTTAAATACCTCAACGGAAAATTTGGTATTCTGCAGAAACTGAAATTTCTGTGGATTAAACGGTTCAGAAAAAATAAAAAAATGGTAGGCATCGTTTTTGGAGTAGTGCCGGAATGGCAGAGGACCGGCATAGACGGCTATATGATCTGGGAAGGCACACAGCACCTGCGGAAACATACCGACTTTGAAACAACGGAACTCCAGTGGATTGGCGACTTTAATCCAAAGATGATAAAAATAGCAGAAGCCCTGGATACAGTTGTAACCAGAAAGCTGGCAACGTACCGATACCTGTTTGATCCGGACGCAGAATTTAAAAGACATCCTGAGCTTTAGATTTTGTGGGCACCGCAAATAAGCGATTAACCTGCATGGGTCTGTAAACCAATAAACTCCCTGTAAAATATTGATCTTCATTAAGTAAATTGCTGACAAATGAATGCTGAAAAGGAGAGACTGAAAAACCCGGAATGGAAAAAATGGGGACCTTACCTAAGTAACAGACAATGGGGTACTGTTCGCGAAGATTACAGTAAAGACGGCAATGCCTGGGGGTATACCAATTATACAGACGCTGTTAGCCGTGCTTACCGTTGGAGCGAAGACGGTATTGCAGGAATTTGCGATCATAAACAGAGGCTCTGTTTTGCTTTTTCTTTCTGGAATACCCGGGATTCATTAATCAAAGAGCGCTTTTTTGGCCTAAGTAACCCTCAGGGCAACCATGGTGAGGATGTAAAGGAAGTGTATTTCCATCTGGATAATACGCCCACGCATTCTTATATGAAAATGCTCTATAAGTATCCGGTCAATGCCTTCCCCTATGAACAGCTCATTTCTGAAAACGCGCGCAGAAGTAAGAAAGAACCGGAATTTGAACTGACTGAAACCGGAATCTTTCAGCACGATGCTTATTTCGACCTGTTTATAGAATATGCAAAATCTGCTCATAATGACATTCTGATCCGACTCACTGCTGTAAACAGAAGCCGGCAAAAACAGCCGCTTATCATACTCCCAACAGTATGGTACCGCAATAACTGGTCCTGGGGTTACGGTACATATAAGCCCGCAATTAAGGCTGGCGCCGAGGGAATTTTAGAAATTGAGCACGACAGTTTAAGTATTAAAAAGCTGTACGCACGTGATACTTCCGCAGTTACCCTCTTCTGCGACAATGAAACCAATTTCAATAAAATTTCCGGAACAGCTGCGGAGGCAAAGTACTACAAGGACGGTATCAATGACTTTCTGGTTCACAACAGGGCAGATGCAGTAAATCCTGACAGGACTGGGACCAAAGCCTGCTTTTTAGTGAAGACGGAGTTGGAAGCCGGTGAAAGCCGAACCTTTGATTTCAGGCTCAGTCCGGAAGAGCTCGATAATCCGTTTTATGATTTTGATGAAATGATTCTTCAGCGTAAGACGGAAGCTGATGCATTTTACGATATCCTTCAGTGCGAAATTCCGGATGAGGATGAAAAAAATATACAGCGGCAGGCCTTTGCAGGTCTGTTATGGAATAAACAGTTCTACCATTATAATGTTTCCAAATGGCTGAAAGGCGATCCCAAGCTTGATGCAAACCGCGATTTTAATAACCACGTCAGGAACCGCGAATGGGAACACATGCAGAATAAGGATATTATTTCCATGCCGGACAAATGGGAGTATCCCTGGTTTGCGACCTGGGACCTGGCATTTCACTGTGTTCCGTTTGCGCTAATAGACCCCCAATTCGCCAAAGACCAGCTCCGGCTGCTTACAAAGGAATGGTATATCCATCCCAACGGTCAGTTACCGGCCTATGAATGGGATTTCAGCGATGTCAATCCACCAGTTCACGCGTGGTCCACATTTCGGGTCTATAAAATTGACGAAAAGATTAATGGCCGGCCGGATGTACCTTTTCTGGAAAGTGTTTTTCAGAAATTACTGCTCAATTTTACGTGGTGGGTAAACCGCAAGGACAAAAACGGCAACAATGTATTTGGTGGCGGTTTCCTGGGCCTCGACAATATAGGTGCGTTCGACAGGAATATGGTTTTTAAGAACGGCGATCATCTGGAGCAGGCCGATGGCACGAGTTGGATGGCTATGTTTGCCCTGAATATGATGCGCATTTCCATGGAACTCGCACTTCATAATCCGGTATACGAGGATATGGCCATTAAATTTTTTGAGCATTATCTCTACATCGCAGAAGCCATGGAGAATATTGGAGATGCCAAAGGAGGTCTGTGGAACGAAGAGGACGGATTTTTTTATGATGTACTTCAGCTTAATGACGGAGATTCCATTTCACTGCAGCTGCGAAGTATCGTTGGACTCATTCCAATGTTTGCAGTTGAAATTGTGGAGCATGAAACACTGGAGAAACTGCCCAATTTTACCAAAAGGATGGACTGGATCCTTAAAAACAAACCTCAGCTGGCCAACCTGGTCTCACATTGGGAAGTGGAGGGTCAGGGGCGGAAACACCTCATGAGTATCCTGCGCAAGACCAGGCTTACAAGAATTCTTAACAGGATGGTGGATGAAGGGGAATTTCTTTCGGATTACGGAATCCGCTCCATGTCTAAAGTTTATGAAGATCAGCCCTTCCGGTTTACAGTAGACGGTCAGGATTTTACTGTACGTTATACACCGGCAGAAAGCGACAGCCGAATGTTTGGCGGCAACAGTAACTGGCGGGGACCCATCTGGTTTCCTATTAATTTCCTGATTGTGGAGAGCCTGCAGAGATTCTATTATTATTACGGCGAAAGCCTGCAAATTGAATATCCCTCCAGAAGCGGTGAAATGCGTAACCTGGATTTTGTAACAACGGACCTGAGCCGCAGACTCTGCTCCATCTTCAAACGCGACGGGAATGGCGAGCGGCCTTTTAACGGCGGCGACAAACTCCTGAACCATAATGAACACTTCCGGGATTATCTGCTCTTCCATGAATATTTCAACGGAGACACCGGAAAAGGAATCGGCGCCTCACACCAAACAGGCTGGACAGCTACTGTGGCCAAACTGCTTCAGCCGGGCCGTACGCCCAAGGGAAAATTTTCCTGATCAATAACTGCCCTATGCCATATGTCCATTTACCTTAACCTCAAATGAAACAGTTACGTTAGGCTCCAGGGTTTTAGTGACCGAACAGTACTTTTGAAAGGAAAGTTCGGCGGCCTTTAAGGCTTTTGCGGGATCTACAGCACCTTCAATATTAAAAGTCAATTTTATATGGCTGAAAGGTTTGGCTTCATCAACCTGTATACGCTCGCCTTCTACCTCAGCGTTGAAACTGGTTATTTCCTGCCGCTGCTTTTTCAGGATGCTTATGATATCTATTCCGCTGCATGCAGCTGCAGCAATAAGCAGGCTTTCCATTGGCGACACCCCTTTCGCATTCGGCTGCGATGTATTATCCATCAGTATCTTATTGCCTGCTTCATTTGTGCATTCAAATAAATAATCGTCGTTGATTCGGTTTAAACGTACTTTCATTAATTTATGTTTTGTTAAAGGAGACCTCTCGCTTTTACTTCAAGGTATTTATTGATGACTTCAATATTCAGATTTTCAGGCAGTGTGTATATAGAGTGAATACCATATTTCCTGAGCTCCTGAATGATAAGCTTCTTCTCGAATTCAAGTTTTTCTGCAATAATCTGGTCGTAGACCTCTTTCATATTCTCCGGATTAGCCTGAATGAGGTCGTGGAGTTCAGAATTCCGGAAAAACACCACCACAAGCAGATGGTTTTTGGCAATCCCGCGAAGGTACTTCATTTGTCGGGTAACCGCATCCAAGGTTTCAAAATTAGTGAAAAGGAGGATCAGGCTTCTCTGTCCCACGGTAAACCTGACGTCCTGATAAAGCCTGCTGAAATCACTTTCAAAGAAATCGGTCTGGATGTGGTAGAGCGCTTCAGAGATTTTCCGAAGCTGCCCGGACCTGTTATCAGCTGCCACTTTGTTTTCGGTTTGTTTGCTGAAAGTCATGAGGCCCGCGCGGTCACTCTTTTTCAGAATAATATGACTCAGCGCCATAACGGCATTAACGGAATAATCCAGTAAACTGAGACCGCGGAAGGGCATCTGCATTGTCCTCCCCTTGTCTATGATAAGAAAGATACGCTGGGACTTTTCATCCTGAAACTGGTTAACCATAAGCTGATTCCTCTTCGCTGTAGCTTTCCAGTTAATGGTACGGATGTCATCGCCTGAAACATAATCTTTAATTTGCTCAAATTCCATGGTATGACCCAGTTTCCGGATCTTTTTAAGGCCACCCATCATGAATTCGTTCTGAAGGGCCATCAGCTCATATTTCCGCAAATGTATGAAAGAAGGATAACAGGGCAGAGATTCGCCCTCCTGGAATATGAACCGGCGGGAAATAAATAATAATTGGGATCTTACAAATACATTTAACTTACCGAAATGATAGGTACCTCTTGCTTTGGGCACCAGCGGATACTGAAAGACCACATCTTCACCTGACTTCATTTGCCTGCTGAGCAGGAAATCCCTCTTCTGGAACTGAAAAGGAATCTCGTCTATGATCCGGACGCTAATTGGAATGGGATAATTATTTTTAACACTCACAAGGATTTCATTCTGATCCCCATTAGAAAGTTTTTCAGGAAGAGTTCGGCGTGCCAGGAGCGCACTCTTTTTACCAAAGAGCAGGAAAATATCCACAGCCAGTAGGATTAAACATAAAATCAGCAGGATATGGGCAAACCATAAAAGCACCGAAAAGAAGAATGCCAACACATATAATGACCCCACAGCAAGGAGCGCCATGTAAAAACGGGAATTGATATAAAGATTCTTCATTGTTCCGGAGGGGATTTAAAATATTGATGCCTGTTTACTGAATTATCTTGGGATTTCAATACTCTCCAGAATCTGCCTTACAATCTCATCTGAAGTGAGGCCTTCCATCTCGCGCTCCGGAGTAACCATCACGCGGTGACGGAGCACAGCGTAGCTGGCTTCTTTAATATCTTCCGGAGTTACGAAATCGCGGCCTCGGATAGCGGCAAAGGATTTTGAGGCCGCGAGCAATGCCAATCCAGCCCTGGGCGAGGCACCAAGGTATAGAAACGGATTCTCCCGGGTATTTACAATGATGCCGGCAATATATTCCAGCAGGTGCGTTTCCACAACAATATTACGTACAAGTCCCTGAAATTCTTTTAATTCGGATGCACTCACTACCGGTTGCACGGCATCTGTTTTATCGGCCAGCCTGTTGGAATGTTCATTTGTAATGATGGAAATTTCCTGCTGCAAATCCGGATAGCCCACATTCACTTTGAAAAGGAAACGGTCCAGCTGCGCTTCAGGCAGGCGGTAAGTACCTTCATGCTCGATCGGATTCTGGGTGGCGATTACCAGAAAAGGCTGTTCCATCTCATAACGCGTCCCGTCCATTGTAATCTGTCTCTCTTCCATTACCTCAAAGAGTGCCGACTGAGTTTTGGCCGGAGATCTGTTAATCTCGTCAATAAGGATGAAGTTTGAGAATACCGGACCCGCTCTGAATTCAAATTCCGTAGTCTTCGCATTGAACACAGATCCGCCTAAAATATCAGAAGGCATAAGATCCGGCGTAAACTGGATACGGCTGAAACCTACGTCAATTGTTCTGGCCAGCAGCTTCGCAGTGATGGTTTTGGCTACTCCAGGTACTCCCTCTATAAGCACATGCCCGTTAGCCAGGAGTGCCGCAATCAGGTGTTCAATCATGCTTTCCTGGCCAATAATTACCTTCCCGATCTCACTCTTCACCAGGCTCACGCTTCTTTGTAAATGCTGAAGGTCTATGCGTGGCCGGAAGTCTCCGGAGGCATCCGGACGGAAGTTCATATCTGTATCGTGCATTTTATATCAATTTATGTTTAAAAATTATTTCAAAATTTTATCAAGTAATGTATTCATGATCATCAAATCTTCCTTTGTGACCTGGGCGTAAGGATCCTGGGCTTTGCCAATCAGCACCAGCGCTTTCTCCACATCGTTGATGTCGGTGCCTGTTTTCAGTGAGAGTTTCGCAGCGAAATCCTCATCCGGAATCCGGGTGTCCAACAGCAGTTCCGTACGCACCCTGTGCAGGAAATACTGTGCTTTTTTAGCCATCATATCATGAAAATCGCCTTCCTGAAGATACAGATTCCCGATACTTCTTACAAACTCAACAGATTTGTTGGGAAGAGGCTGGATTATGGGGATGATTCGCTGCCGGCGCTTCACATTGAACACTACGAATATAAGCAGTGCGGCCAGGAAGAGCCACCACGCATACCTGAGTGGCGGTTGCGAAAGGATGAAACGCAGTGGCGAAGATGAGGATTCGGAAGTGGCATCTGTAAACCAGATGGTTCGCCTGTCCGGGAGATAAGAAAAAACATTCTCAACATAAACTTCGGATCCGGGTTTGATCAGATAATAATTGGTGAGAATCAAAGGTTCGGAATGAAGATAAAAGTTACCACGGCCCCATTTCACTTTAATGAAGTTCGATGAAGGCATCATTTCATCAGATCCAACAAATCCCAACACTTCGCTATCTTCATTTGGGTTGTCAAACACCATATTCGATGGCCGTTTGTCCAAAATAAGTGAATCGCTTTTAAACTTCCTGTCGGTAAGTTTAAGTTTATCCAGCTGCTCTACATATTCACGGGTCCTGAATTTTAGCGTATCTGCCAGAATCTGCGGAAATACTGTGCTTACAATCATGGCATCGGAACCCTTAGACACCTGCTCCAGGATTTTCTTTGCTGATTCCTGGTCAATTTCTTTCTCAATAATGAGAATATTATGTGCATCGCGGGTACTGTCTGCATAAAACTGATAGGGCGACCGCGAGGTTCGTTCCAACCTGTTACTGAAAACAGCATCGGCTTCCTTATTGAAAACAAACAGTCCAAAAGGCGATTTCATATTTACATCAAAATGCCTCCGCCAGTCTGTAATCTGCCTTTTGTTCAGCTGCAGCAATGCCAACAGCACCAGGGTGATGATGAAGATAATTCCGTAAAGTTTAAAAGTTTTATTCATAACCTGCTGAATTACCCTATTGAAGGTACGACTGAATCAAATTTTACTGAAAAATGTTTGTAGCTGGCTTCATCAATATTAAATTCACCATACCATACATTATCATAAATATAGACAAGATCCGAAAATTGCTGCTTTAACTCAGGTTGCGTAATCTCGGAGGTATAATCCCTGTTTGTTTTCTCGGGAGTCCAGAGAATCACATCCTGGTCTGTAAGGTTCTTGAGCATTTTTAAAAACCTGTAGCGCACCGCAGAGCGGAAATCACCCTGCTGCTCATAAGCCAGAATAGTTTCAGCGAAATTGATTTCATGAATATTTTCATGGACTTCCGTGCCGTTTATAATTACTTTGTAGTTCTTCTTCCCAGAAAAGGTTCCGTACCTGGAAACCAGAAAGCGAAGTAAAAAATAGAATAAAAAAGAAATCAGGAGGATGGCCAAAACCCTTATAATTATGCCGGTAATCCCCACAGCCTTGCCTGGATTAAGTTCATCAAAAAGGAAATCGATAATCTCCTCCACCTTCTTCAGAAATTTCTGCCATATGGATTCACGTGGCTTCACCCCTGAATAATCGAAATCCGCTCCCCTGTACTGTTGTCTGTAATTCTGAGCAAACTTTTTGGGATAAACCTGATTGTCGGTTACAGCAGAACCGTGGGAAAAGGAATCTGATGCCGCACTCCCACTATACCTGCTGAGTAATATCGAGTCTATTTTAGTGGTACCGGACACGGGTTCCTGAGCCGAAAAAGCAGCGCAAAGGAAGAGTAGAAAGAGTAGTGAAAATCTAAGCTTCATTGCGTCCGATAGCATCTATGTTGGAGAGGTCTACATTGCGATGCAGATCGGTTCGGCTGTCATAATACATCAAACCACCATTTACCAATATCAGATTCATTAGAATAAAGGAGACCAGGATGGAAACTCCATAGGTCATAAAAAACAGCATTCCCATGCCGCCGGCCAAAGGATTTTGAGGACCTGTCCCACTCCCATCTTCCATTACCGCAAAAATCCGGAACATCATGATTACCAGCGGTATCATTGTAAATATGGTGGTTATTACATTAATGATGAGATACATAATAAAAGTAGAGCCCCAGTATTTCCAGAGAGGTGAACGGTTGGGAAAATTGGCGTAATTAAACTGCGACCGGAACGCGTAGCTAAGGGACTGAAAAAACCCCTGTCCGGTATGGAAATAATGGAACAGGAGAAAATTGATGACATTCATAGCGAGCGGCAGCAGAAAAAGCAGCATAAAAAAGCCGATAACGATAATCATCAGTGCATAGGATATGCCGATAACCACTAAGAACACTGGTGCTACAATAAAAAGCATTCCCAGGAAAAATACTACAAATCTGGAAGCGTTGGAGCGTATGTCAAACAAGATTTCGTCGGCCTTAATGTCTTTGTTCCCTGTTTCACTCAACCTCTTCATGTAAAAGACCGGGAAAGTATAGCTTATTATACTGGCAGCCAGAAAGACAATAAATACGGCGGCAAGTGACAGGATGAGCATAATTTGGTTTTCCTCAAAATACTCCTGCCACAGGTAACTGCTGCCATCTCCGGCAGCACCCGTAATCTGTGAAAAAAACTCACTGTACCCAATCACAAACATTACCACCAACAGGATGAGCAGAGGCCCGTTCAGCAATAGCCAGTTCCTGAAATAATTTCGGCCGTGGGTTTGGAAAAAACCAAAGGTATCTGAAATAAGTGCGCTGAAATCTCTGATCTTATAAAACTGTGTCATATTGTGTCTTTAATTTTCCGGTGAACAATAAAAGGATAAACAAGGTAGTAAAAGGAAATGATTGTGAAGGTAAAGAGAAGTAATATCAGATTAAGCATCAAAGGCATTTTCAGCGCATATCTGGTCAGATATCCCTCTATTATTCCGGCGCATATAGTGAAGGGGACGGTACTAAGAAAGATCTTAAACGAATTTTTAAAACCGATCTTAAAAGAATTGAACCGCGAATAAGTATCCGGAAAAAGAATGGAGGCCCCCAAAATCAGTCCCGCCATGGCTTCAATAACCATGCTGAAGATCTCAAATATACCGTGCAGCCAGATCCCACGGGCACTTTCCTGAAGTGCTCCCTGCTGATGAAAGAAATACTGAAAAGTACCCACCATAATGGCATTCTGCATCAGCACAAAAAGAGTTCCGAGTCCGCCAAAGATGCCATAAATATATAGTTTTGCTCCTACGGCCAGATTATTAACTATGATATAGACCATCATACCCCAGTTGGATCCCTGCTGATAGACCCCGACCGCGTTTTCCTGCCTGATATTTTCAAGCGTTCTGTTCACATAATCCTCACCCAGGATCAGCTTTGGAAAATCTTTATCATAGAATGTGGATACCACCCCAATCAGCACAAAAAGGAAGAAGAAAAGAAATGCATAACTTAAGAATCTGCGGTAATGATAAACAAGCAGCGGTACTTCAGTCAGGAAAAAATAGCTTAGCCTGTTCTTCTCCGTACGTCTTGTTTTATAAATTCGCTGAAAGATCCGACCTGACAGATGGTTGAGATAAACAGTGGTTTTACTCTTGGGATAGTATGTTTGTGCAAAGGAAAGATCATTAAGCAGGTTAATATAAAGTGAAGACAGGTCGTCCGGATTTTTTTTTATCTTTCCGTCCACAACCTGTTCAATTCCCAGCCATTTTTCTTTATTTTGTTTAATAAACGCCACTTCCCTCATACGTAGCTAAAATAGTAAAATATATGTCGCAAATTGACATCACTACCTCACAAAACATAAATATACAATACCAGGTGGCGGGTATCGGCGAAAGGATTGCGGCTTTCCTGATAGACATGATCATAAAAATCGCCTATGTCATTGTGCTTTACACAGTTCTGTCAAAATTCCTTAATCTCGAAACCTATTTCAACTCACTGGACCGTGCGTCAATTATCGCTATACTCACAATTATTACGCTTCCCGTTCATCTGTATACTCTTGTTTTTGAGAGCTTAATGGAAGGTCAGACCCCGGGCAAACGACTTATGAAGATACGGGTGGTAAAGATTGACGGTTATCAGGCTTCTTTTGGAGATTATCTGGTGCGCTGGGTTTTCAGGTTAATCGATATTACAAGTAACTCAGGGGTAGTTGGTATTATCTCAATGATTGTCAGCAAAAATAACCAGCGTTTGGGTGGCATTGCCTCCGGAACTGCAGTCATATCGCTGAAAAATAAGACAGGAATCTCACAAACCATACTGGAACATCTGGATGAGGGGTATACCGGTACCTATCCGCAGGTGGTGGCTCTTACTGATAACGATGTACGCATCATCAAGGAAACCTTCACGCGTGCAATGACCACCTATGACCGGCAGGTAATCTCCGCAATTGCTGCGAAAATACGCGAAACAATAAAGCTGGACCCGGATCAGGTTAAACAGACTGAACAGCAGTTTATCCGGACGGTTATAAAAGATTACAGTCATTATACGGGCCGGGATGAATGACGCGGCCGGCTTTGGTATATTTATTTCATCAGCCTTGCCATGAAGTATACAAACAATAAATCCGGTAACGGAGGTGTAATTACACTTTCCAATGATGAGGCAGAGATCGGCAGAGCAACATATACCGTTTTTCCGTCTGAGCAGAAATTAATTATCTCGTTCGTGCTTGTACATCCGCAGTTTGAAGGGCGGGGAATGGGAAAATATCTCGTTGAAGCCACTGTGGCGTATGCCAGGGAAAATAACTGGAAGGTCTACCCACATTGCTCCTATGCGCGTGCGGTAATGAACCGGATGAATGATGTAGAAGATATTATGCTGCACCGGTAAAATAAACAGACTGCTACAAAAATAATGTAGCAGTCTGTTTTTATATTTCTGGAGCAGCTGATTACAGGGTGTCCATCAGCTCGTCCGTGATTTCCATATTGTGGTAAACATTCTGAACGTCATCGTCTTCTTCGAAACGCTCAAGCATCTTCATATTTGCCTTGAACTGTTCCGCATTAACCGCTTTGCTGTTATTGGGAATCCTTTGAAGTTCGGAGCTTTTAGCCTCAATTGAAAGTTCGTGCAGTTTATGAGACAACGAACCGAAATCCTCAAATTTGGTGGTGATGTATACCTCATCTTCATCCTGGTCGATCTCCTCGGCACCACCGTCTATCATTTCCATTTCAAAATCGTCCCAGTCCATTTTAATCGCAGCGCGGTCTATAGTGAAAACACCTTGCCTGTCAAATAGAAAGGCAAGTTCACCATTCTTACCCAGGTTTCCGTCAAATTTGTTAAAGATTGCCCGAACGTTTGCTACGGTACGCGTGGTATTATTAGTGGTACATTCCACGAAGAATGCGACACCACCCTGACCATAACCTTCGTAAGTTACTTCTTCATAATTCTCAGCATCAGCGCCACTGGCCTTCTTGATGGCACGTTCAACATTGTCTTTGGGCATATTGGCACCTTTGGCATTCAGGATACACCTGCGCAGTGCGGGATTGGAATCCTGATCCGGACCGCCAGCTTTTACAGCAAGTGCGATATCTTTCCCGATCTTGGAAAATGTTTTGGCCATCTTATCCCAGCGGGCCATCTTAGAAGCTTTTCTGTACTCGAACGCGCGTCCCATATTCTATTATGATTAGGGTGCAAAAATAGCTAAAAAGTTCACACAAAAAAACACCTCCGAAAATTCGGAGGTGCATTTTATTGAAGGGAATCACGTCTTAGTAATCTCTCTTTTTCATAGCATCCCAAGTAGCTGCATCAGCTGGCTTAACGATTACTTTTCTGTCTTTTTCTCTCTCAGCGTTAGAAGCAGATTCCGGTACAACAGCATCCTGCTCACCAACACCCATTGATTTAAGAGAACTCTCGTTTACTCCTCTTGCTTCAAGAGCCTGAACAACAGATGCTGCTCTTTGTCTTGAAAGTTTAAGGTTGTAAGCTTCAGATCCTTTCTTATCAGTATGACCGATGATCATGAATCTACCTTGAGAATCTTTAATGATCTGAGCCGCGTTGTCAAGTTTTTCTTTAGACTCAGCTCTTAATGTAGCTTTGTTAAAGTCGAAAAGAATGTTCTCCAATGCCTTAGTAGCTTCGTCACCCCAAACTTCGATTGGCTTAGGACATCCGTTGTACTGAGCAAGACCCGGAACTGTAGGACAGGCATCATCTTTATCAAGAATTCCGTCACCGTCTGTATCTGGCCATGGGCATCCTGCGTTTTCAGCTGGTCCAGGAACGTTAGGACAGTTATCGTCTCTGTCGATGATTCCGTCACCATCTGTATCTGGCCAAGGACAACCGTTATTTTCAACTGGTCCTGCAACTTCTGGACATTCGTCATCTTTATCTGGGATTCCGTCACCGTCAGTATCAGGACATCCTTGGAATTCCGGTAAACCTGGAGTATCCGGGCAAAGATCATCTTTGTCTAAAATACCATCCTTATCTCTGTCCCTCTGTCCGAATCTGAACAACAGGGAGGCAGAAGCCTGCCAGAAATTAGGAACATTTGACTTATCGTTAAATGGAGTCGCAACATAATCCCCCTGAATACCCAAACCAAAGTTCTTGGTGATCCAGAAATTAGAACCCAAGCCTATTGGAGTGGCAAAGTGATTAGCTTTACCAACCGTAGTTCCACTTGCATCATAGTTAATCATTTCATTATCGTTAGCCGCATCCGCAACTGGGAAACTAACACCTGAATAATCATGTCTCAGGTAACTTGCCCCTACTCTTAAATAAGGGTCAAACCAGGACTCCTCGTTCCAAAGCGTATTCGCTTTAAGTTGAAGACCTAAACCGGTCATCAGCATAAATTCTTTACCCATGTTAAATCTTGGGTTGGGAACGTTACCTACAGAAGTTTGCCAGTCCAGCACTAAAGGACCTGCAAGGTGTCTAGCTACAGTTAATTTAGAAAGTGGTGGAGTAATATGGTAGTCACCGATATTGAAGAGTCTATCGAATGCACCGAATTTGTCACCAATCCCGCCGTTCTTTACGGCCATGTGATTCACCCCGTGAGCACCAACCCCGATCAACCACGGATTGTTGCTTGTTTGAGCGAAAACAGTAGTGGCAACCGTAAGTGCCAATGCTGAAATTCCTAATTTTAGATTTTTCATAGAATTAAATGATTAAATAATTGATATTGCAAAATAAATATAATTTTTCCTTATAAACAAAGTTTACCAGACTTTATTTAACTTTTCTTAAGAATTCTGTCAAGTGCTCTTTTGTTTTCTCTGTCTTTAATGGATTCCCTTTTATCAAAGAGTTTCTTACCTTTACCTAATGCTATAAGCACCTTTGCTTTCCCTCTGTCATTGATATATAATTTAAGAGGGACAATTGTGTTACCCACATCCTTCATTTTCTTTTCCAGTTTCTGAAGTTCTCTCTTATGAAGTAAGAGTTTCCGCTCCCTTTTAGTCTTATGATTATAATATGTTCCGAGTTTATATTCATCAATAGACATATTTATAATATAAAGCTCCCCCTCTATAAACTGGCAAAATGACTCTGTGATACTGGCTTTAGAGGATCGTAGAGACTTGATCTCTGTTCCGGTAAGCACCAGGCCTGCTTCCACCTCTTCCAGAATCTCATATTCAAACCGGGCACGTTTGTTTAATATTGTAACAGATTTTTCGATCTTCATCTTATAGGGCAAATTTCTCCAAATTAGTGGCTGTCAGCTTTATATAATTTTTATAAAAGATTTTAACATTCATCCAATTTTTAACATAATATGAATTAGCCCTCACCACTCACTGCCCCTAAGACGGCCGCAAAGGCACTGTAATAGTGAAAATCTTTTCGTATTTTTGCACCAAATTTACAAAACTATATGTTAACAGTATCTAACCTATCCTTGCAATTCGGGAAAAGAGTTCTTTTTGATGATGTGAATATCATGTTTACCAAAGGGAATTGCTACGGTATTATTGGAGCAAACGGCGCCGGAAAATCCACCTTTCTGAAAATCCTGACCGGCAAACAGGACCCAACAACCGGCAACGTATCGCTGGAGCCCGGCAAAAGAATGTCTGTTTTGGAGCAGGATCACTTTGCATATGATAACTATACCGTGCTGGAAACAGTACTGAGAGGAAACAAGAAGCTTTTTGAAATAAAGGAGGAAATGGATGCGCTGTATGCAAAGGAGGACTTCTCTGATGCAGACGGGATTAAAGCCGGTGAACTGGGCGTAATTTATGACGAGATGGGCGGCTGGAATTCAGAATCCGACGCAATGACCATGCTTTCCAACGTAGGCATTAAAGATGATATGCATTACCAGCTTATGGGTGAGCTGGAAAATCAGAATAAAGTAAAAGTTTTGCTGGCCCAGGCACTTTTCGGAAGCCCGGATGTGCTTATTCTGGATGAACCTACAAATGACCTGGATATTGAAACCATTTCGTGGCTCGAAGATTTCCTGGCCGATTATGAAAACACTGTAATTGTAGTATCTCACGACCGTCACTTCCTGGACAGCGTTTGTACGCACATTGCCGATTTGGACTACTCCAAACTGAACTTATATACCGGTAACTATTCATTCTGGTATCAGGCGTCACAGCTAGCTACCCGGCAACGCCAGCAGGCCAATAAAAAAGCGGAGGAGAAAAAGAAAGAACTTCAGGACTTCATCGCGCGTTTTTCATCCAACGTTGCAAAGGCAAAACAGGCCACCGCACGTAAGAAAATGATTGACAAACTAAATATTGATGAGATAAAACCGACCTCCAGAAGATACCCGGCTATTATTTTTGATACGGAACGCGAGGCGGGAGACCAAATCCTCGAAATTAAAGGCCTGGAGAAAACAAAAGACGGCGAACTTCTGTTCTCGGACATCAACCTGAACCTTAAGAAGAATGACAAGGTAGCTGTTCTTTCCAAAAACAGCCTGGCGATCACAGAATTCTTTGAAATCCTGGGCGGTAATTCAGAGGCTGACAAAGGAACCTTTAACTGGGGAATTACAACTACTCAGTCTTATATGCCGCTTGACAATACCTCGTTTTTTCAGGAAAACATCAATCTTGTAGACTGGCTGCGTCAGTTCACAAAGAACGATGAGGAAAGACATGAAGAATATATGCGCGGCTTCCTGGGTAAAATGCTATTCTCCGGAGATGAGGCACTGAAATCCTGTACCGTACTATCGGGAGGTGAAAAAATGCGCTGCATGTTCTCCAGAATGATGCTTCAGCGTGCCAATGTACTGCTGTTGGATGAACCTACCAACCACCTGGACCTGGAGAGTATCACCACGCTGAACAACTCGCTCACCAACTTCAAGGGAACGCTCCTCCTCGCTTCCCATGACCACGAAATGCTTCAGACGGTCTGTAACAGAATTATTGAGCTTACGCCAAAAGGAATCATAGACCGCGAAATGAGTTACGACGAATACCTGGCTGATAAGAAAGTAAAGGAACTTCAGCAGCAGATGTATTCTTAAGAAATAATTTACCCTGCATCTTAAAAGAGGCTGTTTCACATTTTGTGAAAACAGCCTTTTTTTTGATCTTGAAGCCTGCCTGTAATTAAATGTATCTTTTGAAAATGCTTAACCCACCTGCGGTTTTAGTGACGGATACTTTTATGTTACGGTGAGTTCACGCCCTATGTCTTCCCATATTTTTTTTCGTATTTTTGTTGAACTATGAGTCAAAAATGGATTTACAAACCCGAACCGGATGAAGATATCGTAGACGGCATAAGTTCGTCTCTGGGTTTTGGAACTTTTGAATCCAAAATACTGGTTCTCAGAGGAATTGACAACTACCAGAAAGCACGGGAATTCTTCAAGCCCAACCTCAACGATATTCATAATCCGTTCCTCATGAAGGATATGCAGCTTGCCGTGGACCGCATAGCGACTGCTATTGAGAACGGCGAGAAAATACTTGTTTACGGCGACTATGACGTGGACGGAACTACTGCTGTTGCGCTCATGTACCTTTACCTCAGCAAGATTGTAGACAAGAAATATCTGGAATTTTACATTCCCGACCGAAATTCTGAAGGCTATGGCGTTTCCAAAGAAGGAATAGACTTCGCCAAAGAGAACGGTTATACCCTCATCATTGCTTTGGACTGCGGTATAAAGGCTATTGATAAGGTTGAATACGCAAAAGGTTTGGGAATAGATTTCATCATCTGCGACCATCACCTGCCCGGAGAGCAGATTCCGGAGGCAGTTGCCGTGTTGGATCCAAAAAGAGCAGACTGCCGTTATCCCTTTAAGGAACTTTCCGGATGTGGCGTCGGTTTTAAACTTTGCCAGGGACTGAACAGCATTTATAAAATCCCCTACGCTGAACTTTTTGAACTGACCGACCTATTGGCCATTTCAATTGCTGCGGATATAGTTTCCATGACAGGCGAAAACAGAGTGCTGGCCAAGCAGGGACTGAAAGTACTGAGGAAAACCCGCAACTTAGGTTTAAGGTTGCTGATCCCCGCTGATAAACTGGCAACTTTCGAGATCTCCAATATCGTATTTGAAATTGCACCGAAAATTAATGCCGCAGGCCGCATTTCGCACGGAAAAGCAGCGGTCGAATTGATGGTTTCTGACAATCTGAAGCAGGCACACCAGATCGTCAATGACATCATCACCCTCAATGACAGCCGCCGTGAGATGGATATGAGCAGTACCACCGAGGCACTTCTTCAGGTTGAAGAGTCCGGGCAGGTGCAGAATTATACTACAATTGTTTACGGAGCGGGCTGGAATAAAGGAGTCATCGGAATTGTAGCTTCCAGGCTTACAGAAACCTATTATAAGCCGACACTTGTCTTTACCGACGGAAACAATGGCGAAATGGTAGCCTCCGCACGAACCGTGGCTGATTTTGACGTGCATGATGCATTGGAAAACTGTTCAGACCTTTTCCTGAAATTTGGCGGACATCCTGCTGCGGCAGGACTTTCAATGGAGAAAGACAAGTTTGATCTGTTCCGTGAGAAGTTTGAGAAAATTGTATCTGAAAAAATAAAAGATCATCAAAAGGAACCAAGTATCACTATCGATTCTGTGGTAGATGTGGATGAACTGAATAAGGATTTCTTCAACTTCCACCGTAAGCTGGCACCTTTTGGACCTAATAATATGAAACCGGTGCTGGTACTTAAAAACCAGAAAATATCAGGTTTTGTAAAGACGATGGGAAAGGATGAATGCCATCTGAAGTTCTACATCCGCCAAGAATCTACAGGCCGGAACATTGAATGTGTAGGTTTTAAACTGGGCAAGTATGCGGACGAGTTCCGAAACAAGCGTTTTGATATCGCATTTACGGCCGAAGAAAATCACTGGAAAGGCAATGTGACCTATTTCCTGAATATCCGCGATGTAAAATTTATCGCTTCCGAAGAAACTCCCGGACTGATAAACTCACCTACGGAAAATATTTCATGAAGAAAGTAGGTCTTTTTTTCGGGAGTTTCAATCCGATACACATCGGACATCTGATTTTGGCCAACTATATCCTGGAAAATTCGGATATGGAGGAACTTTGGTTTGTGGTGAGCCCTCAAAATCCTTTTAAAGAAAAAAAATCACTGCTCAAAGACCATAACCGCCTGGACATGGTACAGCTTGCCATTAAGAACTATCCCAAGATGCGTGCCTCCAATGTGGAATTCTCCATGCCGCAACCCAGC
Source organism: Kaistella sp. PBT33-4 (assembly GCF_029194425.1). Taxonomy (NCBI): domain Bacteria; kingdom Pseudomonadati; phylum Bacteroidota; class Flavobacteriia; order Flavobacteriales; family Weeksellaceae; genus Kaistella; species Kaistella sp. PBT33-4. Next base: position 543,695 of record NZ_JARFYL010000002.1, on the reverse strand, counting down.
TATACCATTGATACATTAACGTATCTGCATGAAAAATATCCGGACTATTCCTTTGCGCTGATAATGGGTGAGGATAATCTGGAAGGTCTGGCAAAATGGAAAAATTCTGAGATGCTGATCAAAAATCATCAGATTATTGTGTACCCACGGACATTTGAAGGTGAAAAGAAGGACCACGAATATATTCAGCATGAAAATATAGCATTTGTGAACGCGCCTGTAATTGAACTTTCAGCCACTGAAATACGTCAGATGATAAAAGCCGGTAAAAATGTGCGGCCCATGCTTCCTCCTGAAGTTTTTGAGTACCTGGACGGAAGTGCTTTTTATAAGTAAAAACTGACCTGTAAACAGGGTTACAATAAAATATGAATTTCATCAATAAGTTTTTTGCAAAATATTCCGACGAAAAGATTACCGGTTGGTTCCGGAAGGTATGCCTTCTGGAAGCGGTGTCCTGGCTTTTCCTTTTTTCAGCTATGATCTGGATCCGCTATGACCGTGAGGGACTGCTGCCGACCATCTATATCATTGTCGTAGGAAATATTCACGGGCTGTTTTTTACACTTTACCTCTTACTTTTGGCATCTGCCCGCCGAATCTATAAATGGGATGATGAGGACACCGTGTTTGCTCTTCTCGCCGCATTCTTTCCCTTTGCAACCGTATGGATTGATAAAAGACTGGCAAAAATGGAGCGGGAATAATGCTCTATTTTTTCTGGTATATGAAGATGGGTGGATTTTTCTGCTCATTTTTTTGTTATTTCTAACTTAATTTAATTCCGCAAACCTTTGACATACCGTTAATTATAACTATCAATAAAAGTGATTAGGTACTTTGTATTGCATATTACTGCATTTTAATTATATCTTTGCAAGGAAAATTAGTAACAATCTATAAGTACTATATACTTATTTGGTAAATAGAGATTTCAGGCCACGGGCCAAAGATTACAACAAAAACAATAACCATGAAAAAACAAATTACCTTCATTTCCCTGCTTGCACTGTCATTTTCTTATTCACAGGACATGCATCAGAATGACACTGTAGCCACAAAAGAAATTGCAGAAGTCGCCCTTATCAAGAAAAACTTCAAAAAGGAGTCCGACCGTTTCGTGTACGATGTTGCGAGATCACCTGTAGCCAAAGGGAATACGGCATTCGGCATCCTGAAAGCAACCCCCATGGTATCCAGCACTGACGACAAGACGGTAAAAGTCCTGGGAAAATCAAATGCTGTGATTTTCATGAATGGCCGCCGCACCAATATGAATGCGGAAGCAGTGGTGGAACTTCTGAAAAACACCCCGGCAGAAAACATCAGCAAAATTGAAGTCATCACTGTACCCGGAAGTGAATATAATGTGGAATCGTCTGAGGCAGTAATTAACATCGTACTTAAGAAAAAACTCGATGACGGAATGAACGGTAACTTCAGGGTAACCAACCATCAGGATTATTACAACCAGCAATCCAGTGCAGTATCTCTGAACTTCCGAAAGGATAAACTTGGTATATCTACCAATATCAACGGTTCCAACTGGCAAAGAAGACAGTACTACAAACTTCAAAACGGCACGGCAGGCTACCAAAATACATCGGAAGGACCGGTTTCGGACCCTAACCTCAACCTGGGCGGTTACCTGAATATGGACTATGCCCTCACCGACCGCCAGAATATTGCGCTAAGCTGGAATTCATGGGCTAACAGAAGCTATGACTCGAGGGGTGAACTCTTTAATTCAATCACTACTCCGGCGGGTATCAACTACAACAAAACAATCAATAATGAAAATTCACGCTCTTATAACAATTCACTTAATCTGAACTATGAATTAAAAACCGATTCACTGGGAAGCAAACTTAATCTGAATGTTGCTTACCTGAACTATAAGAGATTCCAGCACAACACCAACTCGACCTTTGAAAGCAATACCTTAAGGGAAACTCTGGACCTGACAAATATGTTCAGGCAGCGCGCGCCGCAGATCATTGATAACTATGCTGCCACAGCAGATTACCTGCATAAGTTTAAAAATGAACTTACCCTGGCGGCAGGAGGAAACTTCAGCAAGACTGAAACAGACAACGATACCTATTTTGAACAACTGAATCCGCTTACAGGCAACTATATAAAAGATGAGAACCAATCTAACCATTTCCTGTACCGCGAACAGATCAGCGGTGCTTACCTATCCGCTGAAAAGAAAATTGGTGAGAAATTTTCCGGAAAACTTGGAGTAAGATGGGAGAACACTCATTCCTTCGGCGAGATACTGAATTCTGATGTCAATATAAAGAGAGACTACAGCAATCCTCTGCCTTTTGCCAGTTTCAGTTATGACATTAATGACCAAAACAATGTTTCGTACTCCTTTTCCAGCAGGATTCGCAGACCCTCATTCTGGGAGCTGAATCCGGTGCGTGTTTACCTTACACCTACAAACTATATTCAGAATAATCCGTTTGTAAAGGCTTCGGAAGTATATAACCACAATTTTACTTACATGCTGAAACAATCCTATTTCTTTGTGGTGAGTCACAGTTTAACCAGGGATGATTTTTCCCAGATCCCCCTTCAAAAGGGTGATGAACTGCGCTACATCCGCACCAATTACGGAGATAAAGTGGAGTTCTCGGCCACAGTGGGTACTCAGAAATCCTTCTTCGGAAGTATATTCACCACTAACACCAATATAGGATTACAGATAAACCGTGTAGATGCATTTCTGGATCATGACCCAATTACGGGAGACCAGTTTTCCCCATTTTCCATCAACACCCACACAAATTCTCTTCTTATCCAGACCAACAATACCATTCGGCTTTCACATAAAAAAGACTGGTATCTGGGTGTCAACTACTGGTACGTGGGCGCACAGATTCTGAACATCGGCACCCTAAAACCTCTGTCTTCGCTGGATGTCAGCATAAAGAAAATCTGGAACGACTGGACATTCAACCTGGAAGCCACGGACCTTTTAAGAACCAACGTAGTAAAAGTGGATGATACCCAGGGCAACGGAAATTATAACTTTGTAACCAATGACCAGTTTAACCGCGGCGTCCAGTTTTCCGTTACCTATAATTTTGGTAACAAAAAGGTGAAAGGACTTCGAAAAATAGAAGATGCCAGTAAGGATGCCAAATCCAGAACCAGATAAGGACTATACTTATACATAAAAAAATCCACCGCGGAACGGTGGATTTTATTCATGGCACAACAAGTTGTTTACGCTTTGGGCAGAAAAACCTCGGCCAGCATGCACCGGGCACTGCCACCGCCGTTGACCTCAATCGTATTCAGGTCCGCAAAAATAATTTCGGAATATTTTTCGATCCTGCTGACCTGTTCAGCTGAAAGGGAATTAAAGGCAGTTTGACTCATTACGAGAAAGGTCTTTCCCTCAGAATTATGAACCTGAAGCATATTGCCGGCGAAATTCTGCAGCTGCTCCTCGGAGATCTCAATAAGTTCCTTGCCTGTAGATTTAATTACTTCCTGAACCTTTTCACGTTCAATTTCATTATCAATACAGTCCAGACAAATGACCACGAAACGGTCTGCCACACACATCATCACATTGGTGTGATAGATGGGCAGCCTTTCCTCTCCGGCATTCTGATAGCTGTGAAATACAACAGGCTCGTAACCGTTCTCTGCACAGAATTTACGGAACAGCCCTTCGTCCAGCCTAAGTGAGACAGAACCATAAGCAATCTTATGGGTATGGTCAAAGATCATGCTTCCAGTTCCTTCCAGGTATTTCCCTTCCTCCTCAAAATGACTCACATCCACCACACGGTCTATTCTGAAACCTTGATTCTCTACCGCTTTCAGCACGTCCTGTCTGCGTTCTACCCTGCGGTTTGGTGCAAACATAGGATACAGAATTACCTTTCCGTCACGGTGAAAACTCACCCAGTTGTTAGGAAATATTGAATCGGGCGTATGCGGCTCAGGTGTATCCTGCACCTTCACCACATTCACACCCTTTTCTTCAAGTATAGCTGCGAAGGCATTAAATTCGGCCAACGCTTTCTTCTGCGTATCATCATTCTGAACATTGACCTGAAAATAATTGTTTTCGGCAGTTTGCGCATTATAACCAAAGGCCACCGGTTCAATCATCAGTACCGTATCTGTAGTTTGCATCTTTTATTAAATTTTATGACAAAAATAGTCAATATTTCAATAGGTATTGGGGAGGTGCAATACCCAAGGATTTGCACCATTAATAATTAAAAAAAATGAATTGGCAGCAGGACGCATGTAAAATTTCCGTTTATCCTATATTTACATAACACAAATACAAAATCAAGATGCTTGAAATTGCCTGCTTTGAAATAACCTCCGCCGAGACAGCGCTGCGGTCGGTAGCCGACCGAATTGAGTTCTGCTCGGACCAGCATCTTGGCGGACTTACACCGGATATTGAAGAGTTCCGCTATTTAAAATCGGTATACAGAAAGCCGATATACGTAATGATACGGCCTGTGGGTGGCGGATTTATGTACTCTGATACTGAGTTTCGGGAAATGCGCAGGAGTTTACTTGAATTTAAACATGCCGGTGCCGACGGATTTGTTTTTGGGATTTTAGGGCACGGTAATACTGTTGACATGGACCGGAACAGCCTCCTGATTGAGCTTGCAGGGCCGTTGCCCTGCACCTTTCACCGGGCCATAGACCGTACCCTAGATCTAGAGACTGGCGTAAGGAGTTTAATAAGGCTTGGATTCCGTGCAGTGCTTACTTCCGGCGGAAAAGCTACAGCATGGGAAGGACGGGAACCTCTAAGGGATTTAATTACCTCTTACTCCCACAGACTTGACATTTTGGTAGGTGGCGGTGTACGCTCAGGAAATATCGCCGAACTGAAAGAAGTCACGGGCGGCCGGCATTTTCACTCCTCAGCCATACCCCAATACGAAAGTTTTGCCAATGAAGAGGAAATCCGCAAACTGCAGATGGTAATCCGGCCGGACCATTAATTTAAACTCTGTTGTTTATTCGCGTACCAACGGTAAGGTAGAGCAGCGCAGTAAACCACCCATTTTAGAAATTTCACGGTAAGGAATTTCTTCCACAGTCATACCCCACTCGTTACGCAGATGATTGTTAAGCCGGGCAAAGGAAGAATCTGAAACAACAATTTCCGGTGATATGGAGAATATGTTTGGATTCATTTCAAACATTTCCTGTTTGGTAACTTCAAAGCAGTTTTCTTCCCCAAAAATATCAAGCAGTAAACGGTAATCACTTTCATCCACAAAACCGTCTTTATAAATAATGCACTTATCTGTTCCAACCGGATTGAAAGTGCAGTCCAGATGCAGAATTCCCGAGAAAGGATCGGTGTCATTCTTCTTAAGCTCCAGGTCTATCACCCTTTTTTTCGGGAAGTATTCCTTCAGAATCTCAATGGCATATTCATTGGTCCGCGCAGTCTTGAAATTCCTGTAATCTTCAGAAAAGCAGGTGCCTACAAAAAGAAAATCATTCCATACAATAACATCACCCCCTTCCACGTGAGCGGTATCCGGCAGATTTATGATTTTTTTCCAACCTACCCGTGCAAAAATTTTGCGGTAGGCATCCTGTTCATTGTACCGCTCAGGAATAATGTTGGAAATAATCATCTTATCCTCTATCACAAAAGCTACATCGCGCGCAAAGACCTGATTATAATTTTCAATGATGTGCGGGCGGAAAACTTCTACATCATATTTTTTCAGAACTTTTTCAAATTCTGTCATTTCATGAACAATAGCCTCCTCCTTAGGGTAAATATTATTATAGAGACTGTGATAAGATTTGGCATCGTAACTTTCCTCCAGCGTATGGGCAGGACCCATAGAATGTGGCATACCCAACACTACCGATTTTAACAGACCTGTTTCGTTATTGATGTTTAACTTCATAAAATGTAGCTTGATACAAATATAGGCAATCACTATCCAAACAAAAAATAATATGTACTTTTAGCTGTCCATCTTAACATCGTATTTATGATTTTTAAATCCCGGATTTTTGAAGAAATTGTTACAGAAGGACCACTGATGCTTAAAGCCGAGAGAAAGTTTGGATGGTTTGGGAATTGCGATGTAAAGATTTATCTTGCGGAGACACAGACAATGAGCTTCCACATCAATGGCACTACCGACAAGGTCTCAAAAGTAGTGAACGGCCTGGATTACCCCTATGAGTTAGTAAGCCGGAACAAAGCAGTATCCGGTGATGACCAATATTTTATAACAAACAACCGCAACTATATTTTCCGTGGAAATTACGGCGAGTTGCTGATAAACGGACAGCCCAAAGCAAAATTGCTTCTTAAACAAAAACTTTTTGGCATAGAACTAACAATGTTGCCTCTACACGGGGAGTTAGATCAGGATGTAAAACTAAAATCCGCCATTTTAATCATGGCAAACATTGCAGACCTTGACGGCTCTTCTCCCTGAGTTTTATAAAATTTAATAATCTGAAGATGAAAAGTACTTCACATCATGACGACCGCATAGCCCAAATGAGCTTTGCTTCAGTATATCCACACTATGTTACCAAAGTTGAAAAGAAAGGGAGAAGCAGTAGCGAGTTACATCAGGTAATTGAGTGGCTTACAGGCTATGATGAAACTATTTTGCGACAACACATCAACAGTAAAACCACTTTCGCTGATTTTTTTGAGTCGGCTAATCTAAATCCCAAGGCCGAGTTGATTACAGGTAGTATTTGCGGTTACAAAATTCAGGAGATTGAAAATCCGCTAACCAGAAAAGTGCGGTACCTGGATAAGTTGGTTGATGAACTTGCCAAAGGAAAAACACTTGAGAAAATATTAAGAAAATGACCTTAAACAAAAGATTAGTTCCTGCCCTGATTGTTTTAATCCTGTTTATAGGATTGGGTACGGCATTTTTTATTTACAAAAGCAATGACCACGCAGAATGTGGGACTGATGTCGGTCTCGGTAGGACTGAAGGCGGGTACTCCTTAAAGGTCGTATCGCATGTATGTAAGGAAAAATTTTCCTTTTAACAAAAATTCCTCCCAATAACGGGAGGAATAACTATAATATCCAATATTTTGTAAACTATCTCGCGTTCATATCTACGTAATCGCGTTTTTGAGCGCCCTGGTAAACCTGTCTTGGTCTTCCGATCGGGTCGTTATGCAAACGCATCTCTTTCCACTGGGAAATCCATCCCGGTAGTCTGCCCAATGCAAACATTACAGTAAACATTTCGGTTGGAATACCTAAAGCCCTGTAGATGATTCCGGAGTAGAAATCTACATTCGGGTACAGTTTACGGCTTACGAAATACTCATCTTCCAGTGCTACTCTTTCAAGCTGCATGGCGATGTCCAAAGCTTTGTCATCAATACCCAGAGAGTTCAGGATATCGTCTGCGGCTTTCTTGATAATTGTTGCGCGCGGATCGAAACTTTTGTAAACTCTGTGTCCGAAGCCCATCAAGCGGAAGTTATCGTCCTTGTTTTTCGCTTTTTCAACATATTTAGCCACATCACCACCATCCTGCTCAATCATTTCAAGCATTTCAATCACTGCCTGGTTAGCACCACCGTGAAGCGGGCCCCATAGTGCAGAAATACCTGCTGAAACTGAAGCGAAAAGACCTGTATGGGCAGAACCTACCATTCTTACCGTAGAAGTGGAACAGTTTTGCTCATGGTCTGCGTGAAGGATTAATAATTTATCCAAAGCTCCTACCACAACAGGATCCAATTCGAAATCCATGTTCGGTCGACGGAAACACATTTTGTAGAAGTTCTCTACATAGTTCAGGTTGTTATCGCCGTGATTGATAGAAAGACCTAATTTTTTACGGTAAGTCCACGCACAAAGATGAGAGAATTTAGCCAAAAGCATCTTTGCTGCTTCATCCATCTCTTCTTTGGAATTTACATTCACAGCTTTCGGGTTGAAGGCTGTAAGTGCAGATGTTAACGAAGAAAGAACTCCCATAGGGTGTGCTGAGCGTGGAAATACATCCAGGATTTTCTTCATTTCGTCAGCTACGAAATTGTATTTTTTAATTCCGTTTTCAAATTTGCCAAATTGCTCTGAGGTCGGAAGTTCGCCGTGAAGCAGCAAATACATCACCTCTGTGAAATTGGATTTTTCGGCAATCTGCTCAATGGGGTAACCTCTGTAATAAAGTTCACCTTTGTCACCATCCAGATAGGTGATGTCACTTAAAGTGGCACCAGTATTTTTATACCCTAAGTCCAGCGTGATTAAACCAGTTTCGTCTCTCAGTTTTGAAATATCAATTCCTCTGTCACCTACGGTGCTCTCTACAATAGGATATTCAAATGATTTCCCATCATAGTTCAGTACAACTTTGTTATCTGACATTATTTATAATTTTTTACTAATTTATGAATATTGATAGTAAACGGCAAATCGATTAAGCCATTCTTAATTAATTTTGTCTATTATCTTTTTACCTTGAAGGCATCCAGACCCGGGAAGACAGCTGTTTCACCCAAAGCCTCCTCAATTCTAAGAAGCTGGTTGTACTTGGACATTCTGTCTGACCTTGAAGCTGAGCCTGTCTTGATCTGACCACAGTTCATAGCTACTGCAAGATCAGCGATGGTGTAATCTTCCGTCTCACCGGAACGGTGGGACATTACGCTTGTATAACGGTTATGCTGAGCCATCTGTACCGCGGCCATGGTTTCGGACAGGGAACCGATCTGGTTCACTTTAACAAGGATTGAGTTTGCGATACCTTCGTTGATTCCGCGTGAAAGTCTTTCCACATTGGTCACGAATAAATCGTCGCCCACAAGCTGTACGCGGTCACCGATTTTTTCGGTCAGCATTTTCCAACCTTCCCAGTCATCCTCATGCATACCGTCTTCGATGGAAATAATTGGATATTTGGAAGCCAGTTCCGCAAGATATGAAACCTGCTCACTTCTGCTGAACTGCGCAGAGTCCTGAGTCTGGAATTTTCTGTAGTCGTAGGTTCCGTCCTTATAAAATTCGGACGCGGCACAGTCCAGAGCAATCATTACATCGTCTCCGGGTTTGTAGCCTGCTTTTTCAATAGCCTGAAGCAAGGTATCCAGTGCATCTTCAGTTCCGCTGAATGTTGGTGCAAAACCACCTTCGTCGCCCACAGCTGTGGAAAGTCCACGCCCGTGAAGGATAGATTTCAGGCTGTGGAATATTTCCGTACCTTTTCTTAATGCATGGGAGAATGAGTCTGCCTTTACCGGCATCACCATAAATTCCTGGAACGCAATTGGAGCATCGGAGTGCGATCCTCCGTTAATTACATTCATCATCGGTACCGGAAGTGTATTGGCATTAACACCACCCACGTAACGGTACAGAGGAAGGCGCAGTTCTGTTGCTGCTGCTTTGGCTGCCGCAAGCGAAACACCAAGGATAGCATTAGCACCCAGACTTCCTTTGTTATTGGTGCCGTCCAGATCAATCATAATCCGGTCGATAAGATTTTGGTCGTACACAGGCATGCCTACAAGCTCCGGTGCGATTACTTCACGCACATTTTCAACAGCCTTCAAAACACCTTTTCCTAAATAATCTGAGCCACCGTCACGCAGTTCAACAGCTTCATGCTCGCCTGTGGAGGCACCCGAAGGAACGGCTGCGCGGCCCATGGCTCCGCTTTCGGTGAAAACATCTACTTCAATTGTCGGATTACCGCGGGAATCAAGAATCTGTCTTGCTTCAATGTACGAAATGTAACTCATTTTTATGTGTTTAATGGATTTTAGTATCGGCCTTATTAAGGTTCACAAATTTAAATAATTTGAGCGGTTTGCAGAGGATATTTCTGCAATTAATCGGCGCTTTCCGAAGCTATTCACATATTTTAAGTAATTTTGATCAGAACATACTCCAAACCCCTTAAAATAGAGCTATGAAAAAAATATTAATCGTACTGACAGCAGTGGTGCTAACTGCCTGCGGCAAAGAAAGCGGAAATGCCGGTGTTGTAAGAGAAGAACCGGAGGCTGTAAGCCCACAAAATGCAAAGGAAGAAACTTTACGTTATGTAGCGGATGACGGCAGCAGTGCCCATGTTACATTTGGTGACTCAGTGGAGGGCAAATACATCAGCATCCGCAGTAATAACAAGACCATTAGAGTAAAACACGAAGCAGATACTGATTCCGGCGATATCTACAGGGAGCATGACATTACCGTAACAGCCAATGATTCGTTGGTTACGATAGACCAGGCAGGCGCTGTTATTGAATTGCGGAAAGCTCGCGGACAGTAACAGCACCTGCAGGTTATTAAGTTAAATCCTGTTTAGAAACGGTAGCCCAAGGCCAGGCCGAAACGGAGTCCTGCCCAGGGGCCGCTCACTTTCGCGGTTGCTCCATTCTCATTGGCGGTTGCATCAATTTTAACAAGAGGTACATCCAGTTCGTCCAGTTCTTTCTGAAGTTCCTTCTGTCTTTCCGGAGTTAATCTCTGACTGCTCACGGCTATGAGGTCACCTTTGGAAATGCCATAGTGTCCTCCCAAAATATTAAAGTCAAGCACCCAATCCTTTTTCTGGCCCAGGAACCACTGTTTGCCGAACATGACACCTATACTGTGACCAGTAACATTTCCCTCCAGCTCCACATAATGAGTTTCGGTTACACCCGCTTCTATGGTCTGGAATTCATACCGGTAATCCGAGAATTCACTATGTGAGTAACGGTAATAAGGCGCCAGATAAAATCCCTGACCAAAGCCGCGTTTCCCCAAATAGAATCGTGGTTCCAGAGTAATGGAGTTATAATTCATCACCATGCTTTCAACATCGCCAATATCCTCACCATCCAGAAACAATTTTACATAGGGCACCTTTCCGGAGGGAATTACAGAAAATGAGGCAGAGAGTGACGTAGTTTTGCTGATGATGCGTTCGTAGGACAGGTTGAGGTTCCGGAAGGCATATGCCGTCACATTGGTTTTGATGATATTGGGATTTTCCGGCCGGATCTGAACCGTTGAAACAGTGTCGGCCCGTTGCGCGAAGGCAAAGGAAGCGCACAGTAGTGCAGCAGATGTAAAGATTTTCAGTTTCATAGAGTAATTTTCAGGGAGTTAAGCGTGCGATAAGTAATCAAAACTAATAAATAAGATACTTATGTGCAACATAAATCTTCAGCGACCTAATGACAAGAGAAAGCCGCCCAGTTTCCTGAGCGGCTTTCAATTTATCTCACAGACGGACTAGTCAGTCTTGTTTTCTCCGGATTCCGCAGCACCTTCGGTATTACCTTCAGTTTTTGCATCATCAGCAGTAGCAGTTTCAGCCAGTGGAGCAGCTGCTACAGTTTCTTTTTTGGCTGCACCGGCTCTTCTGCTTCTTCTTGTCGTCTTTTTCTCTTCCTCGTTCGGATTGTAAAGCTCGTTGAAGTCTACAAGTTCGATCATAGCCATGTCCGCAGCATCACCCTGGCGGAAACCGGTTTTGATGATTCTTGTATAACCACCGTTTCTTTCGGCGATTTTTGGGGCTACAGTTCTGAAAAGTTCAGCAACAGCTTCTTTACTTTGCAGGTAAGAGAAAACTGTTCTTCTGTTATGTGTAGTATCTTCTTTTGCTTTTGTTAAAAGTGGTTCAACATATACTCTTAAAGCTTTTGCTTTAGCAACAGTAGTGTTGATTCTTTTATGCTCGATAAGAGAACAAGCCATATTAGAAAGCATTGCCTTTCTGTGTGGAGCGGTTCTTCCTAAGTGATTGAATTTTTTACCGTGTCTCATTATTATTTATTTATCAGCGTCTAACTTATATTTGGCAACGTCGAAACCGAAGTTAAGACCTTTTGCGTGTACTAATTCTTCCAACTCCGTCAGGGACTTTTTACCGAAATTCCTGAACTTCATCAGATCAGACTTACTGTAAGAAACCAGTTCACCCAGTGTTTCCACTTCAGCAGCTTTCAGGCAATTCAAAGCTCTTACGGAAAGGTCCATATCGGCAAGTTTGGATTTAAGGAGCTGTCTTGTATGTAAAGTTTCTTCATCATACTGAATTGAAGCTTTTACGGCTTCCGTTTCCAGGGTAATCCTTTCATCGGAGAACAGCATAAAGTGATAGATCAGAATCTTGGAAGCTTCGGTTAAAGCATTCTGCGGAGTAATGGATCCATCGGTTTCAATATCCAGTATAAGTTTTTCGTAGTCTGTTTTTTGCTCAACACGATAGTTTTCAATTGCATACTTCACCTTTTTGATGGGAGTAAAGATAGAATCGATAGCGATAGTTCCAAGAGGAGCTGTGCCGGATTTGTTCTGTTCGGAAGGAACATAACCTCTACCCTTTTCAATATTGAAAGTAATCTCGAAGTTCACGTCTTTGTTCATGTTGCAGATAACCAGGTCCGGATTCAGTACTTCAAATCCGTTCATGTATTTACCCAGATCTGCACCTGTAACTACTGTCTGTCCGGAAACTTTAGCAACTACCTGCTCAGCGGTCTGATTTTCTCCAAGTGCCTTAAGGCGAAGTTGCTTCAGATTCAGAATAATTTCTGTAACATCTTCAATAACACCTGGAATTGTTGAAAACTCGTGCTCTACCCCTTCTATTTTGATTGAAGAAATAGCATATCCTTCCAGAGAAGAAAGCAAAACTCTTCTCAAAGCATTACCGATCGTAAGTCCGAAACCCGACTCAAGAGGTCTGAATTCAAACTGACCTTTAAAATCGTCGGAGCTTAATAGAATTACTTTATCGGGTTTTATGAATTGTAAAATTGCCATATTATTGGTTGAGCAAAGATTGGATTATAATTATTATTTGTTGTAAAGCTCGACGATAAGCTGCTCTTTGATGTCTTCAGGAATCTGAATTCTCTCAGGAGCTGAAAGGAAAGTACTTTCCTTTTTCTCATCGTTAAACTGCAACCATTCGTAGTTTGCCTTGGATGCCAGAGCATCTGTAATAATTTCCAGAGATTTGGATTTTTCTCTGATTGCTACCACATCACCTGCCTTAAGGATATAAGAAGGAATGTTTACCAACTCACCATTCACGGTTACGTGTCTGTGAGATACCAGCTGTCTTGCGCCGGCTCTGGTTTTAGCGAAACCAATTCTGTAAACTACGTTGTCCAATCTTGATTCGCAAAGCTGTAAAAGGATTTCACCAGTTACACCTTTCGCTCTTGTTGCTCTGTCGAAAAGGTTTGAGAACTGTCTTTCCAGGATACCGTAAGTATACTTAGCTTTCTGCTTTTCCATAAGCTGTACTGCATACTCAGATTTTTTGGCATTTCTCCTTCTGTTAGGTCCATGCTGTCCCGGTGGTTGGTTTTTTCTTCTTTCGAAGCTTTTATCGTCACCATAGATAGCGGCGCCGAACTTTCTTGCAATCTTGGTTTTAGGTCCAATATATCTTGCCATATTTTTTTAGATTTTAGATTTTAGATTCTGGATTGTTAAAAGAAATGACCCTTTAAATCAAACTCCAGAATGTAAAGTGTATAAATTATACTCTTCTTCTTTTAGGAGGTCTGCAACCGTTATGCGGCATTGGAGTTACATCTACAATCTCACTAACTTCAATTCCGGAATTGTGAATCGTTCTGATGGCAGATTCTCTACCCTGACCAGGACCTTTTACGAACACTTTTACTCTTCTGAGACCCGCTTCGTGGGCTACAGCAGCGCAGTTTTCTGCAGCCATCTGAGCTGCAAACGGAGTGTTTTTCTTAGAACCTCTGAAACCCATTTTACCGGCAGAAGCCCAAGAGATCACCTCTCCGGCTTTATTTGTTAAAGAAATAATAATATTATTGAAAGATGCCTGGATGTGTGCTTCACCGATGGCTTCTACCTTTACTTTTCTTTTCTTAACTACTTTATTTTGTTTTGCCATAATTCTAACGATTATTTACTTGCCTTTTTCTTATTAGCAACAGTTTTTCTTCTTCCTTTACGGGTTCTAGAATTGTTTTTCGTTCTTTGGCCTCTTAAAGGTAATCCGAGTCTGTGACGTATTCCTCGTTGGCACCCAATGTCCATCAATCGCTTGATGTTCAGTTGCACTTCAGAACGCAGTTCACCTTCAACCTTAATGTTTTCGGTGATGTAGTTTCTGATTGCGGCCAATTCATCGTCATTCCATTCGTTGACTTTTTTGTCTTCGCTGATACCGGCATTCTTAAGGATTTCTGAAGAAGTACTTCTTCCGATCCCGTAGATGTAAGTTAAACCGATAACTCCTCTTTTGTTTTTTGGTAAATCAATACCGGAAATTCTCGCCATAATTTAATTTTAGCCTTGTCTTTGTTTAAATTTTGGGTTTTTCTTGTTGATCACAAACAGAACGCCCTTACGACGAACAATCTTGCAATCAGCACTTCTTTTTTTAATAGATGCTCTAACTTTCATTTGATTTTGCTTTATGCTTATGGCAATTGGCTTTAGGCTAATTGCAATTGTTATAAAAAGTTACAAACGCCAGACACACTTAGTATCTGAACGTGATTCTTCCCTTTGACAAATCATAGGGAGACATTTCAAGCTTTACCTTATCACCGGGCAGCAGCTTGATATAGTGCATTCTCATTTTACCGGAAATATGGGCAATTAAAACATGCCCATTTTCCAATTCCACACGGAACTGCGCATTCGAAAGTGCTTCCGTAATTACGCCGTCCTGCTCAATATGTTTTTGCTTAGCCATTTATACTATTGGATGTTTGATGACCTTGATAATTTAGACTGCATCAAACCGTCATAATGGTGGTTCAACAGATAAGTATTGATTTGCTGTACGGTATCCAGGATAACACCCACCATAATTAAAAGCGAGGTTCCCCCGAAAAACAGGGCAAAATTCTGCGTCTCCACCAACCATCCGAACACTAGTGCCGGAAGGACTGCAAAAATAGCTAAAAATATTGAACCTGGCAATGTTAATTTTGATAAAATATCATCCAGATAATCAGAGGTTTCCTTACCCGGTCTCACCTTAGGAATAAGCCCACCGTTGCGCTTAAGATCGTCGGCCATCTGGTTTACCGGAATTGTAATTGCGGTATAAAAGAAGGTGAAGATAATAATAAGCAATGCAAAGAGTACATTATACTGCCAGCTGAAAACGTTCTGGAAGCCTGCAAAGAAGGTATTGCTGTCGTCCAGCTTTACCAACAGTCCGGGTACAAACATCAGCGCCTGAGCAAAGATGATTGGCATTACCCCGGCAGCGTTCACCTTAAGCGGGATCCATTGTCTGGCACCCTGCATCAGGTTTTTGTTTACACCGCCGCGGGCCTGTGCACGGCTCACGTACTGAATAGGAATTTTACGTACTGCAACAGACAGGATGATTGCAAGCAATACCACCAGCATCCAGAACAGTACTTCAACCAGGATCAGGATGGTTCCAGAACCACCTTTACCTGTCTGTGTAACGTATTCCTGTACGAATGCCTGCGGCAAACCGGCAAAGATACCCACCATAATCAGGATAGAGATACCGTTTCCGATACCTTTGTCCGTAATCTTTTCGCCCAGCCACATAGCAAACACAGAACCCGCTACCAGGATAACAATACTCGGCAACCAAAACATCACGGATTCCGGATGAATATAGTAGGCTGCAGAAAACTGCGAATAAGGCAGGAACATCTGTGTAATTGACGTGAGATACGAGGGCGCCTGCACCAGACACACCGCAATGGTTAACCATCTGGTGATCTGATTAAGGGTGTTACGGCCGGACTCTCCATCCTTCTGAAGTTTCTGAAGGTATGGGATGGCCATACCCATCAGCTGCACGATAATCGAGGCAGAGATATAGGGCATGATCCCGAGGGCCATAACCGAGGCATTGGCAAATGCACCTCCTGTAAATGACGAAAGCAAACCAAGAAGACCTGCTCCCTGGTTGTTTCCGCCCTGACTTTTGTAATGATCCAATAAGTTCCCAACTTCGGACAGGTTAATTGCCGGCAGGGAAATAAAGGTTGCGAATCTATACACTAGGACCATTCCTAAAGTAAATAAGATTTTATCCCTAAGTTCCTTTAGACTCCAAATGTTTTTAAGTGTTTGTATAAATCCTTTCATTATGTTATTTATAGAGTAATTGCTTTACCTCCTGCTTTAGCAATAAGCTCTTCAGCAGATTTTGTGAATTTATCTGCAGAGATTGAAACACCTGATTTCAATTCGCCTCTACCCATAATTTTCACAAGGTCATTTTTAGATGCAAGACCGTTTTCGATCATAACTTCTCTGGTGATGTCACCTTTGATGTCTTTTGTATCGATCAGGTTCTGGATAGTATCTAAATTGATTCCTCTAAATTCTTTTCTGTTTACATTGTTGAAACCGAACTTAGGCAATCTTCTCTGGATAGGCATCTGTCCACCTTCGAAACCGATCTTCTGAGAGTATCCGGCTCTGGCTTTCTGACCTTTATGTCCTTTTGTTGAAGTACCGCCTTTTCCTGTTCCCTGACCTCTACCAATTCTCTTGGAATTGAAAGTGGAACCTGAAGCTGGTTTTAAGTTATTTAAATTCATTGTTTTAAAATTTAATTAGTTTTCTTCCTGAACTTCTACTAAGTGTCTAACTGCAGCCACCATTCCAAGAACAGCAGGCGAAGCTTCGTGAGTTACCACCTGGTGCAATCTCTTCAGTCCTAAAGCCTCCAGAGTTCTCTTTTGGGTTTTGGTTCTGTTAATAGCACTTCTTACTTGTTTTACTTTAATTGTTGCCATCTGTCTTAAAACTTTTAGTGTTTAAATACCTTGTCTAATGATACCCCTCTCATTCTTGCGATTTCTTCAGGAGTTCTGATGTCCAACAATGCTTTGAAGGTTGCCTTCACCACGTTATGCGGGTTGGAAGATCCTTTAGATTTTGTAAGGATATCCTTAATACCTGCAGACTCCAGTACGATACGCACCGTGTTACCTGCGATAACTCCCGTACCGTGTGAAGCCGGCTTCATAAATACGTGGCCACCACCGAATCTGGCAGTAGACTCATGATAAATGGTACCTTCCTTAGTAACAGGAACTTTAACTAAATTTTTCTTAGCATCCTCCACTGCTTTGGAGATTGCTGTTGCAACTTCTTTGGACTTACCCAAACCGTAACCGATAACTCCGGCTTCGTCTCCCACAACCACGATTGCAGAAAAACCGAACGCACGACCACCTTTGGTTACTTTAGTTACCCTGTTTACAGACACGAGACGATCCTTTAATTCTAATCCTCCCGGTTTTACTTTTTCAATATTATCTAGTCCTAACATTATTTCCGAAATTTGTGATTAGAATTTTAGTCCGCCTTCTCTCGCACCGTCAGCCAGAGCTTTCACTCTGCCGTGGTATACGAATCCGTTTCTGTCGAACACTATATTTTCAATTCCTGCAGCTTTGGCTTTTTCAGCGATTGCTTTACCAACTTCTGCAGATATTTCCACTTTGCTACCTGTTGCATTAAGCGCTCTGGAAGAGGCTGAAGCAAGGGTCTTACCTTCTTTATCGTCGATTAACTGAGCGTAAATTTCCTTATTACTTTTGTATACAGATAATCTTGGCAGTTCAGCAGAGCCGGAGATCTTGCCTCTTACTCTACTTTTAATCCTGTTTCTTTTTTGTACTTTATTTAATGCCATTTTCTTAAAATTTATTAAGCAGATTTACCAGCTTTACGTCTCACAATTTCTCCAACAAATCTTACCCCTTTTCCTTTGTAAGGCTCCGGCTTTCTGAATGATCTGATCTTTGCAGCGACCATTCCGATAAGTTGCTTGTCATGAGATGTTAAAGTAACAATAGGGTTTTTACCCTTCTCAGTTAATGTATCTACTTTCACTTCGTTTGGAAGTTCCAGTACGATACTGTGAGAGAAACCCAGGGCAAGTTCCAGTTTCTGACCGGAATGTGTTGCTCTGTATCCAACTCCCACCAATTCAAGTTTCTTTTCGAAACCTTCGGATGTACCAACAATCATGTTGTTGATAAGCGCTCTGTACAGTCCGTGAAGCGCTTTGTGCTGTTTAGACTCAGACGGGCGGTTTACTGTAAGTTCACCGTCTTTCTGTTCTAAGGTAATTCCTTCCGTAAGGGTTTGCGTAAGCTCACCTTTAGGGCCTTTAACAGTTACTACACCGTTTGATTCGGTTACAGTAACACCGGCAGGAATGGTTATAATTGATTTACCAATTCTTGACATTTTCCTTCTTTTAAAAAATTAATAAACATAGCAGATTACCTCTCCACCTACTTTTTCCTGTCTGGCCTGCTTACCTGTCATCACCCCTTTGGAGGTAGAAATGATGGCTACACCCAACCCGTTCAGAACTCTAGGAAGTTCTGCAGAACCTGCATAATATCTCAAACCAGGTCTTGATGCTCTCTGGATGGATTTAATAGCCGGTTTGTTGGTTTGCTTGTCATACTTTAAAGCGATTTTGATGTTCCCCTGTACCGCGTTATCTTCAAACTTGTAGTTTGTAATATAACCCTGGTCGAAAAGAATTTTTGTAATCTCCTTCTTGATTTTCGATGCAGGAATGTCCACCACCTTGTGGCCTGCGCTTTGTGCGTTCCTTACTCTGGTCAGGAAATCTGAAATTGGATCTGTTACCATTTTTCTTGTTTGTTGTTATTGGTTTATGATAGTTAGTTTTGAAAAAAGAACAAAGAGCCAAGAACAAAGAGCCAAGACTTAAAATCTTTTCTCTTTATTCTTTTTTCTTTTATCAGTAATTCAACTTTACTACCTCGATTGTTCTAAATGTATTACCAACTAGCTTTTTTAACTCCGGGGATCAGGCCTTTGTTGGCCATCTCGCGGAACATAACTCTGGAAAGTCCGAAAGTTCTCATGTAACCTCTTGGTCTGCCGGTAAGCTTACATCTGTTGTGAAGTCTAACCGGTGAAGCGTTTTTAGGCAACTTCTGTAATGCTTCGTAATCTCCGGCCTCTTTCAAAGCTTTCCTTTTCTCAGCATATTTAGCTACTGTAGCCTCTCTTTTGCGCTCACGCGCTTTCATTGATTCTTTAGCCATTTTTAGTTCTTTTTAAAAGGCATACCGAAATGCGTTAATAATGCTTTTGCTTCTTTGTCTGTTTTCGCAGTAGTAACGAAAGTGATGTCCATACCCTGGATCTTCTTCACTTTGTCTATCACGATCTCCGGGAAAATGATCTGCTCGGTAATACCAAGGTTGTAATTTCCTCTACCGTCGAAACCATCAGCTTTAATACCGTTGAAATCGCGGATCCTTGGCAGTGCAGATGCAGTAAGCCTGTCCAGGAATTCGTACATTTTGTCTGCTCTAAGAGTTACTCTTGCACCCACCGGCATTCCTTTTCTCAGTTTGAAGGCAGCCTCATCCTTTTTGGAGAGGGTTCCTACAGCTTTCTGTCCGGTAATTGCAGTTAGTTCCTCGATGGCGTAATCAACAATTTTCTTGTCGGCTGTAGCAGCTCCCAGACCCTGGGAAATTACGATCTTCTGCAATTTAGGCACCTGCATAACAGATTTGTACCCAAATTCTTCCATCATCGCAGGAATAATTTGCTCCTTATATAATTTTTTTGGTCTTGCTATAAATTCCATTGTCTGTGCTGTTATAAAGTTTCACCGGTTGATTTCGCAACTCTTACTTTCTTATCTCCCTCCACTTTGGAACCCACTTTGGTTGCTTTACCGTTTTTATCCATTAAAGCTACGTTTGAGATGTGGATAGAAGCTTCTTTCTCTACAATGTTTCCCTGTGGGTTAGAAGCAGACGGCTTCACGTGCTTTTTCACGATATTGATTCCGGCTACAACTACTCTAGGGTCTTTCCCTTCTTTTCTGATCACTTCCAGAACTTCACCTTTACCACCTTTATTTTTTCCGGTAGTTACGATTACGTTGTCTCCTCTTTTTATTTTAACTTTTGTCATTTCTGTAAATTTTTAAAAATTAAAGTACTTCGGGAGCCAGGGAAATTACCTTCATGTATTCTTTGTCTCTAAGTTCGCGGGCTACGGGTCCGAAAACACGTGTACCTCTCATTTCGCCGTTCGCATTAAGCAATACACAGGCATTATCGTCGAACTTGATATATGATCCGTCTTTTCTCCTAACTGCTTTCTTGGTTCTTACCACAACAGCTTTGGATACCTGACCTTTCTTGGCGTTTCCGGATGGTGTAGAATCCTTGATCGTCACTACGATTTTATCACCAACTGAAGCATATCTTCTTCTGGTACCTCCCAGAACTCTGATTACCAAAACTTCTTTCGCTCCGGTGTTATCAGCTACTTTTAATCTTGATTCTGTTTGTAACATTACTTAGCTTTTTCAATGATTCTTACTAGTCTCCATCTTTTACTCTTGCTCAGAGGTCTGGTTTCCTGTATAAGAACAGTATCGCCCTCGCTGCACTCGTTATTTTCGTCATGTGCGGTATATTTTTTCGTTTTCAAAACGAATTTACCGTACATTGGGTGCTTCATTCTCATCGTCTCGCTTACAACAATAGTTTTTTCCATTTTGTTGCTGGAAACCACCCCAATTCTTTCTTTTCTTAAATTTCTGTCCATTGTAAAATGAATTATTGTTGTTTAGCGGTTACTTCTGTTTCCAATCTTGCGATGGTCCTTCTCAAATCTCTGATTTGAATCGGGTTTTCTACAGGGCTGATTCTGTGAGCTAATTTAGTTTTTTGATATTCAGCTTTCAGTTCAGCAAGTTTGTTCTGTAGATCACCTGCGCTTAAATTTCTGATGTCAGCATTTTTCATAATTCAAAGATTTATTCAGGTTTTACAAAATCGTTAGCAACGATGAATTTGGTTACCACAGGTAATTTCTGTGCAGCAAGTCTAAGGGCTTCTTTGGCTACCTCATAAGGAACGCCGCCTACCTCAAACATTACTTTTCCTGGCTTCACTACGGCTACCCAATATTCCACAGCACCTTTACCTTTACCCATACGTACTTCGGCAGGTTTTTTGGTAATAGGCTTATCCGGGAAGATTTTAATCCATAGCTGTCCTTCTCTCTTCATATATCTCGTAGCTGCAATACGTGCCGCTTCGATCTGTCTGGCCGTGATCCACGCACCGTCTGTGGCCTTGATGCCGAAAGTTCCATACGCAAGCTGAGCTCCTCTCTGCGCATTTCCTTTCATCTTCATTTTATGAACACGACGGAACTTGGTTCTTCTTGGTTGTAACATAATCTTTTAGATGTTAGATGTTAGATGTTAGATGTTAGATAAATTTTAAATCAGTTCTTGTAACGGAAGTTCTAATTTCTAATTTCTCGTTTCTAACTTCTGATTAATTATTGTTATTGTTTCTTCTTGGTCTTCTGTCGCCGCCACGGTCATTCCTGTCATTTCTGTCCCTGCCGCCGGCCGATTTCTTCTGCTGCTGTCCTACGAGTGGTGTAAGGTCTCTTTTACCGTAAACCTCACCTTTCATAATCCAAACTTTCACACCAAGTTTACCATATTGTGTAAGGGCTTCGCCTATGTGATAATCGATATCTGCTCTGAAGGTAGACAATGGGATTCTTCCGTCCTTGAAAGATTCGCTTCTTGCCATCTCAGCTCCGTTCAAACGTCCGGAGATCATTACTTTTATACCTTCGGCACCCATTCTCATTGTAGAAGCGATAGCCATTTTCACAGCTCTTCTGTAGGAGATACGGTTCTCGATCTGTTTTGCAATACTGTCTGCAACCAAAACGGCATCAAGCTCAGGTCTTTTGATTTCAAAGATATTGATCTGAACATCCTTACCTGTAAGTTTCTTCAGCTCTTCCTTCAGTTTATCAACTTCCTGTCCGCCTTTACCGATAATTAAACCCGGTCTGGCAGTAGTGATGGTTACGGTTACTAATTTCAGTGTTCTTTCAATGTAAATTCTTGAAACCCCACCTTTAGATAATCTAGCTTCAAGGTATCTTCTGATCTTGTAGTCTTCAGCGATTCTGTCTCCATAATCGTTACCACCATACCAGTTAGAATCCCATCCTCTGATGATACCTAGTCTGTTACCAATTGGATTTGTCTTCTGTCCCATACCTTGAATTATTTAATGTCTTTTGAATCTAAAATTATTGTCACGTGGTTTGATCTCTTTCTGATTCTGTGACCTCTTCCCTGGGGAGCCGGTCTCAGTCTCTTCAGTTGTCTTGCACTGTCAACAAATATTTCTTTTACAACAAGGTTGGCTTCTTCAATATCAGCTCCTTCGTTTTTAGTCTGCCAGTTAGCCATAGCAGAAAGAAGAAGTTTCTCCAATTTATTTGAGGCCTCTTTTTTTGAATATTTTAGAATATACAGGGCTTTATCTACATTTTCTCCTCTAATGATATCAGCAACTAATCTCATTTTTCTAGGAGAAGACGGGCAGTCGTTAAGACGTGCGCTTACCACATCTTTCGCGGCCTCTTTTCTGGCGATTGCGCTATTTTGCTTTCTTGATCCCATGATTATCTGCTTCCTTTATTTTTGTTACCACCGTGACCTCTGAAAGATCTAGTCGGAGAAAATTCGCCTAACTTATGACCTACCATGTTTTCTGTAACATAAACCGGGATAAAAGATTTCCCGTTGTGTACCGCGATGGTTTGTCCTACGAAGTCTGGAGAGATCATAGATGCTCTCGACCACGTTTTGATTACTGTCTTTTTACCAGACTCTACGTTTGCCTGAACCTTCTTATCTAAAGTATGATGAATGAAAGGTCCTTTCTTAAGTGATCTTGACATAATTATTTTCTTTTAGAGACGATGAATCGGTTAGACGCTTTGTTTTTCTTTCTGGTTTTGTAACCTTTAGAAGGCATACCGTTTCTTGATCTTGGGTGACCTCCGGAAGAACGTCCTTCACCACCACCCATTGGGTGATCTACAGGGTTCATCACTACCGGTCTGGTTCTTGGTCTTCTGCCTAACCATCTGCTTCTACCTGCCTTACCGGAAACGGTAAGCTGGTGGTCGGAGTTGGAAACAGATCCAATCATTGCGAAACATTCCGTAAGGATCATTCTGGATTCACCTGAAGGAAGCTTTACAATCGCATATTTACCGTCTCTGGAGGTTAACTGTGCAGAAGAACCTGCACTTCTTGCCATTACAGCACCCTGTCCCGGCCTAAGCTCGATACAGGAAATTACAGTACCCAAAGGAATATTCTTCAGCTTCATTGCGTTACCTACATTAGGCTCTGCAGTTTCGGAAGAAATAACTTTCTGGTCTACCTTAATACCGTTAGGAGCGATGATATATCTCTTCTCTCCGTCCGCGTACTCCAGTAGCGCGATGAAAGCGGTCCTGTTTGGATCGTACTCTACAGTTTTAACCGTTGCTTCAACATCAAACTTGTTTCTTTTGAAGTCAATGATTCTGTATTTCTTTTTGTGTCCACCTCCGGTGTAACGCATGGTCATTTTACCAGTTTGGTTACGTCCACCTGACTTTTTAATACCAACTGTCAGAGATTTCTCTGGTTTGTTGGTAGTAATTTCCTCAAAGTTGTTTACAACTCTGAATCTCTGTCCCGGGGTGATAGGTTTTAATTTTCTAACAGACATTACTATTATTTATATTATTATATACTGATTACTATACTGCAAAGACATCCAGAACTTCACCTTCTGCAAGGGTAATTACTGCTTTCTTCAGTTTGTTGGTCTTACCAACCTGAAGTCCTTTCTTAGTATTCTTAACTGAAACCTTAGGCGCATAAATCATTGTTCTAACGTCGGCTACTTTTACGTTGTAAGCAGCTTCAACCGCGTTTCTGATCTGGATCTTGTTCGCTTTTGGGTTTACCAGGAAAGAATAGTCGCCTCTTAGCTCAGTAAGGTAATTGGCTTTTTCTGAAATAACTGGTTTAATTATAATAGACATGATTTATTTCTTTAGGTTTTCCTGAAATTTCTCTACTGCCCCTTCAAAGAAAATGATCTCACCAGCATTCATAAGGTCGTAAGAACTGATTTCGTTATAGTTCAGTACCTTAGTTTTAGGCAAGTTTCTGGAAGACAGATACACATTGCTGTTCGCTTCAGGAAGGATGAACAGAGATTTCTTACCGTTCAGTTCAAAAGCATTAAGCAGTGTTACAAAGTCCTTGGTCTTTGGCGCGTTAAGGCTTAGATCTTCCATTACGCGGATGCTGTTGTCTCTCATTTTCTGAGAAAGAACAGATTTTTTAGCCAATCTCTTAAGCGCTTTGTTCAGTTTGAATCTGTAGTCTCTTGGTTTTGGACCAAAAACTCTACCTCCACCTCTGAAAGTTGGGGATTTAATATCACCATATCTTGCAGAACCGGAACCTTTTTGCTTCTTAAGTTTCTTGGTAGAAGCCGTAATCTCACTTCTTTCCTTGGATTTATGAGTTCCCTGTCTCTGTGCAGCAAGATATTGCTTCACTTCCAGGTATACCGCGTGCTTATTAGGCTCAATACCGAATACTGTTTCGTCCAGAGCTATCTTTCTGCCGGTTTCCTTACCGGTGTTGTTTAATACTACTAGTTCCATCTTCTTACAATTACATATGAATTTATAGCTCCCGGAATAGCGCCTTTTACAACTAAAAGGTTTTGCTCTTCATCTACCTTAAGTACCTGAAGATTCTGAACAGTTACCTGCTTACCTCCCATTCTTCCGGCCATTCTCATTCCTTTGAATACTCTGGATGGGTCAGAACCTGCACCAATTGAACCCGGCGCTCTAAGTCTGTTGTGCTGGCCGTGTGTAGCCTGCATTACCCCTCCAAAGTTGTGTCTTTTCACAACACCCTGGAATCCTTTACCTTTTGAAGTTCCTGTTACGTCCACATACTCACCTTCAGCGAATAGGTTTACTTTTACTTCATCTCCTACTTTCAAATCGTCGAATCCATGGTGGAATTCAACCAATTTAGCTTTAGGAGCAGAACCAGCCTTTTTAAAGTGGCCGGCTAACGCTTTACCAACGTTCTTCTCACTCTTGTCATCGAAACCCAACTGTACGCCTACATAGCCATCAGTTTCTTCGGTTCTGACCTGTAAAACCGAGCATGGACCTGCCTGGATAACGGTGCAGGGGATATTCTTCCCTTCCTCGTTAAACAGGGATGTCATCCCGACTTTTTTTCCAATAATACCTGACATTTATTTAATATATATCTATTATAAAATTGCTTTCCATTCCGGTTACGAAGTAATTTCTATGTTTCAATTAGGCATACTTCTCCCCCAAAATGAGAGTGCAAATTTATGGATATTATTTGAACTGACAAACAGTGACTTAAAAATATTTAAAAGTAAATGCAAAAACTTCTTCCGTGCATCGAAGTTTTTGTTAAAGATTGCTATTTTATGAAAGACCGTTGTGAAAAACGACTGATAAGTAAAGGTATTGTTATTTGAGTGCCGGAAAGTTAACATTTCACGGACTATTACCAGGTTCAAACTTGTATGAAAATGAACAATACGTTCAAGCTATTTTTTTTTAAAATAAACTGTTCTATAAATCGCCGGTATGTTTACCAGGAGCAGCTACGCATTTTATTTTAAGGCAGAGCGACAGCTTCTTTTAATAATCTTTTATGCCCTTTTTCACTAAACAGCAAGATATCCGCTTCCTAAAGGAAACGGATTCTTTATCATAGCAAAGGGTATTCGTAAAGTCGCAATAAATGGAGTTTCTAGACCATTACTCTTTCATATTTTTACCAAACTCCCGAAAAATTCCCAGATAGGCAAACAGAAAAATCCGCTTCCAAAAGGAAACGGATTCGTTATCATAGCAAAGGAGCTTTTGGCTGTTGGCTGTTAGCAATAGGCTAAAAGCAAGCCGCCAAAATCACACTTTAATTTCTACGTCAACTCCTGAAGGAAGCTCTAATTTCATTAGGGCATCTACAGTTTTGGAAGAAGAGGAGTAGATGTCCATCAGCCTTTTGTGGGCTGAAAGCTGGAACTGCTCTCTTGCTTTCTTGTTTACGTGAGGCGAACGAAGAACTGTAAAGATTCTTTTGTTCGTAGGCAATGGGATCGGACCGTTTACTACAGCACCGGTAGCCTTTACCGTTTTTACGATCTTCTCAGCAGATTTATCTACCAAATTGTAATCGTAAGATTTTAATTTTATTCTGATTCTTTGTGACATTTTATTTTATGCTTTATGCAGTAAGCAATATGCTATATGTTCACTGCTTTGAAATTAAAAATTTGTACTAATTATAATCGCTTGCAGCTTGATAGCTTAAAGCTTACAGCTTGGTTAACCTTTTGCTTTTGCAATGATCTCTTCAGCAACGTTGGTTGGAGCAGCTTCGTATCTTTCAAACTCCATGGAAGAGCTGGCTCTACCGGAAGAAAGTGTTCTAAGCGTTGTAACGTATCCGAACATTTCAGAAAGCGGCACGAAGCCTTTGATAACTTTTGCGTTGTTTCTGTCGTCCATACCGTTTACTGTACCACGTCTCTTGTTAAGGTCACCTACGATATCACCCATGTACTCCTCAGGAGTTACCACTTCAATCTTCATAATAGGCTCCATGATCACAGGCTTCGCTTTTTTACCTGCTTCCTTGAAACCAAGCTTCGCAGCAAGTTCAAAAGAAAGTTGGTCAGAATCCACCGCGTGGAAGGATCCGTCTTTAAGCGTCACTTTAATACCTTCAACTTCAAATCCGGCCAAAGGTCCGTTTTTCATCGCTTCTTTGAAACCTTTCTCTACAGAAGGGATAAATTCCTTAGGAATGTTACCACCTTTAATCTCGTTGATGAATTCAAGACCTGGCTTGTTGTCATCAGCCGGAGAAAGTTCGAATACGATATCAGCAAATTTACCACGTCCACCGGATTGTTTTTTGTAAACTTCTCTGTGGTTTGCAGTCATGGTAAGGTTTTCCTTGTACTCTACCTGAGGTTGTCCCTGGTTTACTTCAACCTTGAACTCTCTTCTCATACGGTCCACAATAATGTCCAGGTGAAGTTCACCCATACCGGAGATAATAGTCTGTCCTGAAGCTTCGTCAGTTTTAACCTGGAAAGTAGGATCTTCCTCAGCAAGTTTAGCCAAAGCGTTACCCATTTTATCCTGGTCAGCCTTGGTTTTTGGCTCAACAGCGATACCAATTACCGGATCCGGGAACACCATAGATTCAAGAACGATTGGGTGTTTCTCGTCGCAAAGTGTATCACCGGTCTTAATGGATTTAAATCCAACCGCTGCACCAATATCTCCAGCCTCAATAAATTCGATTGGCTCCTGCTTGTTAGCGTGCATCTGGAAGATACGGGAGATTCTCTCTTTACTGTTTGATCTTGTATTAAGAACGTAAGAACCGGCATCCAGTCTTCCTGAATAAGCTCTGAAGAATGCCAGACGTCCTACGAAGGGGTCGGTAGCGATCTTGAACGCCAATGCGGCGAAAGGTTCATTTACTGATGGCTTTCTTGAGATAGGCTCGTCGGTTCTTGGATCTGTTCCGTCTATCGCTTCCTTGTCCATTGGTGAAGGAAGGTAACGGCAAACAGCATCCAGCATGAACTGTACACCTTTGTTTTTGAATGAAGAACCGCAAGTCATTGGAATGATGCTCATATCCAGAGTAGCTGCTCTCAGTGCGGAGTGAATTTCTTCTTCAGTGATGGAATTTTCGTCTTCCATGAATTTCTCAAGAAGGTTCTCATCGTATGCAGCGATCTCTTCGATCAACTGAGCTCTGAACTGCTTCACTTCGTCCATCATTTCCGCAGGGATGTCTACGATGTCAAAAGTAGAACCATGATTATCATCGTGCCATACAATCGCACGGTTTTTAACCAAATCTACCACACCTTTGAAATCTGCCTCATCACCAATTGGAAGTACGATTGGCACCGCATTGGAACCAAGCATTTCTTTCACCTGCTTACAAACATTCAGGAAGTCAGCACCCTGACGGTCCATCTTGTTCACAAAGCCCATACGTGCAACTTTGTAATTGTCTGCAAGTCTCCAGTTGGTTTCAGACTGAGGTTCCACACCGTCTACAGCGGAGAAAAGGAATACTAGTCCATCCAGTACACGAAGCGAACGGTTTACCTCAACGGTAAAGTCCACGTGCCCCGGGGTATCGATAATATTGAAATGATAGTTTTTCGCATCCGGAAGCGGCTTACCCTGTTCAGTTGGGAATTTCCAGTCTACAGTTACTGCTGCAGATGTAATTGTAATCCCTCTTTCAGCTTCCTGCTCCATCCAGTCGGTAGTTGCTCCACCTTCGTGAGTTTCCCCAATCTTGTGGTTTTTACCGGAGTAAAATAAAATCCTTTCTGTAGTGGTGGTTTTCCCTGCGTCAATATGCGCAGCGATACCGATGTTTCTTGTTAGTGTAAGATCTCTTGCCATTTCAGATTAGAATTTAAAGTGTGAAAATGCCTTGTTTGCTTCAGCCATTCTGTGAGTGTCTGTTTTCTTTTTATAAGCAGCACCTTCTTCTCTGGAAGCAGCGATAACTTCAGCCGCCAGCTTTTGGGCCATAGACTTGTCGTTTCTTGCTTTAGAGTATTTAATTAACCACTTCATCGCCATAGAAATCTTTCTGTCGGCTCTGATGGGCATAGGGATCTGAAAGTTAGCACCACCAATTCTTCTGGAACGAACCTCTACGTGAGGCATTACATTCGTAAGTGCATCTTTCCAGATTTCAAGGGCAGTCTTTTCAGTTTCACCTTTTTTTGCTTCTACAAGCTCAAGCGCGTCGTAGAAAATTTTGAATGCAATTGACTTCTTACCGTCAAGCATCAGGTTATTTACAAATCTTGTTACCAGCTGATCATTAAACTTTGGATCCGGTAACAACGGTCTTTTTTTTGCTTTCGTCTTTCTCATTGTTCTGTACCTTAAACTTTAATGATTACTTCTTTTTACCTTTTGCTGGTGCAGCAGCTGCCTGACCTGGTTTTGGTCTCTTAGCTCCGTACTTGGATCTTCTCTGAGTTCTTCCACTCACACCTGCAGTGTCTAAAGCACCTCTTACAATGTGATAACGTACTCCCGGTAGGTCTTTCACCCTTCCGCCTCTTACCAATACTATCGAGTGCTCCTGAAGATTATGTCCTTCGCCCGGGATGTAGGCGTTGATCTCCTTCCCGTTAGAAAGTCTTACCCTTGCTACTTTTCTAAGTGCAGAGTTAGGTTTCTTTGGGGTAGTGGTGTATACTCTCGTACAAACACCGCGTCTTTGTGGACAAGAATCAAGGGCAGCCGATTTGCTCTTCTTGGCAAGCGTGGCTCTTCCTTTTCTTACTAATTGTTGAATAGTAGGCATTTAATTGCTTTTTATTTTAGGGTGCAAAAATAGAAATAAATATTCAACCTACAAACACTGATTTATAATTAATTACAAATTATAATCAACATGAAGCTTGGATTACGACCATTCACTCATTAAACTGTTACAAGATAAGCCTGGGAAACCGTAATTATGGCTTGACCCCGCCTAGACATAAGTGTTGGTTAGCACAGAATTTGCATCCTCTGTTTACATTAAAAATCTTTAAAAAAAATATTATGAACAATCCTGACATCATCGGGCTGGAAAAAACCGACATTAATCCTATTGCAGAAAAACTGAATGAATTGCTGGCCAACTACTCGGTATTTTATCAGAACACCAGAGGAGCCCACTGGAACATCAAGGGCAGTGATTTTTTCACCCTTCATCCAAAATTTGAAGAACTTTATGATAATCTGGTTCTTAAAATCGACGAAATTGCGGAAAGGATTCTGACACTGGGCGCCACTCCCAAACACAACTATTCAGATTACCTCACTGTTTCGACAATCAAAGAAAGCAACGAAGTCTCCGACGGCAATAAATGTGTTCAAAACATCCTGGCATCATTTAAAATCCTCATTGATATGCAGAGAGAACTTCTGGACATGACAGAAAAAGCAGGTGACGAGGGAACCAACTCACAGATGAGTGATTATATAACGGAGCAGGAAAAAGAGGTATGGATGTACAATTCCTTCCTCGGCAAGTAATTTCCTCTTCCTTCACAATAAAATCGCCTTATTACAGGGCGATTTTTCTTTGGATTATCTACATTTGTTAATATTTATCAGTATGACGAATTCTGTACGGCTGCGCTCCCTTCTCGATAACGACTTTTATAAAATTACCATGCAGAATGCGGTGGTGAAGCTGTTCCCAAATGAAAGGGTTAGATACCGGTTTATTAACCGCGGCAACCATCACTTCCCTGAGGGTTTTGATGCCGAACTCCGGAAAGCCGTAGATGCGATGGCTGAACTGAAACTAACACGCGAAGAAAAAGACTACCTCCGTATTACCTGTCCTTATCTGGACCTTCCATATCTCGATTTCCTGGGCGGCTACCATTATGATCCGTCGGAAGTTCACATCCGGCAGCAGGGCAGTGATCTGGAAGTCACTGTAGAAGGCCAATGGTACCGCACCATCCTTTGGGAGGTCCCGTTGCTGGCGCTTATTTCTGAACTGCATTATGAGCTGAACAAGATGGAGCGTGAGGCTGATGACACCGTGCAGCAGAAAGCATTGCTGAAGGTGGAGGGACTGGAAAGGCTACAGGTAAAATATGCCGAATTCGGTACACGGCGCCGGCATTCGTATAAAGTGCATGACCTTGTCATGGACGCGCTTACCCGTAACAGCAGCAGCGGATTTACGGGATCCTCAAATGTGCATTTCGCAATGAAATACGGCGTAAAGCCTATTGGCACTCATGCTCATGAATGGTTTATGTTTCATGCAGCCGAATATGGTTTCAAGATGGCCAATGCGCTCTCACTGGAACATTGGGTGGACGTATACCGTGGCGACCTTGGCGTAGCCCTGTCCGATACTTATACTACGGAAGTTTTCTTCAGCCAGTTTGATAAGAAATTTGCCAAACTTTTTGACGGGGTACGTCATGACAGTGGCGATCCAATTGAATTTGCAGAAAAAACCATTGCCCATTATAACAGACACGGCATCAACCCGCTGTTTAAATATATTATTTTTTCAGACGGGCTCGATCTGGACAAAGTTGCTGAAATCACCCAGGCCTGCAGGGGCAAAATAGGGATTTCGTTCGGAATCGGTACCAATCTTACAAATGATGCGGGTGTAAAGCCTATGAATATCGTGATGAAGCTGACAGGTGTAAAATCCCAAAGCGGCGATTGGATACCCACCGTGAAACTTTCAGATGAACCGGGAAAGCATACCGGCGAATTACGGATGATTAATTTAGCGAAAGAATTTTTAAATATAACTGGCTAATACCATTAATCACGCAATGAATCTTAAAACTTCAGAACCATTTTGGCTGGTAAAAAACGGCATTATCAATTCCTATCCTTCCCTGCGTGAAAACCATGAAACAGAAATCCTTGTGTTAGGCAGCGGAATTACGGGCAGCCTTATTGCTCACCAATGCATTTCAGACGGTTACGAAACCACGCTGATTGACCGCCGTGAAGTTGCTAACGGGAGCACCTCTGCAACCACATCCATGCTGCAGTACGAAATAGACACCCCCCTGTGCGAGCTCAAGGAAATGATTGGTGAGAAAGGTGCGGTGCAAAGCTACTGGGCGTGTTATCATTCTATCGATAAGTTGGCTGAAATTTCAAAAAATATAAAATCCAAAGCCGGTTTTATGAAAAAGAAGTCGCTCTACTTTGCCGCATATAAAAAGGATCTTCCAGATTTAAAGAAAGAATATAACGCCCGTGAAATGCATGATTTTCCGGTAAAATGGCTGGAAGCGGCAGAAATTGAAAAATTATACGGACTTAAGAGCAGCTTTGGAGGAATCCTCTCAGATCAGGGCGGAAGCATGGACGCATTTCAGTTCTCGCATGATCTTCTTAACTTTAACCAAAAAAAAGGTTTAAAAATTTTCGACAAGACCAATATTAAAAGTGTTGTCTATAAAAAGTCCGGAATAAAAGCTACTACAGAGTTTGGCAATACTATCTCAGCAAAAAAAATCATTTATTGTAACGGCTTTGAAAGTGTAGAGGTGGTAAAGGATGATTTTGTTAAACTCCTTTCTACATATGCTCTTGTAAGTGAACAGAGTTCCCGGTTGCCACCTAAGTTTGACAGTATGTTATTTTGGAATACCTCCTCGCCCTATCACTATCTCCGAAGTACTGACGATGGGCGTATTTTGGTGGGAGGAGAGGATGAAGAGTTTATAAATAAGGAAAAAAGGGATCAGCTTCTGGACATAAAGTCAAAAAAGCTAAGAAACTATGTTAAAAAACTACTCCCCGATTTTGACTTCAGGCCAGATTTTACCTGGGCCGGTATTTTCGGCGAAACGAAAGATGGATTACCTTATATTGGCGAACATCCCAAATTTCCGGGCGCTTATTTTGTTTTGGGATTCGGCGGAAATGGGATTACCTTTTCAGTTATAGGCATGGAAATGCTTTCTGTTCATCTTAAGGGAGGCAGCCACGAATTGGAGGAATTTTTTCGTTTCAGCAGATAAAGCATATTAACCAAATTCAGAAAATATGAAGGTTTCAGTTCTATGTATTTTAATCATAATTTTATCCTCCTGCGCTGTAAAGAGTGCAAAAGAAGAAGGTATGTCCGGTAAATCTGAAATGAAATTCAATCAGAAACTGGCAGATTCCCTGGGTGCAGATGAAAGGGGAATGCGATCCTATATGTTAATCATCCTGAAAACCGGACCTCAGGATGCCTTGATCACCGATAAGAAGCAGCGCGAAGAACTTTTTAAAGGACACTTCTCCAACATGAATGAAATGGAGAAGGCCGGACAGCTGAAGTTGGCAGGACCTTTCGCCACTAAGAACAACCTGGGCTACCGTGGCATTTTCCTGCTTGATGTAAAAACAGAAGCTGAAGCAAGGGATCTTCTGCAAAATGACCCTACCGTAAAGACAGGAATATTTAATGTGGAAATCCTCCCCTGGTATGGATCGGCTGCCATTCCTATGCATCTGCAGTATCATAAGAAAATAGCAAAAGATACCCCTTAGGTAACATTCTGATTTTCTGAACCGGCATTTTTGAATCCATTTAAACATTTCCTGTAATGAAAAATTTCACTTCAATAGAACAGGTACTCGGAAAGCTTGATGAAATCATTGACGATTGCAGGAAAAAGCAGAGTCCGAACGGATATTTTGCGTGTACCTACCGAAGTATGACCATTGCTGTGTTGAAGGGTGTGCAGAGAAAAGAATTTGAAGATCCGGCCCGAATGGTAAGACTGGACCTGGCGTTTGCGTACCGGTATTTTGAAGCCTATGATCAATATAAAAAGAGATTGAAATGCAGCAATTCATGGCATACCGCATTTGAAGCGGCCAAAGACCCACGGTTGCTTATCATGCAGCATATTGTATTGGGTATCAATGCCCACATCAACCTTGACCTGGGTGTTGCGGCAGCATCCATCATGCCATACCGGAAAATCAATCCGCTGAAAAATGATTTCAATAAAATCAATACCGTCATTGCGTCCATCAATCAAAAAGTGCAGCAATCACTGAGTGAAATATGTTATCCGGTAGAAGTACTGGATCAGCTGTCACAGGGAAATGATAACCGCACGCTGGACTTTGCCATTTCAAAGGCCCGCCAAACTTCGTGGGCTGCCGCCACAGTGCTTTCCAATTCCTCATCCTTTATTAGGCCTACCCTTGTACGCATCGTGGATCACGCTGCGGCACAAATTGCAGCAAATATCATTACATCCCCAAGGACGCCGAAGCACATCCTGGCTAAGCTGAAAGCGTGCGAAAGCAGCAACGTAGCCCGGAATATTGATGTGCTTTATGCCACCGCGGTCTGAATAAAGACTGTGCTGTACTCCGAATACCCATTTTTCTTTTTACTTTTGAAAAATGGAAATTACATCACTGATAATTGGTGTTATCTGCGGGGCAGGTGCGGGGGCAGTGATCGCCTACTTTATGCTGAAGTCCACCCATGTATCAAGGCAGGTTAATGATGAATTAAACACAAACTTCATCCGCACACAAGCTGATTTAAAAAATTCCGAAAAGAAAATACAGGAACTGGACGAAGCGTTTCAAACCGAAAAGGCGGCAAACCAAAAATTTACAGAGGAGATCTCTTCCCTCCGGAACAGCTTGGCAAGAGTATCCGCGGAGAACAAACGCACCGAAAGCCAACTTAATGAAATGCGGGAAATCCATCTTAAGCTCAACCAACAGATTGAAGCCCTTTTTCATGAAAAACAGGAAATGTTTGGCAGAAATGCTGAACTGACTGCCAATAACGAAAGCCTGCAGCTGTCATTAACAAACCAGAAAGCGGAGATTGAGCGGATACAGGAATTGGCTAAAAACGAGTTTAAAAATCTGGCCAATGAAATTCTGGAAGAGAAATCCAGAAAATTCACCGATGCCAACAGGGAAAATCTTGATGTATTGCTGAAACCACTGGGGGAAAACCTGGAAACCTTTAAAAAACGGGTGAATGAAGTCTACGAAAATGAAGCACGTGAAAGGTTCTCATTGAACAATACTATTAAACTTATGCTGGAGCAAACCTCTAAGGTCAGTCAGGAGGCCAATAATCTTGCTGCAGCGCTTAAAGGTCAGACAAAAACACAGGGAAACTGGGGCGAAATGATCCTGGAAAGAATCCTGGAGGATTCCGGACTCTGCAAAGACAGGGAGTACTTTTCGCAATATCATATAAGGACAGAGAGTGGCGAAAGTCAGAGGCCTGATTTTGTACTGAAATTACCCGGAAACCAGATAGTCATCATAGATTCCAAAGTATCGCTTAATGCTTATGAGAGAATGTGCTCCGCAGAAACCGACGAAGACCGGCAGCTTAATCTGAATATGCACATCGGAGCTATTAAAAAACATGTAGATACCCTCGCAAATAAACGGTATGATAATCTGAAAGAGGCGCTTGACTTCACCATTATGTTCATACCGGTAGAACCTGCCTTTCTTACCGCAGTACAGTACGATACGCAGCTTTGGAACTATGCTTATCACAAACATATTATATTGCTGAGCCCTACCAATTTAATAGCCTACCTAAAACTCATATCCGATGTCTGGAAGCGTGCAGACCAAAACAGGAATGCGGAGGAAATTGCACGGCAGGCAGCTGCGCTCTACGACAAGTTTGAAGGATTTGTTTCGGATCTGCTGAATGTAGGCAAGAAAATGGAGAGCGCCAAAGCAGATTACGAGAATGCCATGAAAAAACTTTCCACCGGTAATGGAAATCTGGTCCGTTCGGCAGATAAACTGAGGCAGCTGGGCGCAAAGCCTAAGAAAAAATTGCCGGCCCAGTTACTGGAAAGATCAGGCGTAGAGGAACCGGCAACTGCTGACCACGAAAATAATAATGAAAATGATTGAGAGCCTTCAGAACGAGAGAATAAAGAAACTTTCCAGGATAATTACTGACAACAGGTTTCGCAAAAAAGCGGGAATATTCGTTGTGGAAGGAAAACAGGAGAATGAGCGGGCCCTTCGTTTCGGGTACGAGGCAGAGGAGTTTTATATTGCGCAAAGCATATATAATGCGGAGCCTCCAAGCGGGAAAGTTTGTGAGGTTTCCGCGAAGGTATATGAAAAACTTGCCTACCGCGGGAAAGCTGAAGGAATCATCGGACTCTACAGAGAAAAAGAATGCAGCCTTGAGGATTTTAACCCGTCGCCACAGTCATCGGTGATAGTTGTTGAATCACTGGAGAAACCCGGAAATCTGGGTGCGATACTGCGGAGCTGCGAAGCTTTTGGAATAGAAGCGCTACTGATTGCTGATCCCCGGTTAGATATTTACAATCCCAATGTGATACGGTCCAGCGTTGGATGCCTATTCGGCATGAATGTTTATCAGGCCGAAA
The DNA here is from genome assembly GCF_029194425.1 of Kaistella sp. PBT33-4. NCBI lineage: Bacteria > Pseudomonadati > Bacteroidota > Flavobacteriia > Flavobacteriales > Weeksellaceae > Kaistella > Kaistella sp. PBT33-4. The sequence goes on along the minus strand of NZ_JARFYL010000002.1, from coordinate 507,794 downwards.
CAGAAGAAATTCATGCTTTCCTGAAAGACCGGGATTTCAAAATCTTCACCACAATAATGGACAGCAGCGCACGGGATATCCACACCCAGGATCTGAGCGGCAGAGCGGCGCTGGTGTTCGGCACGGAGCATTCAGGCCTCAGTACTTTTTGGCAAGGCAAAGGCCAGAATACCTTAATACCGATGGCGGGCAGCATTGATTCCCTGAACCTCAGCAATGCCGTAGCCATATCCTGTTATGAAATCTTAAGACAGAAACTTCAGAAAAAGACATAAAAAAACCGTTCCCAAAAAAGGAACGGTTCTTTGTTCGTTTGTGTAAACTATTAGTTAGTTACAGCAGCAGAATCAGTTACAGTAGCTTCTGGAGCAACAACAGCAGCAGAATCAGCAACAACTACAGCAGTATCAGTGATGATCGCAGCAGAGTCCATTTCTACAACAGTTGAATCAGCACCTGTAGTGTCAACAGTTTCAGTTTTCTTACAAGCAACTAGAGCTAATGTAGCGAATGCAGCTACGAATAATGACTTTTTCATAATGTATATTTAAATTAATTAATTGTTCTTTTTTTAATGCGTGCAAAAGTACACTTTATTTTTGAATTCCAAACCTAATATTTACAGGTTGAAATATTTTTTTTCAGATTACTTAGTTGCCTCTTTTACAGCGTCCTTAGCGTCCTTAGCGGCACCGGCAGCACTTTCAGCAGCACCTTTGGCGGCTTCAGCAGCACCAGCAGCAGCGTCTTTTGCAACAGCAGCACCTTTTGATGTTGTAGCAGAAGCAGCGTCAGCAGCAGCATCCACAGTAACAGCAGCAGCTGAATCGATAACCTCTACAGCTGAATCAGCAACCATTGCAGCCGAATCTGTAGCAACTACAGCCATTGAGTCTGCAGAGTTGGTTGTATCTACTGTTTCTTTTTTATCGCACGCAACAAGAGCAAGGGCAGCGAAACCTGTGATTAAAAATGATTTTTTCATAATACTATTAAATTATTTGATTTGTTGTTTAAATTTACACTTTGTTGAAGACGACATGAGAGAATCATTCATTTTCAACACTACAAAGGTATAGGCATACGGAATTTTGTTGCAGAAAATTAATTGTATTATCTTTGTAAAACTGTTTTACAAAAAAGTAACTCTGATTATCAGCACCTTAACAAAAAGTAAAAAGATTGTCAAATATAGATCTATTGCATTTTGAGCAGCTGAAACTTGCTGTGCAGGCTCAGTATCTTAAGAATCACACACCTTCCCACGAAGATATATCCAAGTGGAAAGGTATAGATATCATCTATTTTCAGGAAGATCTCCGTCAGATTGCCAAAGGCAACATCAGCGAAAAGACCTTTTATACTTATTTCAAGACGGTGCCTGCAACTAAGCTGCCGCGCATTGACATGCTTAACCTTCTTAGTATTTACGCGGGTTTCGTTTCATGGCACGACTTCCGGAAAAACTGCAGCCTAGGTGATGAATCTCTCAACACGGCTGAAACTGTTTTGTCCCAGGAAGAGGAAAATCCCCAGGCCACACCAGTAGCAGAATCGGCACCTTCAATTGCTGAAAAAAGCGCCAGCAAAGAACCTAACACTGTTATTTTACAAAAATCGGATACTGAAAATCAACCGCTTAAAGATATCCGCCCATCCTTCGACACGTACGATACGGAACAGATTCCACGCCGGAAATCCATCAGAAAATATCTTCTAGGTGCAGCAACGATCGTACTGGCTGTTCTGACCGGATTGCTGGCATTTGGGGATAAGATATTTGAGAGGACTTATATGTACTGTTTTTCTGACGCCGACCGGAATGCCTCTATACAGAATATGCTGGAGATCAAGGTGATTAAAGAAAACGAGTCTCCCATTATGTACAGAATTCCACCCGGTGAGTGCTTCCAGTATTCAACAAAAGACAAGGTGTTAAGAATGGAGATAACCTCGCCGTTTTATGAAAACCTGAGTGTAAACCGAAACCTGGAAACTGCGCCGCGTGAGGAAAATTTAGAACTAAAGCCGGACGATTATAAAATGGCCGTCTATTATTTCTCAAAAAAAGATATTTCCGGCAACCCGGATGAGGCGTTAACACTGATAAAACAAAAACGCAGCGAGCTTGAAAACCGTATAAGTGACAATGCTGTCATTTACCAGGTTTATGACAGTGACCTGTATGGGATAGAAACCCTGGATAAGCAGAAATACATCACTCTGGTAACCACTCCTACGACCTCGCTCCGAAACCTGTCCGTAATTGAAATGATTAGGGAAAAGGGAAAAATAGTATCCATCAAATTTAAAATAAATGAAGATGAAGAAAATAATTAGGTTATTAATGATATGCGTAATTCTTCTGGCTGTAGCCTGTAAGAAAGAGCAGGCACCCAACCTGTCCCTGGAGCAGGTAAAATACAACAGTAACAAATCCAGCTACCCCTCTACAAAGATGGACAGCGCGCAGGCCATCAATAAGATTACCAAACAAAAGGTTCGGGAAGTCCTGGAACTGTCTATTCTGTACAAGGCCGGAAAGCAGGATACTGATATCGATGCTGCACTTTATAAGCAAATTCTGGGTTATTTCTATAAACCCGACTCACTCACCGTCCACAACCTTCTTACAGAACTTGACAGCCTGAATGTTGGGAATGCGCGTATTGGCAACTTTGAAGTTACAGAACGCTATTTTAAGGAGGATACGCTGAATTTTGCTCGTTTTGACGTTCAGTACTTTGACCGCAACAACCGGCCCATCGGTAGTTTCCAGCGTGAAGCTCAGTATGTACTGGTTCCCGCTGAAATCAGATTTAAGAAAGAATTCAAGTTCTTTTTCCTGAACTTCTATCAGCAACCTATCCTAAAAGACAGTATTTCATCAGGTGTAACCAGATAATCAAGAGGTACGTCCTCTTTTGTCAGATCGGCCACCGGTAATCCCGGCGCAAAGAATCCCACCCCCACCTTACTGCAGTTTGGCTCAAGGGTGGCGAAAAACCGGTCGTAGAAACCTTTCCCATAACCCACTCTGCCCCCACTTCGGTCGCAATAAAGCAATGGGGTAATTATATAGTCGAAATCTTTTACCCTCGCATCCTTATTGGATTCCGGTTCACGTATACCCCAACCGTTCTGAATCATTTCGGTGTCCGGAAATATTTCAACGGAAATTATTTCGCCGTCCAGCATCTTAGGAACGAACACACGTGCCCCCTTTTCATAAAGCTCATTGATGAACGGGGCGGTATGGACTTCATTGAACTTACTGATACTGATAAAAACATGGAATTTCTGACCGACTGTAACCGGAAAAGCCTCACGGAAACGCGAAAAGATGCGTTCGGAGGCTAATTTAACATCCGCTTCAGAAAGCGCTTTTCTCTTTTCTAGATACAAAGTCCGTAATTCGTGCTTAGTCATAGGCTAAGTTATTTTCACAGAAATAATATTCACAGGGCAAGCTTTAGCCGCCTTTTCGCAGGGTTCCACCGCATCAGCTGAGGGAGTTTTAAGAGTATAGAATCCTTTTTTATCTGCTGACTTCAACAGAACTGATTTTCCGTCTTTACGGGACATCCGGAAAAACTCCGGTGCAAACTCAGCACAGTAGTTACAGCCAATACATTTATCGCGCTGCAGCGTAACTATAATCATAGAATCCGTTTGATTTTGATTTGCCCGGCCTGTTATGACTGAACGATCTTGTAGAGCTTATCACTTGGTCTTACCCTGAAATCGGTCTTAAAAGTAATTACGTCGGATTTGGTAGCTTTGTCCGCTTCGGGTCTGGTATCCACCTGCATGGCCTCCAGTACCATTTCCTGTGAGCCCGTAGTTGGGCCCTGTATAAGAACCGTATCACCTACGTTCACATCATAAGCTTCAATAAGGAATTCCGCGATGCTGGATTTTGGATAGAAATGTCTGCCTTTTCCAACGTATACTTTTTTCTGAGTCGCGCTCGATCCTGAATTGGAGGACCATTCACCCAATTCCTGTCCCAGGTAATATCCGCTCCAGAAACCCCTGTTATAAACAGTTTCAAGCCGCTTCATCCAGTTCTCCACTTTTTCCTGAGTAAAAGTGCCGTCGGCTACTGCATCAATCGCCTCGCGGTAACATTTCGTCACGGTGGCTACATATTCGGGAGCACGGCCCCGGCCTTCAATCTTAAGCACCTGCACACCGGCATCCACGATATCATTAAGGAATCCAATGGTGCAAAGGTCCTTAGGCGACATCATATACTCATTATCAAGCTCAATCTCAAAGCCCGTTTCCTGATCGGTTACTGTATACTTTTTACGGCAGTTCTGTTTACAGGCTCCACGGTTGGCCGAGGAGTTAGCTGAATGCAGGCTTAAGTAACATTTTCCGGAAACGGCCATACAAAGTGCGCCGTGACCAAAAATTTCAACTTCGACCAGATTGCCGGAAGGTCCGCGAACATCATCCTTCACGATTTGGTCACAGATTTTCTTGATCTGTGTGATGCTTAACTCACGGCTCATCACCATGGTATCTGCAAAGAGTGCATAGAATTTCACCGTCTCAATATTTGTAATATTGATCTGGGTAGAAATATGAACTTCCAGACCGATCTGGCGGGCATAAGAAATAACCGCCTGGTCCATTGCAATAACTGCTGTAAGGCCTGCCGACTTGGCTGTATCCAGAAGCGTCTTTATAATAGAAAGATCGTGGTCGTATATAATGGTATTAAGTGTAAGGTAGGTACGCACGCCTTTTTCCCCACATCTGCGGGCAATTTCCGGCAAATCTTCCAGGGTGAAATTCATGGAAGCCCGGGCACGCATATTAAGTTGTTCCACACCAAAGTAAACAGAATCTGCCCCGTTATCAAGAGCTGCCTGAAGGGCAGTGAAGTCGCCGGCCGGCGCCATAAGTTCTATTTTACCGCTTTTTGTCATTTTTGTAATAAATTTTTGCAAAGATAAGCTATTTAAAAATGGCTCTAGAGGTCAAAATGACAGAACTTTAAACAGCCCTTCTGACCCAATCTTCAATAAAAGCAGGCAAATCCCTTAAAAATATATAAATAGGGGCGTTTAGTAGTTAAATTTTAGTTAAAGATGAAACATCTTAATATGACAAGATACCTATATAGCATCATATTTGTTTAAATTAGAAAGACAATAGAGAGATATTATGAAGAATATTTTTAAAAAATTATTACCGTATGCCGTCGTAGGTGTAGTTTCCGGCGCTACAACTTTCGGAGCTATCAATTACATAAACAATGATGCTTCCATTGCAGATACAGGATATTTTTCCACGGCCAAAAATGATGTTTCCTTTGCCGGCTTTAACCAGGCAGCTTTGGGTGAAGATTTTGTGAAAGCTGCCAAAACGACCGTACCGGCAGTTGTAACGATTAAAAACTACTCTAACAGGTCTGCGGGCCGAAGCAGTGAGCAGGATATTTTTGAGTGGTTTTTCGGCCAGCCCAACAGAAGTCAGCGAAACCAGCAAAGACCGGATAATATTCCCTCAGGAATGGGTTCAGGCGTAATTATTTCGCCGGATGGCTATATTATCTCCAATAACCACGTTGTAGCAGGTGCCAATAAGCTTGAGGTAGTTTTAAGCAATAAGAAAAGTTATATCGCCACATTGGTAGGAACTGATCCCAACACTGATATCTCCTTACTCAAAGTTGAAGAAAAGGGATTACCCTACCTCAATTTTGCGAATTCAGACAATGTAGAGGTGGGTCAGTGGGTACTGGCAGTAGGTAACCCTCTTGGGCTGAACTCTACAGTTACTGCAGGTATTATTTCGGCCAAGGGACGCGGAATCGGAATTCTGGGCAGCCAGGGCAAAGCCAGCAATCCAATTGAAAGTTTCATCCAGACGGATGCCGCAATTAATCCAGGAAATTCTGGTGGTGCCCTTGTAAATCCAAATGGTGATCTGATCGGTATCAATTCTGCCATTTCATCAACCAATGGTTATTATCAGGGTTATGGTTTTGCTGTGCCTTCTAACCTGGCCAGGAAGATTGTGGAAGACATTAAGAAGTACGGCCTTGTTCAAAGGGGGTTCCTGGGTGTAAATTCGCTGGACCTATCCAATGACCAGCAGGTTGCACAGTACAACCAGCAGTTTAAGACCAACCTGAAGGTAGGCAACGGAATTTATGTTACAGAAGTGACTGAGAAGAGCGGTGCGGAGGATGCCGGCTTGAGAAAAGCAGACATAATTACTAAAGTAGACAATACATTGATTTCCGATTTCGCAGACCTTACACTGGCTGTAGGAAGTAAAAGACCGGGTGATGCAGTAAATGTAACCTACCTGAGGAACGGACGCGAAATGGTTTCACGTGTAGTACTTAAGGATCAGAAGGGAAATACATCCGTAAGGACTAAGGCTGACCTTACTGTAAGCGAAAAAATAGGCGCCGATTTCTCACCGCTCAGCGATAGGTTCAAGACGGATTACGGACTGAACAGCGGTGTAGTGACCAAGAACGTGCAGGAAGGTGGCGAGATGGCTAAAATTGGAATTGTAGATAACTATATTGTAATTGAGGTGAACGGTAAACCGGTAAACTCTCAAAAAGATGTAGAAAACCTGCTTAAAAACCACAGAGGGAATGTACAGATCAAATTTGTAGACGAGTACGGCCGTATCTATACCAAAGGATTTGTTATGCCTAACTAATTATTATAATTGTAAATGAAAGTGCCCCGGGAATCCCGGGGCACTTCTGTTCATATCAGTCACAATTTACTCCTGCGGTTCTGTCCCGCGCAGGCGCCGTTTCCTGCGTTCATAGATTACCTCCACAATCTTGCCACCAATCCAGGAAAACGGAAAGAAGGTAAGGAAGATACAGATTTTGTAAAATGTGGGATGGTAGGGAAAAATAATAATATCCAGCATTGCCAGGAAAAGTAACGCAAAGCCGATGAGAATTGCGTAGGCCACCTTACCATATTTTACAATAATAGCTGTTGCAACACCACCTACAACCGAACCAATACCCGTAAAGAGAAGCAGGAAACCAAAGAAGCGGTAATCGCCTTCCACTGACTTAAGGAATGTTTCCCAATGTTCAAATGGGGCAAAATCTTCAAAAGTTATCCAGGCCGGATTGGTTCGTATACCCAGAGTGATCACCAACAATGCTATGGTCAGACCTACAAGAACCGCAAAAGTATTTCGCAGAAAATTCATTAATCCTGATGGGCGATCATTGAGATCTCAATATCCACATTTTTAGGAAGACAGGACACCTGTACAGTTTCACGTGCCGGATAGCTGTCCGCATCCAGGTAAGACGCGTAAATATCGTTCATCACCGCAAAATCATCCATGCTTTTCAGGAAAATAGAAGCTTTTACTACATTCTTAAATGTCATACCGGCTTCTTCCAGGATCGCTTTCAGGTTTTTCATCACCTGGTGGGTCTCCTTTTCAATACCCTCCACCAAATTACCGGTTGCAGGATCCACCGGAATCTGACCTGAGATATAGAGCACGCCGCCGGCCATATTAGCCTGTGCATAAGGACCGATTGCAGCAGGAGCGTTTGTAGTGGTGATTACTTTTTTCATAGATTTTTTATTTTTTGCAAATATAAAACTTAAATCGGGAACAGTCAACCAATGAAGTTAGCGATAAAGCTGCAATTTAGCAGCCTGCTGCAGCAAGAAATCTTAGAATGGGGCGTTAGGTTGCGTGAAACTTCTGTCCTTATATTTTAGCGCATCCTGCAGGATATTTGCCTTTATACCGATAAAGAAGTCGTAAACCTTATACTGTCCAAAAGGAACCCAGTTGAAATTTATTGTAAAACTGCGCTGATCTCTCGAGAAACCCACTCGTGTATAAGCCAGTTCCTGTGTCATAAAATCATAGTGGGTGCTGCCATTGATATTCCAGTAGGGAGTAAGCTGTATGCTGCCGTCCAGCCCCACAGAGGCCACAGTATTTCCGAAAAGCGTTCCTCCTCTGTTATAGCCGTAATTCGCATTTATATTAAGTGTCCAGGGCTGATGAAAGCGTGCATAATTGTCATCATCAAAATAATAATTCTCATTTCTGATCTCGCCTTTGGTGCTGTACTTCTTGTCCAGTTCCTCCTTTTCGCCGAAAATAAGGTCACTTAATGGATAAGACAGCTGAAGGTTGAAACCCTGTATATTAAATTTACCAAAATTCTCCGTACGCACTACCCTGTTTTCTTCGGGCACAAATACATTCTCATAGGGATCGATGATCAAGCTACTGTTGAGACTGAGTTTACTGTCCAGAAAAGAAGACTGACCGTTTACAGTAAACACAGACCATTTATTGTTTTTGGCTGCCAAATTATAACCACCTGCGATATTGAGTGCTTCAAAAATTTTGATCTTCTTGACTCCGGTGGAATCCTTTTTACTGCGCACCTTCATTTCAATATTGTTACCGATACTGAAATTCACTGCCCCTTCCATACCACTGGTAGGTGAACCCACTATGCCCTGATCAAATATTGAATACGGAATATTGGAGCCGGCAGCATCATAATAGCTGCTGAAGTATCCGAATCCGGGAGTCCCAAAATCGGGTCGGTAGCTGAATCCTATACTGGGCATTACCATATGCCTGATTCCCTGGATGGCCGAGCCGGCCTTGAAGATTTTGGTGCCGTAAAGAGTGGTCTGAATACTTGCACTGGTGCTGAAAACCGAATACCCGCCGATTTTACTACTGAAATTATTTTCCACCTCGTTGGTGATCGGATTGTAGGTTCTGCGAAGCGTTTTCGTGGTAAGCGCATTGTCGATATTAGCGCCTACGGAAAATGTAAAATATTTAGCGATATTGGTATTCGTTCCCAGGGTGATATTATTCCGCAGGCCTGTCTGCATTTTGTCCCACATGGCTTCTGTGAACATTTCGCCCTCGCCGGTGTTGGCATAGTTGGTAAAGTTAAGGCCGGTATTCACAGTAATGTTTTCCAGGAGTCCTTCCCGGATGCCGGTACGGGGTTTAAACAGATAAAACTGGTTCACCGCCACATTAATCTGGGGCAATCTTAAATCAGCAAGTCCCGATGAAAAATTCTGGGAGTACGAGGCGGTTCCTGTAATGGTCACAGGCAATGTGAGAAAGCGCTTTGTTACACTCACGGTAGAATTCTGCTGTGTATTCAGCACATTCTGGTTAAATATATAATTGTTGTTGATCGTATTGTTGTAGAATTTTGAACTTACAAGATCTACCGACGCACTGAAATTCAACAGAGGATTAGCCTTTGTATCCTGCGAGTGCCGCCAGGAGATCCGGTAGGTGTTCACCTTGCTGTAATCGTCCAGGCCTTTAATACCCCGCACGGTAGATCCGATATCTGCTGCAAAGTTACCGTTGTAACGGTACATCTTTACATAGTTCGTTTCCGGCCTGATGTTCCAGCTGCCTTTGGTGTAAAAATCAACCATGATCTTTGCATCAAAATGTTCACCGATTGGCTGATAGTATCCAAAACTGTTCAGGAAAAACCCTACATCCTGCCTTTCACCAAAACTCGGAATCAGTATACCGGCAGATCTTTTGTCGGAAAAAGGAAGGATCGCAAACGGCAGGATCAGAGGTGTAGGTACCTGTTCAATATACATCTGTACAGGTCCTGTAACCACCTGGGAATTCTGCTTGCCTTTAATCAGTTTGATATTGGGAGCCAGCAGGTGATAGTCGGCAACGGTATCTTTTTTCTTCAGGAAATACTCGTCTGTAGTAAATAATCCCCGGCGCATGAAAAAGACCGAATCATTGTATTTCTTGGTTTTCTGAGCTACAATTACGCCTTCACTCTCCTCGGTGCGGGCGTTATAGGCCATGGCCTGCCTGGTTTTGTAATTGTACTGAAAATCATTGTATTCATAAGATTTACCGGCCTGGGTGGCCACAGCTGGTTTAATGATTCTGCCGGCGCTGTCTACCTCGCCACGTGCATAGATCTCATTTTTCCGCCAGTCTATGCGTATATAATCCGCATCAATCTGCATATCCTGATACTTCACCTGTGCATTTTTGTTCAGATAAGTCATTTTATGCTGAAAGTCATTCCGTTCGCTGTCCGCTTTAGTCCTCACGATATCAGCTAGTTGCTCTCCCGGCACACGTACAGTATCAGTACGGCGTACGGAGTCACTAACCACCTTATTTTCAGCAGTGTTCTGAGCATGCAGTGGTGCTAAAAAACTGTTAAAAATTAGGATAATTAAAATATGTAATATATTTTTGGAGGCGCTTTTGATACCGGTACTGTTTAATATTTGCGAGCAAAATTATAATAAATTTTAAGAATTGATGATGATAACAAACTTTTGTTTTAAAAAATATTTCTTACTTCTTTTCTTAATAATTTTTACTGCAGGTACCGCCCAAAAGAAGTTTACGATCGTTTTGGATGCAGGACACGGTGACCATGATGTGGGCGCAACAAGATCGTATGAATTCGGTACGCCACGCGAAAAGGACATCACTTTAGGCATCGTACTTAAATTAGGCCGGATGCTGGAGGAAAATAAGGCCTTCAGAGTTATTTACACACGTAAAACTGATGTTTATCCCTCCCTAACCGAGCGTACTAACCTTGCCAACCGGAGTAAAGCCGACCTTTTTGTATCCGTACACGTAAACTCATCTCCGGCGAAAAGTGCTACCGCGCGCGGTACGGAAACTTTCGTGCAGGGCCCCAATCAAAACCGCGAAAACCTGGAGGTAGCGAAAAAGGAAAACGATGTAATCTATCTGGACGCCAAAGACCGCGAAGTTTTCGCCTCCTACGACCCTACTTCACCCGAATCACTTATCGCACTGAAAATTCAGCAAAGTAAATACCTGGAACGCAGCCTGTTTATCGGCAGTTTTATTGAGGAGAATTTCGAAAAAGGAGGACGGTTTTCCAGAGGTGTGAAACAGGCTAACCTGCACATCCTAAGGATGAGCGCCATGCCGTCAGTGCTTATTGAAACGGGCTTTGTAAACAATTATGACGACGCCTATTTTCTTTACAGCGAAGAGGGACAGAAAAAGACAGCCACTCAGATATATGATGCCATCATCCGATATGCACGCAAAGTAAATGCATCTGAGCCCGCCGCAGCTCCCAAAAAAGAGGAAAAAAAGGAGATACCACTTAAAAATGACTTCCGGATCCTGCTGATGAGCAGCCCAATTAAATACAATTACGGTGACCCTGCGTTCAAAGGACTCAATTACATATTGGCTCTTAAGGAGAACGGTCTGTACAAATACTATTACAGTGTATCCAACCTGGCCAGTGTACGGGATGCCAACCTGAAAACAGCCCGTGATGCAGGTTTCCGAACGGCTTCACCGGTCGGATTCGTACCCGAACAGGCGCTGCGCTCCGGTTACTACACTCTTGAAGTATTTGTAGGCAAGGACAAACTTCCCTCTGATTCCTATATTGTGAAAAACCTTAAGGACGTAAAGCGCGAGAAGCTGAACGGTATGTTCTATTATACTTACGGTAATGTAAAAACGCTGGAAGATGCCATCGCACTTCAGAAATCACTGGAGGAAAAAGGAATTAAAAACTCCGTTATCCAGAAAGTAGCAAAATAGAGTTGAAATAATTTTTGGAGATCAACATTAAAGCCTATTTTTGCAGTCCGAAATTCACCGGCCTATTCGTCTAGTGGTTAGGACTCAAGATTTTCATTCTTGCAACAGGGGTTCGATTCCCCTATAGGCTACAAAAGCAATTTTTTTAATTTTTTTTAAAATAAATTTGCAGGATAAAAAATAAACTATATCTTTGCACCCACAATTGAGAGACAAATAATGGCAAATCATAAATCAGCTTTAAAGAGAATCAGACAGAACGTAGCGAAAAGACTGCGTAACAAGTACTATCACAAAACTGCAAGAACAGCTGTGAAGGCACTAAGAAATGAAGAGGATAAAACTGCAGCGTCTGAGCAACTTCCAAAAGTGATTGCTTTAGTGGATAAATTGGCTAAAAGAAACATCATCCACAAAAATAAAGCCTCTAATCTTAAGAGTAAACTTACAAAGCACGTTAACAAGTTAGCGTAATTATAAACAGGATGGCCCGTTCGTCTATCGGTTAGGACCTCAGATTTTCATTCTGGTAAGAGGGGTTCGATTCCCCTACGGGCTACCAAGTAACTTCCGAAATTTTTTCGGAAGTTTTTTTATGTCTAAATTTGAGATAAATCTACCCTATATGAATATACTGATTGTAAACGGTCCTAACCTGAATTTGCTGGGCACAAGGGAACCGGAGATTTATGGCCACACGACTATGGAGGAAGTACTAAAATCGCTCAAGGCTGAGTTCAGTACACATCATATTGATTTCTACCAATCCAATGTGGAAGGCGATCTGATCAACCGTTTACAGGAGGCCAACTATGATGCGCTTATAATCAATCCCGGCGCTTATACACACTATTCCTACGCGCTGGCAGACTGCCTGAAAAACATCTCAGCGGCAAAGGTGGAGGTTCATATATCCAACATTTACAAACGCGAGGAATTCCGCCAAAAATCCGTAACCGCAGCGCATACAGACGGTGTGATCACTGGCTTCGGAATAAAAGGCTACAGGCTGGCTATTTTAAGCCTAAATAATTAACCACAAAAAATCCCCGAAAATAAATTCGGGGATTTTTCAATTCGAAACCTGACTTTTTAAAGTTGAGGTCCTGAAGGTATTAATTTCTTCGCTTCATCGGAGTCACAATACTGCTCAAAATTCTTGATATATCTGGCAGCAAGGTCTTTGGCCTTAGTTTCCCATTCTGAAGAATTTTCATAAGTATCACGCGGATCAAGGATTCCTTCAGATACATTAGGCAATGCTGTCGGAACCTCCAGGTTCATAATTGGAATAGTCACCTTTTCGGCACGGTCTATTGAGCCGTCGATAATTGCATCAATGATTGCACGTGTATCTTTCAGGGAAATTCTATTTCCGGTACCGTTCCAGCCGGTATTTACAAGATATGCTTTTGCTCCGTGCTCCTTCATCTTACCGATAAGGGTCTTGGAGTACATTGTAGGGTGCAGTGTAAGGAAAGCCTCACCAAATGCAGGTGAAAAAGAAGGTTCAGGAGCTGTAATTCCTCTCTCGGTACCTGCAAGTTTTGAGGTGTAACCGCAAAGGAAGTGATACTGAGCCTGGTCTTCAGTAAGTACAGAAACCGGTGGCAATACACCAAACGCGTCAGCAGAAAGATAAACGATCTTACTTGCATGACCGGCCTTGGAAGGAAGGACAATTTTGTTAATATGATATATCGGGTAGGAAACACGTGTGTTCTCGGTAATGGATCCGTCTGTGTAATCAATCTTACCGTTTTCGTCTACAACAACATTTTCCAGAAGTGCATCTCTCTTGATGGCTCTGAAAATATCGGGTTCTTTTTCTTCAGAAAGATCAATTACCTTGGCATAGCAACCGCCTTCATAGTTAAAGACACCGTTATTGTCCCAACCGTGCTCATCGTCACCAATCAGGTATCTTTTTGGATCTGCAGAAAGTGTAGTTTTTCCGGTACCTGAAAGTCCGAAGAAAAGGGCCACATCGCCTTCTTCGCCAACATTTGCAGAACAGTGCATTGAAGCCATTCCTTTAAGCGGCAGGTAATAATTCATCATAGCGAACATTCCTTTCTTCATTTCGCCGCCATACCAGGTACCGCCAATGATCTGCATTTTTTCTGTAAGATTGAACATCACGAAATTCTCGGAATTCAATCCCTGCTCCTGCCAGTTAGGATTAGTAGTTTTGGAACCGTTGATCACCATAAAATCCGGTGCACCAAAGTTTTCAAGCTCATGGTTGGAAGGGCGGATGAACATATTGGTTACAAAATGTGCCTGCCAGGCCACTTCCATAATGAATCTCACTTTGAGACGAGTATCGGGGTTGGTGCCACAAAACGCATCAACAACATAAATCTTCTCGGATTTGGACAGCTGGTCCATAACCAGAGATTTGCAGCTTGCGAATATTTCCGGGGATGTAGGCAGGTTTACTTTGCCATCCCAATAAATAGTGTCACGCGTTTCGTCGTCCAGGACAATATAACGGTCCTTCGGAGAACGGCCTGTGAAGATTCCGGTCTTTACGGACATTGCGCCCGACTCAGTCAGGATGCCTTTCTCAAATCCTTCGTTCTTTGCTGAGTTCTCAGCCTGGAAAAGTTCTTCATAAGACGGATTGTACACCACTTCCTGATAACCTGTTATACCCAGATCATTCAGCTGCTGAATAATTTTGATGTGTTTCATGCTAGAAATAGATTTTTTTCGAATTGAATGGGCCAAATTTAAGCAAATTTACTAAGCTATACATGTTAAAACACAATGATATTGGTCACCAATATTTTGCACAGAATCATTTACGGTCTGGCTGAAATCAATTCATCCCAATCAAAAACCCACGTGTACCCACGCGATGCAAACCAGGAGCGGTGCTCATCAACCCTGGAGACCATCACAAAATCGCCGCCCCACGCCCCCAGGCTTTTGATGGTTCCGGGGTAACCGGTGAACAATTGATCTTTAACCTTCGGTATTCCCAGGAATTCTGAAACCAAATTTTCATGAAGTTCCAATAATTCCAGGAAATCATGCAACGCAGTACATTCATAAATTTCCTGAGTCAACGTGGAAAACCGGTTAATCAGTTGCGCAGACTTTTCCTTACTCCGGTAAAGCTGAATTCCCGCTCGGCTGTCCTGTTTGCGGTTAATGTGCACAAAAATTAAGTCATCTTTAAATGGCGGCGAATAGTTTACCACTTCCACCATCAGTTCCGGAGAGTTCTGGAACAGTACTGCGTTCTTCTCCCGCGCAACTGCAATATCATAGCCACTGCCATGCAAGAGTATCTCATTTAGAGCATAGGCATCACAGGCAGACCACTCAGCTATATTATTTATTAACGTAGAACTACTGCCTAAACCATAATCTGCCGGAAACTCCAGGTTGGTTTTGAGGTAATAGGTGTCAGAACCTTGAAATTTTGTAGGTGAATATTGCTGGATATACTGCAACAGACGAAGCACAAATTCTGCCGGTTGCGGTAAATTGGTACCCAGAATGGTCCAGGTTTTATAATCCAGCTTCACCTGCAGCCAAGGGTGGCCCTGATGTAATGCCTCCCAAAAGACTTCGCTTCGGCCGTCTTCCTTTTCTTCAAAAAAAAACTCCTGACCCGGCGTTGTAGGAACAGCCAGAGCAAGAGCACCGTCCAGGACAAAGTATTCTGAAGTCAGCAATAATTTTCCCGGCGAAAATATTCTGCCCATCATAAGCAGATTATGAAAATACGACTTCGGAGTTTATCTTTTTAATAAGACCCTGTAAAGTTTTACCCGGCCCGACTTCAACGAACTTCGTAGCCCCATCCTTAATCATATTCTGAACACTTTGGGTCCATTTCACAGGTCCAGTGAGTTGGGCAATCAGGTTATTCTTGATTTCTTCAGGATCAGATACGGCAGTAGTCGTTATGTTCTGATATACGGGAATTGTAGAATTTCTGAATTTTGTATTTGAAATAGCCATCGCCAGACGATCCTGAGCAGACTGCATCAGAGGTGAATGGAAGGCTCCGTTCACGGGAAGCAAAAGCGCCCGTTTCGCACCGGCTTCTTTCATCCGTACACAGGCCTCTTCAACCGCTTCAGTTTCGCCGGAGATTACCAGCTGACCCGGACAGTTATAATTGGCAGGAACGACCACTCCATTTACTGAAGCGCAGATTTCCTCCACTTTACTGTCTTCCAGCCCCAGGATAGCAGCCATTGAACTTGGATGAGCATCACAGGCTTCCTGCATGGCCCTGGCACGCTCATGCACCAGTTTCAAACCATCCTGAAAAGAGAGCACTCCGTTTGCCACCAGCGCGGAAAATTCGCCCAGTGAATGCCCTGCAACCATTTCGGTGCCCAATGCATCAGTAGCTTTCAGTGCAGCCAAAGAATGGATAAAAATGGCAGGTTGGGTTATTTCTGTCTTTTTAAGATCTTCCTCAGCACCGCTGAACATCAGCGACAATATATCAAATCCAAGGACATCATTGGCAGATTCCATCAGGTCTTTGATGTCTTTGCGGGAATCGTATAGTTCTTTTCCCATTCCAACAAACTGTGAACCTTGCCCAGGAAATACAAGTGCTTTCATCTACTTTAATTAGTAATTAATGCGGCAAATTTACGTAAAATAAACGGCATTGAAATGTATTTTCAATGCCGCACTTCTTTAAGAAATAAGTTTTCAGGGTACCAAACGGACTACACGGTAACCTGTATTAACGTAAGCACCGTTTCTCTGTATACGTTCAAATTCAAATTTGGTTGCCAACTGAGTCTGGGTCTTACCCATCTGACTGAAGATCTCACCGCGGCTGTTTTCGCGGCTTAACATATCATTCATCACATCAAAACCGATAATTGCGTACTTACCGGGGGTTTTGCAATATTTTCTGTTGAATTCAGACAGAATCTCCTTTTCAAAAGAACCTTCTGTATTAATGGTTCTGTCCATTACGTACACTAAACTTGCCTTACCAAGCTCGTCGGCCTTCTTTTCAAATGCAGGTACGTAAAACATACTGAATGCTTTCATTCCCTGCACCTCACCGGACATTGCGATCATCTTTTCGGCAAACGCCTGCCCTGTACTGTCATTATTGCTGGCCAGAACCGCGATCACGGGCACTGATTGTCCTGTCATCATATTCGTATCTGCCGTAATCTCTGACGGTGAGTTCACCAGCTGTATATTTGGATTCTTAAGTGCCTTTATAAGTCCGGTTCGGATATAATTTGCGTGGGTACGGTCACCATCTGCAACTATAAAAATTCTCTGGTCAGTGTGGGCAGTTTTTACTTCCTGGATGATGCGGTCCGCATAAGTCTGCTCGTTAGTTTCAACAATAATAAGATTACTGAATCCATAAAGGTCATCTGAATTGGCAAAAGGTGCAACAATCGGGATTTTGCTGTCCTTCACATAGTCCAGCACTTCAAGTATACTGGATTTGAAAAGTGGACCTACGATCAGATCGGTATTATCTCTGTTAATTTGAGTTAGTGAGTTCTTAAAGGTGGCCTCACTTCCCGCATCTACAATTTTGACATTCAGTTTCTGCCCGCGGCGTGCATTTCTTTCTATAGCGAGCTTGGCTCCCGAAAGGAAATCCAGGGACATAGTTCTATACTTGCTGTCGCCGGACTCATAACCGAAAGGAAGCATGACCACAACATTAAGTTCATCGCCGGACTTTTTAACATACGCTTTATCAGCCGGCTTCACCTTCAAAACCATTCCGCTTCTAAGGCCCTTCGCAAGATCCGGGTTCAGCCTTATCAGATCATCCAGACTTACCGAAAATTTATTAACGATGCCAAAAGTTGTATCGCCGGACTGCACAGTATAGGTAACAAAATTGTCAGAAGATATTCCGCTGGAAGTGTAGGTGTTGGCAGATGCAGATACGGGCGCAGATGGTTTTGCTTTTTCAGAAGTAATCGAAGTATTGCTGTCTGCGTAGCGGCTGACGTTAGAAGCAGGCAAAGCAATACGGTCGCCAATCTTAAGGTTGGATTCCAGACCCGGATTCAGCTTTCGGAGTTCAGCTTCACTGATTTTATACTGTCTGAGCAGACCGTACAGTGTTTGTCCGGACTGGACGGTAATGTAACTAACCGCTGAGGAGGCAGATGCTGCCGGACTGTTTTTAACAGTAACTTTATCTCCGATTTTGAGGTTACCACTTTTGGCCGCAGGATTAAGTTTATAAAACTCGTCAAGTGAAATGCCGTATTTGCGGGCAATGTTGTAGGCATTGTCGCCTTTGGCCACAGTATGCATTTTCTTTTGCGCCGAAACACTGCTGAACAGCAGGAAGACGGACATTATGAATATTTTCTTCATCATCTTTATTACAAGAATTCCTTACAAAATTAAGGCTTTAGGATTAATCTACCATCACTACCAAACTGGACGTATGTACATCCATTTCCTCCAAACAAGATTTAAGCCAAGAATTACCTTCAAAAGCGTAATATACACTAAAATTATACACCCGTTCCTGCCACTTCCCACCCGGATGCACCTTTAAAAAAAGATCCTGAAGTGCGGCTACGCGCTCATACTGTTTTACCTTCTCGGCACGAAGCAGTCGCCGGCACATTCTTTTATAGGATTTAAGCTGTCGGGTTTCCTCCGCAGCAACCAGGTTCCCAAAACTCTTTTCGGTTCTGGCAGCCATTTCGCGGATGGATTTGAAAGCCGCGGCCACTTCTTCTTCCTTTTCATTCAGCAATTTCAGGATTGCGTTGTCCTGCAGGATTTTGGAATTAATTACCTCACTATAATCTCCGAAGAAATCATCGATCTCAAGCGAATGCCTGGACAATTTGCTAAGTGTTTTACTGCTGATATTTAAAAAGGAGTTTCGCGGAATCAGAACCGGAAAAGGAATGTTTTTGTCCTGAAAATAGCCTGTCAGTTCCAGCCAGTACATGATCTCGGCATTTCCACCGATATAGGCTATATTTGGAAGAACCGATTCCTGGTACACAGGTCTCATCAACGCATTTGGACTGAATCTTTCGGGGTGACTTTTAAGTTCGCTAATGATCTCATCCTGGGTAAATGTCCGGTCACTGTCGGCCAGCACAAATTCTTCACCTAACTTATCAATCCGATTCCTGCTTTCAGTGAGGTAAAAAAGATTGACCTCCCTCGGATTGACCTGCACTTTACCATACCGCGCGGTCAGAAACTCTACTTTGGATGTTGTGTTTTTCAATATTTCAGAATTAATCAGTTCTTCGCGGAAAGCCGGAATCATGAGCCGTTTTAGACGTGCATCATCGCCGTCAATAATCAGAAGGCCATACTCCGCAAAAAGCCGGTTCACCAGCTTGCGCGTTGCTTCAGCCAATGTAATACCCGGAGTATACGCTTCCTTCATCATCAAAATCAGCTCGGTACCAAATACCGAATCCTTAAATTCCTGTTCGAAACCGTCAATAAATGACACATCGTCCAGAACAATACGGCCCACTGCGCCACCAGAAGTGGCAGACAGGTCATAACGCTGGTTTTCGGTATTGAAAAAACTGATTTCCTCCAAATCATGATCCTCTGTAGCCATCCAGAACACAGGTACGAAATTGTATTCCGAAAACTGTGATTTGAGATAGGTGGCAGTTTTTATGGTTTGAAGAATTTTGTAGATGAAAAATACGGGACCTGTAAACAGGTTCAGCTGATGACCCGTGGTCACAGTAAATGTAGTGCTTTCCCGAAGCAGATCCAAATGCTGACGCTGTACTTCATCCTGCAATCCAGCATTCTGATCCCGCATTACTTCATAGAGCACTTTCCGGTGTGCGGAGGTGAAATCAGCACTTTTCGCTGCAATCTTAGCTTTAATATTGGCAGGTGAAAAGAGGTGATCCTCAGCGTAAGAAATATCCGAGTTTAGAAAATCCTTGATCATATCAGGGATTTCCATAATTTCCACAAAAGGTATTTTCTTATATAATTTCAAATCGGTTTACTAACTTATTAAATACCATACAATTCCGATATTCAGCCGGAAATCATAGAATGGGTAATAGGGTGCTGTAAATATTTTATTATTATCAATCAAGGTATTTAGATGCTGGCCTTCTATAAAAAAGAACATCCGCTTTACCTTAAGATTGAAATAGGCATCAATTACAGGAATTCCGCCAATCTGATATCCTTGAGGTCCAGGAACAGTGAATTCATTGAGAATGGGTGAATACTCCCGCGAGCCGAACTTCGTGAAAAAGTGCCCCTTCACCCCTGTCTGGATTTCGGCAGCATTCTTAAAGGCTTTGCTTTGAAAGAACAGATTGACCCTTCCTACAAAATCAGGAGCAGGGAACAGGTCACTGTTGGTCAGCGTCTTCTGGAAAAGCAGCCTCGAACTAAGTCCGAACTTTCCATACCTGAAGGTCGCATCGCCACCAATCTGCGATATATTCAGTGGAGTATCACTTTGCTGTGGGACCGCAGCCCGGAAATAGGTGTAATTATCAATTCTGAAATAATTAGCGAAGACTTGGGTTTCGAACCATTTAAGATTAACATTCCCCCCAATTTCAAGCACATTCTGGTTTTTCAGATCGCCTGCATAAAAATTATAGGCTTTATAAGGGGAAGTGTTCAGGTGATAATTGAAGCTGGGAGCAGCCGACTGAAAGTTCACTTTAGCATTTACAAAATAGCCTTCAACAGGTTCAAACCTTAACTGATTACGTGACTGCAGGTAATTTCCAAACTGCTCACCACGGGAAACCTCCAGAAAGGAATTAAGCGCGATTCGGTCCCAAAGATCAACCCCTAGATTTCCGACCGCTCCTATTCTGTTTTCGCGGATTTCTGATGGTACACTTAAATCGGCCAAGTTCAATGGCTCTGTAACTCCGAGCGTCATCAGCTGATGCCTGACTCCTGCATCAATCCTGAACCGCTCATTATCCAAAACCAGGCTCACTGTATTGCTTAGGTTATTGGAGAATTTTCCAGTGCTTAAAGAAAATCCCGGCACAAGCCCGGAAGGTGTGTCATAGAAAAAATCCTGTAGCGCATCCTGCGAGAAGCGGTACTTATTACCCTGATGGTAAATGGTATGACGGATCTTGAATGGATACTTTACAGGATCAAATGGTGCAAACTGGTGGCTAAAGTAATACCTGCGCGCCGAAAACTGTGAGGTCACCCCCTGCAGATTAACTTCCACATTTGCCCTGTTGTCGTACGCATCGGCATCGGATCTGAAAAGTTCCTCATTCGCAATTCCACCGTATTCCTGGTTGTTCACATTCTGATGTATAAAATGTGCGAAGGCCTCGTATTTCAAATTGTCCGAGATATAATGGCCGGAGAAGACCGTATTGTTATTCGCAGCCAGGGAGTTACTATAGATTCCCTGCGAACGGAGTCCCATATACTCAAGGGCAAAATTAAAATTGTTGCCGATATTCTGTGTATAGGTTGAATTGAGTGCGGCGCCGTTGCGCATCGCATTATGATAAATAAACGTAGTTGTGGGCGTTTTTACATCATAGTAGCGTATATCTTTAATTCCCAGAAATCCAAAAGATTTGTTTTCGGGAAGTAAGGTCAGATTTTGTTCAGGATTTAACTCATAAACCAAGGGATTAAAGCCTGCTCCGATATTTGCGAACTGAATCCTGCCAAAGTTATCACGGTTGTTCCACTGGGTGAAGACATAAGTTTTCTCGCCGGAAAGAACAGTGTCAATCACCTGTTTTTCTGAAAACTGTGTAAAGGATTTATAATCCTGTATGGTAGGTTTAAAAATCTTCAAAGAATCCCTGGTACCCGAATCAATAACCAGAGTGTCGGCAGGCTTCACCCTATTGCTGTCTGTCTTGTTCACGACCTGTGAAGCGTATAGGTTGGAAAAGAGCAGCGCCAGGAAAAATAGGTATCTCATCAGTAAAATTGTAGAACAAAAGTAAGAAAAAGCCCTGAACAGCAAGAATTGGATATGTAAAAAAGTCAAGATGCTAACGAAAATGGTAATCGCACAGTAATAAATAAAGCTGTACCACACCAAATAAAAAAAGCCGCATTAAATAATGCGGCTTAACTATAACTTTTAGTTCCTTACTGAGGAGTTAGAGTGATATTTGTTGTAAACTGTGTAGAAAACAACGACTGCTGAACTGCAAACTGTATAACACCTGTTGTAGGATCATAAGTACCTGTAGTATTAGAACCGTACGCTGCACTGGTTGTAAAGGTAACATCGCCACAGTTAATTGTTATTACACCAGGATACAAATACTGATTTGCATAAGAAGGTGTGTTGGTTGCCCATGCTACAAAATTTGGGCCCCAAGAAGATGCTATAGTAAACTGATTATCAGTACCTGGTACTGGAACCAATGTCTGCGTATGGGATGGTGCATCTTCGTTGAACGCATATACTGATACGTTATAAGTTAACGGGAAATTTGAAGGTAGAGGACATTTCATTCTCATTGATAATGTAATCTCCTGATTATATACCGCGTTAGCAATCTGTGAAGATTGTAGTCCAAGAACCAATGTCTTAGCAGTATCAGGAGAGAGACCGGCTCCAAAAACACGAACTGTAAAACTTCCATTAACAGCACCTGCCGCAACTTGTGTTGTGTTACCACCTAAAACTTCATAATCAGTTCCTTCCACAGCATCACCACCTTTCTTGACAAGTGTTACTGTTGTGCCAGCTGCTACCGGAGCAATTGTTCCAAATTCAACAACATAGTCAGTAAAACCTACGTCAGTAGCATTAACTTCTGCGGATTCCTTTTGAAAATGAAGTACAGGTTCACCATCATAAAATGGTTCTGTGTGGTTATCCCGGCAGGACTGAATAGCCACAGCGAGGAAAAACAATACTAAAAGATATGATAACTTTTTCATGTGTTTATTATTTATTAATTATACCCAGAATTCTGAACAATAGTAGGATTACCTGCAATCTCAATTTGAGGAATTGGGAATGTCCATCTGTAGTCCGTTATTGGCAATGTAAGTGGAGTATTGGAATTGAAGAAATCATCTTGTGGGTGACGGTCTATGCTCACACCGGCTATAGCACCAAGTCTTCTTAAGTCCACATAGCGGTGTCCTTCAAATGCAAACTCAACTCGTCTTTCCTTTAAAATGTCACGATAACCATCCACTTGCGAACTGTAGACTGGCAGCGTTGCTGGACCAGCAGTATATTTCCGCGCCGTTCTGATCTGCTGAATATATCCTGCCGCCGTCGAAAGTTGGTTTTCGGCTACTGCAGCCTCAGCAAGTATTAGATACATTTCTGTTACGCGAAAAATCTTAATATCATTCTTAAGGGGTGTGTTACCTTTTCCAGGATACTTATCAATAACTTTTACCGTAGCAGTTGAGGTTGGATCAACAAACGCCCATCTTCTAATATCGGAACCAGTATTCATCAGATTATAGAGATTATGCCCCATACCCATCAGAGGAGAACCTTGAAAATTGGTTGTATTAGTAGTCCAAAGACTGGCAATATTTCCGCCAGGTCCAACTGATGGACGACTAAGTGCGAAGATTACCTCACCTTTTTCATAATCCTGCCATATTCTTCTGTAAGGGTTTGAAGAAGGAGTTGTAGTATAGAAATTGGATTGTATGAATGGAGTACCAATTGTCATTGGGCTAGATGCATTTATAACTTCCTGCGCATATTGCTTAGCAAGTGTATAGTTTCCTCTATACAGATACATTCTCGCCCTTACAGCGTTAATCATCTGTGGAGTTACAAACTTATAACTATTTGTTGCAGTAGATGCTTGAATGTTTGCACTTGCAAAATTCAAGTCCTGCTCAATCTGAGCATAGATTTCGCCATTACTTACTCGTGGAAGCTTGTCATAAATTCCTGGTACGGTAGTACTTAGGATAACACCCAATGCATTAGGGTCCTTCATGTCAGGCGTGAAATAAGAAAGTAGTTGCAGGTATGAGAAAGCTCTCATCGCATAACCTTCTGCAAGAATTGAATTGTACTCAGCCTGTTGCGCAGCTGGTGGAGTAATCAGCTTTGAAGCCTCAATAAGTCTGTTTACGCGGTTTATTGTCCGGTAATGTGTAGACCAAGCGCCTGCAACATAACTGTTCCCACTATTCAGACCATAACGGAATTCTTGGAAAAACCATCCGGAATTAGTAGGAGTGATTGCTGTCTCATCGGTAAAGTAGGATGTAAGTGCAATCTCATTTGAAATATCCACTGAAGTATAAACATTTCCAATTAGGAAAGCTTCCAAATCAGATACAGTTCTAAATACAACTTCTTCGGTTACTTCACCTGGCTGTACAATATCCAGTGCATCCCTACAGGACCAGATCGTTACCGAAGCTGCTACAGCATATGCTAATAATTTTATTTTTTTCATTGTAAGAAATCTTTTACTATTTAATTAAAAATCAATATTTGCTCCAAAACTGAATGTTCTCATGTTTGGATAAACAGATAATGAATAAGAGAAGTTAGGTTCAGGATCATATCCTTTCCATTTGGTCCATGTTACAACGTTTTCACCAGAAACAAACACCTTCAAAGCTTTAACGCCTGTTCCGTTAAGTAAATGACTTGGAATATTATATCCTAAAGCTACATTCTTCAATCTTAAGAACGATGCATCTTTTAACCATCTGTCGGAGAAGTCTGCGTCATTATAGTTAGTTGCATCTAGCGCAGGCATAGATCCGTCAGTATTATCAGGTGTCCAGGCATCAAGCAGATCTACAGACTGGTTCCAGTCACCGATAGATTCCGGGGCATATACCCAAGCCATGGAATTATCATATTTCCATGCACCTTGCTGAAAACTGAAATGTGCATCTAAGTAGAAACGCTTATATTCTGCATTCATACCAAAACCACCAGTCCACTTTGGATACATACTTTTACCGGTTGCCCTCAGATCGGCATCGCCCAATGTTTCTGTTACATTATTGTTAGCATCAAGGAATAACATATTTCCATTATCAGGATTAACACCAATATATGGAGCAAAATACCACTCATAAAGTTCGCCACCAACAATGTTACGGATGTTACCTGTATTTGCTTCAGTTACAAGGCTCAGGATCTTGCTTTTGTTATAAGAACCATTACCATATAAAGACAGTTTGCCATCCTGACCTCTTAGCACATCATAACGGATTTGCGCTTCAACACCACGGTTTTGGATTTTACCGTTATTTCCGCTTATCGCAGATGAACCTGTAATGGAGGACAAGTTGATGGTGTTATAAACCTCATTAGTAGTTTTGTCATATGCATCAAACCTCATATCCAAACGATTATTGAAAAGCTTGATATCTAAACCTAAGTTTGCCATCGCAATTTCTTCCCACTGAACTAGAGGATTCATTAACCCGCCAAAACCAGTAGCTCCAGTAATATTATCATAACCTGTACCTGTCAGATAAGTTTCGCGCACAAGGTTTGGCTGAACGAACAATGGGTTAGTTCCCAAGGTTCCTGCGATGATATTTTGGTTACCTGTGATACCATAAGAGGCACGCAATTTAAGAAGGTCAAAGCTGGAGTCTGCCATAAAATCTTCTTTTTCAATATTCCAACGACCCGCTACAGACCAAAATGTTCCCCATTGATTCTCATCAACAAAACGGTAAGTGCCATCTCTTCTGATCAAACCGGAAAATCCATATTTATCAGCATAATCATAATCAAGTGTTAAGAAATAAGCTGTTGTTCCAGCATTAATTTCAGATGCACTTGCTGTTGGTACATACCATACCTCCGGGCTAGCTCCTGAAGTGTTGAAATATATCGGTGCTACATATCCTGTTCCAGCACCAAACACCCAGTTAAGTGAGTTTAGACCGGTGCGTCTTTGGGACGTAGAGTTGTAATGAGCTTTTACATAATCGAAATAAAGTCCAGCGTCAAAAGTATGATCACCGATAGATTTGTTATATAGTAAGCTAACAATGTTATTAAAGTTAAACTCTCTACCTTTAGCAAAATCCTCAATACCAGGATATGGATTCGGATTATTGGCAGTTGCCTGCCCTGAAGCAGTTGCAATAGCCAGGTAGTTCCATGGTGCACGGGCAAAGTTGGTTTCGGACAATTTAAGATCCATACCCGTTCTGTTGGAAAGAGTAAGATCGTCGGTAATTTTGTACGAGAGGTTTCCACTCAGTAATATGCCGGTTTCAGTACGTTCGTTCGGGATGGTTCCTTTTAAGATATCTTCAAGTACATACACGTTATTACCGCCATCAAAGTTAGTCCCAATAGCATCAAATAACTGCTGTCCATTCTGGAACTGACCTGCCTGAAGGTATGGCAAACCACCGTAAGCTCCGTGCAATGGGTTTTGGATACTGTTATTACGGATATTGGTGTTTGTTTCTTCATCTAGCTGATGTCTCCTTGAAAAAGAAAGTGCTGACTGTACACCGTAATTAAACTTCCCATTTTCAGAACGACCGTTCATGTTATTTCTAAAAGAAAAACGCTTAAAGTCGGATGTTGGGACGATACCCTCTACATCCATGTATCCTAAACTGGAATAAAGATTTACGTTTTCGCCACCAACACGCATAGAGATATCATGCCTTTGTGTAACGCCTGGATTAAAGAAAACTTTCCTCCAGTCCGTATTCACCGGATAGTTAGCAATTTCAGCATCAGTCATGCCCACCCCAAGACCTTTTCCGTACAAGCGCGATATTGTTAAAGCCTCCTGCGTGTTCATCAGGTTATATTTGGTTTTAGGCAAAAGGTTTATACCTGTAGACGCATTATAATTAAAGGTCATCGGAGAATTGAACTTACCTTTTTTCGTCGTGATTACGATTACCCCATTTGCAGATCTGTTACCATAGATAGCGGTAGCCGCAGCATCCCTCAATACTGACGCAGACTCGATATCAGCATCGTTCAAGTTTCTAAATTGTGTAGAGTTCGAAACCACACCATCAATTACATAAAGCGGTTCACTACCAGCACTAATGGATCCAATACCACGTAAGATCATGTCAATTTTTCCAGAACCAGGTGAACCGGATGTGGAATTAACTGACAACCCAGGGGCTTCACCCTGAAGTGAGTTCAGAAAGGATGTTGTAGGTCTGTTTTCAAATTTTTCAGACGTAACTGTAGTGGAAGCAGTAACATCCTTAGGTTTAGTGGAGGTTCTACTGTATCCTAATACTACAACCTCCTGAATTTCTTCTACGGCTGTAGTATCAACTTGAGCTGTTACAGAATGGCCTATAAAAAATAGCATACCTGCGCTAATTACTCGTAATTTAACATTCATATTAACAAAATTTTAATATTTTAATTCGGCAAATATGTTAATAATAATTAACATAAGCAAACCTTTTTTTAGTTTTTTTAATAATCTACAATAAATAGGGAAAATTGTTATCTTTTCGTGAATTTAAAGCTTTTTTCAATTCCATCTGCGCCCTTATATACCAATAGGTAATTACCTACCTCCAAATCTCCTACTATAAGCTTTTCACCTTTAATGACTTCCTGCTTGACAATTCTTCCGGCATAGTCTAAAACTGTTACCTTGGAGCTCTTTACTCCATTAGCAATTGTTAGAACTTCAGAAACAGGATTAGGATAAATCTGAATATCTTTGTCAATAACTTTAACTTCGTTTGAGTTAAGAGTACTTAAATTTTCAGAAGAAATAACAAGTGAAAAATTCTGAAGATTATTTACCAGTGAATTCTTATGGGTTACCGTAACTGTATAAGTACCGGCAGGATTGAGGATGTCAACTCGCTCGAAGTTATCAACATTATTACTTCCCGTATTGGTAGCACCTGAATACGGAGAGCTCATGCCCTGAAGTTTCCAGGGATAGTGAACAGTACCAGTTGCATCTGTCACCGTAAGATCCAGGTCATTAACCAAATATAATGTAGAGGGATCCACAGTTCCAGTATTCGATGATGGCGACGCAGGATCAGTCCATGAAATAGATACCTTTAAAGGAGTCGTACCACTGGCAGAGATGGTCTTTGTATATGGTACGTTAGGTGCAAGCACAAGTTCTTCAACCACACTGCGTGCAGAACTAAGGTTTTTGTCCCTAATTAATTTTGCCGCTTTCTCTGCATTAATAAGACCCCAGCCATATTCGTAATCCGGACCCGGGTTGTAGCCAGCTTCATCTGCAGTATGAAGAATCAATCCTTTCACAGTGGCTGCCCTCATAAAATTACTATAAAGTTGATTATGATACTGCTGAAGCAGCGTTATAACCCCTGTAACTCCTGGTGAGGCCATCGAGGTACCGGACATTGTTCCAACGGCAGTATCACTTGTATCTAGGGTAGATCTAACACCCACTCCTTTCATTGAAATATCTGGTTTAATACGGCCATCATCAGACGGACCCCAACTGCTAAAGCTGGACATCACCACACTATTTTCATCAACATAGTTACTGACCTGCCCAACTGCCGCTACCGTAATAACATTTTTCGCATTCCCATGACCGAAAATCATGTCATAACCGAATTTAGTTGCGAGCTGCGTTGATCCTGGAGCGCTGGTTTCGTTTCTGTCGTTGCCTGCTGATACAACAGGAAGATAATATGGATTGTTGAAAGTTATATTATCAAACTGACGCGCTCTGTTATCATAAGCACCATAAAACCATAAACTGCCGAGCGATCCGATTCCGTAGGAGTGATTCGAAACCAATAATCCTCCCGCAGCAGCTGTGAGAATTTCACTCAGATCAGAAGTCCAATCATAAGCATTGATACTTGATTTAAAAGCAACGCCTCTTACCAGTGGATTAATTCCTTCTGCAGCAATTGTCCCAGTTACATGTGTAGGATGTTCATCAATAAGTCCGGTATCCATAACATTAATTTTGGACAATCCGTTGACAACAAACTCTTGATGTGATGTACGAGCTATACCACCGTCCCAAACACCCGCAATCATACCCTGACCCTGAATATTAATACCTAAGCTTCCACCATTATATAATGCTGTAGCCCTTGCGGTGACTGCGCTACCCGCATTAAAAGTTTTTGCAAATATTAAATCTCCATTTGGGAGAACATCAAGAAGTTCTACTTTACCCGGAGTGTACTGTATTCTTTTAACTTGAGGATTATTAGAGAGAAAGTTTTCCAGTCTTATTTTTCGGGCCTCCTCTTCAGCTTTTAATTCCAGGGCCATTGCTGCATTAGCAGTATGATTTGAAAACGAAGCAATTTTCTCACGTTCCTCTTTAGTTTGGGCGGACAGCACGAGCGGCGCCATAAGTAAAATCGCGCATATAAATTTAATTTTCATTACTATATCATTTATTTTTAGGATATTAAGCCGGTAAATATACAAAAAAAACTACATTGCTGTAGTTTTTTTATATTTTGTAAATGATGTTATTTAAGCTTCTTTTTCACGGCTACTTCCTCGTAGACTTCAAGTATATCTCCAACTTCAATGTCGTTGTACCCTTTCAGGTTCAGACCACATTCGTAACCTTTTGTTACTTCCTTTACATCGTCTTTGAAACGCTTTAAACTCTCCAGCTCGCCGTCAAATTTCACGATACCGTCGCGAAGCAGGCGGATTTTTGAATTACGTCCTACTTTTCCGCTGAGAACCATACACCCGGCGATGCTTCCGACCTTAGATATCTTGAATACCTCACGGATTTCCACATTACCTACCACCTGTTCCTTAATCTCCGGTGAAAGCATTCCTTCCATTGCCTCTTTTACTTCTTCAATAGCAGCATAGATTACGGAGTAGGTACGGATTTCAATTTCTTCTTTATCAGCAAGTTCCTTCGCATTAGCGCCGGCACGAACGTTAAATCCAATGATGATGGCATCGGAGGCTGTGGCAAGGTTTACATCGGATTCGGTGATTGGTCCTACACCCTGATGCAGTATATTAATACTAATTTCCTCGGTTGAAAGGCGCTGCAACTGATCTGAAAGAGCTTCCACAGATCCATCCACGTCCCCTTTCAGGATAATATTAAGCTCCTTGAATTCGCCCAGCGCAATTCTTCTGCCCAGTTCTTCCAGTGTTGTATGCTTTTTGGTACGGATAGAAAGTTCACGCTGAAGCTGCTCACGCTTGGTTGCGATAGTTTTGGCTTCACCTTCATCATCAAATACCCTGAATTTGTCACCTGCTCCCGGAGCACCGTCCAGGCCAAGTATCGTTACAGGCATTGACGGACCTGCGGACTGCATTGGTTTACCTCTTTCGTCCAGCATGGCTTTTACTTTTCCATGGTTTTTACCCGCCAGAACGTAATCGCCCACCTTCAGTGTTCCGCTTTGAACCAGAATTGTTGCTACATATCCGCGGCCTTTATCCAGCGACGCTTCAATTACAACTCCCTGTGCATTTTTATTTGGATTGGCTTTCAGTTCAAGAATTTCTGCCTGCAGAAGTACTTTTTCCAGCAATGCGTCCATATTGTTACCAAATTTGGCAGACACCTCCTGAGACTGTACGTTACCACCCCATTCTTCTACAAGGATATTCATTCCGGAAAGTTGCTGACGTATATTGTCGGGATTGGAGTTAGGTTTATCCACTTTGTTCAGTGCAATAATCATCGGTACCCCTGCAGCCTGGGAGTGAGAAATCGCCTCCTTGGTTTGTGGCATCACATCATCATCAGCAGCAATTACGATAATAGCAATATCGGTAACCTGTGCACCCCTGGCTCTCATCGCGGTAAAGGCTTCGTGCCCCGGAGTATCGAGGAAGGTTATTTTCTGACCGTTCTCAAGCTGTACATTATAAGCTCCGATGTGCTGGGTAATACCACCTGACTCGCCTGCGATTACGTTGGTTTTCCTTACGTAATCCAGTAACGAGGTCTTACCGTGGTCTACGTGACCCATTACTGTTACAATAGGCGCACGCGGTACCAGATCTTCTTCTGCATCAGCTTCTTCCTCAGCAGCTGATTCTTCAATATCTGCATCGGAAAATTCGATTTTATAACCAAATTCATCAGCAACAAGCAAGAGCGTATCTGCTTCCAGACGCTGATTCATTGTTACCATTACGCCAAGTGAGAAACACGCTGAAATAACTTCAGTCGGACTTACGTTCATCAAGCTTGCAAGTTCGCCCACGGTTATAAACTCGGTCACCTTCAGGGTGCGGTCTGCAGCATCAATCTGCTCCTGCAGTTCGTCCTGCTCCCTTCTGTAAGTCCGTTTTTCTTTTCTGTATTTGGAGCCTTTGGATTTGCCGCCTTTGTTGGTCAGCTTCTCCAGAGTCTCCCTGATTTGGTTTTTCACCTGCTCATCAGTAAGCTCAACCGGCATTACGCGGTCTGCACCTCGTCTAGAGCCTCCCGGCTTATTGCCGCCCTGATGTGGTGGACGGTTGCCTGGCGGACGGTTACCCTGACCGCCGGGTCTGTTACCCTGCCCTCCAGCACCTCCGCTACCGGACTGAGTCCCACCGGCAGGATTTGGCTTTTCAATACGTTTTCTTTTCTTTTTGGCACCAGCGCTGTTGGCTCCCTGAGATTTAGGCTTATTGAACTGGGACAGGTCTACAGTCTGCTTTAAGATTTTAGGACCATCCAGTTTTTGGTATACGGTTTCAATTTTATTATCGCCTAAGTTTTCAGATTCCTGAATTGCAGGTACCGACGGTGTTTCTGTATCTGCTGCTTTAGGTGCTTCAGCCACGGGAGTTTCCGCTTTGGGGGCTTCTGTGGGTTTTGGAGTTTCCTTCTTTTCCTCTGCCGCTTTGGCAGGTTCTGGCTTTTGTTGCTCCTTTTTGGATGAGCGCGGTTTTCCGCTTTCTATCTGCGACAGATCAATTTTGTCAAGAATCTTGAATTCCTGCCTTTCAATCACAGCTGGAGTCTCCTGTTTAGGCTCTTCTTTCTGCACAGGTGTTTCCGGAGCCGGCGCCGGCTTTTCCGCAGGAGCTTCAGGTTTCTTTGGGTTAAGGTCAATCTTACCTAAGATCCTGGCTTCCGGTCTTACGGAAGCTCTCGCTTTAATCACTTCCGGTGCTTTCTCTTCCGCGACCAGCTTTTCCTCAGGAACTTTGGCCATAACCACTTCATGAGAAGCTTTACGCTGCTCGCTGTCCTTCATGAACTCTGCCTTCAGTGCCCCATATGCCGCTTCATCCAGTTGAGCGTTAGGATTTTCATCTACAGCAAAGCCTTGCCCCTGCAGAAACTCCACAAGTCTCGACATTGAAATATTGAATTCCTTTAACGCTTTATTTAATCTAATTTTTGGCATGCAAATATTTACTATTTTATTTTTATAATCCCGTGTACCCAGTACAGCATTTTACGAGGTGTGTTTAAGCTTCCAGTTCTTCCTTAAGAACCTGCTTCACCTCATCGATCTGCTCCTCTTCCAAATCCACAAGGTTTACCAATGCTTCAGTATCCTTATCCAGGACGCTTCTTGCAGTGTTTAATCCTACTTTCTTAAATTCCTTGATGATCCACTCGCTGATTTCATCGCTGAATTCGTCCAGTTCTACATCATCGTCATCACTGGTTTCCCGGTATACATCAATTTCAAAACCACTTAACCATGAAGCAAGCTTAATGTTCTGCCCCTGTTTGCCGATTACTTTGGAAATCTCTTCAACCGGAGTATACACCATTGCATAGGATTGCTCTTCATTGATGTCAATTTTATTAACCGTTACATTACCCAAGGCTCTTTTCACCATAATCTCAGGATTTTTGGACCACTGGATAACATCAATATTTTCATTCTTCAGTTCGCGCACCACGCCATGGATACGGGACCCCTTCACTCCCACACAGGCACCTACAGGATCGATCCTGTCATCATAGGCATCAACAGCAATCTTCGCCTTTTCGCCGGGGATCCTTACCACCTTCTTAAGTATGATAGTACCATCCTGGATCTCAGGAATCTCAAGCTCCAGAAGTTTTTCCAGGAACTTTGGTGAAGTTCGGGAAACAATGATCTGCGGTTTGGAACCCTTAAAGTCTACACTGTCCACAATCGCACGGATGCTTTCACCTTTCTTGAAAAAGTCTGAAGGGATCTGATTTTCCTTCGGCAGGATAAATTCATTATCCTCATCATCCAACAGTATCGCGTGCTGTTTCCTAATATGATGCACTTCTCCAACAACAATCTCACCAATACGGTCATGGAACTGCGCATACAAAAGTCCGTTATTATGCTCCTGAAGTTTGGTAGCAAGAATCTGCTTAAGTGTAAGGATATTTCTACGGCCTAATTCAGCAATCGGAATTTCAACGGTATAATCTTCTCCCACTTCAAAGGTAGGATCTATTTTTTTGGCTTCCTGCAATTCAATTTCCAGGTCATCGTCTTCGGACATTCCGTCTTCCACAATAGTTTTATTCAGGAAAATCTGAAAGTCGCCTTTATCAGGGTTTACAATGACATCAAAGTGATCGTCTGAATCAAATCTTTTTCTTAGCAGCGTTTTCAGTGAATCTTCAATAATAGCCATCAAGTCAATCTTACTGATGCTTTTCTCGTCTTTAAAATCGCCAAACGCTTCAATTAACGCTAAACTGTCCATAATCTATATAGTGATAATAATGAGTAGTACGGAAACTCCGTCGGTCATCATATTGTTAAAATTTTACTGTTACCAGCGCTTTTTTTATTTCTGAGTAGGGAATCTCTCTTTCTTCCACTACATCAACCTTGCCCTTCCCCACTTCCTTGGGCTTTCGGTACCGGAGTACTAAGGTAATACTTTTTTCATCCAGTGTAAGTAGCTCGCCTTCCACCCTGGTATCGTCTGCAAGCAGGACGTCCAACTCCCGACCAATATTTTTACGGAACTGCCTTTCTGATTTCAGAGGTTCGCTGAGCCCTGCACTCATGACCTGCAGCGAGAAATCGTGCTCTTCGCGGTCCATATTGAATTCAATTACGCGGCTCGCATCCAGACAATCCTGAACCGACACACCCTGATCACCATCTAAAATGACAGTGATATCATCTGCGGCAGAAAAGCGAAGATCAATAAGGAACAGATCTTCACGCTCTTTCAGAAATTCGCCAATCAGGCTTTCTATCTTTTCTCTAAACTCCATAATCTACTGAACGGTTGCTGATACGAAAAAAGGCTCTCTTTCGAAGCCTTTTCATTTTTCCGCAATTCCTGTGCAAATATACAAATAAATTCTTAAAACACAAAACAGATTTGATTCTCAGATTATTGGGTGTACGCTGGCATGAAAAGTCCTGATATATGTTTAAGATACTACCAGGCAGGAAAATGTTCTAACCGCTATCATTAAGCATCTTCTATTATTTGATAATAAAAGGTAAATTTTCTGTAATTTTGGCGCAATTATAAAGTAAAAATTTTGAATATTACGATTGTAGGGACCGGATACGTAGGTCTGGTTACAGGATCAACGCTGGCCGAACTGGGGAACTCCGTATATTGTGTAGATATTGATGAGCAAAAGGTGGCGGCTATGAAAGAGGGTAAAATACCAATTTATGAGCCCAATCTGGAAGAGATGTTTACCCGGAATATCCAGGCTCAGCGGCTGTTTTTCACCACTGACCTTAAAGAAGCTCTTGACAAAAGTGAGGTAATATACCTGGCGCTCCCTACGCCGCCTGGTGAGGATGGCAGCGCAGATTTGTCCTATGTCCTGGGCGTCGCCGAAAAAATAGGCACTTACATGAGTGATTATAAAGTGATCGTAAATAAATCCACGGTACCTGTAGGTACTGCCGATAAAGTAAGGCAGGTGATAAGCTCCCGGACAGACATCGCATTTGACGTAGTTTCGAACCCGGAATTTCTGCGGGAAGGTTTCGCGGTAGAAGATTCAATGAATCCATCGCGGGTGGTAGTAGGCTGCAGTTCGGCACGGGCTCGTGAAATAATGTCTGCCATTTATCAGCCGTTCACCAATACAGGCATCCCTATTATATTTATGGATGAGAAATCGTCTGAACTTACCAAATATGCTTCCAACTCTTTCCTGGCAGTCAAGATCACTTTCATGAATGAAATTGCCAATTACTGCGAGAAGGTAGGCGCGGATGTGGATAAGGTACGTCTGGGCATGGGATCCGACGACCGGATTGGTCACCGCTTCCTGTTTCCGGGCATTGGTTATGGCGGAAGCTGTTTCCCTAAAGACGTAAAAGCATTGATCACTTCCGGAAAAAGTGAGGAATTTGACTTTCAGTTACTACAGGCCACCGAGCAGGTGAACATCACCCAGAAGACCATTCTCATTCCGGAAATTGAAAAGTATTTCGGTGGTAATCTTAAAGGTCGCCGGATTGCGGTCTGGGGTCTGGCATTTAAAGCCAATACAGATGATATCCGTGAGGCCTCTTCCCTGGACAATATTCGGGCATTACTGGACAGAGGAGCAAATGTGGTTGCATATGATTCCATTGCGGAGGACAATGTGCGCAAACTTCTGGGCGACCAAATTGAATATGCTGCAGATATGTATTCTGCACTTGAAGGTGCAGACTGTCTGCTGATTGTAACTGAGTGGCCAGAATTCAAAAACCCTAATTTTGACCTGATCGCGGACCGCCTTAAACATAAAGCCATCTTTGACGGCCGGAACATGTATTCCGTTGATACGCTGGAACAGCACGGATTTTTTTATAAAAGTGTAGGCCGAAGGACAATAAAAAACACAGTGATAAACCAATAAGAATGAAAAACATCATCATTACCGGCGGCGCCGGCTTCATCGGTTCCCATGTTGTTCGGGAATTTGTAAAGAACCATCCCGAAACTTTAATCATCAATCTGGATGCCCTTACTTACGCTGGAAATCTTGAAAACCTAAAGGATATAGAGAACGAACCCAATTATGTTTTCGAAAAGGCGGACATTACCAAACCGGAAGAACTCCGAAAGGTATTTGAAAAATATAATCCTGATGCGGTGATCCATCTTGCGGCCGAAAGTCATGTAGACAGGAGCATAACAGACCCCAATGCCTTCATAAACACCAATGTAAACGGAACAGCCAACCTGCTGAACCTTTGCCGCGAATTCTGGACCTTAAACCCAGACCATACCCATGGAAACTTTCCGGATGAGACGCGCACCAACCTGTTTTACCATGTATCTACGGATGAAGTGTACGGCAGTCTGGGCGAAACAGGATTTTTCCTGGAAACAACTCCCTACGACCCGCAATCGCCTTATTCCGCAAGTAAAGCCGCTTCGGACCATTTAGTTCGCGCATACGGGAACACTTACGGCATGCCCTTCATCGTTTCCAACTGTTCCAACAATTACGGTCCTAATCATTTTCCAGAGAAACTGATCCCGCTTTGTATTTCAAATATCATCAACGAAAAACCACTACCTATCTATGGCGACGGGAAGTATACACGGGACTGGCTTTTTGTAATAGACCACGCCAAAGCCATTCACCGCATCTTTTTTGAGGCAAAAACCGGCGAAACTTATAATATCGGCGGGTTTAACGAGTGGCAGAACATTGATTTGGTCAAGGAACTCATCAGACAAATGGATGAAAAGCTGGGCAAGCCGGCAGGCTATTCGGAAAAACTCATCACCTATGTAAAGGACAGACCGGGTCATGACAAGCGTTACGCCATTGATGCTACGAAACTGAACGCAGAATTAGGCTGGAAACCATCTGTTACCTTTGAAGAAGGCCTTAGCAAGACCATTGACTGGTTCCTGGAGAATCAGGAATGGCTGGAGCATGTCACTTCAGGAAGCTACCAGGAGTATTATGATAAGCAATATATGCAGTAGGCGTTAGGCTGTACGCGGTAAGCTTCCTGTTCAGAAACATTTTGAACAGCTGAGCATATAAGTCAACTACAATTAATCAAATATAAAAAAGCATACAGCATATTGCCTAAAGCTTAAAGCATAAAAAAATGAAGGGAATAATTTTAGCCGGCGGCTCCGGTACCAGACTTTATCCGTTAACGATCGCTGTGAGTAAGCAGCTTATGCCGGTTTATGACAAACCAATGATCTATTATCCGCTGTCTACGCTCCTGTTGGCCGGAATCAAGGACATTCTGATCATCACCACGCCCCACGATCAGGAGGGGTTCATCAAGCTTCTGGGTGACGGATCATCCATTGGCTGCAAGATCGAATATAAAGTTCAGCCCTCGCCGGACGGCCTGGCACAGGCCTTCATTTTAGGCGAAGAATTTATTGGCGACGATTCAGTAGCATTGGTTCTGGGCGACAACATTTTCTACGGTGCAGGTTTGCCCAAACTTTTGGAAAGTAAAACCATGGTAAAAGGAGGCTGCGTTTTCGCCTACCAGGTTTCAGATCCTGAAAGGTATGGAGTTGTTGAATTTGATGAACAATTTAAAGCTGTTTCCATTGAGGAAAAACCCGACCATCCGAAGTCAAATTTCGCTGTGCCGGGGCTTTATTTTTATGACAATTCTGTAGTTGAAATTGCAAAAAACCTGAAACCATCACCGAGAGGTGAACTCGAAATCACTGATGTGAACCGCATTTACCTGGAAAAGGGGCAACTGGAGGTGGGAGTGATGTCGCGTGGTACTGCCTGGCTGGATACAGGAACTTTTGATTCGCTGCATGAAGCATCTGAATTTGTGAAAGTACTGGAAAAACGTCAGGGCTTTAAGATTTCGTGTATTGAGGAAATCGCTTTTTCAAAAGGATTTATTGATGAAACGCAATTGCTGGAAGCTGCCGCCAAATATGGCAAAAGTGGCTACGGTGACTATTTGAAGGCACTTGTTAAATAGATATCACGCGTTAAATGCTGTTAAAAATATCGGGTTTCACGGTAAATATTCTATTTTTGCATTATTAATAAAATCTATTGGATTTCCGAAAAAGTTATCAGTAATTGAATAACTTTGTAATATTGAATCATTGCTTATGGGCAAATCATACGACGCTATCTTCGAGAATAACCGTAAATGGGTTGAGCGCAAGGTTGCCGAAAATCCTGATTTCTTCAGGACACTTGCTGAAACACAAAGCCCGGAATATTTATATATTGGATGTTCGGACAGCAGGGTTTCAGCCGAGGAAATGATGGGTATGAAACCAGGTGAGGTTTTCGTAACCCGAAATGTGGCTAATCTGGTTAACACCCTGGATATGAATTCTACAGCGGTGATTCAGTACGCGGTAGAGCATTTGAAAGTTAAGCATATTATTGTTTGCGGACATTATGGCTGTGGCGGTGTAAAGGCTGCAATGACTTCGGAAGATCTGGGACTGCTAAATCCGTGGCTGCGCAATATCCGGGATGTTTACCGGCTGCACCAGTCGGAACTGGATCAGATTTCTGACGAACAAGCACGTTATAACCGGCTGGTAGAGCTCAATGTGCAGGAACAGTGCATCAACGTAATAAAAATGGCCGTCGTGCAGGAACAGTATCTCGTAGATGAATATCCTATCGTACATGGTTGGGTCTTTGACCTGAAGACAGGCAGGATAATTGACCAGGAAATTGATTTTGAGAGTATCCTTAAGGATATTCAGAAAATATATAACCTGACGAACTCAGACTGGGTGATGAGTAGGAAAAAAAACAGGAACTTCATTGATTAAAAAGTCTTTACCGATGCGGATCTGGAGTCTAATCACATTAGCGATTTTTCTCAACTTTATGGCCTTACCCAGTATGGCTGTCACATTGGGTTGGGATATTCCCGTTTCCACTGTTATGGTCTCTGAAGAAGAAACCCAGCACGGACCATTGGTACTGCACGAGAAAACAATTCCGAATACTTTAAATATAAATGATTTCCTGAAGTTCGGAACAGATTTGCTTAGCAAATCTTTCCACTTAGCAGATGATTCGGTACATCTGTCCCCCTTTCTCTCCATTTTTTCTCCCCCTCCGGAACTTTAACGAAGTATTTTCACATGTAAACTGACCAGGATATTGATATTCAGGACAGCAATGCTGTGCACTTTTTTAAATTTTCAACCTGCACTGTTTATCTGTTAAACGGATGCTCAACACTTTACCAAAAAATGAAAAAAGCAAAATCATTATATGGAGGGATTAAAGAGAATTTCCCTTCAGGACTCGTAGTCTTTCTTGTAGCCTTACCGCTATGCCTCGGCATTGCACTGGCTTCCGGCGCACCGCCGTTATCAGGAATCATAGCCGGTATCATAGGTGGCCTGGTGGTAGGATTTCTAAGTAATTCAAATATATCCGTATCGGGACCCGCGGCAGGACTGACTGCCATTGTACTTACCGCTATTACCGGCCTGGGCAGCTTTGAGCTGTTTCTGTGTGCCGGGTTAATAGCCGGGCTTCTGCAACTTCTACTCGGCTTCCTGCGCGCAGGAAGTATTTCCAACTATTTCCCAACTAATGTGATTGAGGGAATGCTGGCGGGTATTGGTATCATCATCATCATAACACAAATTCCAAACGCATTTGGCTTTGAAAGCGGATTTACAGATTCTGTTTTGGGAGCTGACGGATTCAGCCTGAACTCACTGGCAGCAATGTCGGCGGGAATTCATCCGGGTGCTGTAATAGTGACACTTGTTTCGGTAGCAATCCTTTTGGCCTGGGATAATGTTCCGGCGCTGAAGAAAATAAAGATGATTCCCGGGGCCCTCGTTGCTGTGGCGTCCGGAATACTTCTTAATTATTTATTCACCGTTACCGGCAGTAGCCTGGCTATCGGATCTGAACATTTGGTATCTCTGCCCGTGCCAAAAAGTCTGGACGATTTCCGCGGGATGCTTGTATTTCCAGCATTCAGTGGGTTCCTGAATGTACAGGTATGGGTAGTTGGAGCGACAATCGCGATAGTGGCATCCATCGAGACCCTTCTCTGTATTGAAGCTTCAGACAGACTGGACTCGCACAGAAGAATTACCGATACTAACCGTGAACTGCGGGCACAGGGCATCGGTAACCTGCTTTCCTCGCTTATCGGAGGATTGCCAATGACCTCCGTTGTAGTAAGAAGTTCTGCCAATGCGAATGCAGGTGCAACTTCCAAACTGTCAACAATGATTCACGGCGGACTGCTTTTGGTTTCTGTCCTTACCATCCCGTTTATACTGAACCTTATTCCGCTCTCTACACTGGCGGCAGTTCTGATCCTCATTGGTTATAAACTGGCCAAGCCTGCCACCATTATGCGTTTCTGGAAGAAAGGAAAATATCAGTTTATTCCTTTTATTGCCACGATTATTGCAGTTGTATCACTGGATCTGCTTAAGGGTGTCGGTATTGGTCTGCTGATCTCGGTATTCTACATCCTTCAGGGCAATATGAAAAGAGCATACTACCTGAGCCGCGAACAGCTTGATGATGCCGATGAGATCAATATTAAACTGGCCGAAGAAGTTTCCTTCCTGAACAAAGCGGCAATTAAAAAAACACTTAAAAATGTGAAACCTAATTCTAAGGTTTGCATCGATGCACGGTCTACTTCCTATATCGCAACCGATATACTGGAAATGATACAGGAATTTGCCAACATCCGAGCAAAGGAAGAAGACATTGAGGTCAATCTGCTTGGATTTAAAACCTCTTACAAAGAATATGCGGAAGATCAGGATTCACACGTCATTATCGCACACCGCAGAGCAATCTAATTCAAGAATAACAACCTACAATAAAAATTAATGAAAGCACATACTTTAGAAACCCAAACGACAACTACCCCGGAAAAAGCACTTACTTTCCTGCAGGAAGGCAATCAGCGCTTTGTACAGAACCTTAAAGTTAACCGTAACCTACTGGAGCAGGTTAATGACACCCGTGCCGGACAGTGGCCTTTTGCGGCCATTCTGAGCTGCATTGACAGCCGTACATCTGCCGAACTTATTTTCGACCAGGGCCTGGGCGATATTTTCAGCATTCGTATTGCCGGAAACTTCGTGAACCGCGATATCTTGGGTTCGATGGAGTTTGCCTGCAATGTAGCCGGTTCCAAACTCGTAGTCGTACTGGGACACAGTAAATGCGGTGCCCTGAAAGGTGGTCTGGACGCCCGAAAAGTTGAAGGTTTAGGCATGGAAAACCTGAATCACCTCATCGGCAACTTCGAAGAATGCATTAATGAAGTAATCAACGAGGGAGAAGAAAGGTCTTCCTCGAATGAAGATCTGCTTGAAAGGCTTAATGTATGCAATATTAAACGTACGATTTCCCAGATTCGGGCGCAAAGTGAGACGCTGAGAAATCTGGAAAAGGAAGGCAGCATTAAGATCGTTGGTGCCAACTACTGTGTAGAAAGCGGAGTTGTAACCTGGCTTTAACTTCTATTTACCGTTAAAGGCGGTCATTGTATTCTGTATGCCGGCAAATACAAATGAGAGACAGGCATTAGAAAACTTTCCGATTAGATCGGAAAGTTTTTCTTTTTCACTTTCCTCCCATCTCCCAAGAACGTAGTCCACCTGCTTCCCTTCTGAAAAATCCGCAGAGATTCCAAAGCGTAAACGAGGATAATTCTGCGTCTGAAGTTTTTCCTGTATGCTCTTAAGACCGTTGTGGCCAGCGTCGGATCCTTTCATTTTCATGCGCAGTGTGCCAAAGGGCAGTGCCAGATCATCAGTAATGACCAGAAGATTCTCCAGCGGAATATTTTCTTTCTGCAGCCAGTATTTCACTGCATTACCGGACAGATTCATATAGGTATCCGGTTTCAGGATAAAGACTTTGCGTCCTTTGTATTTTCCTTCTGCCAGCCAGCCAAAGTTAGCAGATTTAAAAGGAGCCTCAATGGTTGCAGCAATCTTCTCTGCAACTTTAAAACCTATATTATGGCGCGTTTCTGCGTATTCCTCTCCTTTGTTTCCCAGTCCTACAATCAAATATTTCACGACCTTCTTTTTTATAGTTTGCAAAAGTAATTTTTATGTATAAAAAATCCCAACTTCGGCGAAGTTGAGATTTATTTACTTCTGTAGCGTATTAAAGATTCTGATAATCAAAAGTCCAAGCTGCGGAAGGTGACTGGGTTTTAGTGACGAATCCGGCTGTACCCACCGTATGTGTCCGAGTCTCAGACTGTGAGGTTGCTCCCGTCTGTATGGTAACCGATTGATAATTGTTGGATGAAAGACCAGTAGGACCGGCACCGTCTATATCAAAATTTGCTGTTGCAACTGTAAAGGCAAACGGCAGTGTACGGTAGGGATTGGTATTACCATCATAATTACTGAATGTGGCAATAAACTGGACAGGAGAAACTACAACCGGACCGGCGCTTACTTCAGCGCTGTATAACCATTTGGAAAGATTGTTACCTGAATATTCCAGGTCTGATGTCAGCTTTCCCGCCTCAACGGTTGAGCCTGGCAGAAAAAGTGTGGTCTTAATCTGACTGGGTTTAGCACCGGTATAAACCAGGTCCGATTTGAACGTACCGGAAACCG
The DNA here is from genome assembly GCF_029194425.1 of Kaistella sp. PBT33-4. Lineage (NCBI taxonomy): Bacteria > Pseudomonadati > Bacteroidota > Flavobacteriia > Flavobacteriales > Weeksellaceae > Kaistella > Kaistella sp. PBT33-4. The sequence continues at coordinate 465,778 of NZ_JARFYL010000002.1, read as the reverse complement.
TACCCGCGTCTGTAATGGTACCGGTGATCTGTGTAAGCACATTGCCGCTGTAGCTGAGTATTGAAGTAATAACCTGAGGCTGCGTGCCCTGCATATCAGTTTTAATGATTTTGGAAATCTGGGTGCCACTGTATTCCAAAGTGTAAGAGGTTGAGTTATTACTGGCAGTTACTGCAGTAAGCTTTCCGCTGCTGTACAGATAATTTATATCGTACGGAGTGGCACCAGCTTCCGCAATATTTACTTTGCTTAAAACTTTCACTTCGGTGTAATTGGGCAGGGTGTTTTCCAGACCTACTAAATCTCCCGATGAATCGGCACATGAGGTTACCGCTAGGACTGCTGCCAATGAAATACCTAATTGCTTAAATTTTCCCGTCATCATAATTTTAATAAAAATAAAAGGGAAATGCAGTTACATTTCCCGTAGTTAAAGTTTCAGTTTTAGAAAGGCCGGTATTCATAATTGGATCCCCAACCAGATACGGCATACCCAAGCTTATCATACGTATACAAGGTGTTATACAGAACAGGCAATGGGATTGCGTCACTTGTGTACATTACACGCTTTGGATTATTTACAGAAAACCGGTAAGAGTTGAATGAGTTTTCAAATGTTTTGTGAAGCAGGTACCCGAATGGAAGAAGCGAGTATGGGCTTCTTTTATCATCAAAGTTAGAGAAGTCATAAGACTCAGTAACCATTGCGGCACCAAGGACATTCCCCACCACATTACCGTAGGTGTTGGTCACTTTAGTAACGTTCCATAGCGTATCATACTGATAAGCCGACTTCTGGTAAGATGTAAACACAAAATTCTGGGCAGGTACTTCGTTACCTCTCCGGATAATTACTGAATCCAGTTTTGAGTTTGCATTAAATTTAACAGAATATAGGGCCCTGGATTTTTGGAATACCAGAGGTGCCGTTTGTGCTGCTATGTTAGGATAAACAGTTTTGGTTTCAGTTATTGTCGAAAGTTTTGTATTATTATTTGGATCATAATTAAACAGCTGAGCGTAGATAATACTGTCGCCTGCTACCACTCCGGTAAAGTCAATCTTATTAATCTGGTCTCCGGAATAACTGATGTTGGTTACCGTATTGTTACCTACTACTTTCACAAGCTTTCTGCCGTTGTAGTGATATCCGGCAATCGTATCGGCTGAGGTTACCTCCTGATAAAAGAAACGGTCTTCACCTATACCTCCCTGATTGTAATCCATATCGTTCAGAAGGTTTCCGTCGTCATCGCCCATACGTTTACACGAGTGAACAGACAGGACAAGGAATAGCGATACAAATAGATATAATATATTTTTCATTTTCGGTTGTTTGTATTTTTATGATTTATAATGCGGCAGTGCGGTATGCATGAATTTCAGGCAGACCCATGCTATCACTGCGGTGCCGGCTGGTAGGTGAAGGACCTGAAGCCGTTAGTCACAGGATAGTTATGCGTATCAAATTTATAGGAATAAACCGTTTCAACCATTGGTGCAGAACCGGATGTGAACTTCAGTTTCGCAGGGTTATTGTCGGACATATAAGCGTACATTTCCGGAAACACACTGGCGATATTGATAATATAATTGTCTGAAATGCCCAGGTAAGGATTGTTCCGCCAGTCATAATTCACATATTCGTAGGTGTTCCTCACAGTGCTGGTAATAACTCCCGTACTGATGTCCAGGACATTTTTGCTTGATTCCACCTTGGCAACATTTGGACCGTCGTAGGTAATGGCATCTGTAACCGTGTTCGGATATACATACACATTAGGAGTAGCCGGGTTTACCGCAGCTGTCTTCTTGTAAGCGTTTATTACCCTGCCTGTGCCGTCATAATTGAATATACTTATTGAATGGTTCGTATGCGTATTTCCCACATAGAAATCATTCATCAGACTTACCATTCTTCCGGTTGTATTGTCATAATTGGGGATCAGTACGTGGCGGCCGGTGCCCGGACCACTTGGAACAGTGGTTATGATTTCCATCTTGGAAATCCTGTTACCAAGATAATAAAGGATAATACTCTGGTTTTCCTGCAGAGCAGTACCCGTGTAAGCATTGCGCACTACCTTGAAAAGCTTGCCGTTATTGGGTTCATATTCTTCCACTGTCCGGTTATTATCACTTACCTTTCTGATCATACGGGGTCCCGAAATGTCATTGGGATCCTCAAAACCATAGACTGCGGCAGGATCAGATTCCGCACAGGAGTTAAATACGGCCAGACCTATTATCAGACTGAAAAATTGTAATATTCTCTTCATATTAAAATTTTATAATTTTTATAACATACAAAACTACTTTTTTTTCTGAAGATAAGGCAATAATTTGATGTTAAAGTTTCCGACCCTGCACCTAAATGCGCCTTCAGCTATATTTTAATTACTTTTCCGTTACTGTACCGGCTTGTAGATATATTTCGTAATTCCGCTGACATCTGACACGGGATAATTCTGGGTGTCATAGATATAATTTCCATAGGTGGTTACCGGCATGTTAAGAAATTCCATCTGCAGTTTCTGATGATTGTTGTAACTGCACTGGAAAAAGGTGAGCGGTGCCAGAATACCCATTCCAATATTGAATTCTGCGGGAAATGTAGTGTATGGATTTATCTTATTATCGTAATCCTCAAATTTATAAACCATTGCGGCCATAGGATCCAGCGGCTCCATGCTCCCGTCCGGGTGAATGATGCCTGAATTGTTCTGCATTACCTTTACAATATTATCACCAGCCCAGGTGAGGTTGATGACACCGTAATGAGTGAAAGGTCCTGTTATTGAAGGAAAGAGCTTGCTTTTCCGGTCTGCCTTAATTAGCTGACCAACATTATTGTATACCAGCCAGTAATGAGTCTCCTCCATCACCGTCTGATTGCTGTTATTCATTTTGGTAGTCATAACCGCATTGGTGATCTTATTTGCGCTGTTATATGAAAAATTGAGGTCCATTGACATGTCCGGGTCAGTAAGCGTCATTTTGCTGACTTTATTATTGCTGTTGTAAAAAAGTTTAATTACGTCATCGGTATCATAATATTTTACAGTTTCCAGTACGCCCGAGGGCGATGATACATATTCTTTACGTGTCACATTGGCACTGTCTATCTTATGGAGGATGCGCGGACCGGTAATTCCTGCAGGCGTATTGGTGTTCCATCCGTAGACCATGGCAGGATCAGGCGGCACACAGGAGAGAATTAAACCAAGCAGCGGGAAACTGAAAAACCAGAGTAAATATTTTTTCATATTAGATTTATTTTAAACAAATCTAACTGATTTTATGTTACGGACGCACTTGCTTTCTAATTTAATTTAAAATTCTTTCCAATACCGCAGTTACCTCATCTACGTTTTTAACCTTCTCCTTTCGCATCATTAACTGCGTACCCTCGTTCGTACTCTTTTCCTTTAATGTTGCCTCCGCCGGATTTTGAGTCAGATAAGTGATGATGTGGCGGAATTTATCGCTCTGATAAAACCTGTCCTGCGGATTCGCCGGAAAGTAACCCAGGAATACGCCGTTCTTCACTATTAACTTGTCAAACCCAACCTCAGCGGCAAGCCATTTCAGCTCAACCGACTTCAGGAGGTTACGGGCTTCCTGCGGTAAATTACCAAACCTGTCTTTCAGTTCATTTTCAAATACAGCCAGTTCTGCGGCCGACTTCACTTCCGCGAGTCTCTGGTACAGGCTCAGTCTCTCTTCCGTACTCTGCACGTAGCTGTCCGGCAGCATCAGCTCAAGGTCTGTGTCAATATTTACCTCTTTAGTGGTACTGATCAGTTTCCGGCGGTCTTCTTCATTCTCAAAAAGATCTTCAAATTCTTCATTATGCTGGAGTTCCTCCAGAGCTTCCTGCATGATTTTCTGGTAAGTCTCAAAACCCATCTCGTTAATGAATCCACTTTGCTCGGCACCCAAAAGATCACCGGCACCACGGATCTCAAGATCCTTCATGGCAATCTGGAAGCCGCTGCCCAGGTCCGAAAACTGCTCAATTGCCTCCAGCCGCTTGCGTGCATCGGAGGTTACCATATCAAACGGTGGCGTTATAAGATAACAGAATGCCTTCCGGTTACTCCGGCCTACACGTCCGCGCATCTGATGCAGGTCTGCCATCCCAAAACGCTGCGCATCATTGATGAAGATGGTATTGGCATTGGGAACATCTACCCCACTTTCCACGATTGTGGTGGAGACCAGCACATCATATTTACCGTTCATGAAATCCAGGACATTTTGTTCCAGCTGTTTGCCTTCCATCTGGCCGTGTCCGGTGATCACCTTAGCATCGGGCACCAGCCTCTGGATGAGTCCGGCAATATCCTTCAAATTCTCTATCCTGTTATTGATGAAAAATACCTGACCGTCCCGCTGTATTTCATAGGAAACCGCATCCCGGATCAGCTCTTCATCAAAACCTACAATATGAGTTTCCACAGGTTGACGGTTTGGTGGTGGAGTCTTGATTACAGAAAGATCCCTCGCAGCCATCAGGGAAAACTGAAGGGTCCGCGGAATCGGAGTAGCTGTAAGCGTCAAGGTATCCACATTTGCCTTCATCGTCTTCAGCTTATCCTTTACAGATACCCCGAATTTATGTTCCTCGTCAATAATCAGCAGACCGAGGTCTTTAAATTTAACCTTATCCGAAACCAACTGATGTGTCCCGATTACAATATCGATTTTGCCTTCCTTCAGACCCGCCAGTGTCTCAGCTTTCTGTTTGGCCGTCCGGAACCGGTTCATGTAGGAAATTGCGACCGGGAAATCTTTAAGCCTCTCCTGAAAACTCCTGTAGTGCTGAAAAGCCAGAATGGTTGTAGGCACGAGCATTGCCACCTGCTTTCCGTCGGTAGCAGCTTTGAAGGCGGCACGGATGGCTACCTCAGTCTTTCCGAAACCTACGTCGCCGCAAACCAGCCGGTCCATCACGGTTTGCGCCTCCATATCTTTTTTCACATCCTGGGTAGCTTTCTCCTGGTCCGGCGTATCCTCATAGATAAAGCTGGCTTCAAGCTCATTCTGAAGATAGGAATCAGGTGCGTAACTGAATCCTTTGGCCGTTTTCCGCTGTGCATAAAGTTTTATAAGGTCAAAGGCGATCTGCTTTACCTTGGCTTTGGTTTTCTGCTTCAGGGATTTCCAGGCCGGCGAGCCCAGTTTGGACAACACGATCTCTTTGCCGTCGGGGCCGTTGTACTTGGAGATCTTATCCAGCGAATGAATACTTACATAGAGCAAATCCTGATTCTTGTATACGAGTTTAAAGCATTCCTGCACTTTGCCGTTGTTGTTTATCTTTACCAGACCCATGAATTTTCCAATTCCATGGTCAATATGGGCAATATAATCACCTACCTTCAGGGAAAGAAGATCTTTGAGGGTGAGCTGTTCAGATTTCGCGAAGTTATTTTTCGCTTTAAAGCGCTGAAAGCGGTCAAATATCTGGTGATCTGTATATACCGAAACCTTTAGGTCAGCATCCACGAAGCCGGCGTGAAGCTCACTTTTAAATGGGCGGAAGGACACATCGTGGTTCAGTTCTTCCAAAATGCTTTCGAGCCTCTCCATCTGCTTCTCCGAAGAAAAAGAAATCCAGGTTTGATATCCCATCTCCTTCTTTTCCTTCAGATCCCGCGCAAGCATCTCAAAGTTTTTGTGGAAAACCGGCTGCGGCTGTTGGCTCAGTTGGAATACTCCGGAAGTAAAGATTTGTTGTGCAGTAAAATCGATAATAGGGAAAGAGGTTATCCTTTCGGTAAGTTCAGTCTCAGAAATAAAAAGTTCTGCCGGCGGCTGATGTTTCAGAGCCGTACTGAGTTCACTGAAATTTTGCTCTGCCCTGGCAAAAAAGTCACGGATCCTTTTAATGCCAAGGTACGCATCCTTTGAAAAAACAACAGAATCGGCAGGCAACAGGCTGAAAAAGGAAACCTTGGTACCGGACGCCGTGAAATTCATGTTGGACACCAACTGAAACTCCGGAACCGACGATTTGGAAAGCTGGGTTTCAAGATCAAATACCTTAATACTTTCAACTTCACTTCCGAAAAAGGTGATACGGTATGGCTGTTCGCCCGAATATGAAAAGACATCCAGAATCCCGCCGCGTACAGAAAATTCACCGGGCTCCGACACAAAATCAGTCTGATGAAATTCGTACTGAGTCAGAAGCTCCAGTATAAAATCAAAATCCAGAAGGTCTCCCACCTTTATCGTATGCGTTATCGCCTTGAAATCTTCCTGCTGAAGTACTTTCTCGCTCAGTGCAGCAAACGGAGCCACAATTACACGTGGTTTAGTCGATGAACTCAGAGAATTCAGAACTTCAGTCCTTAAAACAAGGTTTGCATTCTGAACTTTCTCCACCTGATAAGGCTCAAGATAGGACGGCGGAAAATAGAGAACGTTCTCCTGACCCACCAGCTCTTCCATCTCGGCAGTTATATAAAGTCCGTCTTCTTTGTCATTCACGAGGAAAAGGAGGTTTTTCTTATGTACGAAAAAATATTCGGCAGCGAGTAAAGATGGTGCAGAGCCGGCAAATCCTTTTACAGTGACCGCCCTGTTTTTATCAAGTTCTGAAAAAAGTGTTTCACCGAAATTCAGCCGCAGAAGTTCCGGAAGTAAACTATCGCTGATGTTTTTTAATTCCATGCGTAAAATATACCAAGCAAAAATACGGTTTCAGGACATTCTGAAACCGCTTTTTGAAGTGGTCAAATTTACAAAATTTCATGCAGTGTATTCAGAATTTACACCGCTGCACAGATTTGCATCCTTTTTGAATCTGTAGCGCTTAAAATATCTGTATTATGAAAAATATTCTGACATCAATGCTTATCGTACTGGGTTTAGGATATACATCGGCTCAGAAACTGCCGCCAAAACCTCCGAAGCCACCGCTGCCTAAATTTCTTAAGAATAAAAAGGCGAAGAAGGCGAGACCTGCACCACCAAAACCGGGCGAAAGACCATATATTATCACACCGGACGGACAAAAACTGTATCCGGGAGATAGACCCCGCAGACCGGACGCACCACCAAGACCACCAAGGCCGCCGCGCCATCCTTTTGCAAGATAACATTAACTTAACATAAAATTTTTAGTATGAAAAACCTCCTGAAAACATTTGGCATCCTCATTCTTTCTCTATTCGTAATTGTATCGTGCAGCCGCGATGATGATCCTGCAGACAATGATTTCTTTGCCGGAACTTATAACGGCAGCATCTCCTATGTGGACGGCAGCAATAACATTAACACTGCCGACGGAAAAGTCTTTGTTACAAAGATCGCCAGCGGAACCAAGTACAACTTCAAGTTCTCGAACGGAATTCCGGACCTTAACGGAATAGAATTTCAGCAAACCGGCGACAATACACTCGTAAGTGTAGGATCAACCGGTACCAGCTATATCAAGATTGATAATAACGACCTGGATATATTATACACAAAAGACGGTAAAACCTGGACTGCAAACTGCACCAGATAAAACATTCAATCTGAAAAATCAATATCAGGCTGCTTCCTTATGAAGCAGCTTTTTTTTTGATATCTGAACACACGATTATGAATATTATTTATAAAATAAGTGTTTTTCCTGTATTTTTTTCCGCTCTTCCATTTAATTTTACATAAGATAATGGCGGAGTCCGAAAAGCCTACAGAGTAGGAAACACAAAAAAAACAATACGATGAAAAATGATTTCAAAAACGCGTTGATGGGATTTTTTGCCTTGCTGCTCATCCTAAGCAGCTGCTGTAAACCGGAAGCCATCGGTAATGTGGCTAATACTCTGCGTCCGCAGGAAACCAACAACTGGTGCTGGGCAGCTACCACGCAAATGCTTGCCCAGCATTTTGCAATCAGTGTAACACAATGCAGCCTTGCCAATCACCGATTCAGCATGAATAACTGCTGTACACCTCAGAATCAGGGGAGCAATTGTCCAAAAAACTCGGCGTGCAACAAGCCGGGCTGGCTGGAGCTGGATTTTGCAGGTTTGAAATTCACGGAAACCAATACGGCACTTAGCTGGGATGCCCTGAAAAAACAGATCTTCTGTGCTAAAAAACCTATGGGCTACGCGTATGGCACTCCCGGTGTTGTAGGGCATGTACTTGTGATAAAAGGATATATTACCCTGAACGGTACGCGCTATCTGGCCCTGAACGATCCATGGGCACCCTGCTCGGGCCAGGAAAGGTTCATCACCTATGAAGAATACGAGAACCCTCCCGGGACTTCAACACACTGGTCTACCTGGTACGATATCGCTAAGAAATAATCAAAAAAATATCTGACATGAAAAATACTATATTTATACTTTTAGCCGGACTGCTTACTTTTTTGCTGACGTCCTGCAATAAAAATTCGGGCATGAACAATAATGACCGTAACCAGCCTGTAAAGGAAAATCTCTTCAAAACCTCTGAGGAGGCCGTTATGAAAGGAAAAAATGACCTGTTATCACTGGTAAGGAACAATAAGGAATTTAACTTGGGTATTGATGCAGCCGCACTGGAAAGATCAGCGCCGGGTAAGGCAGTACCGGAAATGACCTTAAACTTTGAACGGCTAATACAAAACCAGCGTGACTCCATAGCCACAATGCTGGAAGATTCGCGCCGCCTTTCCACTCCACTTGTAGCGGACAATGCCGTGGTAACAGTTATCGGCACCAGTCAGGCAGAAGGCGGCTGGCGATTAGGTGAACTGGGCAACAAAGAACTGGCGAACGACCTCACAGCACTGGGTGGCACTGCGGGAATGAACATGATGCAGGTATCACGCATTGAAGTCCCTAATTTGCAGGCTACCATATACGAGGTAACTAATGCCAACGGCAGGCAGTATTTCACCAACTATGGCGGACGCTCCCTGCGCGAACCCGTAAACCAGGCAGAACTCCTGAAACAGCTCCAGGCAGATGCCGTCCGTTTCCAGCGCGAATTTGGGGACCAGCTGAAAAAGAACAATCTTGTGAGATAGAACATCAACACCATCTTGAAGCATCCGGCAAATCTGTCGGATGCTTTCTGTTGTTACTCAAGATCAGGATACTTTCTTTACTTTTGCCTTATGCTAAATTTCCTAAAGAAAAAAGCCGCACAGATTTGGGCAGGTAATCATGTAAAGAAAACCCGGGATTTTAAACTGAATGCTGAAGCCAGGCAGGAGGAACAGTTACTTGCGATGGTGCGTACTGCCGAAAAGACACTTTTTGGCCGACAGCATCATTTTGAAGAGATACATTCAATTGAGGATTTTCAGGCAAGAGTTCCGGTTACTGATTACGAAGGATTGCGCCCCTTTATTGAAAAGATGAAGAAAGGACAGCGGAACATCCTCTGGACGGACACTCCCTTATATTTCGCAAAGACATCCGGAACCACGTCCGGTTCAAAATTCATCCCAATCTCTAAAGAAGGCATGCCTTTTCAGCTGGCAGGCGCGCAGAGTGCACTCTTCCACTACATCGCAAAAAAAGGAAATGCCGATTTCGTAAACGGCAAGATGATCTTCCTGCAGGGCAGCCCCGAACTCGAAGAGGTGTACGGAATCAAAACAGGCAGGCTGTCCGGAATTGTAGCTCACCATATCCCCGCCTACTTACAGAAAAACAGACTGCCAAGCTGGGATACCAATATGATCGACGACTGGGAAGCCAAAGTGAACCAAATTGCGATAGAAACCGAAAAGGAAAACATGACGCTTATCTCCGGGATACCACCCTGGCTGATCATGTATTTTGAAAAACTCATTGAAAGGAACGGCAGGAAAATCACCCAGCTTTTCCCCAATCTGCAGCTTATTGTAACAGGTGGAGTAAACTACGAACCCTACCGTGAAAAGATGAGAGAGCTTCTGGGCGGTGAGGTGGACATTATCCAGACCTTCCCTGCCAGCGAAGGATTTTTTGCCTTTCAGGATGATTATCAGCAGGAAGGTTTACTGCTGCTAACCGATCATGGAATATTTTACGAATTCATCCCACTGGAAGAATATGGCAAGCCGGAGGCCACAAGGCTTACGCTTAAAGATGTAGAACTCAACAAAGATTACGCACTTATACTTACCACCAACTCCGGACTTTGGGGATATTCTATTGGCGACGTAGTCCGTTTCATCAGTAAAAACCCGCACCGGATAATGGTTTCCGGACGCACCAAACATTATACATCGGCTTTTGGGGAACATGTGATTGCCTTCGAAGTGGAAGAAGCACTGAAATCCACGGTCCAGAATCTGCCTGCACAGATTACCGAGTTTCATCTGGCTCCACAGGTTACTCCCGAGGTTGGACTGCCTTACCATGAATGGTTTGTTGAATTTGAAAAAGAGCCTGAGGACCTGAGTGCATTCAGCCAGAAACTGGATGAAGAAATGCGCCGGCGGAACACTTATTATAATGACCTTATCACAGGCAATGTGCTGCAGCCGCTGAAAATTACACGCCTTTCCCGCAATGCTTTCCACGAATATGCGAAAGCCGCAGGAAAACTGGGCGGACAGAATAAGATCCCCCGACTGGCCAATGACAGACAGATTGCCGATCTCTTAACCGGATATAAAATTTAAGCGCAATTTGGCAGAGGTTCCTGCTCTTGTGAAAAAAATTTATAAATTTGAGCAAACAAAAAAATCCAATGAGACTATCTTTATCCTCTAAATCAATTTTACTTGCCGGTGTTTTTGCCCTTTCGTCCTGCGCGACCACAAAATATTCCGACGATGTAAATCAGAATAACTTCTCCAACCTCAGAGCCGGAAAACCTTACAGTTTCAAACTTAAAAACAGTACCGAAACCAAAAAAATGCTGTTCTCCAACCTAACTGCTGACAGCATCGTAGGTTATTCCACTAAAAGAGATTCCACACGGATCTCCATCGCCAAAAAGAACGTAAAAGAATCAAAAGATCTCAGGAATGCCAAGATCCAGACTGCCGCTTATGTAATTGGAGCAGTGGGTGTGGCAGCAATTGTCATCAGTTCTAGCAAAGCGACAAGTAACGAGTAAACTTATTATTTAAGAGGATACAGCTTTTAGTCCTACCACGGAGGCAATAAGCGTAATTACAAAGAAAATCCGCCAGAAGGTGGCCGGCTCGCTGAATATGAATATTCCGGCCAGTACACCGCCTACCGCACCAATTCCCGTCCAAACTGCATAGGCAGTGCCGATGGGAATTGCGTTTTCTCCACTTATGGATTTATACATCAGGAACATGGAAATAAAAAGGCAGCTGCCGAAGCCCAGCCACCAGTACAGACTTTCACGGCCCTCGGTTTCCTGAGCTTTTCCCAGACAGGTGGCAAAGCCTGTTTCAAAGAGGCCTGCTATGATAAGTGTAATCCAGTTCATATTGGCAAAAATAACAAAATAAGAGATGTGCAGATGTTAATGCCTCGTTTGATAGATTATTTTAACTCCCCCATTTATATATTTGCCGGATGATTTCTTTCCGACCGGTTCAAACCCTGAAAATACCGGAATTCAGGAACCTGATGGCAGGGCGTTTCTTCCTTGTCCTTTCCTTCCGGATGCTGGCTACACTTTTAGGATGGTGGGTATATCAGCTCACCAAAGACCCGTTTGCGATTGGGCTCATCGGGCTGTCAGAGGTTATACCGGCAGTCAGTTCGGCGCTGTACGCGGGTCACGTTATAGACAATACCGAAAAGAAAAGGCTGCTGCTCATCTGCAATTATGCCTATGTCATCCTGATCGGTTTTCTGGCGGCTCTGGCTTTTTTCGCGGAAGGCACCCACACGCTTACCAACCGGGAAATTACTTATTTCATTTACGGAACTGTTTTCTTCACCGGCATCTGCCGCGCCTTCATAGGCCCGCTGGTGCCGTCCATGATCCCAAAAGTAGTCGGAATAAAGAAACTTGCGGCGGCAGTAACCCTGAACCAGGCCACTTTCCTAACCGCTTCGGTTTCCGGACATGCACTGGGCGGCTTCTTCATTCATTGGTTTGATATTTCCGGAACGCTCTTTATTATTGTAGCCCTTATGTTTCTGGCTTCGCTCTTTTTCTGGTTCATCAACAAACACCACAGTGAAAATCAGGGCGAAAAGATGAAAGTGATGGAAAGCATGAAAGAGGGGCTGCAGTACATCTACCGCACAAAGGAGATTCTCGGTGCTTTGCTGTTGGATATGTTTGCGGTACTCTTTGGCGGTGCGGTGGCCATGATCCCCGTTTTCGCTAGTGATATCCTGAAAGTAGGTTCCGAAGGATTCGGGCTACTGAACGCTGCTCCCGATATCGGAGCTATGATTATTATCGTCACGCTGGCTTTCGTACCTCTGCGCAGAAATCAGGGAAAAATCCTTCTTTTTGCCGTAGCGGGATTCGGCCTCTGTATCATAGGATTTGGTCTGTCCAGACTATACTGGCTGTCTTTCTTTTTCCTTGTGCTCAGCGGAATCCTGGACGGAATCTCAGTAGTGATCCGCGGAACGATCGTACAGCTTAAAACTCCTGAAAAAATTCGCGGACGTGTACTAAGTGTTAATTCGATCTTCATCATGAGCAGCAATGAACTGGGACAGTTTGAAAGTGGCCTGGCAGCCAAATTGCTGGGTGTGGTGCGGTCGGTAGTCTTTGGAGGAACGATGACCCTTCTTATAGCACTGGCAGTAAGCCGAAATAAGAAATTAAGGCAGATGGAGTATTAGTCTCATTACGATTTCACATTAAAAAAGGAAAAGTTTGTTGATTACGTAATAAATATTTAATTTTGATGACATTACTTTTTAGACATGAAAAAAATATTACTTACTTTCTATTTATTTGCTTTTGCTGCAATCATCAGTGCACAAGGCAATTACGAAAAGCAGATGCTTGAAAATCTCGGAAAAATGAAGACTGCCACCACGGTACAGGACTTTACTAATCTCCGATACAGTTTTGCCAGCCTGGCTGGCAACGGAAACTCTAACTGGCAACCTTACTACTATACGGCACTTAACTGCCTGAAGGAAAGCCAGGCCTATGTGAAGGAAGGTAAAACTGATGCTGCCCTGGATGGCCCAGTAACTGGTCTTAAGTATCTTTTGCCTGTAACAAAGCAACAGCAGAATAATGTTGAGTTTGTAGCATTGCTCGGAATGCTACATGCACAAAGAGCTGCTTTAAAAAACTCGGACAAGGACAGACAAATCGCGGCTGACTACTTGGCAACGGCATTAAAACTTGATGCTAACAATCCGCGAGCTGCACTGCTTAAGGCAGAACTCAAATATCATACACCTGAAGAAAAAGGAGGCAATAAGCCTGAAGGCTTGGAACTTTATAAAGAAGCACTGAAAAAGTTTAAGACTTTTAAACCAAAGGTCAAAACGGATCCGGACTGGGGGATGGAAATCGCACAGCATTATGCTTCTTTCAATGAATCCGTATTAACAACATTAACCAAATAACCGGGAAGCTCATGAAAAAATTTTTACTTTCGTTTTTAATACTTTTATCGGCATTCAGTTATGGTCAGTCCGACTGTATATCTGCAATTCCGGTATGCGGTAACTCCGGAATTTCTTATACCCCTTCAGGCATCGGTCTTATTGATGAAGAACTTGGCGGATGTATGGGAAGTGATGAAAGAATGACCGTTTGGTATCAGTTCACTGCAGGTACAGCGGGAACACTGGCCTTTACGATTAATCCGAATGACTTCACCGATGATTATGATTTTGCCGTATACGGGCCTAATATCCCGTGCTCCCAGGTAGGAACACCTACAGGTCAGCCTATCCGCTGTAACTACTCCGGATTGGATGGACCTACCGGCTTGAGTTTGACTGTTACTCACCCAACTGTTTCACAACAGTGGAGTGGCTACCTTGACGTTCTGCCGGGACAAACTTACTATTTGGTAGTAGATAACTTCAGTATGTCCACAAATGGATTCACCCTGCAATGGAGCGGTACAGCAGAACTGTTGTCTCCATTTGACGATCCGGCCATTCAGCCATATCCTTTCCAGCAACCGGGACAAAATTTTGACGGAATCGTAAAACTTTGCGAGTTCCCACAGATGTTTGATTTCTCAACCCTTACGCCACAAATCGTAAATGGAAATCCAAACTTCGTGGTCTCTTATCACCTAAATACGAATGACCTGCTTTCCGGGGACAACCCGATTGTCAATCCAATTTCAGTAAATACGACTACGACTTACCATTATGCCATTTCTTATGTGGATCCTAACAACCCGGACAGTCCAATCAGTAAATGTAAAGAATATGGAACGGTCAATTTTGAGAATGTATCATTCCAACTGACACCGGCAACACTTACTGCCTGCAGCAATTACACAAGTGGTGTAGCGCTGTACGACCTTACTACAGCTACGGTTTATAACGGAACTCAGAATATGACCTCGATTCAGTACTTTCCTACTTTATCGGATATGCAGAACGGCACAAATGAGATTTCCAATAACGCAGCGCAGGCCTATATGTCAGCACAGGGAATTGTTTACGTGAAATACATCAATGAATTCGGCTGTGAAGAGAGCACTACCATCACCCTGGCATTCTACCCACCGATTGATGTAAAAGAAGCGACTCTTACAGAATGTTTCCTGCCCGGCAACCCGCAAATGTCTGAGTTTGATCTTACAACTGCAAATATTACGACTACGGTTCCGAATACCAAAAAATTCTATCCTTCACTTCAGGATGCGATCAGCGATACCAACAGCATTGCCAACCCGAATGTGTACCTGTCCAGCTCAACAACGGTATACGCCAGAATTATCAGCGTAAACGGCTGCTGGAATATCGCAAAGATAAATCTTGTGGTTACACCGCCTGCATACTCTTCCGTACTGAAGGATAAAATTATCTGTATTGAAGACAGAACATCCCTTGATGCCGGACCAGGCTTCCAGGCCTACCAGTGGAGCACAGGTGCTACTACACAAGTGCTGCCTAACGTAACTGTCGGTGAGTATTGGGTAGACCTTACTACAGACGGCTGTGTGACCAGACAAACGGTAAAAGTGTACGCGTCGCCAACGCCTGTAATTACAAAACTTGATATTACAAACAATACCATTACCATCACTGCTACAGGAGGTACGCTTCCTTATCAGTACTCACTGGATGGTATTAACTGGCAGGACTCCAACGTATTCACCAACGTACCAAGAGGTCAGGCCATGATTTATGTTAAAGATGCCTACGACTGCGACCCTGCACTTATTGAGGTAACAGTTCCAAACCTCATCAATGCCATCACTCCAAATGATGATGGTGTTAATGATTACCTGGATTATTCGGCTCTCAGCCACAAGAAAAATCTCATCCTAAACGTTTATGACCGTTATGGAACAAAAATCCATGAAGGGAATCAGAAAAACCTGTACCAGTGGGATGGCCGCACAGGTAAGAAAAAAGTGGAAACCGGAACTTACTGGTATACCATAACCTGGAACGACCCTGTAACCGATGTACCAACGCAGTACTCCGGATGGATCCTGGTAAAAAACAGAGATTAATCTAAACTAAGCAATTCTGTAAATCACCCCGCCTTCCGCAGGGTGATTTTTTTTATCAACAGCCTATTCTGTTCAGGTGCAGACTTTTATCAAGCATCTGCACTTTATGTTAGTTAATCACTTCTCTTAGACATTGCAAAAAAACTATCTTTGCACTATGGCTCAAAAAGAAACTTTATCCTCTCTTATACACGGAAATTTTGCCCGCGAACTCTCTATTTCAGACGGTAAAATGCCCCCAAATGCGCTGGATTTTGAACGCTTGGTCATTGGTACCTTCCTTATCGACAAGAAAGGACTGGATTATTCCATAGACCTCCTGCAGCCTGATGTTTTTTACGATCCGCGGCATCAGACAATCTTTGAAGCCATCCAGAAAATGTATCTGGAAAACCATCCTGTGGATATGGTGACCGTCATCAATGAACTGAAAAAAGCTGAGAAACTGGGCCAGGCCGGCGGCGACCATTATATCATTGAACTTACTCTGGGCGTCTCGTCCAGTGCCCACATTGAATACCACGTGCGGGTGATACTTGAAAAATACATCCTGAGAAGCCTAATCAATGTTTCGGCAAACGTTATTGACAGTTCTTACAAGGAAACTACGGATGTATTTGAACTTCTGGATAAAGCCGAGCAAAGCTTCTTTGAGATCACCAACGGCACCATCAAAAAAGGATTTGACACGGCCAACTCGCTGGTGAAGCAGGCCATTGAAACTATAAAATCCCTGAAGGACAAGGAAGGGATTTCCGGAATCCCCTCCGGCTTCCGCGATATCGATAAAGAAACCGGTGGTTGGCAGAATTCCGACCTCATCATTATTGCCGCACGTCCGGCAATGGGTAAGACTGCCTTCCTGCTCTCCATGGCCAGGAATATTGCCGTTCAGCATGACATTCCCATGGCGCTCTTCTCACTGGAGATGGCTTCCGTGCAGCTTATCACCCGTATGATTGCCTCGGAAACCGGCATCTCTTCCGAAAAACTACGGAAAGGACAGATGAGTGATGAAGAATGGCAAAGACTGTTCTCCAACGTGTCAGCTCTGGAAAATGCGCCGCTTTATATTGATGAAACACCGTCACTATCGGTGTTCGACTTCCGTGCAAAATGCCGTAGGCTGGTAATGCAGCATGGCGTAAAAATTATCATGGTGGATTACCTTCAGCTGATGACCGCCAATTCTGGCAAGGGTGCGGGAAACAGGGAGCAGGAAATTGCCACGATTTCCAGGTCACTGAAGGCTATCGCCAAGGAACTGAACGTGCCGGTGATTGCCCTGTCGCAGTTGTCGCGAAGTGTTGAGACCAGGCCGGGAAAAAGACCACAGCTGTCGGATCTGCGTGAATCCGGTGCGATTGAGCAGGATGCGGATATTGTGTCCTTCATTTTCCGGCCGGAATATTATAAGATCGCCACCTGGGATAATGACGAAGACGGTGCAGAAACACCAACCGAAAACCAGGCAGAACTC
Organism: Kaistella sp. PBT33-4; assembly: GCF_029194425.1. Lineage (NCBI taxonomy): Bacteria > Pseudomonadati > Bacteroidota > Flavobacteriia > Flavobacteriales > Weeksellaceae > Kaistella > Kaistella sp. PBT33-4. The sequence continues at coordinate 448,754 of NZ_JARFYL010000002.1, read as the reverse complement.
ATCATCGCAAAACACAGGAACGGTGCCACAGCGGATGTAAGATTATCCTTCCACAAAAATATCGCGAAATTTGCCGACCTCGATCTCTTTGGTGGCGGGTACGGCTATCAGCCTTCCAATTTCGGACAGCAGGACGAACCCAGCGGTTTTGAAAAGATCAAGACCACCATCCAGCCGGGTGCCGCTTTTGACCTGCCGGATAATTCCGGAGTTTCAGGCCTTTCCGGTTCCTCCATGAACGATCTGGACGATGATGACGATTTCGCATTCTAGGAACTGATATTAAATGCTGAGAATTGAAATCTACACAGACGGTGCCTGCAGCGGTAATCCCGGCAGGGGCGGTTATGGTATTGTGATGAAAGTTCCGGAAAAGAACTACGAGAAGCGTTTTTCCAAAGGCTACCGCCTAACCACCAACAACCGTATGGAACTTATGGCGGTGATTGTCGCGCTGGAGAAACTGAAGTCGCCGGATAATGACATCCACATTTTTACAGACAGCAAATATGTTTCCGATGCCATTAACCAAAAATGGATTTATGGCTGGATAAAGAAAGGTTTTAAAAACGTGAAGAACCCCGACCTGTGGCGCCGTATAGTACCGTTATTGAAAACACACAAAACCACTTTTCACTGGGTAAAGGGCCACGCCGGGCATGTGGAAAATGAAATCTGCGACCAGCTGGCTGTGAAAGCTGCCCAATCACCCATACTGGAAGTCGATGCTTATTTTGAAAGCCAGAAGGACGGTGGACTTTTCTGATTAATCCAGAAAATTATTATTTCCCTGATGATTTCTTCGTGCCAGCTCACGCATCTCTTTGGTTGGTGACGGAACCCTGATACCGTTTTGAGACACATATGCAGTAGGATCGTCGCGGTACTCCTGCCGTTTTTTACTGAACTGATCGTAGGTGGCAGGTATTACATTGCGCAGCGGCGGGGTCATCCGTTTCATCCATTGCCTCACACTGATCAGGCTGAAATGGTAATGCTTTTTAGAGTCATAAACTTCCACCACAAGCCCGGGTAGCCCTTTGAAGGTATAAGGACCTTCCGCTATTGGTATTTCGTTGGTAAACCAGGCAATAATGTCCCGGTTGCCGTAACGAGCCACCGCCTGCTGACAATTGTAGGTGGCAATCTTTTTTTTCTCTCCGGTGATGTTCCATTTCAGCGCGTGGGGTGCGTCAAAGTAATACACGTCTGAACTTAACTGATCATAAATAGTGGTCTTCTCTCCGTTCCTGTAAACCTCCTGTTTGAAGGAAACCCGCGGCAAATTCCCGGGCATCGGGAATGAAAACTGACCCATTGCTACCTCGCGTTTAACCTGTGCTTCGTTTTCGTTTAAAAGGGAATCCCGAACCAACTTCATCTCACTTTTGAAGATGGACTTGTTTTCGCCAACCCGCAACACCGTTATTTCCTGCTTTTTACTTGTCACGTCGGCTGTGTCGCGCAGAAAAGTGGTCATATACTTCACTTCAATTTTAGAAAATTCACTCATCTGTGCTTTAACCGAAACTGAAACCAACATAATTAAACACAACAGAATGATATTGCACAAGGTGTCGGTTACGGAATAAAATTTGTGGAAAAAGACGGGAATCATAGAAATAGGTGCTGGCACTTGTGTGTCCAATTTTCTAAGTTAGCAAATTTCCGTTCGAAACCTGTAAAATATCTGTTTTATAACAACTCCTTACACGTCAATTCCTATATTTGTTTCATGAACTATATTGAATCTTTGCAGAAGCGCTATTCAGTAAAAAAATTTGATCCTACCCGGAAGGTTGCCGCAGAAACCGTGAAGGATATTCTGGAGGCCGGGAAACTTTCCGCAAGTTCTTTAGGCTTGCAGCCTTACAAAATTGTAGTGGTTGAGAGTCAGCAAATGTTAAACAACCTGATTCCCGCCTTTCACAACCCGTCACAAATCTCAACCTGCTCACATCTTATCGTTATTATCGCGAAAAAGGAAGTGGACGGACATTATGTAGACGGCTATTTCCGCCATATATCTGAAGTCCGTGAAGTTCCGGTGGAAAGTATGGAAATGTTCCGCAGAGGTATTGAAACCTACACTCAAAATATAGAAGTACAGCAATGGGCCGAGAAACAGGCCTATATTGTCCTGGGAAACCTGATGTTTGCCGCCGCGCTGGAAAATGTGGACACCTGCCCCATGGAAGGTTTCAAAAAGGAGGTCCTGGAGCAAATTTTAAAGCTTGACACCAGCACTGAAGGAGTTGCAGTGACCTTAGCGCTGGGTTACCGTGCCGATGACGATGATTTTCAGCGGATGAAAAAAGTACGGAAGCCGGACGACAAACTGTTTAAATTTTTATAGGAAACATGATCAAAGCAGATGTACTTGTCATTGGCTCCGGAATTTCGGGACTGTCTTACGCCATCAAGATATCCGAAAGGATGCCTGAGGCCAAAATCATCATCGTTACGAAGGCCGATGAGGACGAAAGCAATACCAAATACGCCCAGGGCGGACTGGCTGTCGTTACCGATTTCGACAAAGATAATTTCCAGAAACATATAGACGATACCATGCGCGCCGGAGATGGTGAAAACAACCTGGAGACGGTGAAGATGGTGATAAGCGAAGGTCCGGAACGTTTTCAGGAACTAGTGGACTGGGGCACCCGCTTCGACATGGAAAAGGGCGGTGACTTTAAACTGGGACGCGAGGGCGGACATACCGAAAACCGCATTGTACATCATAAAGACATCACCGGTGCCGAAATTGAAAGGGCTTTGCTGGAGACCGTCACCAAGTCCGCAAATATTGAAATGCTGCCGCACCATTATGTCATCGACCTAATAACACAGCACCATGTACCCGGCAAAGAACTTGTAGAAGGTGATATTTCCTGCTACGGCGCCTATATCCTGGATGCAAAGAATAAGAAAATAAAGAAAATCACGGCTAAGATTACCCTCGTAGCAACCGGCGGCGCGGGACACGTTTACAAGAACACCACCAATCCGGAAATTGCCACCGGCGACGGGATTGCTTTCGTGCACCGTGCACGCGGCAAAGTTTCCAATATGCAGTATTATCAGTTTCACCCTACTGCTTTATATTCCAAACGGGACGGAATGCTATTCCTTATTTCCGAAGCTCTGCGCGGCGACGGCGCCAAGCTTCGTCTGAAAAACGGCGAAAAATTCATGCATAAATACGATGAACGCGAAGAGTTGGCTTCCCGTGATATCGTAGCCAGAGCCATCGACAATGAACTTAAGATATCAGGAGATGAATATGTAGGCTTGGACTGCCGCGAAATGGACCGTGAAAAGTTTGTGGAACACTTCCCGAATATTTACCAGAAATGTCTGAGCGAAGGCATTGATCCCTTTAAACAACTTATTCCCGTAGTGCCGGCCTGCCACTATCTGATGGGCGGAATTGAGGTGGACCGGGACGGCCAAAGTTCTATAAAAAATCTATTCGCTGTGGGCGAATGCACCAACTCCGGACTCCACGGTGCCAACCGCCTGGCTTCCAATTCGCTGCTGGAAGGTTTGGTTTTCGGTCACAAAGCTGCACTGAAGACTGTGGAACTGCTTACCATCAACGATTTTAACTTTGATGACCTTAAAGCCGTGCCGGAATGGAACGAGGCTGGCATGAAGATGATGGACGAAATGGTGATCATAACCTACCTGCGCCGGCAGCTTCAGGAAATGATGAGTGACCTGGTAAGCATAGTACGCAGTAATGAACGCCTGCTTCTGGCCAAAAGAAAGCAGCAGGAAATCTTTGATGCGGTAACGGAACTTTATAACTACTCCATCCTCTCGCCACAACTGTCGGAACTTAGAAACCTTGTCAATATATCCTACCTCATCATCAAACATTCCATACAGATGAAGGAGAACAAAGGTTCATTTTACAATAAAGATTTAGAGAAGCAACCGCTTACCATTCAGGATTAAAATAAAAAGCATGAAAAAACCGGCCTACTTAACCAAAGAAGCACTCAAAACTTTTATAAAAAATGCTCTGGAAGAAGATATTCAGGATGGCGACCACTCTACACTGGCCACTATTCCAAAAGATCTTCAGCAAAAAGCGAAACTTCTTGTAAAGGAGGACTGCATTCTGGCAGGTGTGGAACTGGCTAAGATCATCTTTAACCAATTCGACAAGAACCTCAATGTAGAAGTTCTGATTGAAGACGGGCAGCAGGCAAAGGTGGGTGACATTGCTTTATATGTAACAGGAAGTGCACGTTCCATCCTGTCCACAGAAAGGCTGGTGCTGAACTGCATGCAGCGTATGAGCGGCATCGCCACCATGACACATGAATGGGATTCGCGGCTGTTGGGTACGAAAACAAAGTTACTGGACACCAGAAAGACTACTCCTAACTTCCGCATCTGTGAAAAATGGGCGGTGGCCATTGGTGGGGGCACTAATCACCGTTATGGGCTTTATGATATGATCATGCTGAAGGACAACCACATCGATTATAACGGTAGCATCACCAATGCGGTGAAGATGGCTAAGGATTACGTAAAGAAACTGAAGAAGCCACTTAAAATCGAGGTGGAAACACGTAATCTGGAGGAAGTGGAGGAAGCACTGAAAGCCGGCGTTCATCGTATTATGCTCGATAATATGGATGTGAAAACAATGGCTAAGGCTGTAGAACTAATTAACGGGAAGTGCGAGAGCGAAGCTTCAGGCGGCATTACAAGGGATATGCTGCACAGGGTAGCTGCTACCGGAGTCGATTTTATTTCGGCGGGCGCACTTACGCATTCAGCAGCCAATATTGATTTAAGCCTTAAAGCCGTTCAGGATTAAATTATTTACAGACCGCCTATATATTATTTTTTTTGATGATTATTCAATGCCTTATGGCGTGCATAACATGATATTAATCATGTATCCTTTTGCCACATTCCTCTTAATCAGTATTTTAAGCTAACAGGATTGTTATTTTCCAATAATTAACCCAATGTTAATACTTCTTAAATAATTAAAGATTATTTTTGCAGCGCAGAAATAATAATCTCTAATTATTTGATATGAATTTTAATCCTTTGAAGAAGACCGTTCTGATTGCTGCAATAGCATTCGCAGGTTATGGAACTGTACACGCGCAGGTTACAACCAGCAGCATGACAGGCATTGTAACGTCACGTGACGGGAAGCAAAGTTCCGGTGCTAAAATTACTGCTACCCACATTCCTTCCGGAACTGTGTACAGCGCTACAGCAAATGCATCCGGTTCGTTCAACCTTTCCAACATGCGGGTTGGCGGCCCTTACCGTGTAGAAATTGTTTCAGGCAGTGATTCACCGCTTGTTTATGAAGATGTATACCTGGAGCTTGGACAGCCTTTTTCGCTGAACCCGGTTATTGGCGAAAGGACTGAAAATATCGCGGAGGTAGTTATTACCGGTGGCCGCAGTGTAAATGTGAACAAAACCGGCGCTGCTACCAATGTAGGTCAAAAGCAGATCCAGGAATTGCCACAGGCTAACCGCAGTATCACGGAATTCACCAGGCTTACACCACAAGCTAACGGAAATTCATTTGCCGGTAGAGATGCAAGATATAACAACCTTCAGGTTGACGGTGCTAACTTCAACAACGGATTTGGATTAAGCGGAAACCTTCTTCCGGGAGGCAGCTCGCAGCCCATTTCTCTGGATGCAATACAGGAGATTTCTGTAAACATCGCACCTTTCGACGTTACGCAGTCCGGATTTACCGGTGCAGGGATTAACGCTGTTACGAAATCCGGAACCAATAAATTCCACGGGTCTTTATACGGATATTATAACGGTAAGGAGCTGAACGGATGGAAAATCAATGACAATGAATTGGAGAAAGTATCCGGTGGGCAAATGACTAACGGTTTCACCATTGGCGGACCGCTTGTTCAGAATAAACTTTTCTTCTTCATAAGCGCGGAAAGAGAGACGATGACCGGTGGAAACGCATCGGGTGCGAATCTTTGGAAGGCTTCCCAGGACGGTGTTTCAGATCCTGAAAACAATATTACGAGAGTTAAGGAATCCGATCTTATCGCTGTACGTAACCACCTGATCAACCGTTGGGGTTACGATCCGGGAAGATACCAGGGTTATGCCAACGAGGCACAGCAGCAGGGAGATAAATTCCTGGCACGTCTGGACTGGAACATCAGCGATAAGCATAAATTTGCTGTTCGTTACAATGTACTAGACGGAACTTCCATGCAGGTTGCAAACGCTTCTTCCGGACCGTCTCCAAGATCTGCCTGGAGCCGTGTGAGCGACAGAGCGATGACTTTTGAGAACGGTAACTTCAATGTAGAAAACAAAGTACAGTCACTTACTGCTGAACTTAACTCTACATTCAGTTCAAGCCTTTCCAACAAGTTACTTTTCACCTATTCAAAAATCCAGGACCTAAGGACTACTCCTTCGGATACCCTGTTCCCGTTTGTTGACATCTGGGACGGATCGCCTACCGGCGGAAACTACATCAGCTTCGGTACCGAACTCTTCTCTTACCTGAACGATGTAATCAACAATAACTTCTCCATCACCAATAACCTAACCTACAATGTAGACAACCACACGTTTACTGCTGGTGTAGCTTATGAGATGCAGAAATTCGGTAACTCCTACACGCGTATGGGAACCGGATACTACAGATATGCTTCTGTTGCAGACTTCCTAACAACGGGTACACCTAATGAGGTGGCGCCTATCATGTTCGGACTTACTTATCCTTATGCAAACCAGGACACTTATTCCCGCGTTAACTTCGGCTTGGGTTCTGCTTACGTACAGGACAGAATCGCGCTTAGCGACAGATTTAACTTCACTCTTGGTTTAAGAGCAGAACTGCCATTCTACCAGAATGAACTTACAGCAAACCCTGCGATTGATGCACTGGAGCTATTGGATAAAGACGGAAATCCTACCCATTACTCATCAGGCAGCTGGCCAAAATCCCGGGTAATGCTTTCACCGCGTCTTGGATTTAATTACGATGTAATGGGCGACCGTACACTTACCATCCGTGGTGGTAGCGGAATCTTCTCCGGACGTGTACCGTTTGTATGGTTAACCAATATGCCAACAAATGCCGGTGTACTTCAGAACACGATAGAGCCTACATCTTACTCACAGGTTGCAGGATGGATTAACAATGTAACCTTCCAGCCGCAGGATATCTATTATCACCTGAATAATGTTCCTGCAGGTGCTGAAAGTGTATTTATCCAGTCGCCTAAAGACGGTGCTCCAAGTACTTTCGCACTTGTAGACAGTGATTTCAGGATGCCTAAGGTTTGGAGATCCAGCTTAGGTATTGACTATAGAGTTCCAAACTCTTTGCTGACATTAAGTACAGACCTTCTGTACACAAAAGACGTTAACGCTGTATTCCAGTTTGGAGCCAACAGAAAACCGACCTCTGAAAGAATGACTTATGCAGACCGTGCTTATTATCCAAACGCGGCTTCCTATCAGTACAATACGGCAATCGGAGCGAACAACGCTACCATCCTGACAAATACAGACAGTAAAGGCTACGCCTTCTCTGCCACTGTAGGAGCAAACCTGCGTCCATGGAAAGGACTTTCCGGCTCAGCGTTCTATACCTATTCTCAGGCTGAAGAAGTGTCTTCCAACTCAGGTTCCAATGCATCTTCGTCATGGTTGGCATCGCCGGTTGTTGATACGCCAAATCAGGATTTCCTGAGCATCTCTAACTTTGCAGTGCCTCACCGTATAGTTGCCAACGTATCTTACGAGCTTAAACCAACCGGTACAACAATTGGTGTTTACTATTCCGGAGCCAACCAGGGCAGATATTCCTACTATTACTCTAACGATGTAAATGGTGACGGACTTGCAAATGACCTTCTTTATATACCTACCAATACAGCCGATATGAAGTTTGCCGACATTACTACGGGATCAGGAGCCAATACCACAGTGCTCTTCACCGCAGCTCAGCAAAGGGAAGCTTTTGATAAGTTCATACAGGATAATGGTCTGGAGGAATACCGCGGACAGATTTTGCCAAGGAACAAATTCCTTTTACCATGGCTGAACCGTGTTGACGTAAGATTAAGCCAGAATCTATTCAAGAATATGATTCAGAAAGGTGATAAGGTACAGTTAACGCTGGATGTAATCAATTTCGGAAATATGCTTAACTCTGAGTGGGGAATCCAGGACAACAACGTAAGTTCTTACGGTGCTGCTATCCTTGGCAGAACGGGAGCACTTTCGCCGGATCCAACTTTCCAGATGCAGAGATCGGGTAACGAGTTGCTCACTTCTCCAACAAGAGCGGCAAGCTCCAGATTTACTACCTGGTCTGCCATGTTCGGAATGAAATATTCTTTCTAACAGAACTGCGGTTCCTACCCGCAATTAACCTCAAATCCCGGCCTCAGGTCGGGATTTTTTTTATCTTTGCCATTAACTAAAAAAAATAAATTATGGATTTCAACATTATGCTTCAGGCACACCGCGGTTTTGCTTATCTAATCCTTCTGCTGTCAGTCATTTTCCTTGTGGCACTGCTGCTTACCATGTTTGGCTATTCAGGAAAAATTTCAAAACTGTTAAGAAAATCTACACTGTTCACCATGATTTTCTTCCACCTTCAGGCACTTGTAGGACTGGTGATGCTGTTCTTCTTTTCACCTGGTTTTAAAGCTGCTACCGAAGCCGGAACTCTAATGAGTGATTCCACTGCCAGAAACACCTATGTTGAACATCCGTTTGCTATGATTGTTGCGGCAGTTCTGCTTACCATCCTGAATAAAAAATTCAAAACAAACGATACCCTGCGTATGGGTTGGGTAATTATGGGCTTGGTTGCGCTCTTGCTGATGGCTTGGGCATTCCAGTGGCAGAGACTTTTTGGCGCTTAGCAGCGTTTAAATTGTTCCGATGGTTCAGACACCATCCATTTATTGGTACGTATTATGTCATTCCGCAGGAATCTATACAGGCAGATATTCAGCCTCATGAGATCACTTCTGAATGACAAAGAGTCTGTTTTGTTGATATGATGAAGAAGTGGACCGTCACTAACAATTTTGAACGATTTGAACAAAAATTAAACAATTTGAACCAATATAGAGTATGAAAATCGCAGTAGTAGGCGCCACAGGAATGGTAGGACAGGTGATGCTGAAGGTTCTGGAAGAAAGGAACTTTCCCGTTTCCGAACTCATTCCGGTTGCTTCAGAAAAATCAGTAGGCAATAAAATAACCTTCAAAGGAAATGAATACACCATCGTATCCATGGAAGATGCCATCGCCATGAGGCCCGACATTGCGCTTTTCTCAGCCGGCGGCACAACATCGCTGAAGTACGCGCCCCGTTTTGCTGAAGCCGGTTCAACTGTGATTGACAATTCGTCCGTGTGGCGTATGGAAGCAGATAAGAAACTGGTTGTTCCGGAAATCAATGCTTCTTCACTTACAAAAGAGGACCGCATCATTGCCAACCCGAACTGCTCCACCATCCAGCTGGTCATGGTACTTCACCCACTTAATCTTAAATATAATTTAAAAAGAGTGGTGGTATCCACTTACCAGTCGGTTACCGGAACAGGCAAGAATGCTGTAGACCAGTTGAATTCCGAAATCCTGAACAGCGGGAATGTACCAACCGTCTATCCTTACCGGATATTTCAGAATGCGCTGCCTCACTGTGATGTTTTTGCTGATGATGATTACACCAAGGAAGAAATCAAACTGATGACCGAACCCAAAAAGATTATGGGCGATTCCGGTTTCAGCCTTACAGCAACAGCCGTGCGCGTGCCTGTGCAGGGCGGGCATTCCGAAAGTGTAAATATTGAGTTTGAAATCGAGTTTGATTTGGATGAAGTCAAAAGAATCCTGTCCGAAACTGCGGGTGTTATTGTTTTAGACGATGTAAAAAATAATATCTATCCCATGCCGCTACTGGCCGAAGGTAAAGATGAAGTGTTCGTAGGAAGGATCCGGCGCGATTCCTCTCAACCAAATACCCTCAATCTCTGGATCGTGGCCGATAATCTGCGAAAAGGTGCCGCCACCAATGCGGTGCAGATAGCAGAATACCTGGTAGAAAATAAATTAGTTTAAAATGAATGCTCACTCAGGTGAGCATTTTTTATTAGAAGGCTCAAACATTCAGCCTTATCGATATGTAATATGAAGTCAGAAATTCAAGATTCACCCAGGAAAAACTTTGCCTTCCAGAGGAATGTGGCTTTGGTGGGTATTGTCCTGTTTGTCGCCAAACTGGTGGCATGGCACCTCACCAATTCGGATGCGGTATTTTCCGATGCCATGGAAAGCATCGTGAATATTGTGGCAGGATTCATGGGTCTGTACTCACTTTACCTGGCAGCCAAACCGAAAGATGTTGAGCATCCCTACGGGCACGGCAAGGTTGAATTTGTAACGTCCGGCGTAGAGGGAGCGCTGATTATCTTTGCCGGTATCATTATCATTGTGGAAGCCGCCGATTCACTTCTGCACGGTAATATTCCCAAACAACTGGATTGGGGAATCCTAATCATCGCTGTAACCGCCGGAATCAATTACCTGATGGGATACATTTCCTACCGGAAGGGGCTGAAGGAGAATTCGCCCGTTCTCCAGAGTTCGGGAAAACATCTCCAGAGCGATACCATAACCACAGTAGGTGTCGTATTAAGTATGATTCTCGTATACTATACAAAAATCTATTGGCTGGATGCCGCCGTGGCATTTATTTTCGGAGTTTATATAATCTTCATCGGTTACAGGATTATCCGCAGGGCACTGAGCGGAATTATGGACGAAGCTGACTTAGGAATGCTTGCAAAACTGGCCAAAGTGATGAATGACAACCGGCGGCCGCAGTGGATAGACCTCCATAACACGCGGATCCAGCAGCACGGCAGCGGCCTGCACATAGACGCACACCTCACCCTGCCCTGGTACCTGGAACTTAGGGAAGCCCACCAACAGATGGAGGACGCTGTAAAACTCATTGCCGAAAACTCTTCAAGGCGAATTGAGTTCAACTTTCATATGGACGACTGCAAACCATTCTCATGTGAGATCTGCGAATTGTGGGAATGCCCGGTGCGCCAGAATACCTTCGTGAAAAAAATAGAATGGAATTCAGAAAATATCGCGCAGACAGACAAGCATAATGCCTCAACTTAGAACTGGACCATCGTCAATTGCGTTCCTCAGGCAGTCACCATAGATTCGCTGCATTCTATTTATACTTATTCTAAATGGGTATAAACTGTTTTAAACTTAAAAATTCGTAAATTTGGGTTTCTAAATTTTCAAATAAAACATACAGATATGACATTCGACCTTGATATGATCAAAAAAGTGTATGAGCGTTATCCTGAGAGAGTTGCCGCAGCAAGAGCAGCCGTAGGTAAGCCACTAACACTTTCTGAAAAAATCCTTTATACACACCTTTGGGAAGGAAATGCCACTCAGGCCTACGAAAGAGGTAATTCTTATGTGGATTTTGCACCGGACCGTGTGGCCATGCAGGATGCTACTGCGCAAATGGCACTTCTTCAGTTTATGCAGGCTGGTAAAGCCAAGGTGGCAGTACCATCTACAGCACACGCGGATCACCTGATCCAGGCACGTGTTGGTGCTGAAGCCGATTTACAGGAAGGCATTAACAAAAACTCTGAAGTATTTAATTTCCTGAGTTCTGTTTGCGACAAATACGGTATTGGATTCTGGAAACCGGGCGCAGGAATCATTCATCAGGTTGTACTGGAAAATTACGCATTCCCCGGCGGAATGATGATTGGTACCGACTCGCACACTGTAAACGCAGGTGGTTTGGGTATGGTAGCCATAGGTGTTGGTGGTGCTGATGCTGTAGATGTAATGGCCGGAATGGCGTGGGAACTTAAGATGCCGAAACTTATCGGTGTTAAATTAACCGGAAAACTGAACGGCTGGACCTCTGCAAAAGACGTTATCCTGAAAGTAGCCGGAATCCTGACTGTGAAAGGAGGGACAGGCTGCATCGTTGAATATTTCGGCGAAGGAGCACAAAACCTTTCTGCCACAGGAAAAGGAACTATCTGTAACATGGGTGCAGAAATCGGCGCTACAACTTCTACATTCGGTTATGATGATTCGATGAGAAGATACCTTGCTGCCACCGGCAGACAGGACGTTGTAGATGCTGCTGACCAGATTGCAGAACACCTGACCGGTGATGCTGAGGTTTACGCAAATCCGGAAATGTACTTCGATCAGGTTATCGAGATCAATCTTGATGAACTTGCACCTCATCTGAACGGTCCGTTTACTCCGGATTTGGCGACTCCCGTTTCCGAATTCAGAGCAAAGGCTGAAGCTAACGGCTGGCCGCTGGATGTGGAATGGGCACTTATCGGATCATGTACCAACTCCTCCTACGAAGATTTGTCCAGAGCAGCTTCAATTGTTGAGGATGCTGTTGCCAAAGGCGTGAAGCCAAAAGCAATCTTAGGTATCAACCCCGGTTCCGAGCAGGTGAAATTCACCGCAGAAAGAGACGGCTTCCTGGATTCCTTCAGAAAGTTTGAATCGGCCAGAATCTTTACCAATGCCTGCGGACCATGTATCGGTCAGTGGGACAGAGAAGGTGCTGAAAAAGGCGAGAAAAACTCAATCATCCACTCCTTCAACAGAAACTTTGCGAAGAGAGCCGATGGCAACCCAAATACCCATGCATTTGTAGCCTCTCCGGAAATGGTTGCCGCAGTTGCAATTTCAGGGAGGCTGGACTTTAACCCTATCACTGATACCCTGACTAACCAAAACGGTGAGCAAATTAAACTGAATGAACCTAACGGTTTTGAACTTCCTCCAAGAGGTTTTTCAGTGGACGATAACGGCTACCAGGCTCCATCTGAGGATGGATCTCATGTTCAGGTTGCGGTAGACCCGGCTTCAGACAGACTTCAGTTGCTGGAACCCTTTAAACCATGGGACGGGCAGAACATTACGGGTGCTAAAGTTCTGATAAAAGCCTTCGGAAAATGTACCACCGACCACATTTCTATGGCGGGCCCATGGTTAAAGTACAGAGGTCACCTGGATAATATTTCAAACAACATGCTTATCGGCGCCATAAATGCTTATAACATGGAAACCAATAAGGTGAAAAACCAGCTTACGGGCGAATATGATGAAGTTCCTAAGGTTGCCAGAGCTTACAAGGCAGCAGGTATCTCTTCAATTGTTGTGGGCGACCAGAACTACGGTGAAGGTTCTTCCCGTGAGCACGCAGCTATGGAGCCAAGGCATCTTGGCGTGATGGCGGTTCTTGTGAAGTCTTTCGCAAGAATTCACGAGACCAACCTTAAGAAGCAGGGGATGCTAGGTCTAACTTTCCAGAACGAAGCAGATTACGAGAAGTTTGAAGAGGATGACACCGTAAACTTCCTGGATCTGGATCAGTTTGCACCTGGCAAGCCACTTACTTTGGAAATCGTACATGCCGACGGTGCGAAAGACACCATTATGGTAAACCACACGTACAACGAGCAGCAGATCGACTGGTTCAAAGCAGGATCCGCACTCAACCTTATTGCAGCTGAAGCAGCAAGACAGGCAGCAATGTAACAGTACATAATAGTCCTATAAGAAAGACCGCAGCGATTGTTGCGGTCTTTTCTGTTTACTATGCTTATGTACTGGGTTTGAAGCGCCAGGGCAAAAGTAAAAAGAGTAAGTGCGGCACCACTTTCACAACTCCTTCATTGCGACCAGAACGAAGCGTAGCGAAGCAACCCCAAAATATTTTGAAGAGCCAGAGTTGAAAAAGTAGTTGATTTATTTAACCACAAAGAGCACAATGGTTTTCAAAAGGACACAAAGTGGGTTTTCATCCCCAGGAAGTAGGTTTTTTATTAACCACGGAGAATACGGAGGTTTGAACAGAGGACACAGCGAAATCGGGTGAACTGAAGACCCAGGCAAAAGAAAAAAGAATAAGTGCGGCACCACTTTCACAACGCCATCAATGCGGCCGGTACGAAGCAAGACGCGGTTCAGCTTTAAAAAAATTGAGACGACCGCAGCAATGGCTGCGGTCGTCTTTTATCCTGTTTATTAAAGTACTTAATTAAGCTCCATCAATTAATAAAACACTGATTGCGGCTCTGGAGCACTTCCCTCCATCATTAAGAATTACTTTTTAATGACCTTGTAAGATTGGGTAGAGCCGTCTTTCATTTCTAAAGTTACAAGATACATGCCCGCTGGCAGGTCACCCAGGTTCAGACCTCTCTCCAATTTATCGACAGTACGCACGACCCGCCCGGAAAGGTCTCTTACCGTCGCAGATTTCACATTGGGGGCATCTGAGATGTAAATTACATCCATAAACGGATTTGGATACAGTGTTAAATTATTCCGTTTCACCTCTGCAGTACTCAGGGACTGTGGCTGATAAGCTACATTATCAATGGAAAGGCTGTTTGCAGGCGTACCCGGATTTCTAAGTGCTAACTGCGTTACTCCCGCAGGTAATGGCGGCAGATTGTAGGTGAACGGATACACCGTATTGGTGGTCGGAACGCTGAAGGTAGTTAATTCTACAAAATTACCGGTGGTATCCTGATAACCCACCTGAAGTATACCACCTGCGGTAACACTGGCGAAAGCATCAAAACTCAATTTATAGGTGCCGGACTGCAGTGTATTCATTGGAGGCAGTGCTACATAGGCAATACGAGTACCTGAAGTCCAGAGATATAAAGTATTGGACCCTGTGGGCGAGGTGCTGTTGGAAATATGTCCTCCATTAGTGGTACCCAGATTGGTCCAGCAGTTTGGTAACACACCTGCATTGCCGTTGGTTGTTCCGGCATAACCGTCAAAATTCTCAAAGTAAGAGCCGGTTAGGATATCGCAAAGTGTTGTAAAGGTTATAAGTGACCATGCACTCTGTGAGCCTCCACAGTTTATCCGCACCCATACATAATACATTGAAGCTGGTGAAAGTCCTCCCAATGAAGTTGTGGTTGCCGTAAGCCCTGTTATATTCGGAGTCGTGCTTATTGTGGGAGGTGTTCCCGTGTTGTTATAATATACATCGTAAGTAACGCCGGTAACCGGAGAAGGATCCCAGTCAATGTCAGCACCGGAAGTTGTAACCGCTGCGGTACCTAAGCCTACAGGTGCGAAGCAGCTGGGTGGAGTCCAGGTGTAAGTTAAGCCCGCAGATGGCATGCCCGGAACAGCATTAATAGAATGAAAGGCCTGTGAACTGCTGTTAGCTGTACCCGCTGCGGAATTATTAAACTCCACACTTGTAGGATTGAGCCTGTTATTGAAGTCCGTATTTGTAAGACCGCGTAATCCCACCTGCGCTGTACCGGAAACAGAGGTGCTGCCAACGGTATATGCCGAGGTGCCGTAAACCACACTGATCACATGAGTAGTTTCGGCCAGGCGAATCTGAAATGAGGTGGTATATACATTGGTAGTACTGGTGCTGCTGGCAGGCCGGAAATTACTCCATTGTATTACCAGCTCCCGGTTAGGTGCGGTACCTACGGTTTCATAGCTTATAGAAGAGGTAACGCCGTTGACATCGAAAACACCACTCAAGTCCCGGCCGAAAGCCGATACTGCACCGTCGTAAGCTACCGTACCAGAAATGGGTGTAGTTGTTGTGGTGGCTGGAGGTGTGGCACCAAAGGTGATGAAACCGTTGGATGACACATTGAGGGTAGTGTATACAACTCCGTTATAATTGAAATTAAAAGGAATGGGAGCCACAAATACCGCACTGTTCAGATTGGTGGTAGTTGTGTTACCGGTTGCCGTACCCAGAACCGTTCCGGTTATTGGCGTAAAGGTACCGTTGGACTGCGTAAAACTGTAGGCACTGCCTTGCCCAAAAAACGAACTGTAAATTCCGATAAGGAGCAGCGTAAGCAGGCCTTTCTTTAGTTGGCCGAAATATTTTCCGGACCACAATTGATAAATTTTTTTCATAACTGTAATTTTGGTTTGTATTCAAAATTACAACATATGATGCCAACACTGCAAACAATTAGCTTAAAATATGAAATAAATTCAAGATATTTAAATTCCACGATAGCAGCCACGAAAAGAGACCGTTCAGTCCCGCCTGCGTTTATTCCTCTTCGCAAGCTTTCCAAACCGCATCGTGCAGAGGCACCGGCGCGGTTACACGAATGTTGTGATGGGTAACAGGATGTTCAAACTCTAAATGCCGCGCATGCAGATGAATGCCACCGTCCGGATTGGACCGGGCGGCACCGTATTTAAGGTCGCCTTTTATAGGAACACCTATCTTGGATAACTGCGCCCTGATTTGGTGATGACGGCCCGTTTCGAGGTCAACTTCAAGCAACTGGAAATTGTCCAGGGTCTTTATCAGTTGATAGTTGAGGATGGATTCCTTGGCATTATCTGTGGGTTTGATAAAGACAGTTGCCTTATTTGTCTTCTCGTTTTTCTGAAGATAATGGATAAGGCGCTGCTTTTCGGGGATTTCAACTTTGGGCACAACTGCCCAATAGGTTTTTTTGATTTCCCGGTTCTTAACCATTTGGGTCAGTCTTGTGAGCGCTTTGGAAGTCTTGGCGTAAATCACCAAACCGGAAGTAGGCCTGTCTATCCGGTGCACCAGCCCCAGGAAAACATTACCTGGCTTGGCATCTCTTTTTTTGATGAAATCCTTTATAAGGTCCAGCAAAGAGTGGTCGCCGGTCTTGTCGCCCTGTACAAGCTGACCCGTTCCTTTGTTGACGATAAGTAGATGATTATCTTCAAAAACGATTTGTGAAGCCTCAAACTGCTGCTTTGCATTTCCCATATTCATTCAAAAAAGCAAAAGTACGGGAATTTGGCGGTTTTCGGATTACGACATAGGACATACTGCTGCTTTTAACAACAGTAATATCCTGATTTGATTACAAAATGATTGGGCAAATTTTAGTTACGAACCTGACGCGGCCGGTTGAAGATGGACAGGAGTACACCACCAAACAAACCTGCGGTTTTAAGGAACTGAAGATTCAAACTGTCCGGAAGCAATGCACCTATAATGCAGAAGGCTGCAGCCAGATACATGGGATAGCGCATTTTTGGATTGCTCAAAAACGGAGCCTGGAAGAAGAAACTGGCTCCAATTAAGATATAAAAGATTTTTTGGGACAGAAGGGCGTTGATTTCCGGCGAAAACAGATTGAACCAGCCCACCACCAGGCAGAATATTGCTGCGATGGACAGGATGCCCTGAATCATTTGGGTATTTTTCATTTAATAACTTTCGTTTTGGTTAGGGAAATCCGCGGACTTAACATCCTTTACATACTCAGATACTGCGCTCGTGATTTCCGTATAGAGGTCGCGGTAACGTCTTAAAAATTTCGGTGAAAAGCCTTTGTTCATTCCAACCATATCGTGATAAACCAGGACCTGACCGTCACAGTCGGCACCTGCACCAATTCCGATAGTTGGAATAGAAATGCTTTCGGAAACCTTTTTCGCAAGTCCCGCCGGAATTTTCTCAAGCACCAGCGCGAAACAGCCCAGTTCTTCCAGAAGTTTAGCGTCACTTAAAAGTTTTTCGGCTTCGGCATCTTCCTTAGCTCTTACTTTATAGGTTCCGAACTGGTAAATGGACTGTGGCGTAAGTCCGAGATGGCCCATTACGGGAATACCGGCATTTACTATTTTCTTAATGGATTTCTCGATCTCAACACCGCCCTCAATCTTAATGGCGTGGGCACCACCCTCTTTCATCATACGTACGGCCGACTCCAGGGCCTTGTCCGAATTACTCTGGTAGGTCCCGAAAGGTAGGTCAGCCACAACCAGCGCCCTTTCCACTCCGCGCACCACACACTGGGTATGATATATCATCTGGTCCAGTGTTATCGGTAAAGTGGTTTCATAGCCGGCCATCACATTGGCGGCAGAATCGCCTACAAGAATGGAATCCACTCCACCGCTGTCCACCATCTTTGCCGTTGTAAAATCGTATGCAGTAAGCATGGTGATCTTTTCACCGTCAAACTTCATCTTCCGCAAAGTTTCGGTGGTAATTTTCTTAAGTTCTGAGTGTACAGACATGGTTGTTTTTTATGGATTATTGTCCGGTGAAGGACAGTTGGGCACAGGGCCCTGAGGTGAACAGACTCTCAGTTAAAGAACCACATGTCCCAACTTGATGAGTTTCTCGTGGTTTAGGATCCGGATATTGCGACCTTCGGTTTCAATAAGGCTGTCCTGCTTGAATTCGGAAATCAGGCGGATGGCACTTTCGGTTGCGGTACCGATAAGGTTGGCAATCTCTTCGCGTGTAAGTGAGATCTTGATGAAACCTTCCGGGTCGGTCCCGAGTTTCTGCTCCAATAGCAGCAGGATTTCGGCAAGTCTTTCGCGTACCGTTTTCTGGGCCAGGAAGGTTACCGTATTGGAACTCTCGCCAAGTTCGAACGCTATTTTCTGAAGCATCACAAAAGACATCTTACTGTCGTGTTCCAGCAGATGCATAAACAGGTCGGCCGGTATTTTGGTAGCCTGAACATCCGTCATCGCTTCTGCTTTAGCCTGGAAATTTTCGCCGCACAGCAGTGATCTGTAACCGATGATATCTCCCTCCTTAATGAATCTAAGTATCTGTTCCTTGCCGTAAGCACCCTGTTTGGAGAGTTTGGCGGTACCTTCATGGAGATAGAAAACACTTTTTGGAAGCTCCTGCTCATCAAAAAGAATCTCACCCTTATGATAGGTCACAGTTTCAGTAGCCGACTGGTATCGTTCAAAATCTTCAGCAGACAGCCTTTCCTTCAGACTTTCTTTGCTGAAAATATCCCTGATGCTGGCCTCTAAAATCACCTGTTTTTCCTGCGACATTTTTTATGATATTTATCAGCAAAAGTAGGATTTTTATACCGTAGGGACAACCTTTTTTGGCCTATTTTTGTAGGTCATATATAAAAGTACTGTGTCAGATAATTGTTTTCACTGCGGGCAACCTGCAGAAAAAGAGCGCATAAGCTACGACAGCAGAATTTTTTGCTGTAACGGATGCAAATCGGTTTATGAAATCCTGAACCTTAATAATCTCGGGACTTTTTATGAACTGAACCGCAATTCCGGGGTGAGGCCGGACGAAAACTCCCTGGAATACGGCTATCTGGATACCCCGGAAATCTTCACTAATGTTACAGATTTTTCTGAAGGTGAAACCACCCTGGTTACGTTTAAAATTCCTGTTATACACTGCTCTTCCTGCATTTGGCTGCTGGAAAGCCTACACACCCTGAAACCGGAGATCCGCTATTCGCAGGTTAATTTTACGAGGAAAACGGTGCAGATATCATTTAACCATCATCAGCTGAAACTTAGTGAGCTGGCCACTTTCCTTACGAACCTGGGATATAAACCGGTTATCAATATGGAAACTGCCGACCGCAAAGATGAACACTGGGACAAAAGCCTCCTCATCAAACTGGGTATCGCGGGATTTGCCTTCGGGAACGGAATGTTTTTCTCCTACCCGGAATATGCGGGCGAAATACTGGGCTCTACGGATTTCTGGTTTGATAAATATAAACATCTTTTCAGATTCATTCTTTTCCTGCTTTCCACGCCGGTTGTTTTCTATTCGGCTTCGGATTATTTCAAATCGGCGGTTTACGGCTTGCGCAATAAAGTCATCAATATAGACGTGCCGATTGTACTTGGTATACTTGTTCTTTATGGCCGAAGCATATATGAAGTCGTAACAGATTATGGCCCGGGCTATTTCGACACCCTTTGCGGACTGCTCTTCTTTATGCTTCTGGGCAAGTTTTTCCAGAAAAGAACTTACAGCGCACTTTCCTACGACCGCGACTATAAGTCTTTTTACCCTATCGCTGTTACACGGTTGGACTTTAACGGGAAACAGGAAAACATCCTGCTGTCCGAACTGAAGATAGGCGACAGAATCATGGTGCGCAACCATGAAATTATACCGGTAGACTCTATACTGATAAGCGGCTCCGGCAATATAGACAACAGCTTCATCACCGGCGAAAGTGCCACCGTAACGAAGCAACCCGGCGACAAGATATTTGCGGGCGGAAAACAAATCGGTTCCATCCTGGAAGTAGAAGCCATCAATAATGTAGACCAGAGTTACCTAACCCAACTCTGGAACAAAGAAGCCTTCAAAAAACACGAAACCGGTCTGGATACACTTACGAACACCATAAGCAAGTATTTCACCATCATTATTCTGGCAATTACGCTGCTGGCCGCAATTTACTGGATCCGCATCGATGCAGAGAAAATGTGGCAGGTCGTATCAGCCATACTGATTGTAGCGTGCCCCTGTGCCCTCGCGCTTTCGGCTCCTTTTACCTTCGGCCATATTATGAGGATTCTGGGCAGGAATAAATTCTACGTGAAGGACACCTTGACGATCGAAAAACTAGCAAAGGTAGGGACTCTTGTTTTCGACAAGACCGGCACGATTACCCAGAGCAAGAAGTCGAGCATTACTTATGCCGGGCAGGAAATCGCGGAAGCCGACCTGCTCAACCTGAAATCGCTGCTTAAAAATTCCAATCACCCGCTGTCGAAATCACTGTACCAATATCTGGATGTTGAAGATTCTTATTTTGAAGCAGAAGGCTTTCAGGACATCCCGTCTAAAGGCTACAGCGCAACGGTACGCGGGCAACATTACAAAATTGGTTCTGCAAGTTTCAACGGGCAGCAGTCACAGGACATGGAGACTGCGGTTTTCATCAGCAAAAATAATGAGTTCTTAGGGAGGTTTATTTTTAAGAACGAGTACCGCGAAAATCTGCCCGGGCTCTTTGGCAAATTGAACAGCTATCAAATACATGTGCTTAGTGGAGACAATTCCTCTGAGGAAGCCCACCTGCGCAGCATGATTCCGACAGCTCAGGAAATGAAATTTAACCAGGATCCGGAAAGCAAGCTGAATTTTATACGCGAGCTGCAGGACAAAGGTCTGAAAGTCGCTATGCTGGGAGACGGTCTGAATGACGCCGGCGCCCTGAAACAGAGCAATGTAGGAATCGCGGTAGCCGATGATACACACTCCTTTACTCCCTCGTCCGATGTGATCATGAACGGTGAGAAAGTTGCGGAACTGGATAAATACCTGGAACTTACGCGGGACGCGATAACAATTGTAAAAATCACCTTTGCGATTAGCCTCACCTATAATGTGGTAGGCCTTACCATCGCGGTGCTGGGATATATGTCGCCGCTGGTTGCTGCGATACTGATGCCTATAAGCTCCATCAGCGTGGTAGCTTTTACCTCTGGGACCACATGGATACGCAGTATGAAATATTTCGGAAGGCCTATATAGTGCGGCTTGCAGCAGCCCTTATTTAGACGGCTTTTAAATTAATTGATTTAATAGCGAGGTGATTAATGTCATTATTTTTCATTAAATTTGGCCTTTCATTTACCTTAAATTTGCCTCTGAAATGGATATACTCTATCTGATGATCCTTTGCAGCGTCTCGGTGGGGATTGTTTTCCTGACCATCTTCATCTACAACGCGAGAAACGGGCAGTTCGAAGACGATGAGTCGCCGGCCGTCCGGATTCTTCTGGACCGTGACAATCCGGTGGAAAGAGAGACAGAGACAGAAAATAAAAAAATTAATACAGAAGAAAAAAGTGATTAGTTAATATGGAAACACAAAAGTTTAGTTACGACAATAATATTGTACGGGCCTTTCTATACGCAACCGTCATATTTGGTATCGTAGGGTTTTTATTTGGCCTCACAGCAGCCTTAATGCTGTTTTATCCTGAGCTGCCGGAATTTTTCCTGGGTACAGACGATGATACCATTAAAAGTCTGGCGTCCGGAAACATTCAGGGTCTCATCAATTCCCAGGGTGCCTTCGGTTTTGGACGTATCCGGATGCTGCATACGAGTGCGGTGATCTTCGCGTTTGTATGTAACGGTTTCTTTGCAGGAGCTTATTACTCTACACAGCGTCTGCTGAAAACAAGAATGTGGAGCGACACGCTTTCCTGGATCCATTTCTGGGGTTGGCAGCTGATGATTGTTTCCGTGGTGATCACTTTCTTTATGGGTATAAACACCTCCAAGGAATATGCTGAGCATGAGTGGCCAATCGACATCCTTATCGCTGTGATCTGGATCATCTTCGGGGTGAATATGTTTGGAACGATTGCGATCAGACGTGTACGTCACCTTTATGTGGCTATCTGGTTCTACCTTGGTACCTGGATCGCGATTGCAATGCTTCACATCTTCAACAACCTTGAAGTACCTGTGTCATTTACAGGATGGAAGTCCTACTCTGCTTACGCCGGTGTGAAGGATGCCCTTGTACAGTGGTGGTACGGACATAATGCCGTAGCCTTTGTACTTACGACTCCAATTCTGGGTCTGATGTATTACTTCCTGCCAAAAGCAGCAGACAGACCTGTATTCTCCTATAAGCTATCCATTATCCACTTCTGGTCACTTATCTTTGTTTATATCTGGGCGGGCCCTCACCACCTTCAGTATACGGCTTTACCGGGCTGGGCACAGGCTCTGGCTACCGGTTTCTCCATCATGCTTATTGCACCGTCCTGGGGAGGTATGCTTAACGGACTTCTTACACTTAGAGGTGCCTGGGATAAGGTTAGGGAAAATCCTGTGCTGAAATTCTTCGTAGTTGCAATTACCTGCTACGGTATGGCCACCTTTGAAGGACCGCTTTTAGCAACAAAAACATTAAACAAGATCGGTCACTATACCGACTGGGTTATTGGTCACGTTCACATTGGAGCTTTAGGCTGGAACGGTTTCATGGCCTTCGGTATGATTTACTACTTACTGCCCATCATGTGGAGAACCAAGTTGTGGTCGGTTAAACTGGCTAACTGGCACTTCTGGCTTGGGACATTGGGTATCATTTTCTACGCCGTTCCTTTATATATCTCCGGATTTACCCAGGGATTGATGTGGAAGCAGTTCAACCCGGACGGAACACTTGTATATAAGCAGTGGCTTGATACCGTAACAGCGATTATCCCTTACTATATCATGAGATTTGTAGGTGGATCTCTTTACCTTGTTGGTGCACTCCTTATGGCAGTGAACGTTGTAAAGACAGTAAGACAGGGATCCTTCCAAAAAGAGGTTCCTGCAGAAGCACCCCCACTCGGAAACATCAGCAACAAGAGAAAAGAAGGCGAAGGTGCACACCTTTGGCTGGAAAGAATGCCTGTATACCTTGCTATCCTGTCATTTATTGCAGTGGCAATTGGTGGTGCGGTACAGATCATCCCTACCCTAACCATTAAGGAAAATGTACCTACCATCTCGGCGGTAAAACCTTACTCTCCTTTGGAACTTGAAGGCCGTGACCTGTATATCCGCGAAGGATGTAATGCATGTCACTCACAGATGATCCGTCCTTTCCGTGACGAGGTAGTACGTTTCAACGGTAAGAACGGACAGTATTCCAAAGCGGGAGAATTCGTGTACGACCGTCCGTTCCTTTGGGGTTCAAAAAGAACCGGTCCGGATTTACACAGACAGGGTGGTAAAAACCCAAGTTCATGGCACTACAAGCATATGTATAACCCAAGGTCTACATCTGCAGGATCCATTATGCCACGTTACCCATGGTTAATTACCAATGACCTGGACCGCTCCAACATGACAGCGAAACTGAATCTGATGAAGAATGTGTTCGATGTTCCTTATACCAAACCTGAAATTGATTCTGCAGATCAGTGGGCAAATTCTCAGGCGGCTATGATTGTACAGGAAATCTATAATGAAGCACCCGATTTGAAAGCGGCTTATGCACAGAGACCGGCAGGAGAACTTGAGAAGAAGGAAATCATCGCGCTGATTGCATACCTTCAGAGATTGGGAACGGATATTAAAACGACTGAAATTAAAACTGCCAGTATCGATTAACAGGTAACGCAAAATTCAAGTATTATGATACCTCAAAGTTTAAAGGATATAATGGCAAATGACGACGGCGCTACTTGGCTCCAGATCATTTCATTGCTGCTCCTTATGGTATTCTTCCTCGGCCTTGTATTCTATGTATTCAGCAGGCCAAAGAAACACTACCAGGAAGAGGAAAACGCACCCTTAGACGACGATCAACCTTTTAATACACAAAACTAAATATCATGAAACATAGAACGCCGGTTTATATTAATATCCTGATAATACTGACAATCTTCTTTATACTGTACTATATGTTTGTACAGAACACCTCCTTTATCACTTCGCCTTATTTCTGGGGAACTGCGATTATAAGTATTGTAATGGCATTTATTCACAGTGCGATTGGAGACCTTATCGAGAATGATCAGTTCAAAAAACTGAGCCCGGATGAGCAAAGGGTATACCTGGAAGGGAAGAATACACCTTATTTCAAAAGACTCTATGATGCCGCCTTTAAGAAACAGTCCAGTACTGTAGAGAAGGATATTCTGATCGACCACGGCTTTGACGGTATTATGGAACTGGACAACCAGTTGCCAAAATGGTGGTTAGGTTTGTTCTACTTTGGCGTAGCTTACTGTATCGTTTATATGACTTCCTATTTCCTGACCGATTTTGCAGATCCATATAAGGAATACGAAGCTGAGCATAAGGAGCAGATAGCAAGCATTGAAAAGTGGATGAAGGAAACTCCGCCGCCAACAATTGAGAACGCGGTGTACTCGGCAGATAATATTGCCGCAGGTGAAGAAGTTTTTAAGACAAACTGTATTTCCTGCCATATGGAAGGCGGTAAGGGCGGTATCGGACCAAACCTGACAGATAATTTCTGGATTAACCAACCTGAGAAAACACTCTTCAAAAACGTTTTCCACATGGTTGAAAACGGTTCCCAAAACAACCCTACCATGCAGGCGTTCGGGAAAAATGGTGTACTTAGCGGCTTCGACATCCAAAACGTGGCAGCATATGTGTATCATATCAACCAGGAAAAACCACCGGTTACTCCGGCACAGGGTGGACAGGATCCACAGGGTGACCCGGCCAACTGGGAAGAATAAAAATCAAAAATGAAATAGTATAGGCATAATTCGTTATCGGTTCAACATTGAAAAGGTAACGGATTATGTTTTTTCGGTTAAATATAAATTATGTCAGAAGATACAAAATACAGTGGCGGACAGGGACAGGTGGTCAGTCCCGAAACTTTTCGGGATTCTGTAGGCACCATGGATCAGTCCGGCAAAAGAAAATGGGTATATCCCAGAAAACCCAGAGGCCGGTATACCAATTACCGATATCTGGTTTCAGTTATTTTATTAATCATTTATTTTGGAATCCCCTTTGTCGAGATCAACGGAAATCCTCTACTGCTGATCAACGTTCTGGACCGGGAATTCTATATTGCCGGTAAACCTTTCTATCCGCAGGACTTTTTTATACTGGCACTGGGGGCAATTGCATCTATTGTCTTCATTCTGCTCTTTACGGTGGTTTTCGGCCGGATATTCTGCGGATGGATCTGCCCGCAGACTATTTTCCTCGAAATGATATTCCGCAAAGTGGAATATGCCATTGAAGGCGACCGTAACAAACAGATCCGTCTGGACAACCAGGCCTGGGATACAGAGAAAATATGGAAAAGAGGTTTGAAGTGGACCATCTTTGCGCTGATCTCGGTAATCATTACCCACTTTATGTTCATGTATATCGTGGGATACCGTCGGGTATTCGAAATCATGCGTGAAGGACCTTTCGAAAATCCTACCAATTTCCTGGTAATGATTCTTTTTACAGGCGCTTTCTATTTTGTTTTCGCGTGGTTCCGGGAGCAGGTATGTACATTGGTTTGCCCCTACGGCCGACTTCAGGGTGTGCTTATTGATAAACAGACGATTAATGTTTTCTACGATTTCAAACGTGGCGAAAACCGTGCGAAATGGCGTAAAGGAGAAGACAGACGTGCTGCGGGGAAGGGAGACTGTATTGCCTGCAACCAGTGTGTGGTGGTGTGCCCTACCGGCATTGATATCCGCGACGGCCAGCAGCTGGAATGTGTAAACTGTACGGCCTGCATTGACGCATGTGACGAAGTAATGGTAAAAGTTGGTTTGCCGAAGGGTCTGATCCGCTACGCCACAGAAGACGAGATTGAACAGCAGAAGCCCTTCGTTTTCAGCAACAAGATGAAAGCTTATACAGCCGTACTGATACTTCTTATCGGTTTCCTTGGCTTCCTGCTTTACAACCGCGGTGAAATGGAAGCCAAATTCATTAAGCCTGTAGGTTCATCCTATGTGATCCGCGATGGCAGAATCTATAATACATACAACTACACATTACTTAACAAGACAAACGATAAGAAAGCGGTGACGCTTAAGATTACAAATCCCAACCACGGTACGGTTTCTGCCAACGGCGCACAGACAGTAGTGGTAGATAAAGATAAAATGACCAAAGGGTCAGTATCAGTTTCATTCCCTGAAAACGAAATTACAAGGGCCAAACAGAATATCACTATTGGAATTTACGATCCGGAAGGCAAACTCATAGATGAATACGAAACTTATTTTGAGGGGCCGTTTAAATTACAGTTTTAACTAAAATAAAAATGCTTAAAAAATTCACTTGGGGCCACGGAGTTGCCCTTGCCCTCGGGCTGTTTATCATATTTATCCTTTCCATGATCTTCTACTTCACCAGTACATGGAAAAACTCAGAGCTTATCACAGATGATTATTATGAAGCAGAACTCGCCTATCAGGATGTCATAGATGCCAAGGCACTTGCCGGTGCCCTGCCTGAAAAGCCGGAATACGTACAGGACCAGTCCGGAATCCGCGTTATATTTCCTAAGGATTATAACAACACAAATACACAGTTCACAATAGACCTGCACCGTGCAGAAGACCAAAAGCTGGACGTGATCAAGGAGATGGACCTTGACAGCCGAAACAGCCTCTTTATTCCGGCGGCCGTACTTGCCAAAGGAAATTATGTGTTGCGCGTGCTCTGGACGAGGGCCGATAAAAAATACCAGTTGGATTACGATTTAATATGGTAAAATGGAAAATGCACTATTATTATCAGCGCTGGTACTGGGCATAGGTTCAGGTTTTCACTGCATAGGTATGTGCGGACCCATTGCCATGTCCATGGGACTTACAAGGAAGCAGGCCGCCAACTATCATCTGCAGAATATTACTTATAATCTGGGACGCATAGTCACCTACGCACTATTGGGAGCATTACTGGGCATCGTGGGCCAGGGATTTCAAATAGCAGGACTTCAGCAATATTTAACTGTCGCGGTGGGAATCCTGCTTATTTTCATGGCAGTTTTTTCATTTGGTGGGAGGGATTTTGCATCAAAGATCCCATGGCTGTCGGGCTTACTGCTTCAGGTAAAGAAGAAACTTGCTTCTTTGCTGCAAAAGGCAGATTACCGCTCCCGGTTCACTACCGGTATCCTTAACGGCTTCCTGCCCTGCGGAATGGTGTATATGGCCCTTACAGCGTCGCTGGCTGCCGGCGGCATCTGGCAGGGCGCATTGTTTATGGCCGTTTTCGGACTGGGAACTTTCCCGTTTATGTTCGCAGTGGTTTTACTGGGTAATTTGATGACCAATGCATTCCGGATAAAGATCCTTAAGGTAATTCCGGTTATGATGCTTGTTTTGGGAACCCTTTTCGTTATCCGCGGGATGGAACTGGGAATTCCTTACCTCTCGCCTGCACATGAGGCCATGCAGGTGAACCATAACGGTTCCGAGGAACACCAGCGCGGCGATCACTCCACATGTCATTAACAGACTGAAATGAAATAAATTGAAAATGAAGGCTGCTGTAAGGCAGCCTTTAACTTTGGTCCCTATTTTGAATCAAAAAAGCCAAACTTAAAGATAAAATGCTTAAAAAACTAACGTTAGGATTTGCCGCCGCAGCACTGGGAATTATGCAGTCCTGCTCGGTAAATACTGAAACTACCTACTATAAAGACGCGGCCACCAGTATGGAATCCAGCATATTGATGGACCAAAGCACGATGGGAATTCTGAAGATGCTGAATTCTTCAGGAAAGTCAGAATCACTGCCGGACATTACCAAACTTTCTACAAACTGGCAAAGTCTGTACGATATGCAGAAAGACGGGAAAATTGTGCTGAATGAAAAAGAGGTTGGCGCCTTAAAAAAGATGTATGTAAAAGTAAACCGCCAGAAAGACGAAATCATGGGTCTTTCGCTTAAATACGACAAGCTGATGCCTGAGGAAGTGGCCAGTCTGTTCGCCAGCAGGAAGGAACTGAAATCAATTCCTTTACAGGACATTGCAAGATGGGACGGTGAAAAACTTGAGATCAACACCGAAAAATTCAATATCGCGGAATCGCTTTATGAAATGCAGAAGGTGAAAGTTAACGAAAAGGCAGCTACCCCACGTACAAAACAGGATTCAATAGAGGCCTATGGCCGCCAAATGGCCGGCGGAATCATTGGTATGGCAAAAATGTTTAACGGTAATTTCACCAATACACTTAAATTTCAGAAGCCGATAAAATCAATCGTGGGAAAACATGATTTTGTGGAGCAGGTAGACGACAGGACTGTTAAAATAAACGTGCGCAGTGCGGATATTTGGGACGGTGGTAAAAACCTCAGGAACAAAGACAGGAAAGTGGTTATCTATACCAAATAAAGGCAACTATAACCGCAAGCGGTAATTTACCGCCCAAGTCAAACAAGAA
The DNA here is from genome assembly GCF_029194425.1 of Kaistella sp. PBT33-4. NCBI lineage: Bacteria > Pseudomonadati > Bacteroidota > Flavobacteriia > Flavobacteriales > Weeksellaceae > Kaistella > Kaistella sp. PBT33-4. The sequence goes on along the minus strand of NZ_JARFYL010000002.1, from coordinate 419,990 downwards.
AACCACCCGAAATCAGGTGGTTTTTATATTTTTTGAAGATGAACATGCTATCCAATAAGGTCAAAGCGCGCATATTCCGCTACTTTGGCAGGAAGTTTAATTCCTTCTGTGGTCTGGTTGTTTTCCAGCAGTGCAGCCATAATTCGTGGCAAGGCCAGCGCCGATCCATTAAGCGTGTGTACAAGTTGTGTTTTTCCGGCACCTTTGAATCTGCACTTAAGACGGTTGGCCTGGAAGGTTTCGAAATTAGAAACTGAAGATACTTCCAGCCATTTTTCCTGGGCGGCACTCCACACTTCAAAATCATAGGTCATAGCGGAAGTGAAACCCATATCGCCGCCACAAAGCCTCAGGATGCGGAAAGGCAGTTCCAGATCGGTAAGAAGACCTTTTACATGCTCTACCATCTCTTCCAGTGCAGCATAGGAGTTTTCAGGTTTCTCCAGCCTTACTATCTCAACCTTCTCAAACTGGTGCAGTCTGTTCAAACCGCGTACATGGGCGCCGTAACTACCGGCTTCGCGACGGTAGCACTGGGAAAAAGCTGTATTTTTTACCGGCAGATCTGCTTCATCAATAATCACATCACGATACATATTTGTTACAGGAACCTCGGCCGTAGGGATCAGGTACAGATTGTCTTCATTTACAAAATACATCTGTCCTTCCTTGTCCGGAAGTTGGCCCGTACCATAACCTGAAGCTTCATTTACCGCGTGCGGCGGATTTACCTCTATATATCCGGCTTCCACGTTTCTGTCCAGGAAGAACTGCACCAAAGCGCGCTGCAAACGTGCGCCTTTACCTAAATAAACCGGAAAACCGGCACCGGCAATTTTAACGCCCAGTTCGAAATCAATAAGGTTGTATTTCTTTGCCAGTTCCCAATGCGGGATTGCACCTTCGCCCAAGCCGTGGACATCGTGAGATTGGAATATGATTTCGTTGTCATCGGCAGTTGTTCCGGCCTTTACTTTTTCAAAGGGAATATTGGGAATAAGGTAAAGGATTTCCTGAAGCTTCGCTTCGGAGTCCTTGAGTTGCTGCTGCAGAGTCTGAACGTTTTCCTTGAATTGGGCGGTCTGGACTTTAGCTGCTTCAGCTTCTTCCTTTTTACCTTCTTTCATAAACATGCCGATCTCCTTGGAAATCCGGTTTATCTCCGCAAGGTTCCGGTCCAGATCGAACTGGTATTTCTTTCTGTCATCATCATGACGGATGGCATCATCAACCAAAGAAGACTGTTTAAAATTCCTTTTGGCGAGGCCCTGGAGCACAAGGTCTCTATTATCGCGTAAGTAACTGACTTGTAACATTTCTAATTATTGAATTTTGAAAACTGACGGAAATATGCTGCAGAAAAGCAGGCAAAACCCTGTACAGTGCGAATTTACGGATTATTTGTTTATTTTGATGATATTGGGTGCGCCCGGTGTCTTGGTGAAAACAGGGGCACCGTTATAAAATGCTGTGGAAATCTCGAATACCTGCGGCGTTAAGGTATAATTAAGCACCAGGGTATCATTTGTAACACTCTGTACACTGTCATTCAACTGTTTTCTCATATTAAGCGCAATTCTGGAACGGTAGATTTCTTTATTGCCGGGTAAACTTTCCACCAGGATTCGCCGCGCGCCGGCAGTATACTGTATAAAGGACATATTTGATTCATCTTTCCTAAGGTTGTACTGTACAGGAGCATTATCTGTAAGGCCATCCACATCATTCATCGTAACAGAAATATAGGAACCGGGAAGGGTGTTGTCCAGCATATCCTGGCCCAGCGAATCTATGTAGATGTTCAGCACCTGATCGATCCGCCGGATATCATCCGGATTCTCGCTGCGGCAACTGGCTGCGGACAACAAAGCCACGGCAAGGAAAAATAGCACGTTTTTCATGTTAACAAATATACAGAGTTCCACCGAACCAACCATTTATTTTCGGGTGCGAAGCAACTGCCTAACTAAGGTAAGTTCGTGTTTTGTGGGCAGTAAATCCGTAACTTTAAAAGGTGTTGTTTTATAGAATTGCCAGAACAGGATGCCGGAAGAAAGGCAATAGGAAACGGCAGTCACCACACAGGCACCAATGATGCCCCATTCCGGAATAATAAATACAGACGAAAACACGGTAAAGACAAGTCCCACAAGAGATTTGACGTTCAGTATCCGAAGCCTGTTCACGCCCGCAAAATAAGAGCCTATAATATTACTTACCGCAATGGCAAGAATGCCCGGTGACAAAAGCATGAAGATAAGTTTGGTTTGATGAAAAGCCGCACCGAAGACCAGCGTGTAAACATTTGCCGGAACACAGAGAATTATCAGGATAAAGAATAATGTTACAAGGAAGCTGAGTTTTATGGAGACCTTAGCGGCATCCACCGACTCCAGGTGGTCACTGCTGTTTACCACCTTAGCGTACAGTATGGTGGAAAGGCTCCTGCTTACCGCCCAAATTCCCTCAGAAAGTGCCACACCAATTGAAAATACCCCTACACTGGCAATTCCGCGGTAAACTTCCAAAAAATAGAATGACAGTCTGTAATTCATAAATTGCATCAGCGCGCTCAGCTGTGTTTTCCATCCGTAACTGAACATACTTCGGATTACCGTTCCTGAGAGGGAAAATTCAGAAAATTGGGCAGATTTATAAAGCTGGACGGTGCTGACCAGGAAAAGAGTACCATAACATGCCATTAGGGTGATAAAGTAGGCATCAAGACTGTCAAAACCAAAGATATAGACCGCAGCCAGCAGGAACACCAGATGTACACCCTGCTGAAGGATGGTGTAAAGATTAAATTTCGGGATATCCTGTTTGCCTATGAAATAGTTGATATTTGCTGTTAGTAATGAAAACAGCACAGACAGAAGCACAAGGTAACTTAAATCATAAACCGGACGTATCGAAAAATGGACTACCAGCGGTATGGAAATACCCACCACTATGGACCAGATATAGGCTACGCCAAGTATATCAGCTGTTTTATATCTTGAAGTAAGATAAGTAATGCTGCCCACGAAAACATTGCTGAAAAATCCGATTATGGACAGATCGGCAATAAGCATGGAAATGCTTCCCTTCCCCTGGCTGCCCCAAACATTGGTAGAAAAAATGATGATTCCAAAGTTGAGAACCAAAATAAGTGCCCGCGAGAGAAAAGTATGGATGAAGGTTTTCTGCATCCACTTAATTTTTACCGTTGATTACAAATTCCTTGAAAGAGGCTTTGATCCTGTCCCAATTATATTTTTTCTGAAATGATTTACGGGCGTTGTGTGCATACCTGTTGTACTCCATTGGGTTATCCAGCCACCTTTCAATATGGCTTGCAATAGCAGCACTGTCCTCAGGGTTTACCAGATAACCGAAATCCAAGACATCCACACCTTTACGCGTAGCTTTCAGGTCGGAGTAAATTACGGGTTTTCCTGCGGCAGCGTAGTAAAAGATCTTTATCGGAAGGCAGTGGTGGTTCTCAAAGGTCACAGGCCTCAAATCAAAACAGACATCAGCATCTGTAAGGCTTATGGTGAAGGATTCCAGACTCACAGGTTGAAGAATCCTGATGTTCTCCCACTGGTATTTCTGTAGAAGTCTGTCAAAGTACGTCTTCCCATCCTCACTTGCTGAACTTCCGACTAGCAGGATATTTATTCTAAGGTTGGGTCGGCGGGTGCGCAATTCAGCAGCAGCATTAAAAAAATTCTCAATTCCTTTCTCCCTGCTGAAGGTTCCTGTATAAGCCAAAGTAATGCGGTCCCGGCTCAATACATTAATCTTTTCAGTTATATACCCTGGCGCGGGATAATAAGGTAAAAGTAATTTTCTTTTGAAGGGAAATATCCTGGAAAGCGGAAACTTCTTACTGGACTCACCGAATATAAACAGGTCACTTACTGCCCCCGCATAAATATGAATGAGCAAAAACCTTAGTGCCTGCAGGGGTTTAAGCAGATCAGGGTAAGGAGCAACCATTCTGGCGGAAGGATACCATTCGGTAATATCGTAGATGACGGTTGCGCGATGCTTCTTTGTATACCTGTATGCGGCAATAACAGCCAGTGGTTCAGAACAAATGATGCGGTCCGGATTAAAACCTTCGCAAACCTTACGAAAATATTCCAGTTTACTGGCGGTACCACTGTTAAGAATATGGCGTGACTCAATTTCCACACCCTCCAGTTGACCTGCATAGTCTGAGCTCAGACTGGATACTTTCACCCTATGCCCCTGTGACCTCAGTTCTTTGGCCTGATGATGAAAAATCCTGTCATCATTGTAACTGTGTGCAGTTGTAAGAAATAGGATTTTAAGCATGGGCAATTAGAGGATAAGTCTCAGGCTGCACAGCGAAAATATTCCCTGTCAGGGATTTCGCCTTATTGTTAACTTATGTAAATACCTGCCCAGCTTTTATTCAGTGGCAGCAGGAAGTCGCTGAGGAAAGCGATATAGCTGTTCTTTGAAAAATCAAAAACCTCAATGTCCTGAGAGATGTTGCCTTCCTTCAAACCTTTTCGGAACTCCTGTAGTTTCATGGTTTTCACTTCACCATCCTCTACAAAACTGGCTTTCATCCTGTCAAAAAGTCCCAGGTTAAATTCCTGATCCAGCTCCCGCATAATGCCACTCAGCGAGTCGATGGAGCAACCGGAAGCAGCTTCCTTTTCCTCATCAACACAAACAATGATAAATTGGTTCTTTTCTATCTTGAAGGACGAAGATAACGGTTTCCCGTGTGCTGCCCAAGTAGCCAGGAAATCGTAGAGTTTTTCTGCTATTACCTTACTCTCCTTTGGTGTGAAAGGACGCGACGCAGGATAAATAATTACCCGGTAGTCGTTGGTTTCTGTTATATTGGATTCTTCGATTTTCATAGATTTAGATATTAGATGTTAGATTTTAGATTTCAGACATTTGTACATCTGAAATCTAATGTCTGAAATCTCATGTCTAGCTAGAGATCTTCAGCTTCGGCCAGGAGTTCAACAATATCCTTAACCTCCACTTCCGTATTTTTATTGAAATGCTTAATTCCGTCTGTCATCATAGTATTACAGAATGGGCAACCTGTTGCAATGATGTTTGGAGTTTCAGCCAAAGCTTCTTCTGTCCTTTCCACATTGATGTCCTTATTCCCTTTTTCAGGCTCCTTAAACATCTGGGCACCTCCCGCACCACAGCACAAACCGTTTGTCCGGCAGCGCTTCATCTCTACGAGTTCGGCATCAAGTTTTTCCAAAAGCATACGCGGAGCCTCGTATTCGTTGTTCCCGCGACCCAGATAACAGGGATCATGGAAGGTGATTTTCTTTCCTTTGAAACTTCCGCCTTCAATCTTCAGCCTTCCTTCCTCCATCAGCTGTTTCAGGAATTGCGTATGGTGAATCACTTCATAATTTCCACCCAGGTTTGGATATTCATTCTTGATTGTATTGAAACAGTGCGGACAGGCTGTTACGATTTTCTTTACAGCGTAAGCATTCAGGATTTCAATGTTGGTAAGCGCCATCATCTGGAAAACAAATTCGTTTCCGGCACGTTTTGCAGGATCACCCGTACAGCTTTCCTCAGGTCCGAGTACGGCAAATTCAACATTTATTTTATTAAGAATTTTGCAGAAAGCACGTGTAATCTTCTTGGCGCGGTCGTCAAAACTGCCGGCGCAGCCCACCCAAAAAAGTACTTCGGGAGATTTTCCTTCGGCAGCATATTCTGCCATTGTTTTTATAGTAAAATCCATTATTTAATTTGCTAATTAGTTGATGTGATGATGTGGCCTGCACTAATAAATGCGCACTATCCTGTTTTCAAAGCATCATTTTAGTCTTTTGCCCAGTTTAACCTGTCGGCCTGATTGTACTGCCATGGTGCGGCATTGTTCTCCACATTGGTCATCATCAGATTCAGTTCCTGTGGTGCCGCCGACTGTTCCATTACGAGGAAGCGGCGCATTTCCATAATGATGGATAATGGGTCTATAAGTACCGGACAGGCCTCCACACAGGCATTGCAGGTGGTACAGGCCCAGATTTCCTCCCGCTGGATATGGTCGTCCAGCAGCTTCCGCCCATCGTCTTCCCACTTACCGTTTTTATTAATAACTTTCGCTACCTCTTCTACACGGTCACGGGTATCCATCATGATTTTACGCGGCGATAATTTTTTGCCGGTAATGTTTGCCGGACAAACAGCGGTACATCTTCCGCATTCGGTGCAGGAATAAGCATTTAATAACTGCACCTGATTGAGGTCAAAAATATCGTTGGCTCCAAACTTCTCCGGCACCGCATTGGGATCAGCATCGGGCTGCGCCGCGTAAGGATCGGCATTGGGATCCATCATGAGCTTGATTTCAGCTGTAACCGAGGCCAGGTTTTTGAATTTACCCTTAGGCTCCAGATTAGCATACCACGTATTCGGGAAAGCCAGGATAATGTGCAGGTGCTTTGAGTAATAAAGATAGTTCATGAAGAATAAAATCCCCAGAAAGTGAAACCACCAGGCACCACGCTCAATGAAAGTTAATGTACCGTCGGACAGGCCCGTGAACAGCGGTGCAATAATATCCGACGAAACAGGAAAACTACCGTGAGCATCGTACACACCTCTGTGCTGAAGCAACCAGTCTGAAGCATTCATCGTGAAGAAGGCTGTCATCAGGGCAAATTCAATAATAAGGATCCAGTTGGCATCCTGTTTAGGCCAGCCAAAAAGCTCCTTCATCGTAAGCCTTTTCACACCATAGAAATTACGTCTGATAAAGAAGATGACAACCGCAATTATAACCAATAAGGCCAAAACCTCCAGTATGGCAGTAAAGATTCCATAAGCAGAATCTCCGATGACAGAAGCCAGAAAACGGTGGGTTCCAAAGATACCATCCACCATAATTTCCAGCAACTCAATATTGATGATTACAAAGCCTACATAAACGAAAAGGTGCAGAATGGCTGCGATGGGACGCTTGCCCATTTTGCTCTGCCCCATGGCTACTTTTGCCATTGTACGCCAGCGGTCTCCCGGACGGTCTGTACGGTCGATAGGGCGACCCAACTTAATGTTTCTGTAAATTTCTTTCAGACTTCTGAAAAACAGTCCAAAACCCAAAACAAGGGCAATCAGGAAAATAATATTGTCAATATATTGCATATTGAAAAGGAGTTTTAGTCTTTGGTATTCTTGCCGAATACGGAAAAGTTCAGGTAACGTTTCGGGTTGGCTTTCAGATCCTCAATTAAAGCATTAAGATTATTGGATGCTGAATTGAGATTGTTATAAAGTTCTTCGTCCTTCATTACTTTTCCAAGGGAGCCTTCTCCCCTGTCTATTCCGGAAATTACGTTATTCAGTTTGCTTACTGTAGCATCCAGATTGGCTACAGTGGCATTAAGCTTTTGCGTATCGATGCTTTCTGCCAAACGACCGTATTTATCAACAGCCGTATTAGCCGTAATCATCGTTGCATTGGCATTATCCAGTACACGCTGAAGTTTTGGGTCGTTATTCGCAACTAAGGCGTTTGCCTGGCGGCTTGTAGTCTCGAAGGCTGCCACAGTCCGGTTCAGACTGATGAGCAAGGCACGGATCTCTGCCCGGTTTCTGTCATCCAATACCTGATTAGCACTGTATGCGAGTGAATCCACTTTCTTAAGCACTTCCTGCAACTGATCCTTAACAGGACCTACCTGCTCACCAAGGTTATTGATTAAAGAAGGTTTGTAATTTCCGACAAGAGTGTCGCCGTCTTTGGCTATAGCCCCTTTGTAAGCGAGATTGATACGCATTTCCTTGGCCGACATGATGCCGGGTTCAAAAACCTCAACTACAGATTCTTTTGAAAATTTAAAATCATTGTCTACAGCAAACGAAATTACAAAATACACCCGCCCGTTCTTGTCCGTCACCGGAATAATATTGTTTACCTGTCCCACTTTAAGTCCATTGATAGAAACCTTGCTGGCGGGCTCAATACCTTCCACATTATCATATTTTGCATAGAAAATATTGTCGGTTGTAAAGAGGCTTTTGCCTTTCATAAATTGAAAAATCAGCACAAAGCCGACAATGGAAAGCACAGCAATAAGCCCTGCTTTTATCTCTTTTGATAATTTCATCTAATTGGTATAACTTAAGTCTAGCAAAGATAGGATTTTTTCTCCATCTCCAATTTGAAAAAACCGGGCCAAAAAAAGCGGCTACTGAGAGCCGCTTCATTATTAATTTCTTATTGGGTTACCCCTTTGTCCCAGACTTCAATTCTGTAGTCCTTGATGTCGGCATTATCCTGCAGACTCTTGATGAATGACTGGCCGAAGAAATTAGCGTTCTGCTGCATCATTGATTCGGTCATTTGCTTAATGTCCCCAGGCTGTTTGTTCATTGTTTCGGACTTTTTAAGTACTACATAAACACCGGTCATGCCTTCCACAGGTTTGCTCACTTTGCCTTTGGCTACGCCAAATGCTGCGCCTGCAACACGTGGCTCCATGGAACCGCCAACAGATGGGTTCAGAAGATTTACCTGCGCATTCAGTTTTCCTGTTCCAAACAGTTTTGCTACCTGATCCAGGCTGCCTGCTTTAGCTGCATTCATCTTCTCAATAATTTTCTTGGCTGCCAACTGATTTTTCACAATTGGCTCAATCTGATCTCTAACGGATTCAGGGTCGGCCAGGCCTTTTTCCTGTTTACCGTTCAACATAACAACTACACGGTCGCCGGTACCGTCAACCACGAAGAATTCAGTATCTCCTTTTTCCCTTTTCTTATCAAATGCCCAGGCAATGATTTCTGAATCTTTAGGCGTTCCAAGTCCTGAAATCTGACCTTCAAATCTTTTCACCATTTTAGGGTTACTGAACATATAGTTGCCTTTTTTGGCAATATTGGCAAAATCGTTAAACGACTTACCCTGGACTTGCTGGATAAAACGTCTGGCATTCTTGTCCACTGCATTCTCTGTTTGCTCAGAGGGAGTAACCGCTTTCACGATGTTGGCCAGTTTATAGGTCATGGACCCTGATTTCTTGTCTTCAATATTGATGATGTGATATCCGAAACTGGATTCCTGAACACCTGTAGCGCCTTTAGGATTGCTCATCAGGAAATTGAGGTAGGCCGGATCAAATGGTGAAGCAGGAGTTACCCAACCCACACTTCCGTTTCTCTCAACCGCGCCGGGCTCATCTGAGATTTTAAGACCATCAGCAAAAGCGGCCGCGTTTCCCTTGATTATGGCATAAAGACTGTCGGCAGTTTTCTTCGCCTGCTCCTTTGTTCGGGTAGCTGTTGATCTCTGTGCACCCTGATAGGCAATCAGGATATGTTTTGAAAGCACGGAATCTGAAGGTTTGCGGTCCAGCATTTTGGAAAGCACATATACATTCTGCTCTTTATACGGTCCGGTAATCTGACCCGGAGCTGCAGTCTTCACCCACTCTCTGATGGATGGCGGCAGCTCGTTCTCGCCAAGATATCTGTTATCATAAGGCATATCGGAGTTCAGCATCACAAACATGGAATCGCTGGCGGTATTCTGAAAATTCTCCACCACACCACCATTGGTATTACCACCGGTAAGAAGGCCTGTGATCTCTTTAAGTTTGGCAGCATCGTCCTGTGCACTAGCCTGCGCAGGGAAATATACCACTCCAAGGTTTACACTTGCATCAGTCTTATAGGTATTTGGGTACTTCTTGATATAGGCCGCAAGATCTTCAGAAGTCACCTTTATAGGATTCTTCTGCAGGAAAGATGCGTAATCTACTTTTACATAATCAATGTCGGCAAGATTGTCACGCTGCCTAATCATCTCCTCCACTTCCTTTTTACCTACAGTAACACCGGAATTGATATTGGAAATAAGTTCACGCGCCATCATTCTGTACTCAATGGATTTTCTCATTTTATTCCATTGGTTCAATGACTGTATATCGCCGCTATTCTGAAGAGTCTCTACCTGCTTCTTAATTTCCTGCAGACGGAAGTTCCCTTTTTCATCAAAATTTTCAGGATTTTGGGCAAACATAGGATCAAACTGAAGCTGGCTCCAGAAGTAATCATCGGTCATTTCCAGACCCATTTTCTCAAACTGTTGTTTGATAAGCTTGCTCTGGACCATCATCTGCCATGCCTGCTCTTCCAGACCGGTAGCGGGCTGACCCTGTTGCTGGGCCTGCTGCTGCAGGATAAAAAGCTGATCAGAATACTCCTCACGTGTAATCTCGTCCCCATTTACCTTTCCCAGAATGTTTGGATCCTTCCCAAAAAGCTTGTCAAACGTATCCGGATTTACCAGAAACGCCAGCAGCGCCAGGGCGATGATTCCCATTAATAAAATCGGTCGTTTCCTAATTTCACCTAAAATTGCCATTATATTGTAATATATATTTTATCAGTCAGCGAAAATACACATTTTTAAGAAACAAGAGAAATATCGTTTCAATTTTATGTTGGAAGCCTGTCCTGGTGTTTATAAAGGAAATTTTGTCCGCATTCTTTTGTGAAAATTTCATTGGCACAGGAATTGGGAAACCTGCCTCTACAGATTGCCTCCCAAGATCTTTAAGATATACAAGCATAATAAGTATCTAAAGGCAGGCAACTGAAATGACAGATTGTCATGCAGAATAAAGACAGAAAAGAACAGATGGAATTTGACGATATTTTAGATGACGGCTTCAGCCTGGTAGCAGAAGAGATCAACCTCAAGGACTTTGACGAAACAGAACTTAACACAAGCCAGACAGTTTTCCCGATTCTGCCGGTGCGGAACATGGTGATGTTCCCCAAGGTAATCGTACCCATTACTGCGGGCAGGAAAAATTCGATAAAACTGCTGGAAGAAGCACAGCAAAGCGGTGAGTTCATCGGAATCCTAAGCCAGAAAAATGCGACTGTAGATAACCCAGCACAGGAGGATATGTACCAAATTGGTACTTATGCCAAAATCCTGAAGATCATTAAGCTGCCGGAAGGCAATATTACAGCAATTACAAAGGGATTTGGAAGGTTTAAGACCAGGCAGTTTGTGGAAACTGAACCTTATTTTAAGGCGGAAATTACCAAGCTGAAAGACACTGCAGCACGTAACAGGGAAGAATTTGAGGCGCTTATTGAAAACATAAAAGATCTTGCCGAAAAAATCATTGCCCTGGATCCGGGCATTCCGAATGCGGCCAATTTTGCAATCAAAAACATTCAGGGTCTGGAGGAATTGCTGAATTTTATCTGCGCGAATGCCAATTTCAACGCAAGCAAGAAGCAGAGCCTTCTGGAAGAGAAAAGTCTTCTGAAGAGAGCCCAAACCTGCTATGAAATGATGCATGACGATTTCCGGATTCTGGAGCTTCGTAACCAAATCCACCAGAAAACCTCCAAGGATCTGGATAAGCAGCAGCGCGATTATTTCCTGAGCCAGCAAATGAAGACCATTCAGGAGGAATTGGGCGGAGGTCCTGAATCTGATGTGGAGGAGCTATTACTCAAGGTCAAAAATGTTAAATGGAGCGAAGAGGTTGAAAATCATTTCCAGAAAGAACTGAACCGGCTTCAGCGCCAGAACCCAAATTCGCCGGACTATAACGTGCAGCGTAATTACCTGGATTTCTTCACAGATCTCCCCTGGGACACCTATACCAAAGATGTTTTTGACATTAATAAAGCGGAGAAAATTCTGGATAAAGCCCATTTCGGACTGGAAGATATAAAGAAAAGAATCCTGGAGCACATGGCTGTCCTTAAGCTGAAGAACAATATGAAATCGCCGATTCTGTGTTTGGTAGGACCTCCGGGCGTAGGAAAAACTTCCCTCGGAAAATCGGTTGCCGATGCGCTGGGACGAAAATACGTACGGCTTTCCCTGGGTGGCCTGCATGATGAATCGGAGATCCGCGGCCACCGTAAAACCTATATCGGAGCAATGGCCGGTCGCGTGTTGCAGTCCCTGAAGAAATCCGGAACATCCAACCCGGTAATTGTTCTGGACGAGATTGATAAAATCGGTCAGGGAATCCATGGTGATCCAAGCTCTGCGCTGTTGGAAGTTCTGGATCCGGAACAGAACAGTTCTTTTTATGACAATTTCCTGGAGATGGGTTACGACCTTTCGCGGGTGATGTTTATTGCTACGGCCAACTCACTATCCACCGTGCAGCGGCCGCTTTTGGACCGGATGGAAATCATTGAAATCGCGGGCTATACGCTGGAGGAAAAAGTAGAGATTGCCAAAAGACACCTTATAAAAAAGCAGCAGGAAGAGAACGGGCTCACAGCCAAATCATTTAAGCTGGGCAATGCCGAACTTAAACACATCATAGACGCGCACACCTCGGAGAGTGGTGTTAGGGGACTTGAGAAGCAGATTGCGGCCATCGCGAGATGGGTAGCCCTGCAAACAGCTATGGAAAAGACTATGAACAAAAGATCTCCCTGGCAAAAGTTGATGAAATCCTGGGTGTCCCCAGACCAAAAAGCCTTTCCGAAATTTCTGATGTACCCGGTGTCGTAACCGGACTTGCCTGGACACAGGTGGGTGGCGACATTCTTTTTATCGAAAGTATTTTAAGCGAAGGTAAAGGCAACCTAACCATGACTGGCAACCTTGGAAATGTAATGAAGGAGTCAGCCACCATCGCACTGGAGTATATAAAAGCAAAGCATGACGAACTGGGCATTTCCGCAGATGCCCTGCAGAAAAAGAATATCCACGTACATGTACCGGAGGGAGCCACACCTAAGGACGGTCCTTCGGCCGGCATCGCAATGCTTACCTCTATTGTTTCCAGTTTCAGGAACCGGAAGGTAAAACCTCATCTGGCCATGACCGGTGAGATTACCCTGCGCGGAAAAGTACTTCCGGTAGGCGGAATTAAGGAGAAATTACTGGCCGCGACGCGCGCCGGGATCACGCACATTATTCTTTGCGAAGCCAACCGGAAGGATGTTGAAGAAATCAAAAAAGACTACCTCAAGAATCTTAAGATCAGTTATGTAAACCGAATGAGCGAGGTTATTGAAATTGCCCTAGAAAAGTAATTTCGTCATTTAATATTTAAAAGCCCTTCATAACTGAAGGGTTTTCTTTTTGGAATTTGAGTGCCGGAAGATGACTTTTATAATTTTTGGTGAAATTCTAATAGCTCTTCTCCCAAAAAATTTGTAAACCAAATTTACAAACAGCTGATTTCCCGTATATTAATAACACATTCCTTTTACATTAATATTATAAGTATTTTACAAAGAATCCGATTTCACCTCCCTGCATCTTTGGAATAACCAACTAAATCTAAGAGTTATGAAAAATTTGCATCCGAAAACCGTTTTGATAAGCCTTGTACTCCTTACAGGTACAGCATGCAGCAAAAGTGAAGTCAGTACAACCGAAGTTATGCATGAAACCGACAGCGCCGTACTGATTTCAGACAGTATCTCCAACGCAGCCACCATGGAGATGGAAGGAAAGAGATTTATAAAGTCTGCGAATGTGGATATGGAAGTGAAAGATGTTTACGACGCTACCATCGCAATTGAAAAGTCTGTACAGGAAATGGGAGGTTTTGTCACCACAAGCGAGCTCATTTCCGGAATTGTTTCAGAAGAAACTTATGAGGTAAGCGATGAGAGTGCCGTCCTTTTGCGAAAATTCCGGACAGAGAACAATATGCAGGTAAGGATTCCTACAGAACAACTCGGCGCATTGCTTCAGTTCATCAACAACCGTAAAGTATTCCTCACTTCCAGGGTTATCCTGGCTGAAGATGTTACCGCAAATATTGAACTGGCCAAAATGGAATCAAAAAGGATTAAAACCACAGCCGATAACATCCGGCAAATCCGCAATGATAAAGATAAAGTAAAACTCGACGACCAGAATATGGGCGCAAACAACAATCAGAAAGTCGCTGATCTACAGATGAGTGACCGACTGAAGTACAGTACGGTCCAAATCTATCTGAAAGAACCGGAACTACGTGTGGCAGAAATAGCGGTTGCTAATGTACGGAACAAGGATAATAAATTTAAGTCCAACTTCCTGTACGAAACAAAGAACGGTTTTGTGGAAGGTTTTTACCTTACCCAAAGACTGGTTATCGGACTGCTTACGCTCTGGCCAATTCTTATTATAGGCGGCTTGCTAATCTATTTATTCCGGAGAAAGAGGACAGGTAACCGTATAGATACAGGACTACCGCGCAAGTAAATTCAGAGCGGACAGGCTTTATAATCTTGCGGCTTCGGCCTTGGCCGGAGCCTTTCCGTATGTCTTTCATGCAATTTTCCGTAAATTAGCGGTTCATATACCCGCCCGGGTGAACAAAACCGAATGTATGCTGCCCAAAATCAACCCTACACAAACACAGGCCTGGTCGGCCCTAAGCGAACACTTTGCGCAAAATGATTTTGAACTCCGCACACTTTTCAATTACAATCCGGAAAGATTTAACCAGTTTTCCATAAAAAGACCAGATTTCCTTTTTGACTTTTCCAAAAATCTTATAGACGAAAGGACATTTGAACTGCTGCTGAACCTGGCGGAGGAATGTGATCTGAATTCGGCCATAACTAAAATGTTTTCGGGTGATATCATCAATGAAACAGAAGGGCGGGCAGTCCTGCACACGGCGCTTAGGGATTTCTCTGAAACTGAAATCCTGGTTGACGGCGAAAATATAAAACCGGCGGTCCGGAGTGTCCTGGAACAGATGAAAGCTTTTTCTGAGGAAGTAATTTCGGGCAGCCACAAAGGATTTACCGGTAAAGAGATTACCGATGTCGTGAATATAGGGATCGGAGGTTCAGACCTGGGGCCAGTGATGGTATGCCGGGCACTGAAGCATTACCGAACACGGTTAAATGTTCATTTCGTGTCCAACGTGGACGGTAATCATATCGCGGAAATAGTGAAAGAACTGGATCCGGAAACGACGCTGTTTATCGTAGCTTCAAAGACATTCACCACTCAGGAAACGATGACCAATGCCGAATCGGCGAAAACCTGGTTCCTCAGTCGTGGCACTCAAAACGATGTGGCCAAACATTTCGTGGCCCTTTCCACAAATACAGAAGCAGTAAATGAATTCGGCATAGCTGAAGAAAATATTTTTGAATTCTGGGACTGGGTGGGAGGACGCTATTCACTTTGGAGCGCCATTGGGCTCAGCATTGTGCTGGCAGTGGGTTATGAGAACTTTGAACAGCTGCTGAAAGGCGCAAATGACACCGATCTGCATTTCCGGACTGCGGAGTTTAGTGAAAATATTCCCGTAATCATGGCACTTTTAGGGGTGTGGTACAGAAATTTCCACCATGCGGGAACATACGCAATCCTTCCCTATTCCCAGTACCTGGACCGTTTTCCCGCCTACCTGCAGCAGGGTGACATGGAGAGCAACGGCAAATGCACCGACCGCAACGGGCAGTTCGTGCAGTATGAAACAGGACCTGTGATCTGGGGTGAGCCCGGCACAAACGGGCAGCATGCCTTTTACCAGCTTATCCATCAGGGAACTGAGTTTATTCCGGCGGATTTTATAGCATTTGTGAAGTCGTGTAATAATGTTTCCGATCATCAGGAAAAACTCCTTGCCAATTTCTTTGCCCAGACTGAAGCGCTGGCATTCGGCAAAACACCTATTGAAGTTCAGGAGGAACTGCAACTGGCGGGTAAAACGCAGGAAGAAATTAAAAGGATACAGAATCATAAGGTTTTCCACGGAAATACACCTACCAATTCGCTGCTATTTAATGCATTAACACCATTTTCACTGGGGCAGCTCATTACACTTTACGAACATAAAATATTTGTGCAGGGAATTATCTGGAATATTTTCAGTTTTGACCAGTTCGGCGTGGAACTGGGAAAAACGCTGGCTGCCAAGATCTTACCTGAATTACAGAATGGTACCGCGACAGATACACATGACAGTTCCACCAACGGACTCATCAATTACTATAAAAATAAAAAATAAGGGCAGATGGATGCATTATGTGCCCACCTCAAATTATAACTCTAATTTTGCATCAGCATAGAATCTGCACCCTGTTATCCGGCCCGCCTGGATTTCGGATGGGATTTAGAAGTAAAAATGCTCACTATACAGAGTTACAGGTAACTTAAATATTAAAAAGTATATAGATATGGCGCAAATACTGGACGGATTAAAAATCTCCAAGGACATTAAGCAGGAAATTAAGGCAGAAGTTGAAAAAATTGTAGCTGCGGGGCAAAGACCACCACATCTTGCCGCGATCCTGGTGGGTGAAAACGGAGCCAGCAAGGCCTATGTAAACAGTAAAGTAAAAGACTGTAAGGAAGTTGGATTCAAATCCACCCTGCTTAAATTCAGCGATACCATAACTGAAGCCGAGTTGCTCAGCGAGATTGAAAAACTGAACGCGGACACCGGGATTGACGGCTTTATCGTGCAGTTGCCGATTCCAAAAGGTATGGACGAGGAAAAGGTAATTGAAGCCATAAGTCCTGATAAGGATGTGGACGGTTTCCATCCGGAAAATTTTGGCCGAATGGCTCTGGAAATGGAAGCTTATCTGCCCGCCACACCTTATGGCATCATGACTTTACTGGAGAGATATAACATCCCAACCCAGGGAAAACACTGTGTGGTCATTGGCCGCAGCCGGATTGTGGGAAGACCCATGAGTATCCTGATGAGTACAAAAGGTAATCCCGGGAACGCTACTGTAACTGTAGTGCACAGCCATACACAGAACATTGAAGAATTTACGAAAAATGCAGATATTGTGATTGTTGCCCTGGGCGCACCTAAATACCTGAAAGGCGATATGATTAAGGATGGTGCCGTAATTATTGACGTGGGAATCTCACGCGTAGAAGATGAAGGACCAAAAGGCTATCACCTGGAAGGCGATGTGGACTATGAGAGTTGTGTGGAAAAAGCTTCGTGGATTACCCCTGTACCGGGCGGTGTAGGTCCGATGACAAGGGCAATGCTTATGAAAAACACACTGCTTGCCTACAAGAGAAAATTTTAGAAAATCAAATGACAGCAGATCAGGAAATATTATTGAAAGAAGGGAAGATGCTTCCGGTAATGGAGCATTTCTACACCATTCAGGGCGAAGGTGCCCACACTGGAACCGCGGCCTATTTCATCCGCCTGGGCGGCTGCGATGTTGGCTGCCACTGGTGCGACGTAAAGGAAAGCTGGGATCCCACACTTCACCCGCTTATGGATGTGATCCAGGTAGCCGAAACGGCAGCCAGCTACTGCAGGACCATTGTCCTTACAGGCGGCGAACCTTTGATGTGGAACCTGGAAATCCTGACCCTGCGCCTAAAGGAATTAGGGTGCACCATACATATTGAAACTTCAGGCGCTTATAAAAGGACCGGCATTTTGGACTGGATTACGCTGTCACCCAAAAAGACAGGCTTACCACAACCTGAAATCTACGAGGCTGCAAATGAACTGAAGGTCATCGTATTTAACCGTCATGATTTAAAATTCGCAGAAGAACAGGCAGCGAAAGTAACCCCCGGCTGCCGCTTATATTTGCAGAGTGAATGGAGCAAACGTAATGAAATTTACCCCCTTATTACAGAATTCATTCTTCAGAATCCACGTTGGCAAGCTTCGGTGCAGACTCATAAATACCTTAATATTCCCTGAGTAAACGGAAATTTACTTACTTTTAGGTTCTGATTCGGGTTCATGCAACAACTTCGGTTCTCACGATATTTTAAAGGATTTATTATACTGCTCGATATTCTGATTATCGCAGCTGTTTTTGTGTTTTTCTTTATCCGGCGCAATTATGATCTGAAAATCAGAGATGTGGACTGGGAGCAGAATATACTTTCTATCCTGCTTCTCACCCTTTTCTGGATTCTGCTTAGCGGACGGTCGCGGCTGTATGATATACCGCGGAATCTGACCTATACTCTATATCTGGAGAGAATTGTAACTCATATCCTTATTTTCCTTTTCGGAATTATCCTTTTAGGTAAAGTAAGCAATAACATTTTTCTGAAAACCGAACGCTTTGATCTTGCCATCAGCATATTTATAGTGTTCTACCTTCTTAAATCGGCCATTTTCTTTTTGCTGAAATCGATACGCAGCATGGGTATCAACATCAGAAACATTATGTTTCTGGGAAGCCGGAATGATGCGAGGCAAATCCTGGAAGAAGTATTGCGGACCCGCAGCGATTACGGCCTCGTGATCTATGATTATCCGGAAGGTCCTGTAGATACGGGCCAACTCACTGAGTTTTGGCGTGAAAACGGTATTTACACACTTTATATGCCCACGGACAATGCAGGAATATCAGCAGAAACCAGAAGTGAGATCTTCAGACTGGCAGAAAACTGTAAAGTTCGCATTGCACTCATACCGGCAATTGACCAAAACAATTTCTTCAACTACGAAATCAACTATATTGAGACGCAGCCCGTACTCACCCAGTCTAAATTCCCGCTGCAGTATTTCACCAATTTCTTACTCAAGCGTGTGTGGGACCTGTTGTTTTCGTTGGTCATCCTGGTCGCGGTTTGCTCCTGGCTGTTTCCGCTGGTTGCCATTCTCATTAAGCTGGACAGCAAAGGCCCGGTATTTTTCAGGCAAAAGCGATACGGACTGAACGACAGGATCTTCAACTGCATTAAGTTCCGGACTATGGTAGTGAACGACCAATCGGCTACGCGGACTACGCAGAAAAATGACGACAGGATCACGGCAGTGGGAAAGTTCCTGCGCTTTACCAGCATAGATGAGATGCCGCAGTTCATCAATGTACTGCTGGGACACATGTCCGTAGTTGGGCCGCGGCCCCACATGCTTTTGGTTGATGATTATTACAAGACCCGAATAGGCCGCTATGCGATACGAAGTATGGTGAAACCCGGGATTACAGGTCTTGCACAGGTAAACGGACTTCGTGGTGATTATGGCGACATGAGTATTGAGATGAAAAAACGCATCCTGGCCGATACATTTTACGTAAAAAACTGGAGCATGGTCCTGGATTTGGTAATCATCTTAAAAACCGTTTTCCTGGTGATCAGAGGCGACAAAAAAGCAGCCTGAACCCACTCTCAATTTTATTTTAAAAACATTAATTTAGCAGAATGATTAAAAAGTTCCTGACCGCCTTCGGAGAGTATTTTCTGCTGCTTGGAAAAGCCATTAGAACACCGCAGAAAATGTCGGTTTTCATTAAACTTTTTTTCAGGGAAATAAATGATCTTGGTGTAAATTCGTTCGGACTCGTGGTATTCACTTCGGTCTTTGTTGGAGCAGTTACAGCCATTCAGATGTTCAACAATTTCAGTTCATCGTCTATTCCGATTCCGACACCGTTTATCGGTTATGCCACCAAGGCAGTACTCGTACTTGAATTTTCGCCCACCATCATCAGCCTTATACTTGCTGGTAAAGTTGGTTCGTATATTGCCTCCAGTATCGGTACAATGCGCGTAACGGAGCAGATAGATGCGCTGGACATCATGGGCGTCAACTCCCCTAACTTCCTGATATTCCCGAAAATACTGGCTTGTGTTATTTACAATCCGCTGCTTATAGGTTTAAGTATGGCCGTAGGTATCCTGGGAGGGTTTGCTGCTGGCGAACTTACCGGCAACTGGACCATATCAGATTTTACTGCAGGAGTGCAGATGTACATGCCCATGCTGTTCTATTATTACGCCTTTATCAAGACCATCGTTTTTGCATTTATCATAGCCAGTGTACCCTCTTATTTTGGATATAACGTAAGCGGCGGATCACTTGAAGTGGGTCGCTCCAGTACACAGGCGGTGGTTTGGACCATGGTTTTCATCATTATTTCAGAATTATTATTAACGCAGATTATTTTAGGGTAATGATAGAAATTAAAGACCTACGTAAAAAGTTTGATGAAACTGAAGTGCTGAAAGGCATCTCAACCACCTTTGAGACCGGTAAGGTAAATCTGATCATCGGGCAAAGTGGTTCAGGCAAAACTGTTTTCCTGAAATCCCTTCTAAACGTATACGAACCCACGAGCGGGGGGATCCTGTTTGACGGCCGCGATATCACTAAAATGAAGCGTGAGGAAAAACAAATCCTTCGAGCTGAAATCGGTACCGTATTTCAGGGCAGTGCCCTTTTTGATTCCATGACGGTGGAGGAAAATATTATGTTTCCGCTGGACATGTTCACAAATCTGACGTTCAGAGAGAAAAAAAGACGGGTAATTGATGTGATGGGTCGGGTACACCTGGACAAAGCAGGCCGTAAATTTCCCGCCGAGATCTCCGGTGGAATGCAGAAAAGGGTGGCCATAGCCCGTGCCATTGTGAATAACCCCAAATACCTGTTCTGTGATGAACCAAATTCCGGTTTGGATCCTTATACAGCGAATGTGATTGATGACTTGCTGGTAGACATTACTAAAGAATACAATACGACAACTATCATCAACACACATGACATGAACTCAGTGATGACCATTGGCGAAAAAATTGTATACCTTCGACTGGGAATCAAGGAGTGGGAAGGCAACAAGGACAATGTGATTACAGCACGCAATAAAAATCTGATTGACTTCGTTTATTCGTCAGAACTGTTTAAAGAACTTCGGGACTATTTCCTGACCAACGATAAGACTTCAATTGAAAATATAGTAACTAATCCCAAGACTGATGAAAAATAAACTGTTAGCCGCTGTGCTTATTCTTAGTTCCGTAGGTGCTTATGCACAGGTAACTGTTGCTGCCAAAGCGCATGCTCTTTTTCCGGCAGGAAAGCCAACCTGGGAAAGCGTTAAAGCGGGTGCCATAGAAGCTTATGAAGCTGAAGGCAAAAATAATGTCGGTTTCAATGCAGGTGTCTCTGTGAAGGTTAACCTCGTAGGCGGACTTTTTGTAATGCCGGAGCTTTATTACACCACATTTACAAATGAAATTACTGAGCCCGTAACCAATACCACTATTGAAGCGAAGACCAACCGTGCAGACCTTCCGGTGCTTTTAGGTTATAATGTATTGGGCGAAAGTGTTGGAATTTTCGCCGGACCAGTGGCCAGCTATTACCTGAGCAAGGACAATCAGTATGAGGATTTCCGCGAAAATGCCGAAAGCAATTTTACAGTGGGATTCCAACTGGGTGCACAGGTAAAGATCAAAAGCTTTATAATCTCCGGGCGCTACGAAGGATCTTTCACAGAGGACCAGCGCGACTTTATAAACAGTAATACCAACACTGTAATACGGTATGACAACAGACCCAGCATGCTGATGGCCGGACTTGGTTACCAGTTCTAAAAAAAACATATACGCAGTACTAATACCAGTTCTGCGTATTTTTTTTATCTGAAGGCAGCGGTGTGCTTACGGTGGTGGATTGGTTTACCGATTTTTCAGCGGCAAGCTTTTCCAGTTCGGCTTTTTCTTTCAACAGCTGCTTATACTCTCTCCTCTTCTGCTCTTCCTTCAGCGCTGAACCTTTGCTAACATAACCCACAATTCCGCCAATGATAAGACCAATCCCGATACCGGCAAGTATTCCCATAAGGCTTATTGGTTCAAAGAGCTTTACCATAGAGAATTCGGGAAGCATATAGTACAGCAGGAAGGCCAGGGCCAATAGAATGATGCCTACAAGGGTTAAATTTTTCATCGTATTATATTTAAAAACCTTCCCAAATTTAACAAAATATTGAGAAGGCCTGTATGTTAATAATGTAGTCTATTATTTCCCGCCGGCTGCACGGTAATAAGTAAGCGCTTTATCCATATAGGAATTTAGAGCCGCCAAACGGTTTTCCGGTCCCGGGTGAGTGGAAAGGAATTCAGGCGGACGCTGACCCGAGGAGGAAGCTTCCATGCGCTGCCAGAATGGAATTGCCTGTCTTGGATCATATCCGGCCATTCCCATGAGATAGAGACCCATCTGATCAGCTTCAAGCTCCTGTTTACGGCCATACGCCATCAACCCTACCTGTGCACCAATTGGATATACCTGCTCAAAAATAGCACCCCACTGACCTCCGGAAACCTGCGATCCAATTACAGCACCACCAAGTTGTGCCACCATTGCCTGTGAAATTCTTTCGTTACCGTGTCCCGCCAGCGCGTGTGAAACTTCGTGGCCCATAACTACTGCCAGTCCGGTATCGTTTTGGGTAACCGGCATAATGCCGGTATAAACGGCTACTTTTCCGCCGGGCATGCACCAGGCATTAATCTGTTTATTGTCAATTAACTTAAATTCCCACTGATAATTGGCCAGGTCACCTTCTCTTCCTAAATTTCTGTAGTAATTGTAGGCCGCATTCTTAATACGTGTTCCTACATTTACAACACTTTTAGCCTGTGCAGTACCACTAACGACCTTAGACTGACTCATGGTTTTCTGATACTCCTGGGCAGCCATAGATGCAATTTCAGCATCATTTGCCAACTGCAGAGATCTTCTGCCCGTTATTGGATTAGTTGAACATGCGACGGCTGCTAGCATCATGGCTCCTATTCCTACTGTATTAATAACTTTCATAGTATTTGATATTTGAAATTTGCTTTTGCAATTATTATTCCAATAGATTTACGGTCTTAATTTTGATGCTACCAAGCAGTTATCTTATAAATAAATTCAATAAAAATGAAAAATATATTTTTACTGCTCCTAAGCCTGGGAATATTCCTGAACTGTTCTTCTCAAAATTATCTGGAACCTGCTGCAACAGAGCAACTCATTAAAGCTGGCCAGTTTACTTTTCACGCTCAGAAAGCAAATGTGATGGGCGCCGACATCAATGCCATTGCAAATGCAATTCCTAATTATACACCAAACAGGATGACCACCCTGGACAGTGGATATACCATTGAAATTGAAGATAAAAAGCTTACCTGCACTTTACCCTACTTCGGCAGGGTGTACAGCAATAGTTCCTACGACACCAATAAGCAAGGTCTTAGATTCACGTCGGAAGATTTTTCCGTCCAGAAATCCACCTCAAAAAAAGGTAATACCATATTCAGGATAAGGCCGAATGATGTATCGCACATTAACTTGATTAATATTGAAATTTACAAAAACGGCAAAGCATTTGTCTCGATTGATGCCAGCGACCGGCAGCCTATTTCATTTGATGGCTATATAGCCGCTAATTCAAATGCGGGCCAATAGTTTTTCCGAAAATTTCCTCCACAAATTTTTTCGCCTCCGAACTGGGATTGGATTTCCCTTCGGAGGCCTTTTTTTTATGTTGAAGGAATAAATTATCTGCGTTGTTTTCTTTCCGGGTCATCATTAGGATGTACTCCTGTACCCAATATTCAAAACGGTTTGCAGACTGAAGGGCGCGTACCTCTTCAAAGCGTCCGCTCTCTACCTTCAGATTAATAAACTGTTCCAACTGATCAAATACCTCCTCCAAACCTTCACTGTTCAGCGCGGAGCCCAGGGTCACAGGAACTTTCCAGCCCTTTTCCTTCGGATGCAGGAAATGAAGGGCACGCATCAGTTCGGTCTTGGTCCTTTTTGCTGCTAACCTGTTTGCTTCATCTACTTTGTTGATGAAAATTAGGTCCACCATCTCCATTATCCCACGCTTGATTCCCTGCAGTTCATCGCCGCCACCAATGATTTTCAGGAAAAGGAACACATCTGTTATTTCGGACACCAGTATTTCACTTTGGCCTACACCAACAGTCTCAATCAATATGCAGTCATAGCCGGCAGCTTCGCAAAGCAACATTGTTTCAAAGGTTGTATTAGCTACACCCCCAAGGAAACCCGAACTGGGAGACGGACGGATAAATGCGTTTTCTTCCCGGGCGAGTTCTTCCATGCGTGTTTTATCGCCCAATATGGAACCCTTGTTCAGTGACGAACTGGGATCGATAGCCAACACCGCTACTTTACGGCCTTTCTGAATGGCCAGCTTTCCAAAGCTTTCAATAAAAGTGGATTTACCTGCGCCAGGCACACCAGTAATCCCGATGCGAACGGATTTCCCGGAATAAGGTATAATTTGTTGCAATAAATCTTCGGCCTGCGCGCGGTGCTCAGATTTTCTGCTCTCGACAAGTGTAATGGCTTTCGCCAGAAACCTTTTATTACCACTGCGTATACCCTCAATCAAAGCTTCGTTTGTAAAATTCATACCGAAATAAAACCCAAATTTAATGTTTACCAATGAAAGACTGAAATCTTCTGCAGGTATGTCATTTTAAGCGGATGCCAAGTCCCGGAGCTTCGGAAAGAAGTAATTTCCCGTGAACTACCTTACTGCCCTCCGCAAAATCGTTGGCTATGAGGTTGGCTCCATCCAGATCAGCATAATCACACAGGCCAGCCAGAGCGATACCGGCGGAAATACCTACTGTAGATTCCGTCATGCAACCTATCATCACTTTAAAGCCGGAACTTCGGGCAGCGGCTATCATTTCGAGTGCGGGGGTAATCCCGCCCAGCTTCATCACTTTAATGTTGACGCTGCGGTAATGCCCAGAAAGTGGTTGCAGGTCAGTAAGGCTTTGGCAATCTTCATCGCACATCCAGTGCGCATAATTATTTTTATTCAATATATGAAATCCTCCAACCGGCAGTGGCTGTTCCAGATAAGTGAAGTGTTCCGTCAGCTTTTGCGATTCCAGAAAATTACAGTCCTCTGCAGTAAAGCTGGCGTTGGAATCCAGGGCAACTTCCTTACCGCTTTCCTGCAGGCGAAAAACATTGGACCTGTCCAGTCCATTGCATTTTACCTTGAATCTTGTCCATTTACTCGCAGCCATCTTGTTAATTTGAGAATCAATATCGGCCACATTGATTGTGAATGATGACTCAGGCAGGGTGTGCGGCGGGAAATTCAGCAACTGACTCAAACTTTGCTTTTCCAGTTTACCGTAAAGGTCCCAATAAGCGCAATCCAGTGCCGAACGGAGGAAAGGATGAAGATTCAGCATCAGGAGAAACTTATAGAATTGCCCAGGATGAACAATATTTTGGCCGCTTAGTCTATGCCGTACGGTTTCTAACTTTTTTTTAAACTTTATAAGGTCAATTCCATAGTAGTTTACAGCCACACACTCGCCATAGCCGGATTCACCATGCGAGGACAGTGCAACGGTAAGCGAGTCGCGGTAATCATAGTTTCCGTAAGCTATTCTGAAGGTTTCGCGTAAATGCAAACGGTAATGGTTGAAAGTGAGAGTCATGAATGAAAAGTCAGGAATTATATAAATAAAGATAGGTGATAGCGAATAAATTTGTTACAATTAAATCATTTCCATTATGAAAAAGACAATTCTAACGGCTGCGGCAGTTTCGCTTTTCATGGTTTCGTGTGCGCGCAGCAATGCTGTCACGGGGCCTAAATACACCTCCTCTGAGAAACTGTCTCAAGGGAAAACAGTATTTGAAAACTCCTGCAATAAATGCCACAATTTACCCGAACCCACTAAACATACCGACGCGGAGTGGATTGAGACACTAAGCAGAATGGCGCCGCGGGCAAAACTGACACCGGACCAGCACCAAATGGTTTATGATTATCTGATATCGCAAAACTAAAAATTCCTCCGGTTGTGGAGGAATTTCAGTTTTCCGAGTATTTTAGTTAAGATACTTTTCAAGAATCTCACAGGCAGATTTAGGCAGATTGGTACCCGGACCAAAAATATGGTCGGCTCCATTGTTATACAGATATTCATAATCCTGCTGTGGGATTACACCACCCACCACAATCCTGATATCGTCGGCTCCTAATTTCCTGAGTTCTTCCACCACCTGAGGAACGAGCGTTTTGTGTCCTGCCGCCAAAGATGAAACACCCAGTATATGGATATCGTTTTCCACTGCCTGCATGGCTACCTCAGCCGGCGTCTGGAAGAGCGGTGCTACATCAACATCAAAACCCATATCGGCAAAGGCAGTAGCAACTACCTTTGCACCGCGGTCATGCCCATCCTGACCCATTTTCACCACCATTATACGCGGTCTGCGGCCCTGCTGATCTTCAAATTGCTGTGTCATTGCCAAAGCTTTCTCAAAATACTCATTTTTTGATGCGTTCATTGCGTATACTCCCTGTATGGTTCTTATGTTTGCCTTATAGCGGCCGTAGGTTTTCTCGAGCGCATTACTCATTTCGCCAAGAGTCACCCTCCTGCGTGCAGCCTCAATACAGATCTCCAGAAGGTTACCGGAATTGGTTTCTGCAGCCTTACTTAATTTTTCAAGAATCTCATCAACAGCCGCCGCGTTGCGGCCGGCTTTAATCTGATCCAACCTTTCAATCTGCTTACGCCTCACCTCGGAATTGTCGATATCCAGAATCTCCAGTTCCATCTGTTTCTGTGAGGATTTAAATGAATTAACACCAATTATAAATTCTTCACCGCTGTCAATCTTTGCCTGTTTGCGCGCTGCAGCTTCCTCAATCCTCATTTTCGGAATTCCCGCTTCAATGGCTTTGGTCATTCCGCCTTCTTTCTCTACCTCATCGATATATTTCATCGCTTCGTCAATCATCTGCTGAGTAAGTGCCTCAACCAAATGGCTCCCACCCATGGGATCTACAACGTCCGTTATGCCGGTTTCCTGCTGAAGGATAATCTGGGTATTACGTGCGATTTTGGCCGAATAGTCGGTGGGTAAAGCTATGGCTTCATCCAGGGCATTGGTATGAAGGGACTGGGTTCCGCCCAGTGCAGCTGACAGTGCCTCGATTGCAGTGCGTGTAATATTATTGAAGGGCTCCTGCTCGGTAAGACTCCAGCCTGAAGTCTGCGAGTGAGTACGAAGCGCGAGAGATTTTTGGTTTTGAGGCGAAAACTGCGTAAGAAGGTTGGCCCAAATATAACGGGCAGCTCTCATTTTCGCGATTTCCATGAAGTGATTCATCCCAACGGCCCAGAAAAACGAGAGTCGAGGCGCAAAATCATCAACCTTCATTCCGGCCTGTATTCCGGTGCGCACGTATTCCAGACCGTCCGCCAGCGTATAGGCCATCTCCAGAACAGGTGTAGCGCCGGCTTCCTGCATGTGGTAGCCGGATATGGAAATGGAATTGAATTTTGGGATATTTTTAGCGGTATATTCGAAAATATCTGCAATAATTTTCATCGAAGGCGCTGGTGGATAAATATAAGTGTTCCGAACCATAAATTCCTTAAGGATGTCATTCTGTATGGTTCCTGAAAGTTGGTTTTGGGAAACACCCTGTTCCTCGGCCGCCACAATATAGAAAGCCAGAATGGGCAGTACGGCACCGTTCATGGTCATGGAAACTGAAATCTGGTCCAGCGGTATCTGATCGAAAAGGATTTTCATATCCTCCACTGAGTCAATTGCTACACCTGCTTTTCCCACATCTCCCACCACACGCGGATGGTCCGAATCGTAACCCCGGTGCGTGGCAAGGTCGAAGGCCACCGAAAGCCCTTTCTGACCGGCCGCAAGATTCCTCCTGTAGAAGGCATTGGACTCCTCGGCCGTAGAAAATCCCGCATACTGACGTATGGTCCAGGGTTTCTGCACATACATCGTGGAGTAAGGACCGCGCAAATAGGGTGCAATCCCGGCAGAATATTGTTTTTCAGTAATTTTTTCTGAGTCCTCAGCGGTATAGGCCGATTTCATTTCCAGTCCGTCCTTCTCAAAGAAATAGGGAAGTTTAACATCAAAATCGGACGAAAAATCGGGGGTTTTGTTCTGAATTTCTTTGCGCATTGTGCTTGCTTTAACAGCCGATAAAGTTACTGATTTTATCACTTTGAAGACAGCCCTTTCACAATAAATCTCAGCAGCGCAAACTTTGCGGAATCACCTCATTTCTTCTTCACCTTTATTGTACAGCCTATCGCAACAGTTTTCTCCGTTTTGATTTTCTCTCCTTTCAGCAAGCTGTTCACCGCATCCTGAACATAGAATTCGGAAACATCTGATGCATCTTCGTAGTTGTTGTCTATTGCGCCAATATATTTGACAATGTTTCGCCCCTTTTCTTTATTCAGCAAAAATACATGCGGTGTTTTGGTGGCACCGTACTGAGGATAAATTTTCTGTCCCTCATCTACCAGGTAGGGAAATGTGAACCCTTTTTCTTTGGCGCGCTGTTTCATCTCTTCAAAACCATCTTCCGGTTGCACAGCAGGATCGTTAGGGTTAACGGCAATCACGGGGTAGCCTTTGGATTTATACATCTTGTCCAGTGCCACAATGCGCTCCTCATATTTTTTGGCGTACGGACAGTGATTACAGGTGAATATGACGATAAACCCTTTGGCAGACTTATAATCACTGAGGGAAACCATTTTTCCGTCAATGTTCTTTAGCTTAAAATCAGTGGCTTCATCGCCTATTGAATAACCGGATATTACAGGTTTTGTGGTAAAGGCAGCTATTGACTGCGCCTGAGTAAAGCCAACTGTAAACAGGAAAATTCCCAGGAGAAAAATTTTAAGCAATTTCATACTGTTGCTATTTGAGTTAATCTAAGTGTTTGCTGATTATTTCTTCGAGTTCCGTTTTAGATATCTCCCCGTTATGGAAGTGTACTGTAACACCTCGCCTGTAAAAGACAGTTACAGGAATTTCGCCTCCCCACTCCGGATCAATGCGGGGAATCCACGTGTTCATTCTTTTATTATCGTCCAGTAAGACAACTTCGGCTCTAATATCCTTATCCGTCATAAACTTTTTCACCCTTTCCAGATCTTTCGCTCTGTCCAGGGAAACCAAAAGCATTTTGAATTCCGGATTAGTTTCATACCTGCGGTTTATTTCCATAAAATGGGGTAATTCCTTTACACAGGGCGCACATGTGGTAGCCCAGAAATTTACAATCAGCAGCCTGGCGGGTGCCTCAGCGATCTTTTTCTCCAGCTCTTCAAACTTCAGCAGCGGTACAGACTCCTGTTGCGCCTGAAGCGTTGTCTGGCAAACGATATAAAAAAGCAGCATTAACTTTTTCATATTTAAAATTAGGCATTAAATTTAAATACTGCTGGTAAAAGTGATGGATTAGCGATAAAAACCCGTCAGTTATCCACAAAAAAAGCCTTCCCGGCTGGGAAGACTTTAATTCTTATTGATGCAATGTGATTATTTAGTGATATCACCATCACCGTCAGTCGCTTCCTGAGCGCCTTCTTTCACGTCCTGTGCACCTTCTTCAATAGCGTCGCCTGTAGCATTCAACGCACCACCTACTGCTGTAGAGTCAGACATTACCGGCATAGAATCAGCATCTACGATAACAACCGCGTCTGCAGAATCTGCATTAACATCCGTAGCAGTTGTTTCAGTTTTCTTACATGAAATTAGGGTCACTGCGGCAAATGCAGCCGCCATAAAGATTGATTTTTTCATATTTAAATATTTTTAATGTGCGCTAATATAGGACATCTTTATTAAATGTTAGTAATTTTCCTCCTCGCCTTTCATTTTTTCTGCATTCTCGGCCATAATCACTGCATCTATCATTTCCTGAATATCCCCGTTCATATACGCATCCAGATTGTAGATGGATTTATTGATACGGTGATCCGTTACTCTTCCCTGGGAATAGTTATAGGTTTTAATCTTAGCCGATCTGTCACCCGTGGAAACCATTGTCTTACGCTGTGCAGCAATATCGCCGGTTACCTTCTGCAATTCAATATCGTAAAGTTTGGTTCGCAGCATTTCCATTGCCAGTTCACGGTTGGCCAGCTGAGAACGCGCCTGCTGGCAAACTACCACCATGCCGGTGGGCTTATGGGTAAGCTGCACCTTGGTCTCCACCTTGTTTACATTCTGCCCACCGGCGCCACCAGAACGCGAGGTCTGCATCTCAATATCTGCGGGATTAAGTTCAAAATCCACTTCTTCAGCTTCAGGTAAGACGGCCACAGTTATTGCGGAGGTATGCACCCTTCCCTGCGATTCCGTTTCCGGAACACGCTGCACGCGGTGCACACCCGATTCAAACTTCATAATTCCGTAAACACCGTCACCTTCTACCTTAAGTATAAGTTCCTTGTATCCTTTAGTTGCTTCACTGGCATCTGTTATCTCGTGCTTCCAGCCTTTGGCTTTAAAAAACATAGAGTAGGCGCGGTATACATCTTCCACAAATATTGCAGCTTCATCGCCGCCGGTTCCTGCGCGGAGTTCAATGATAACATTCTTGTCATCGGCAGGATCCTTAGGAATAAGAAGAACTTTTAGCTCTTCTTCCAGACCGGGAAGCTTCTCAATGGCTTCATTTTTCTCCATTTTCGCCATTTCCACAAATTCCCTGTCCGAACCTTCAGCAATGATCTCGTCCGATTCCTCTATGGTCGCGAGTGCCTGCTTGTATTTATCAAAAACAGTTACAATCTTGCCCAGGTCGCTGTACTCTTTATTCAGTGATGAATATTTTTTCTGATCTGAAATTACATCAGGCTGGATAATAAGGTCGGCAACTTCATTATAGCGCTGTTTGATGGCTTCCAGTTTAGGTATTAGGGATTTTGACATTTTGGAGAATTTGTGAGTGCAAAGATAAGTAAAATGGGAGAAAAAATGTATGGCAATGCGCACACAGAGGCTTCAGCGCGTTCCAACAGTTCCTTAACTAAAAAAATCAGCCCCTGAAAACAGAGGCTGAACATATATATGATTTTGCTTTGTAACCGCCATTTCCCGGGTCTGTGGGGAAAAGCGATGACATCAACTAGTGATGACCATGACTGTCGTGACTGTGAATGAACGGACCATTGCCTTTGGGATTACTGTATATAACCTCAGCGCCCTGCTCGACCACTGTTTTCCTGCGAACATCTTCCGGATCAAACGGTGCCGTCTTACCAAAATATTCCTTCAGTCCTGAAGTAAGCCACATTGGGATTACTACGCCGAAAAACATGAGTATGCACCAGAATCCTACCAGCAACATAAATACAAAGAATACGAACCAAAAAAACTGGTAGCCTGGCCAGAATGAAGATAATAGTAATAACATCGATTTCAGATTTTGAGCAAAATTAAATTAATTTAGTTGATAATAAAAGTTTTCCCTTCTTTTTTTGGAAAGTAACCTCCAATCAGGAAATGTTACACCCCAAGAATGTACTATTTGCCTATAGATTCAAAGAAATCATTGCCTTTGTCATCAGAAATAATGAAGGCCGGAAAATTCTCTATTTCAATCTTACGTACGGCTTCCATTCCTAACTCTTCAAAATCCACTACTTCTACAGATTTAATATTCTCCTTAGCCAGGATAGCCGCCGGCCCACCTATGGAACCCAGATAAAATCCACCATATTTCGCACAGGCATTGGTCACCTCTTTAGAGCGGTTTCCCTTGGCCAGCATAATCATGGAGCCTCCCAGACTCTGGAATTCATCTACATAAACATCCATTCTTCCGGCGGTTGTAGGACCGAAACTTCCTGATGCCATGCCGTCCGGAGTTTTTGCCGGCCCCGCATAATATACCGGATGGTTCTTAAAATATTCAGGCATCGGCTGTCCGCTGTCAATCAGCTCCTTAATCTTTGCATGGGCAATATCCCGGGCCACGATCAGCGTTCCGTTGAGACTTAACCGCGTCTTGATGGGATACTGCGACAGTTCCGCCAGGATTTCGGGCATAGGTCTGTTCAGGTTAATCTGAACCGGTGCTTCCAGGTGTGGCGCCGTTTCCGGCAGAAACCTCTTTGGGTCGGTCTCCAGCTGCTCCAGAAATATCCCCTCGCGGTTGATGAATCCTTTTATGTTACGGTCTGCAGAACAGGAAACACCCATTCCTACCGGACAGGAAGCAGCATGCCTCGGCAAACGGATCACCCGTACATCATGCGTAAGGTATTTGCCGCCAAATTGTGCTCCGATGGAACTTTCCTGACAGATCTCCTGCACGCGGCGTTCCCATTCCAGGTCGCGGAAGGCCTGTCCTCCCATATTTCCTTCGGTAGGCAAATGGTCATAGTAACCGGCACTGGCCTTTTTCACTGCGGCAAGGTTCGCTTCAGCTGAAGTTCCGCCGATAACCAATGCCAGGTGATACGGTGGGCAGGCTGCAGTACCCAGATCCATAATCCGCTCACGGACAAATGCTTCCAGAGATTTATCATTAAGCAATGACTTGGTTTTTTGGTAAAGAAAAGTCTTGTTTGCGGAACCACCTCCCTTGGCCAGGAAAAGAAATTTGTATTCTTCACCTTTGGTTGCATAAATGTCTATCTGGGCGGGAAGGTTTGTTCCGGAGTTTTTCTCTTCAAACATCGTTAAAGGTACCACCTGTGAAAAGCGAAGGTTTCTGCTCTGGTAAGTATTGTAGATGCCGCGCGAAATCCATTCGGCGTCATCGGCACCCGTATATACATTCTCGCCTTTTTTAGCCACACAGATGGCAGTTCCCGTGTCCTGACAGGAAGGAAGTGCACCTTCAGCGGCTACAGCTGCGTTCTGAAGCAGGTTATAGGCCACAAAACGGTCATTATCGGTAGCTTCCGGATCATCAATGATATTGCGCAGCTTCTGCAGGTGAGAAGACCTCAGCATAAAGGAAACATCGGCCAGTGCATTTTCGGCAAGGAGTTCCAGTGCCTTGGGATCTACCGAAAGGATTTCACGTCCTCCAAGATAATCAATCTTTAAATATTCAGAACTGAGTTTTCTGTATTTGGTATCGTCCTTTAGTATAGGATAAGGTTCCTGATATTGAAATTCCATAGCTTGATTTTGGTGGTGCAAAATTAGTGAAAATAAGGATGATGGAAAACTGATATTATGCAGGCTTAATGGATTTACGGATGCCGGAAAAGGTAGTAGAAGACTCAACGTTCCGGTGCCTCAATTTTAAATTGATTAACTTTAATCTCAAAATTAACGAACATGAATTACAGAACGGAAAAAGATACGATGGGTGAAGTTCAGGTACCGGCAGATAAATTCTGGGGCGCCCAGACCGAACGGTCAAGAAATAATTTTAAAATCGGTCCGGAAGGTTCAATGCCCCATGAAATCATTGAGGCATTTGCCTATCTGAAGAAAGCTGCTGCGTACGCAAATTGTGACCTGGGTGTACTTTCAGAAGAGAAACGGGATCATATTAGCCGGGCCTGCGATGAGATACTGGACGGTAATCTGGATGACCAGTTTCCGCTGGTGATCTGGCAAACAGGTTCCGGCACACAAAGCAATATGAACCTGAATGAAGTCATTTCCAACAGGGCTCATGTTAATAATGGAGGAAAATTAGGCGAGAAATCAGTCATTCATCCCAACGATGATGTAAACAAATCCCAAAGTTCCAACGACACATTTCCGACGGCTATGCATGTCGCGGCCTATAAAAAAGTGGTGGAACACACGCTGCCCGCAGTTGAAATACTTCGTGATACACTGCTTACCAAAAGCAATGAATTTAAAGATCTTGTTAAAATCGGCAGGACGCACCTAATGGATGCAACGCCTCTTACCTTAGGACAGGAATTCTCGGGTTATGCTGCGCAGCTGGATTATGCGATGAAGGCCATAACACATACACTGGATCACCTTCAGGAACTGGCGCTGGGCGGAACAGCTGTAGGAACGGGATTAAATACACCGGAAGGTTATGATGTCCTGGTAGCAAAATACATTTCCGAATTTACCGGTCTGCCCTTTGTCACTGCACCTAATAAATTTGAAGCCTTAGCTGCTCACGACGCGATCGTGGAAAGCCACGGCGCACTTAAACAACTTGCGGTGGCACTTTATAAGATCGCACAGGATATCCGGATGTTGGCCTCAGGTCCGCGCAGCGGCATCGGCGAAATTTTCATTCCGGAAAATGAACCCGGCTCGTCTATTATGCCGGGCAAAGTGAATCCAACGCAGAATGAGGCACTCACCATGGTGTGCGCCCAGGTGCTTGGCAATGATACTTCAATTTCCTTCGCCGGTACCCAGGGCAATTATGAACTTAACGTTTTTAAACCACTGATGGCCTACAACTTCCTGCAGTCTGCACAACTTTTGGGTGATGCCTGCATTTCCTTCAATGACCACTGTGCTGTGGGAATTGAACCTAACCTTCCGCGCATCAGGGAACTGGTTGATAAAAGTTTAATGCTTGTCACTGCACTGAACACGCACATTGGCTATGAAAATGCGGCCACAATTGCAAAGACCGCCCATAAAAACGGCACCACCCTGAAAGAGGAAGCTGTAAACCTGGGCTTGCTGACCGCAGAAGAGTTTGACGAATGGGTAAAACCAGAAAATATGGTTTAAAGGTAATCAGTAAACAAAGCAATAAAACGCTTTCCATTACGGAAGGCGTTTATTTTTCTTTGGAATCGGCTAAAGATCTAAAATAGTCTGCCAGCATTTTACGGTCGGCAGGGGTAAGCGCAGCCTCTTCATGATACGAAATATACACCGGCAGCGGCATTTTTCGGTCTTCCAACACGTGCACTGTCTTTTCAAGAATCCCCTGTTTCTGCTCCTTATTATAGGCTGCCCATTGCGAAAAATTCACATGCTTTCTTCCTTTGTTTACATGATGTTTCACCGACCATGAGAATGGTGCAATATACGCATACTGCGGATAAACGGTTTCGTTTGAATGGCAGTCGTAACAGGATCTTTTTAGGACGGCAGTTACCTCAGCCGGGGCTCCCGTCCGCTTCACAAAATCTGCCGCCGGATCTACCGGAATATTGTTTCTGTCTACAGGAATCAGCTGAATTAGCAAAAGAACAGCTACAACACAGAAGATAATTTTCAAGGTTTTTTTCATCATCTCCGCTCCAAAGTTCTTTCAGGTCTTGTACCGGGCACAGTGCCGCGAATCTGTGGGTTCCGGACGGGCGCCGAAGTATTTGGGGTAGTTGCCTGCGGAGCAGTTGATTCAGGTTTTACAGGATCAAGTCTGCGGGTATCTTTTAAATCCCAGTCTTCCACCAACTCCCAAAGCGGGCGGATATTTACTTTTTTATAGAAAATATAAGCATCCTCGGCAAACTGCTGATTCAGGAAGTCGGCTTCATCCCAATGCCCGTTACCATTGTTGTCCACCAAAATGCGCACAAAATATTCACCCGGTTTCACAATATTGAACTTTACTTCAGCTGCATCAGTAAACGTTGTGTACTGCACTTTTTCCGATGAGTCCAGCAGCTGCAGCCAGAAGCGTGCCTCGGGTTTATTGCTCAGGCGCGCAGTAAAACTGCCGAAATTCTGGACTTTATCAGCCTCAAAATCGAAGCGGTAAGGCTTGGCAGTAGATTCATAAAAGGAGGAAACCGTCTTACTTGGAATCGTAAGCTGGTATTTATTACCTTCCACAAACGCGGCATTAACCAGAATTTGGTAAGGATTAGTCTCAGAAATCCTGGCAGTAAACGGAACAGCCGTAAGACTGTCTATGGTGAGCGTCCATTTTTCCGGCTGAATCCTGTCAATAATATAGTTGCTGGTCACTTTAAAATCGGTTTGGGGCGGAAGCAGGGCTCCACCATCATTGGAAATCACCATTTCAGCATCGGGATTTCTCTTGTAGAAAAGGGAAACCGTATCCTGTTTGCCTTCTGCAGCATAGCTGAACCTCAGATTCTCGCTTACATCAGTTCCAATACTTTGTTTCAAAGCATCAAACCAAATCTTTACTGTATCCGATTTGCTTCGGTGTGTGACCTTATATTCTTTCAGTTTTTCGGATACCGCCTTCACTTCTACACTTTGTGGATTACCCTCAAATAGCATCTGTACCCCACCCGGCATGTCCTTCATTTCCTGATAACGGAATGCTTTTTTTGACGGGAACAGACTGATGGGCAATCCCGACACAGAATTTTCAACTACTACAGGCTCTTTACGGAAACCCACTTTTTCTTTACCGGGATCGTAAACAGAATTGGAATTCGCGTCTTCAAAAGCGATGATGCGGTAAGTCCCGGGTGAAAGATAATTCAGTTCATAGTAACCGTCGTCGTCCACTCTTGTAATATAATAGGGCTTCTGACGGTAATCCATCGAGTCTTTGTCCTGATAAAGACCTACAACTCTGCTCACCTTAGCCGGAACAGCCTTAATCTGCAGCGCTTCTGTAACCTCACCACTGATGTAAAGATCGTCTATTTTTTCACCGGTTGAGAATGCATAGTTATAGTAAGGGAGCATATTCCCTTCGTTGTGGTCCTGAATCGAGCTGCCGAAATTAAAGCTGTAAGTGGTATTAGCCTGGAGTGTATCTTCCCACTGGATCACAATTTCTTTGGTAGCCAGGCTGGAGGGAAGGATACGTTTTATTTTTCTGATCGGAGGTGAAATAATCAGGTTCTTATTTGCGTCCTTCAGGGTGATGTATTCATCAAAGGAAATTCGCAGTTCTTTCAGGTTGACAGGCACATTTACTCTGGGCGTGTCTATATTTGAGCCAATTACCCTGGGTGCGATGGTATCGCGTTGTCCTCCTACAGGAGAACCTACTCTGGCGCAGGAAAACAGAAGTAATGCGGTGATTATAAGGTAAAATGGCTTCAGCATTAATTGATTTTGTGCAAATTTAAAGATTTATCCGCCATTTACATCTGCAGAATCCTCCTCACTGCCGGAAGATGCACGGGCGCCTTGTTTCATTGTATTTTTAAGGCGGTCTATTTCAATGGGATACTGCCCGAAAAGACCTGCCAGCGACAGTGCGGTGTAAGGCTGACGGGAGAATTTATTTCCTATTGCCACGATGGTTACATTGGAATTCAGCAGATGAGCAAATACGGAATTAGTGCCATGCCACCATCCGGTATGGAAGGTAAGCTTGTTACCGTTATCATAAACCTTCATGCGGAAACCAATGCCATAATTATTAATTCCTGGACGCTCGTTACTGTAGGGCTCAAAGACCATATTTTTCAGATCCCCGCGCAGGAAATTGTCAGCGTACATCGCACGCGAGAAATTGAGTAAATCGCGCGGAGTAGTATATACGTTTTTGTCACCATAGATAAGATCCAGCCGGTCATAAGGATAAACTTTCGGACCGCGGTTAAAGAAAGACTTGGAAGCCGTAAGTGTGTCCTTTTCCTGGAAGATAAATGAGTTTTCCATTTTCAAAGGTTTGAAAACCATCTGTTCCATGGCTGATGGGAATGGAGTGGCGGTAACTTTCTCAATCAGGAGCGCCAGCATGGCGTAGTTGGTATTACAGTACATGAATCCTGTATTGGGACTGCGCGCAACTTCCGGCTTGTGGCGGAGCATCAGGTTCAGAATGTCCCGGTTTGTGAGAAATTTCTTGCTGAGTTCTGCCGGCGCAGGCTCAATTTTTTCAATAAAATACTCATATTTAGGCAAGCCGCTGCGCTGAGTAAGCAATGACTTTACCGTGACCCCCGGATAAGGAAAACCGGGAAAATATTCCGCAACTTCAGCATCAAGGTCAAGCTTTCCGGCTTCCACCAACTTCATCACTGCCATAGCGGTAATTGTTTTACTGATGGACGCAACGTGCAAAGGCGTGGATTGGTTAATGGGTTCCTGTTTGTTGTCCTGTGCAAAGCCACGGTATCCTTCATAGAGAATATCGTCGCCTCTGGCGATCAGAAATCCGCCCCAAAGGTCACCACCTTCCCAAACTGTCCGGTAATAATGCTGAATTACCGCATTGATGGAATCACTGTCTGTATGCTTATTTTCTTTACCCCTAAATACCTCATCCAGCTTTACATTTCCAAAATTAGGAAGCTGTGTCGTGGCCTCTTTATCAAGTATCTGAAGTTCTTTTTTACATGAACCCAACAACATCACACACAGCAACCCCAGCCAAAAACTCTTTCTCATTATTAACTTTACAAAATGAGCGGCAATTTAATAAAAAGGGAAAGCCTGTATGGTGATACGGCAGGACATTATGAATACTTTAACAATGGAAGCCTTACAAGATTAGAGGTCTCCTGTTATATAATTCATCAAAAAATGGTCTATAAACAGTTGAAAGTGCCGGCATCAGGAACCAAACTTAGCCAGGATCTTATCTACAATCACCTGCGCCAGTTTTTCTTTGCTCTGGTGGGTCCAGCCTGCGATATGGGGAGTCACAATAACCTTATTGGACTGAAGAAGGTATTCCAAATCTTCATTTTCAGAACCCAGATTCTCAAAAGAAGGTTTTTCAAACTCGAGGACATCCAGCGCAGCTCCTCTGACTTTACCGGTCTTCAATCCATGAACTAAAGCCTTCGTTTTAACATTCTTTCCCCGCGAGGCATTGATGAGGTAGAATTCTTTAGCCATTCCATTAACAAAATCCTCATCCACCAGGTAATGCGTTTGGTCGGTGAGCGGAATATGCAGACTTACGATATCAGCGGTCCTCATTAATTCCTTCAGACTTACCTGTCTGGCAAAATCATCACCAAGGCCTGGCAGGATATCATGAAATACGGTCTTGAGCGCAAAGCCGGAAAGTCTTTTGGCGACTGCCTTACCCATATGGCCATAACCAATAATACCGAAAGTTTTTCCTGCAAGTTCATCGCCGCGGTTTTCTTCTCTTTTCCAAAATCCCTGCTTAACTTCTTCTGCGGAAATAAAAAGTCGGTTAGTCAGTACCAGCAGCATACCCAGCACATGTTCGGCCACGGCATCGCGGTTGCCTTCGGGCGAGCTGATGACTGCAACGCCAAACTCTGCGGCAGCTTCCAGGTCAATATTTTCCAGTCCGGCACCTACACGCGCTATAAATTTAAGATTTCTGGCTTGCCGGATGAAGTTCCGGTCCATAGGGACGCGGCTTCGGATAATAATCCCATCGTAGGGCGCAATAATTTGCAGAAGCCGGCTGTAGCTGCTGGTAAAATCCGCATCAACATTAAAGCCTTTTGCTGAGAGTTGCTCTTCTATCAGCGGGTGATTTTTATCAAGCTGGAGTATCTTCATTATTCAGTTTACGGAAAGTCCGTTAACCCTGACCGAAAAGCTTTTTGAGCTCTACAGAGTCAGCGGGCTTCATACGTCCGGACAGGATCAGGGAAAGTTCCTTTCTGCGTAAAGCTGCCTCATAGCGCGAAATTTCCTGCTCGGTTTCAGGCTCCATATTAGGAATCGGAATCGGACGGTTAAATTCATCCACCGCAACAAAGGTGTAAATCCCCTCATTGGTATGAATCTTTTTCTGATTAATAGGGTCGTCCAGCCAAACATCAACGTAAATCTCCATGGAGGTAGAGAAAGCCCGTGAGACTTTGGATTCCAGCACAACGATGCCACCCTCCGGAATAGGATGATTAAAGGATACATGGTTTACCGAGGCGGTAACTACGCGTCTTTCGCAATGGCGTGCGGCAGAGATAGACGCACATCGGTCCATCTTCGCCAGCAGTTCGCCACCGAAAAGATTGCGTAGCGAATTGGTTTCGTTCGGAAGAACGATATTGGTCATTACCGTTAGTGATTCACTTGCTTTTTTGGTTTGCGCCATTTTTTAGTAGGATTTTTCTGTGATTTCCATTTTTTTGGAGCAACCGGAACCGCTGCTGTTGTTTTATTGGAATCGGCCTGCACCGAATCCAGTTTCATCAGATTGACTGTATCTCTTTTTGCGGGCACGGCTTTCACTGTGTCCTTCATTTTCTCCAGGGATTCTGGTGTAAAGGACTTTCTGCCAAATAACAACTCAGGCTGGGTAACCCCAAAATAGGCTAAGGCTCCTATGGGCAGCGCCAGCAACAGAAGCCAAACTGCCGCCTTGCCTATGGAATAAGGTTTTTTTTCGCCCGGGATTTTTGAATTTCCGCGGCGCTTGCCTAATTCCGCAAGATTGATTTCCTCCAGTCCGTAGAAGTCGGAATGATCTCCCGCAATCCTGTTACCATCAAAATGAACAGAGTCGGCTGAGATTTTAAAAACACCCAGACCTTCAAGGCTGAAGTTTTCGCCTTCATTAATCTTGTTTTTCCAAAAGGTGACCTGCAGTTTAATTTCTTCCGCAGCTTTTTCGGCGCTCAGACCCTGTTTTTCGGCCACGAATTTTTCGAAATCAGAACCCAAAACGCCGTAATCCGGGTGGTAGACTATCTTTTGTGCCGGTGGCAGCAGGGTTTTATGTTCCGGAGTCAGAACGGCCGCCGAATTTTCCAGCAGGAAATCGCCAAAGCCGGTAACCGTAGCTTTATGCCTGTCCTTCAGATATTCGAGAATAAGTGCAGAGATATTCATGTGTCCGCAAATTTAGGATTTTTTCGGCGAAAAAAATTTTCGCCGAATCAAAATCCGCAAGTTAGACTGAAACCTATTATTTCTTCAGTAAAACAGAAACTCCGAACATAAAATTAATGCCTGCCTGGGAGAAGTAATAGGGTGAGCCATCATAAACATAACCGTTATTCACATATTTGCGGTCCAAAATATTATTGACCAGGAGCTTGAAGTCCAAATCTGTTTTTTTAAGGCTCAGAATATATCTCGCATTAAAATCGGTAAGCAGGTAATCATCCAGCTGCAGCTGGGTATCATTTGTATTGTCCAGAAACTGCCTGCCTACATACTGATTCTGCAAGCCCAGGGTGAAATTTTTAAGAGGAGTATAATTCACCATAAGATTCCCTATCATATCCGGTGAAAAGGAAATGGGTGTATCGCCCAGGTTTTGAATTCCGCTGGCATCCTGTCGGATAAAATTCCGGTTGCGGTTTCGGCTAAGGTTTAGATTACCCGAAAGACTCCAGTTGTCCGTAAGTTTTGCTGCCGCGGCCAGCTCAATTCCCGTTCTGTAACTTTTACCGCTGTTCTCGCGGATAAATTCACCAATATCGTTGATCTTTCCGTTCAGAACCAGCTGGTTACGGTAGTTCATGAAATACAGGTTGGCTGTAAGCATTACATTACCCAGTGTTTTTTCCATTCCGGCCTCAAAATCATGAAGTTTTTCCGGCTGGGTCTGCGTGTTGGCAAAAAGATCATCGCGGCTGGGCTCGCGCTGCGCATGAGCGTAGGACAGGAAGATCTTCCCCGAATTAATGAGGTAATTCAACCCAAACTTGGGATTAAAGAAAAGCCATTCTTTACTAAGATCCATGCCTTCACCATCGCCTTCCATAATTACTTCGGTATTGTAGGTAATGTTACGCAGCTGCAAATCACCAAAGATTTCAAGCTTATTCAGGCGGTAAATTGCTTTCGCAAAACCTGCAAGCTCATCTTTCACTCCGTTGTTGCGGTAGTATTCGTGCCCCGAAATATTTGGTACATACACATCAGACACCTCACCGAAATGTTTACCGAAATAATGGTTTGCCACAAGACCTATATTCAGGTCCAGATTATCAAACTTGCCATAGAGTGTGCTTACTCCGCCGTAAAAATCATTGTCCAGCCATTTCTTGCGGATGAAATCTGAATACTCCGAAGCACCCTGGTCGGGAAGGTTGTATTTTGAATAAGCCGCTCCCTGCTTATAGTTTTCGTAGAAGCCCCTGCCTTTTGTATAGTGCAAAGTGGTTTCCAGTTTCCACTGCGGGTTAAAACGCTGATTCCAGAGCAGCTGGTAGTGGTTTTGGCGATAATTATCGGTTTCATTATCGTAAAAACCTACGATATTTTCCCAATTGGAATCATAAATAGCCCCGGAGAAGTTGGTCCGTGGTTTTGTAAGCCAGGTTTCGCGGTCAATGCCGTTCCAGGCCTGATAGGTTTTTTCCCTGCCGCCGAACGCAAGGAATCTCACAGCCGTATTCCCTTCCTCAAAAAGGGCACTCAGATTATAGGACTTAAGATCAGAAGCTGCCCTGTCTATATAACCATCTGACTGTATGCCGGTATACCGACCCATCAAACTTAAGCGGTTTTTCCAGAATTTTCCTGATCCAACCTCAGCCGAGTACTTATAGGTGTTAAACGAACCGAATGAATTGTCGGAACGGACGTAAAATGTTTCGGCGGGATCTTTGGAAATTACATTTACGGTAGCTCCAAATGCGGAAACACCGTTGGATGAGGTACCTACACCCCGCTGTATGATGATTTGCGACGCCGAACTGGTAAGGTCGGGCACATTGACAAAGAAAGTCCCCTGCGATTCCGAATCATTGTAAGGTACGCCATTCATCATCACATTAATGCCACTTCCTCCCACACCACGAATCCTGAAACCGGTATAACCAATTCCGTTTCCCGCATCGGAGGTGGCCACTACTGAAGTTTGGTTTTTGAGGAGTACAGGCAAATCCTGACCCAGGTTTTTGTGGTCCAGGTCCTTTGCCACGTTTACGATTTCACGTGCAACGGGCAGACGTTTTGTAAAGGTCACACTTTCAATTTCCTGAATTTTTGCCGTGTCAGCCGGCATAGATTGCGCAAAATAGACAGGACCCGCGCAAAGTCCTAAAATAACAAATCCTTTCATTCTTTTAATTTTTAAGATTAATTGAATAAAAGGGGACGTAAAAAATTATACAATAAAAGATCCGAAGACCGCTCCCTAAACAGCATTACCTGTTCCAGGTTCATTGGGTATAATCTCAGCTTTTTACAGCACCCCTTCAATTTTCTGGCGCGAAAATACAAAAAATTTATCAGTAGCCTTTGTTTTGGGCATCAATATAAAAATAGTTCACACCGTCCTTGGTCACCTCAAAGAGTTTTGCCAGTTTCCAGCTGTAATTTCTTTTGATATCGGAATATTCGAAAGGGATCACGACGTTGTTATTAATATCGATAATACCGAACCGGTCATTCTGCGAAGCCACAATCATGGGCCGGTCCAGGTCATCGCCTTCCAGAATATGGAGGTACTGATACTGCGGATAAATTACATAGCTGCGATAATCGTCTTCACTTTTAAAATAGGGCTGCTCTATAATGCCATAGAAACCGCTGCGAACGTAAGCATGAAACCGCTGCTTCATGAACACAAAGGGACATTGGGCCAGGTCCGCATCTTTATACTGATAAACCCTTTTGCCGATCCTGTCTATGCGGAAATCCACTCCCTGACGGCGCACGGAAGCATAACTTGCACTGCCGAATTTCCTGGCTTTCACGTTGGGAGAGTTCAATAGGTTACAGTCCTCTGTAAAAAAGCCAACATTGCTGTATTCCGGCTTGATGATGACCTTACCCTGCTGATTGGCAAAGCCGAATAAACCGTTTCTTTTGGTGGGAATAAGCGCGGGAATGTCCGGGTTTATCATAGCCGGCGCTGGTTTTGCCGCCTGAGCCTTTACCGCTGCCGATGTTTTTTTAGACTGTGCTGAACCTAAAATCATCATTACCGAAAAAAACACCGTAAACCACTTTCTCATCATATTCCTTTTAACAAATTCTCCTCTATTCAGCCTTTCAGCCTTTGTTTTATGCTGATTTTAATGCTGATGAAAGGCATGCTGCGGCAAATATAACAAATCACATTCAATGTGTTATATTTGCGGGATAGTCTTGTCATTTGGAAAAAGCTCAACAATTTCTTGAAAAATATACCGGCACGGTATGTTCCGTTTTTTACGCACTTCCCGAAAGCGGCTCCCCGCGGCGAAACTATGTCGCCATCTCCGGAGAACGCAGCTTTATTGTTACAAGTAACAGGAATATCCGGGAAAATGAGTCTTTCTTTTATCTGACACAGGCTTTTCAGGAGCTGCAACTCAATACCCCAAAAATTTTCAGGATTTCGGAGGACAGGACATTATATATCCAGGAGTACCTGGGCAGCAGGACACTCTCCGAAATTATTGCTGAAGGAGGAGTTACGGAACGGGTTGTCCTACTGGTAAAGAAAACCTTGGCAAACCTTTATCAACTTCAGCAGCAAACTGCAGGCAAAATTGACTTCAGCAACGCTTTTGAGTATGATTCCTACAATGAACTCCCTGTGCAGAATGATCTTTTTTATTTCAAGAGCTTCATTGCAGACGTACTGGAACTTCCCTATCACAAAGCCCGTCTGCTTCAGGAATTCCGGACACTGACTACCAGACTTTCCCATTTGGGGCCCCGCTGCGTTATGCTTCGGGATTTTCAGTCGCGGAATATTATGGTGAATGAGGAAGATGAGGTATTTTTCATCGATTATCAGTCGGCGATGGAAGGGCCGGCCATGTACGACGTGATCTCATTTCTCTTCCAGGCCAGGGCCAACTTCCCTGCGGATTTCCGTACGGAGATGCTGGATTACTTCGTTGACATGCATACTGATCCTTCAGTGCGCCTGGAACTGAAGCAATCTGTCGGTCCGCTGCAACTCATTCGCTTTATGCAGGTTTTAGGTGCTTATGGCTTCCGTGGTCTTATTCAGAGAAAACAGCACTTTATCAGCAGCCTGGATGCAGGAATAGAAAACCTTTTTCAACTGGGTAAAAACTGGCCTGACATGGATCATTATCCCGAGCTGAAGAAGTTGACAGAAACACTATATAGCAGCGAAACAAGGAATAGAATTAATCACATATTAAGAAAAGAATGAGTTTAACAGTAGATATACACAGTTTTTCGTACAAAAAGGGCGGAATACCGAAAGACCATACCGGCAACGGTGGAGGTTTTGCCTTTGACTGCAGGGGCATACTGAATCCGGGTCGTATTGAAGAATACAAAGCACAGACAGGCCGCGACCTTTCGGTGCAGGAATATCTGGAAACCAAAACAGAAATGCCCAAATTCCTTCTCCTGGTGCAGAATATGATCTCTATAAGTATTGAAAATTACCTTGAAAGGGGGTTCGAGCATCTTCAGGTCAATTTCGGCTGCACCGGCGGACAGCACCGTTCGGTTTACTGTGCTGAAAAAACAGCGGCATTTATTCGGGAAAAATACCCGCAGGCTAAGGTCATTGTGCATCATGATGAGCAGCCACAACTTAACAGTGAAATTGCAGTTTAAGTACGGCTTATGAAAGCACTGATTTTTGCCGCCGGAAAAGGCACTCGTCTGAAACCCTTCACAGACCATCACCC
This sequence comes from Kaistella sp. PBT33-4, assembly GCF_029194425.1. Taxonomy (NCBI): domain Bacteria; kingdom Pseudomonadati; phylum Bacteroidota; class Flavobacteriia; order Flavobacteriales; family Weeksellaceae; genus Kaistella; species Kaistella sp. PBT33-4. Next base: position 375,103 of record NZ_JARFYL010000002.1, on the reverse strand, counting down.
TAAGGCGCTCGCACCTGTAAACGGCGTGCCCTTACTGGAAAGGAATATAAAATACCTGCAATCCCATGGAATTAATGATTTTGTAATCAACATACACCATTTTGGGGATCAGATCATACAGTTCCTGATGGCGAATGACAATTTTGGCGCGAAGATTGAAATCTCTGATGAGCGGGCAGAGCTTCTTGAAACCGGCGGCGGACTGGTCTTTGCCAGGCCATTCCTTGAATCTGGGGCTGATTTCCTCATTATGAATGCAGATATTTTAACCGATCTGAATATTTCTGACCTGGTGAAAAGTCATCAGGACAACGAGAATTTTGTCACCCTCGCGGTTTCGGACCGAAAGAGCTCCAGAAAGCTGCTTTTTAACATGGAAAGACTGCTGCGCGGATGGGTTAATTTGGAAACAGGTGCAGAACGGCTCGCAGAGCCAAACTTAGATTTTAAGCCACTTGCATTTAGCGGCATACACTGCATTAACAGTACCATTTTCAGTAAAATCCGTCGTACGGGAAGCTTTTCTATAATGGAAGAGTATTTGGATCTGATGCGAACGGAAGAGATTTATGGCTTTGAGCATACTGCAAATTTAGTGGATGTAGGAAAACCGGAAGCTGTAGCCATTGCCGAAAAGTATTTTAAATAAGAAATTTATGAGTAAAATAAGGAGAGGAAAAGGCCTGACCAAAGTAATGACCGGGCCGGAGGAAGAACTGGACCAGCGTGTACAGAGCCACTTTCGTGAAAAGACCTGGGATGAGTCCATTGGCAAAGACAGCTGGATGGTCTTCAAGATCATGGCGGAACTTGTAGACGGCTACGATAAACTGGCAAAGATAGGTCCGTGCGTGTCCATTTTCGGCTCGGCAAGGCTGCGGGAAGGTGACAAATATTATGAGCTGGCCGTTGAGATTGCTGAAAAAATCACAGATATCGGTTTTGGGATCATTACCGGCGGAGGACCCGGAATTATGGAGGCCGGCAACAAAGGTGCGAGACAGCGTGAGGGAAAATCAATCGGTCTTAATATTGACTTACCATTTGAGCAGCATTTTAATCCATATATAGATAAAAACTATTCAATGGATTTCAACTACTTCTTTGTGAGGAAGGTAATGTTTGTTAAATATTCACAGGGTTTCATTGTAATGCCCGGTGGATTCGGAACTTTGGATGAACTTTCTGAAGCACTTACGCTTATACAAACCGCTAAGATTGCGCGGTTTCCCGTGATACTGGTAGGTTCGGATTTCTGGAGTGGCCTGTTGGACTGGTTCAGGCAAACACTGCTAAAGGACGGAATGATCTCTGAAGAGGACCTGAACCTGTATCGCATTGTTGATACTGCTGATGAGGCTGTTGCTCATATCAAGGCATTCTACGATAAATACACCATTGGAGTGAACTTCTAATTGGCATATAATTTGTCAAAATTTGTGGAATTGCTTCAATGCAATAAAAAATGATAAAAAGATGAAAAAATATTTACATATAATTTCCATTTTCGCCATTATGGTGATGCTGAGTTTTGCTTCGCAGGACTTTTATTCATCAATGACCAAGGTGGATTTTGTAGAAGGCAGCAAAACACTTAAATTCACCACAAAGCTGAATACGAGCCATATTTCGGACGCCATAAAAATCAATCCGAATACTGCTCAGTTTGAGGCTGAGGTAAAGAAATATGTGAACAATAATTTCGACGTGTACGTGAACGGCGCCCCAAAGACCCTGACATTTACCGGGAGTCAGGTAAAAGGTGAGACAGTTTGGGTATACTTTGAATCGGGAGGAGTAGGCGAGGTAAACAGTATGAAGATCAAAAACACTATTCTCCTGGGCACTTTTCCGAGGCAGTTTAATTTGGTGAACATTGCTTACAAAGGAAATCAAAAAACAATGAACTTCCAGAGAGGAAAAGAAGTTAATGAGGTTTCGTTTTAAGTTCAACATCATTACATAAAAAGAAAAGACTGCGGATTCGCAGTCTTTTCTGATTTAGGTTTACATGAAGCAGTTTACTGTCCCAGCACTTTCACATTGTCCAACTCCCATGTTGTTGAAGCTGAAGTTGTACTTGTATATTTAAATGCAATGCGCACATTCTTGTTGGCAAACGCATTCAAGTTCACAAGTCCTGAATTAATGAAGCCCCAGGCACCAAGGTTAGTATCGATTGGCGCAGTTAGCTGTGTCCACGTAGTCGTTGCGGGGTTTCCTGAATAGTTGTCGGTAATAAATACCTGTAAAGGCAATCCTGCCGCACCCATACCGTCGGAATCAAATGACAATGAATAATTTCCGTATCCGGACAGTGATATTTGGTTTGATACCAGCCAGTCTTCATTAGCAGCTGTACCACCGTTCATCACTGCGTAGTAGTTGGAACCAGCACCCTGGTTAGATGTACCCCACTCCTGAGGTCCGGCTACACTCACTTTTGTCCAGTTTGTGGTAAGACCATTCTGGAAATCTTCCATGAATATCTTTGTTGGCGGAACGGTGCCGTCACATCTTGGATCGTCCAGATCGGCATGGATCTGTTTCGGAATCCAAAGTTGATAGGTACCGTTAAAGACGCTTAAAATAGCATAGACATCGCCACGGCCTCCATCAATTTCCTGTGCAGCGAAGGATGCAAAATGACTTGTACGAAGTAAAATGGTATTCCCGTTACAGTCTTTTAAAGTTCTGTTTGTAGGCTGAGATGAAGCGTAATTGCTACCCAGGTCAGTGTTGATGAATTCTACATCTTTAATCTTAATCCATCTTCCCACATCGGCCATTGTAAGCTGGGTAATCGTTCTTTCGGTTGGAACCGGTGCAGACAAAGGCTTTTTGCTGTCAAAAAAGGTTTTATACACATCCGCTTCCGCGATCTGACCTACATTGTTGTTAAACAGCTGCCCCAGCTGCAGTTCACCATTTACATTACCTATACGTAAAGCATTCAGTTTTATGTAAATTTCTTTACCTACTTTAAATCTGGCATCCTGGTACAGGTTGTTTTTGTTAATATTCACACGGATACCACCTGTCGAATCTTCAATGTAGATATATTTGAAAAGGTTACCTGTTTCGTCATTAGCGGTTACTTTTCCTTTCAGCACATAGTTACCGGTAATTTCAGTTAGTGAACCACTGAACATCTGCTTCACTTCCTGAACAGTCTTTGGTGTAAGGCCCGTAAGGTCCAGGGCACAGGGATCCGCCGCGATACCGTCCAGCCTTGGGAAGTTATTCATATCCAGGTCGGAGATCTTATTGATGTACATCTGGTAAGTAGAGTTGAACTTACTCATGATCCCCACGAAAGTTCCGTTCCCGCTTGGCAGGGTCTGGTTCGCAAAAGAAGCAAAACCACTGTTTCTCACGACTCTCGTAGCAGTAGTCGTTCCATCGTTAATACGGCGGTCTACACTAGCACCGTCCGGTGCAAAAACTGAGCACAGAACAGTACGGTCAAATTCAGCATTGTTAATCTGTATCAAAGCACCCAGCAGGTCGTCATTCGCTGAAGTCATCTGGGCAAGGGTAAGCACCTTAGGTACAATCTTCGCACGTTCTGTACAGGATCTGAAAATGTGTGCAGGAACTGCGGTTTCAGGAATTCTGGAAACTGCATCAGGTCCCGTAGCAGCAGCATTCTTTACGCCAAGCTGTATAAGTCCGCCATACGTTCCAAGTGCCAAACCGTTCAGCTTAATATATACTTTGGATCCCTGCGGGAACTTAGTATAAGTGCTTACCGCATCTACACTAATGGTGAATCCATGGGTAGGGTTTTCAGGATTATCCTGGATGTAAATGGTCTTGTAAATATTTCCGGACTCGTCTGTAGATGAAACATATCCTTCCATAATCATTTCCGGGGCTGACGCATCCGGAAAGATATAAGCAACTCCCGACTGTTTCAACGCTTTCACCTGGCCTATGGTCATATTGGCCGTAAGGTCTTTACATTCGTAGCCGGCCAGATTAGGATCATCATAAATATCATCATGTACACAACCCGTAATAAGCAGGGCCGCCATCATGAAGTACAGAGATCTTAAAAATGAACTGTATTTTTTCATTATCGTCTTTTTATTATTAGAATCTTAAATAAACATTTGCGAAGAAGGTTCTTCCTCTGTCATACCATAATTTAGGACCAAAATAGCTGTAGGTACGGTTGGCATCGGCCAGTGATTCAGGGAAGTTTACATTTCTGCCCTGTTCAAAACCACCTGTTACATAATCCCTGTTGTTCAGGATATTGTTCACACTTACACTCACGCCCATCCTGTACTTTCCGTATACAAATGTCTTACCTGCATTGGCATTCAGCATAAACTGGTCTTCAAATTTCTTCTGAGCGGTCAGCCTTGCGATCTGCTCCGGAGTAACTCCCGGATAATTGTCGCCGGTAACAGGATCTGTATAAAGCGCAGCGGTCTTGTTAAGTGCGGAGAAATCCAGGAACTGATCCTGCAGATAGTTTGCGGAAGCTCCTAACCACCAGAATTTTGTTGAATTATATCTAAGTCCAAAGGAATAAGCTTTTTGAGGTGTCCCGGCAACCTTATAATCCTTCAGCTGAGCGGTTCCCCATTCGCGTACAGGGCTACCCAAACGCTCAACACTGTCATCATCCGTAGTATAGACGGTCGGGTTATTGGTTATTCTGTAATCGCCATAACTTGCAACCGCATTTGCAGAAAGGGTTGGTGTAATCTTAACTTCAGCACCCAGTTCAAGACCTTTGTAGGTTTTGTTGATGCCGCTTAACACCTCAGCAACAAGTGCATTACCCTGATCTGCAGTCTCACTGGAGATATCCACATAATATCTGGAGATTTCCGTAGCGTTATTCATTGTGGTGTGATAAGCACCCAGTCTCAGTTTCAGGATCTGACCTCTCAGGATGTAGCTCAGGTCGTTGGAGTTGATAATCTGATTTTCTACCCCCGGAGTAATAAGGTTTGTAGCCCTCGGATTGATGAATATCTCATTAAGAGTTGGTGCCAGACTGAAAAGCGCACCGTTATAAACGATGAAGTTACGTCCGTCTATTTTATAGGTCACTCTACCTTTAATCCCGGCGTCAAACGCATCGTAAATATCACTTTTTCCTTTGCTGTCAGCATAAAGAGGGTTTCTGAACTTACCTTCGCGCTGCGACTCAGAATAAGAAGAGAACACAGAGGCCATCACATTCCACTTTGGGAAATCCACTTCTGTAGAAGCGTTCAGAGCATAGGTATTACGCAAAAGATCGTAGGAATATTGTGTTCTGTCGCCTTCCATTACCCGACGACCCGGATTGTCTGCATCATTCGGTGCATCATTGTTGAATGCGTTCAGGTCGTTGGCATACAGCGCGCCCAGAAGGTCCTTCAATTCACGGAAATTATCCGACTTCAGATTCTGATAGTTGAAGTTCAGGTTCAGTTTCCAGTTGGAAGCAAGTTTCGTATCGAAGTGAGAGGCAAAGTTCAAAGTTTTATCTTTATTAACGTCCTCCACAATGGTATAAACCGCACCCTGCTCGTTCCCGTTCATGTCATACCGGTTCAGGATATTGGCTGAATAAAGGGAATTCCAGTCTATCTGGCTGATGAGCGGATTGGTTTGCCACTGGTTCACATAGTCATTAAACTGTGCCTGTTCGGCATCCGTGATATTCTCTCCACCATCGGAGTTCGGCAGCTGGAAGCCGCTGTACATATATCCCGGCAATTTTCTGTAATAGGTTGGGTTAGGATCTGCAGCGTGGAACCAGTCCAGCCTGCTGCGTCCGTCGCGTCCGAACTGATAGGAAATGGTATTGTTCCAGTTACTGTTTTCGCCTAATTTCAGATAATCTGTAAGCATGAAAACAGGTTCAAATACCCTCCTGATCCTTGAATTTCTTTTTTCACCATCCTGCCATCCCCAGTAGGAGTTATAATTCTTCCCCATCAGGTCATACGTTTCCTGAGTATTAGGAGAATTGGAAGCCCGGTAAGTAGGTGCACCAAAAGCGGTGAAGTTAATTGCGTGTCTGGAGCTGAACTGTTTTTCAATTGCAGCAAAATAGGCGTACGAATCCTGATAAGTACCGTCTATCACACCATCATCTGCCCACCTGCGGCTTCCCGAGAATGTAAAAGCCCAGCCGTTCTTTGTAAGACCGCTGGAATAAGTAGCCATTGCTCTGTGGAAATAGCTTCTGTTGGTAAAGGAGTAAGCCAGAGAAGTTTGCTTACGGTAGCTGGAAGCACGGGTATTGTAATATACCACACCTCCCAGGTTACCGAAGGTATATTCAGATGGTGTAATATTGTCCACGTTCTCAAAAGGGTAACGGGTAACGTCGTTCAAACCACCCCAGTTACTGAAATCCACTCGGCCATCATCATTCTTGGACATCGAAACTCCATTGAACAGAATATCTTCATAACGGTTCTCAACACCTCTCGGGCGGAACCAGTAGGCACCCAGTTCAAAGGCCGTAACACTCTGGAACACGTCTCTTCCTGAACTTAACAGACCAATGGTAGGCTGCATGGACGAACCACCTTCGTCATTGTCGGCTGCAGAATCGTCAATAACCAATACGCCCGCATCGGTAGGCGAAGGATTTAGACTGATCACACCCAGATCCTTTCTTTTTTCATCTGCCGAAACTTCGAACTCCACAATTTTTGGTTCAAAGCTTGGTTTGAAAACAGTAATCAGATAGCGGCCGGGCTGCATATCTACAAACTGGAAATATCCGATCTTGTCGGCCGTTACATCGTTGCCGGACTGTGCCAGATCGATTTCGGCGTTCTCAACGGGTTTTCCTGCGGCATCCTTTACATAAGCATACACAGTGGTCTGCGCGAAGTAAAAAGACGCAGGCAGCAGTGTAAACAATGAGATTAAGGACAGTTTTTTAATCATAACAAATTATTTAAAATTTACTTTTTATACTGGTTCCATAAAGGGCTACAAAATTAAACTTAATTTTTGTTAAGTTAAACATATTTAACATTTTATTGAATCAAACTCAACAGAACCGTTGCGGACCTTATAAAGACATTTTCAGCATTTTAAAACCTTCTGCGGCACATATTATCACGAATCTATTTTTAACTATTTTGCAGTTTAGATGTCAAATAATTATTAATTTTACACCCTTAAAATAACTGTAAATATTGTAATGAAAAAATATCTGATTATCACCGCCACACTGTGCTTCGGAATGGTATTTTCGCAAAAGCAGGTGCAGCGCGCCACCGTTGCTTTCATGAACGTGGAAAACCTTTGGGACACTGTTCCCTCCTTCGATTATATAGACGGGACCAAAAACAGGAATAATCCGGCATTTCACCGCAGTGTACCCTTGGATTCTATAGAGCTGATGGAAACCACTGAGGACTACCGTGGCCCCTGGAGCGATGAACTGCTGACAGGCAAGAAAGTCATCAGAAAACAGGTCCTGGCCGATGATTTCACTGCAAACAGTGCCAAGAACTGGGACACCCAGAAGTATAACGACAAGATGGGCAAACTGGCAAAGGTAATTTCAGAACTTGGCCGTCAGCATACCAATGACAATCCAGCCATTATGGGTCTTCTTGAAATTGAAAACCGCCAGGTGGTGCAGGACCTCATCAGCCAACCCTTACTGGCTAAAAGTGATTACGGCATCGTGCACTTCAATTCATATGACGCACGGGGGGTAGACAATGCCATTATCTATCAGAAAAAAAGATTCCGCCCAACGGAAACCTATAAAAAGGAAATAAAGATCTTTGACGATGAAGGCAAAAGGGTTTATACCCGTGACATTATCGTGATGAAAGGCCTGCTTGACGGCGAAAGAATCGCGGTCTTCATGAACCACTGGCCTTCCCGGAGCGGTGGCGAAGCCCGTTCACTGCCAAGACGTATCGCTGCTGCTGCTGCGCTGAAAGAAGAGATGGATAAAGCCAGTGCCGAAAGTCCGGGCATCAAGCTTATCGCCATGGGCGACTTCAACGACGACCCGGTGAGCCCAAGCCTCAGGAAGCATCTAGGTGCCGTAGGCGAACCTTCTGAGCTTTCCGACAAGTCACCGTATTACAACCTGATGACCAAACTGTACAAAGCAGGTGTTGCCTCACTGGCCTACCGTGATGCACCAAACCTGTTCGACCAGATCATTGTTTCAAAAAATCTTTATTCACCGGAAAAAATGACGGGCACCTATTCTGTATACAAAGCGGAGATTTTCGCACCGTCCTACCTGGTAAACTCGCAGGGCCAGTGGAAAGGTTATCCTTACCGTTCCTGGGACGGCGACCGATATACAGGAGGTTACAGTGACCACTTCCCTGCCGTTTCTGTGCTTCAGAGAGAATATACAGCAGCCAGGTAACTGCCTGTAATAAAATCTAAACCGGGACTGCTGTTCCGGTTTTTTTATGGTTAGTAATTTGTAGCTTTACCTATATATCTGATTCAACATGAAAAAGCTGATCTTTTTACTCGCGCTCTATTTTGGAGGCATGAGTTGCACTTCCCAACAGACCAAAGGTAACGACACCACCATTAAACAAAATAAAGAAGATGATGGTGAATGGGACCTGACTGTAATTGACTCACAGTTTGATTACTTTATGAATGCCATTGCCAAGCCTAAAAGCATGTACTCACTGGAAACCCTTCGAAACCGGAACAGAAGCCTGGTAAACGAGTGGAACTCCTATTATATGTCCGGACGTTACAGGAACATCATAGAATCCTCAATTGACTACGATCCTAACGAAAATTACGGTCTGGATTTCGAGTATAAACTCTATCAGGTATTCGCCTTTGTGAACTGGAAATATAAACTGAGGTTCACCGGCCTTAGCGCCATGGATTATTCGAGATAGCAAAAAGGTCCGGCAATTTGCCGGACCTTCTGTTTTATATGATAAAAGCTTATTTATTGAAAAGCTCCTCTACTTTATCCCAGTTAATAACGCTGAAGAACGCTGCAACGTAATCAGGTCTTTTGTTCTGGTAATTCAGGTAATAGGCGTGCTCCCAAACATCAAGTCCAAGAACCGGAGTTCCCTGACAGTCAGATACCGGCATCAGTGGGTTGTCCTGGTTGGGTGTAGAACAAACAGTTACCGAACCATCGCCTTTTTTGCAAAGCCATGCCCATCCGGAGCCGAATCTTGTCTTGGCAGCTTCGGCAAAATCAGTTTTGAATTTCTCCATACCGCCATAAGTTTCAATAGCCGCTTTCACGTTTCCAACAGGCTCCTTGCTGCCACCGGGAGTCATGATTTCCCAGAAAAGAGTATGGTTGAAGTGTCCGCCGCCGTTGTTTCTAACCGCCGCCTTGTCCGTTCCTGTTTTGCAGATCTCTTCAATGGATTTTCCCTCAAGTTCAGTACCTTCAATAGCCTTGTTTAGGTTGTCAATGTACGCCTGGTGGTGTTTTGTGTGGTGTATTTCCATTGTTCTTGCATCAATGGTAGGCTCTAACGCGTCGTAAGCATATCCTAACTGTGGTAATTCGAATGACATAATGCTGTTATTTTTTAAAGTTAATTCTCAAAGATAAGGATTAGGAAAAATCTTTGCCTTATAAAGTTTCTTAAAAAAATAATAAAAAGGATAGACAGAAGCGAAAACGCTGGCGGAAGTTTGCTTTTACTGTTTGGTAAATACTAAATTTCCGGTAACAGGAAGGTAGATTTTTAAATCCTGGCCGGGAGGGCAGACATCACCATTAAATCATACTTGAATTTGGCGAATACATGCAGTTGAACTGAGCGGCATTTAGTTTTGTAAGTATAACAGGCAAGATTTTTTTTAAAATCGCTTTCATATTATTTTTATTTACAAAGTGACGGGGAATTTAAAGATCCATCACTATTTTGTGTTATACTATAAATTTCATTATTGTCAAATACGCGTTGCAAAGTTATTAGATTTGCAATCCCATATTCTGCAGAGTTTAAAAAATACCTTTTCCAATCCATTTTGATTAATAAAAGCATTATCAGGGATATTTAAATTTTGTTCTCGTATTTTTCTCTCATAGATTGTTTGATCGAGCTTCCACTTTTTAATTTTATTTTGCATTTGAGAAAGCGGGAGCACTTGCAATTGAGCTTGTGTTCCTGTAAAACGAATCACATAATGTATATATTTAAATCCCGAGGGGCAGGTTGAAAGTCAATGGAAGGAATTAAGCTCCAACCAAAACCAAATCGCTATCTCCTATACTTTTGCATACTAAGAGAGCAAGAGCCTCACGTCAACAAAAAACTGCCCCGAATATCTTCAGGGCAGTTTAATTTTTATGGTGATAAATACTATTTGTTCATGCTCATCAGGAACTCTTCATTGCTTTGGGTTCCTTTAATGCTGCGGTTTACAAATTCCATAGCCTCCATCGGATTCATATCTGATAAATATTTCCTCAGGATCCACATACGCTGTGTGGTGGTTTCATCCAAAAGCAGGTCGTCCTTACGCGTGCTGGATGCAACCAGGTCAATGGCAGGATAGATTCTCTTATTGGCAATCTTTCTGTCAAGCTGAAGTTCCATATTTCCGGTACCTTTAAATTCTTCAAAGATTACCTCATCCATTTTGGAGCCTGTATCAATAAGTGCTGTGGCAATGATGGTCAGTGATCCGCCGCCTTCAATATTACGTGCTGCTCCGAAGAAACGTTTCGGCTTGTGCAGGGCATTGGCATCTACCCCACCGGAAAGGATCTTACCTGAAGCAGGTGTTACCGTATTATAGGCTCTGGCCAGACGGGTAATGGAATCCAGCAGGATCACCACATCATGACCGCACTCTACCATGCGCTGTGCCTTTGCAAGTACAAGGTTGGCTACTTTTACATGTTTTTCCGCAGCTTCGTCGAATGTAGAGGCAATAACCTCCGCATTTACGCTTCTTTCCATATCGGTAACTTCTTCCGGTCTTTCGTCAATAAGAAGGACCATCATATACGCTTCCGGATGATTGGCTGAGATCGCATTCGCGATATCTTTAAGCAACATGGTCTTACCTGTCTTAGGCTGCGCCACAATCATGGCACGCTGACCTTTACCGATCGGCGAAAATAAATCGACGATACGTGTGGAATGGGTAGAACCTTTGCCTGCAAGATTGAACTTCTCTTCAGGGAAAAGTGGTGTAAGGTATTCAAACGAAACGCGGTCTTTTATAAACGCCAGGTCGCGGCCGTTTACTTCTACCGGCCTCATCAGGGAGAAGTATTTCTCTCCTTCCTTTGGCAGCCTTACAATCCCTTTTACAGCGTCGCCGGTCTTCAGTCCGTAATTGCGGATCTGAGCGGTAGATACATAAACGTCGTCGGGAGATGAGATATAGGAGAAATCCGGTGAACGGAGGAATCCGTAATTATCCGGCAGGATTTCCAGCACTCCTTCTATGGTTACCATACCGTCAAAACTGTATTCCTTCTTAGGTTCAGTTTCTTCCTGGTTATCCTGGTTGCGCTGATGTTTTTGATTTTTATGCTGATTTCCGTTCTGCGGACGGCTCTCATTCTGGTTTCCGCTGTTCTGAGACTGGTTGCGGTTTTGTTGTGGATTCTGACCCTGACCTTGCTGCTGAGGTTGTTGTTGCTGTTGTTGTGTCTGGGGCTGCTGCTGTCCCTGATTCTGGGATTGCTGAGCCGGGTTCTGAGCCGGATTCTGGTGTTGCTGCTGTTGAACAGGTCTGTTTTGCTGTGGTTGCTGCTTTTGAGGTCTGCTCTGTTCCTGCTTCTGAGGTTTAGGTTTTGACACCTCTTCTTTAGGTTGCTCAGTTTCAGGAGTTGCTTCTTCTTCCGCTGCGGCGGCCGGTTCCTGAGTCACAGGTTCTTTTTTCTTTCTGGGCTGCCTTGCCGGCTTTTCTTTGAGAGCTTCTTCTGTAGCCGATTTCTGCTCTGAGTCAGGTTCTTCCACTGGAGTTTCAGTGATTTCAATCATGGCAGGCATGGGATCGGCTTCAGTTTTGGCAGCGGCAGTTTTCTTTTTTGCCGCCGGTTTTTTGGGCGTTTTAGGCGCGGCTTTCTGTACCGGTGCACTTTCGGGTTCTGCTGATGCAGCAGACTTCTCTGTGCTTTTATAATACTCCTTTGCAGTTTTGGAGTTGGAAGCCTGAAAGTCCAGTATGGCGAAAATAATGGTATTTTCATCGCTGTTTCTGGGCAGCTTCACCTCCAAATCCTTAGCAATTTTGGTCAGTTCCGCAATGGATTTAGACCTTAGTATTTCTAAGTTAAACATATATAGGGTGTGTTACGTAAAAAAATGATGTAAGTAGAGTTTGTAAAAGTTCAGCCGGGCGGCTATTCTTTAGAATTCGTAATGCAAATCTACACTTATTTTTGAAATATGCAAAATTTGTACTATTTTTGGCCCTTACGATCTGAAAATGCTGCAGAGAATACAAACCGTCTTTATGTTTCTGGCCGTGCTGGCGGCCCTGGTCCTGCCTTTCACCGCAATGGATGTAGAAATTTTTGGCAGTACGTATATCATTCCTTCCCTGGCCGTGCTTTGCGTGTTGCTGGGAATGATCTCCATTTTCAGTTATAAAAACAGATCCCGACAAATCCTGCTGAATAACATCAGCATGCTGATAAACGTTTTGTTGACGGGTTTACTGTTATATTGGGTGCTAATCTTATCTGGAGGAATGTCATTTCCTGAGAAAGGTATTGAGCTCGTTTTCCCTTTGGTGGCGCTGTTCTGTCTTTTGTTGGCAAACAGCAATATACGTAAGGATACATTGCTCGTAAAATCTGCAGACCGTATCCGGTAACCTTACAGCGATTTTTTTGAGTGTAAGAACAGCTTCCGTTTTGGGAGCTGTTTTTCTTTGTGCCAGGCTGCCGCCGGCAACAATGGGCTTATTGACGGGATTTATGTAATTTTGCGCTTCAAACAGCTTTAATGAATTACTATAAAAGGGCAATAGAGTACATCTTACCTTATAAAAGCAGCATTGCACTGGGTATCTTCTTCAATATCCTGTATGCGGTTTTCAACATCTTTGCCATGCTGGGTTTCATACCCGTTCTAAACATCCTTTTCGATAAAAGAAATGAGGTTCTCCTTACAGAGCCACAGTATAATGGTGATGTAACCACCCTTGCTACCTATGGTAAAGACAGCTTCAACTACTTTATACAGCAGATGGAAGCGGACCGCGGGCCGGAGTATGTACTTCTCGTAACATGCATCATGTTTATCAGTATGTTCCTGCTTCGTAATGTTTTCAGCTATTTTTCTGAATTTTACCTTACCTACTCACGCACCGGCGTGTCGCGCGACTTCAGAAGCCAGCTGCACAGCAAGATCCTGGAACTGCCTGTAGCTTTTTTCTCCGATACCAGAAAGGGCGATGTGTTTGCCAGGATCACCTCGGATGTAGGTGAGATTGAGGGCAATATCCTGAACAGTTTAATTGATATCATCCGCTCTCCCATCGTCATTATCCTTACCATGGGATATTTGCTCTACTCCAATTTCGAACTGACGGTATTTACCCTCATAGTATTCCCTGTAATGGGCACCTTGATTTCAATTATAGGGAAAAGTCTGAAGAAGGATACCGGCGAAGCCCAAAATGAGCTGGGTAAACTTTACTCATACGTAGATGAAACCCTGGTAGGCCTTAAAGTGATTAAAATATTCAACGCGTCCGACCAGATCCGTACCCGTTTCGACAATACGCTGAATACCATCCGTCATCTGTCCCTCAGGTTGTTTAAAAAGAAAGCGCTGGCCTCGCCTGTAAGTGAACTGTTGGGCGCAACTACCATCGGTATGATCGTTTATTTTGGCGGAAAACTGGCCCTTCAGGGCAACGGCCTTTCGGGCGCTGAGTTTATAGTGTATATTTCCCTATTCTATACCATTCTGGACCCACTGAAAAGACTTTCCAATTCCATTTCCAACTTCCAGAAGGGCGAAGTTTCGGCAAAGCGGGTTTTTGAAATCCTGGATGCAGACTACCAGCTTAAGGAAATTTCAAACGCAGTGGAAATCAATGAGTTTAAGGACAAGATTGAATTCAGAAATATCAGCTTTGCTTACGAAGACCGAAAAGTCCTGGAGAACTTCTCACTCGTAATCCCCAAAGGACAAAGTGTCGCCCTGGTAGGTCAGAGCGGGAGTGGGAAAAGTACCATTGCCAACCTTATTACGCGGTTCTATGATGTTCAGTCCGGTGAAATACTCATAGACGGCATCAACATTAAAAACCTGAAACTGTCCAGCTACCGCCAACTCTTCGGGTTGGTTACTCAGGACAATATTCTCTTTAACGACAGCATTTCCAACAATATCGCGCTGGGCAACCTCTCCGCAGGCAAAGACCGTGTGGAAAGTGCCGCCAGGATTGCCAATGCCCACGATTTCATTGCTGAACTGCCAATGGGCTACGAGACAGGAATCGGCGAGGCCGGCGGGAAGCTTTCCGGCGGTCAGAAACAGCGTCTTTCCATTGCACGTGCGGTACTGAAGAATCCACCGGTTATGATCCTGGACGAAGCCACATCAGCCCTGGATACGGAATCCGAAAGATTTGTTCAGGATGCCCTGGAAAGGATGATGCAGAACCGCACCTCGCTGGTTATTGCGCACAGGCTTTCAACCATCCAGAAGGCAGATACCATCGTAGTGATGGAACGCGGAAAAATCGTGGAACAGGGCAACCATAACGACCTTTACGAAAAGGACGGCGTATACCGCAAACTTGTGGATTTGCAGAACTTCGAATAAAAGTATAAGACTATTTAAACAGGTTACCCAGCAAATTCCCTATTTCAGCAAAATCATCAGGATTGTTAACACTTCTGGAATATAATGTACTTTCTGTACTGCTGCCATTGGCATAGGGATACATCAGCAGATAATTCTTTCCGCTGAAGTGATCATTAAGATGATAGCTTACCGACTGCATTGCCGGATGGAAAGATTTCATCCCCCGTTTGGCCATCATTAGGATAAGTGCTTCATCATTTTTCATTTTTTCCGCAATCCGGGGAAGGTCTTTCCAGTTGTTGAAGATAATGAATTCGGCATCTATCGTCGCTTTTTTCTGAATCGTTTCCAGCATGCGGATTGTGTTTTCGTCGGCATAGAAAATTATCTTAGTGGCGGAATGTCTTGAAATGTTCCACACCTTCTGCAAACATTTAAAGAATCCGGATTCCCTGTGCGCATTCTGCGGAATCAGGACATGATAGGCCTGTATGGTAGCCACAGGCTGTACGGAATGATACACCAGCAGATTGGTGGTCTCGTTAGTTAGGTAACCATTGTAAAGGTTATAGACGAAGGAGGACGTGAATCCCCTTTCACTGTCCACCGCTATAATGAGGTCAGTAATCCTGTGTTCACGGATCTCATTGTTGATGCCGTTTACTACATCCGAATCATGTCTCTTCAGCATGTTGAGCTTAAGGTCTGCGGCTGCGGCAGTTTCGGCAGCAGTTCCAAGGATTTTCTCAGCGTTTTTCTCAGAGGATTCATTTTCCTTTTCATTAATAATGTTGAGGGCAAAGACATCTTCTGTATTCTTTTTGGATTTCAGCAGCAGTGCCAGATTGGTCACCGGTGCGGCAGTGGCCTGATAATTCAGTGCAAGCAGGATCCTTTCCTCATCAGCCGTATCATCATTCATACTGTTTTCATTTTCTGCGTCGGCGATATTTTTACCGCTTTTTTGCGAGACGAAGGAAGAAACGGTACAGGAGACAAGGATCAGGAGGATACTGCCATTGAGGACGCTTTCGTTCAAAAGTCTTATGGGCTCGCCACTTTCTGTCTCGCCGATAATAATATTGTACCCCACCATTACCGTTGCGAGCGTGGCCGCTGCGGAGGCTGAAGACAGACCGAAAATAAGCCTGCCTTCGTCATCAGTAAACCTGAATGTCTTTTGTGTGGCCAGTGAAGCTACATATTTTCCACCCAAAGAGATCCCGGTCATTAGTAATGCCACCTTGATGGTTTCAAAATCTTTAAAAAATGCCTTGAAATCGATGAGCATACCAACACTTATCAGAAAGAAGGGAATAAATATGGCGTTTCCTACAAAGTCGATACGGTTCATCAGTGCTGAGGTATGAGGGATAAGCCGGTTGAGTGCGAGCCCCGCCAAAAAAGCACCGATGATAGCCTCTACACCAGCCAATTCAGCAAACAGGGAAGCCAGGTAAATCATTACCATGACAAAGATGAAATGTGAGACCTTATCATGAACTTTCTTAAAAAACCAGCGCGCCACTATGGGAAACCCAAATAGCACTACAGCGGCAAATACAATTACCGAAAGTGTTAACCGGATCCAAAACGCTGATGTAACTGTACCCTGCGCCATACCTACACAAACCGCAAGGACCAGGAGTGCCAGAACATCGGTGATCATTGTCCCGCCAACTGTTACATTAACTGCACGGTTCTTAGCCACTCCCAGCTTACTTATAAGCGGATAGGAAATCAAAGTATGTGAAGAGAAGATACTGGCAAATAGCACGGCTACCAGTATTGCATAACCCAGAATATAATATCCGGCCACGATGCCCAGCGCAAGAGGTATAGCGAAGGTATACATACCGAATGTGAGGCTTTTCCATTTGTTTTTCCGGAACTCAGTAAGATCAATCTCCAGTCCCGCCATAAACATGATGAATAGCAGACCTGTGGTGCCTATGACGACTACACTTGCATCCCTGGGCAGAACATTGAATCCGTGCGGACCTATTACCGCTCCTGCAATGATGAGTCCGATAAGGTGCGGTACCTTAATCTTGTTAAGAAGTAAGGGGGCTGAAAGTATGATGATGAGAATGACCAGGAACTTAAGAATAGGGTCCTCTAAGGGCAACACAAAATGGCCCGCGATACTTAGCATACCGTTCATAATTATTTTCTTACAAGTTCAATTGAAAATTGCGAGGTACAGGATTGGTCTACCTGTATTTCCCGGGTTCCGGCGAGACGTTCCGCAGAAACTGTACCGAACTCAATTCTGAAAGTTCTCTGTGAAGCGGCGTCTGCAGAAGTTTCGGAAGCCAGCACAATTTTACCTCCGCTATATTCACCGGTGTACATCCGGACCACACCCGTCTTGTTCACATTTTTTGCCACAATTTTACCGCCATCTGCGGACAGTTGCCACTCGTCTGTACGTACATCACCCACCACATAATCGGTGCAGTTGGAATGGGTACAAACGATCTTTCCTGACCAGGTTCCGTTGATGTCTGCCGGCAGCGGATTCACAGCTATGGTATCCATCGGGGTGTTCAGACTGTCCCGCAGTTTGAGCAGCGCCTGATAATCTGCCGCTTTTAAAGCAAATTCCTTCTCCTTCACTGTCAGGATTGAATCGCGTTTCTGAAGTTCGGCCTGCCTGGGATCCGTTTTCTCCTGGCAGCGGATAAATGCGGTGAGAAGAAAAAAGGTAAAGATTATGGGAAAAATTTTTAGGCGCATAATAAAATGTTTGCCAAAATATACAAAAAAATCCGGCAATGCCGGACTGTTGTGCTTTAAAATATAGTGGGACTAAGCCTTCATTCTGGCTATCACATCTAATCCACCCTTGGTTTTATCTCCAATCTTACAGATAATTTCGGTATCCAGGGGCAGGAAAACGTCCATCCTTGAACCAAATTTTATGAAGCCGAATTCATGCCCGGCCTTTGCGGTGTCCCCTTCAGTACAGTTAAAAACAATCCGCCTGGCTACATAGCCGGCAATCTGCCTGAACACGACCTGATGATGCGTCAGACTCTCAACCGCTACGGTAGTCCTTTCATTCTCGGTAGATGACTTCTCATGCCAGGCAACAAGATATTTTCCTGGGTGGTATTTCTTATAGACCACCTTGCCGGAAACCGGATAGCGGCAAATATGAACGTTAAGCGGTGACATAAAAATGGAAACCTGAATAGCTTTCCCTTTAATGAATTCATCTTCATTCACCTCCTTTATCATAACCACCTTGCCGTCTACAGGTGCGATTACATTTTCCTTATGGTCTTCGATGTCGCGATTTGGAACACGGAAAAACCAAAATATAAGACCGTAAATAACGAGAAGAGGGACAATAACAACAAGTGCCCACAGTTCCAGAAAAGTAACCGCTAAAAAGCTTAAAACTGCAAAAATAAGGGTGGCAACTATAATGGTCCCTTTGGATTCCCGGTGAAGTTTCATGGTATTAAATAAGTTTATCTAAAATAAAGTACAAATATACTACAGGCGCGCAGATAATGAAACTATCCAACCGGTCCAGTACACCGCCGTGGCCCGGAATCAGATTTCCGGAATCCTTTACCGCAAAACTGCGTTTAAGCTGGCTTTCCACCAGGTCTCCCAATGGCGCAAATACGGCAATCAATGCACCCACGACCATCCAGTTCCCGCGAAGTTCGGGAAAATATTCATCAACAAAGAATGCAAGAATAATTGTCAGAATCACACCACCTGCAAAGCCTTCCCAGGTTTTCTTAGGTGAAACCTTTGGTGCCATCTTATGTTTGCCGAAAAACTTACCTGTAAGATAGGCAAATGTATCACTGCTCCAAATCAGGATAAAGAGGAAGAATACCTCCAGACTGAAAGTATCCTGAAAAGCGGAATACTTAGGCAAACCAAGTGCGAAGCCGAAAGGAAGTGCGGTATAGATTACCGTAAAGATCAGCTTACCACTGTCATAGTACAGCTCCGTACTGAATTTAAACAGGGTAACTACGGCAATGAGGATCAGGGACAGCGCCAGGATTTCGGACAGTCTGAAATTGTAATAAAATCCAAAATTAAAGTAGCGTTTGCTGAAAAGGTAAAAAACAAAAAATGCCAGTGGCAGAACAATCCAGCGTTCGTACCCCGTGCCGAATTTCATGATTTTCATACATTCCCACACAGAGGCCAGGAAAAGTAAACTGATTAGCCCGTAATACAGGTAATGCTGTTTCACAGTATCAGGAAAGACCTTATTAATTGATTCTGCACCTGCCGGATGTATACAGGCCATAATTATCAGAATATATACCAACCCGGAAATGGTACGCTGAATTAAATTTTTATCCAAAATAGTTCTGTTTGTTACTAATCTTCAATAAGAAGAAGGAATAGCTTAGTGCTGTTACGCGTAGGCGCATCCAATTTATTCTGGTTCCCGCTGATGGAGGTCAGGTTTTTAACATTGCCGTTTCGCTTGATCTTGCTCATGGCATCATTAAGGTTAGAAACAATTTGGGAAACATTCGCCATTACAATGATCTTTTCCGGTAAACGGGAGGAGTGAAAATGCTTGATATTATTATGCGAAAGCATAATCCTGCCATCATAGGCGATCAGGTATTCACAGGTTATAAAGGCTGTATCATTGGACTGTTCCAAATTGTCCGTGTACGGAACCTTTACGACATCCAGAAAGTTCTTAAGATCCCGGTCGCAGCAGAACACGGATTTCACCTGTTCTAACTTAATGATCTGATTCAGAATTTGTAAAGCCTCAGCTTCATCTGCACAATAATTAAAAAATCCGCCGGAATGGGTAAATAGCTGCGCAAACTTGTAATCGAGATCCGCATTCTTAAGCGAATCCCCAAGTTTTTCCAGGCTCTGATTTTCATTATCCTCAGGCTGGTTCATTATCTTACCGACAATTCTTTTAAATAAACTCAACTTTCTTCAATTAGATATCAATACAAAAATATAAAATATTTCAGCAAATCACCGGAAACACTGACTAAATAGCAAAAAATTCCCGGTATCCGTTCATTAAGAAAAGAATACCGGGATTATTTATACATTAAAGTTGCGAAGGACTTTCTGGCGCAGCGGTATTTTCGTCAGGAACTGACGCCTGATTATCCTCAGAAACTGAGCCTGCTACCGTACTTACAGGGTGTTCAGTCAGTTCTGGATCCCAGGCTCTTTTGCCGAAGATCTCTTCCAGATCTTCGCGGAAGATAACCTCTTTTTCCAACAGTTTCCGGGCAAGGCTGTCCAGTTTGTCTCGGTTTTCTGCCAAAATATTCAGTGCTCGGGAGTACTGGTTCTCAATAATCGTGGAAATTTCCTCATCAATTACCTTTGCCGTCTCTTCCGAATAAGGTTTGCCAAAGCTGTATTCACTCTGCCCGCTACTGTCGTAATAGGACCTGTTTCCTACTTTTTCATTAAGACCGTAGATGGTTACCATGGCCTGAGCCTGTTTGGTAACACGCTCCAAATCGGACAGTGCACCTGTAGAAATATTACCAAATACAGTCTGTTCGGCAGCGCGTCCGCCTAATGTAGCACAAATCTCGTCGTACATTTGTTCTGTAGTCGTAAGCGATCTTTCTTCCGGCAGATAC
The DNA here is from genome assembly GCF_029194425.1 of Kaistella sp. PBT33-4. Classification (NCBI taxonomy): domain Bacteria; kingdom Pseudomonadati; phylum Bacteroidota; class Flavobacteriia; order Flavobacteriales; family Weeksellaceae; genus Kaistella; species Kaistella sp. PBT33-4. Next base: position 354,753 of record NZ_JARFYL010000002.1, on the reverse strand, counting down.
CAGGCAGCTCCCAGGGAACGCCCACGCGGCACAATAGTCACCTTAAGTAAGGGTGCGGCATGTTCCACCAGCCAGGAAATGGCGGCATGACCGGCTTCATGATAGGCAACACGGCGCTTTTCAGATGGTTTAATAGCCTTATTCTTCTTTTCCAGACCACCAATAATACGGTCTACCGCATCCAGGAAGTCCTGCTTGGTCACAGATTCGTGGTTATTACGTGCCGCGATCAGAGCTGCTTCATTACAGACATTGGCTATATCAGCACCGCTGAATCCAGGTGTCTGTTTGGCCAGGAATTCCCGGTCTATACCTTCGTCCAGTTTAATCTTAGAAAGATGAACATCAAAAATAGAGCGGCGTTCATGCAGTTCAGGCAAATCTACATAGATAGAGCGGTCGAAACGTCCGGCTCTCATAAGTGCTTTATCCAGGATATCAGCCCTGTTCGTTGCGGCCATCACAATTACGTTGGTATCTGTACCAAAACCGTCCATCTCTGTAAGCAGTTGGTTCAGCGTATTTTCGCGCTCGTCATTTCCACCGGTAAAGTTACCTTTGCCTCTGGCACGGCCAATGGCATCAATTTCGTCAATAAAAATAATTGCCGGTGATTTAGCTTTTGCCTGCGCAAAGAGATCCCTTACCCGGGAAGCTCCCACCCCAACGAACATTTCAACAAAATCGGAACCGGACAGAGAGAAGAAGGGAACCTTAGCTTCACCTGCCACTGCTTTTGCCAAAAGGGTCTTACCAGTGCCCGGAGGGCCAACCAGCAGCACGCCTTTCGGTATCTTACCACCCAACTTCGTGTATTTATCAGAATTTTTAAGGAAATCCACTACTTCCTGCACTTCTTCCTTTGCGCCTTCAAGTCCAGCTACATCCTTAAATGTAGTCTGCACCTTATCCTTTTCGTCAAATAGTTTTGCACGGGATTTACCGATGGAGAAAATCTGTCCGCCCGGACCGCCGCCACCTGCCATTTTCCGGAAGAATATGAAGTAAATGATAGACAGTATAATAAGCCCGACAGCAATCTGGATCAGGAAACTTTCCATTAAACTCCCCGCAGTATCCACATTGATTGTGGTTTTAAGCTGAGGATTCTCGGCTTTCACCTTGTCAAACTTCTCCATGAGAAGCCTGAGTTCGCCGAATTTAAGGTTGTAATCCGGTCCCGGAGTAGTTTCAAGTGCCGCAAAAGGGCTTTTGCTGTCCCCGGCATTCTTTGCCAAAGCGGTACGTGCTTCCGGTGTCAGGAATACATCGGCGGTGAAGTTATCCCTGTATGCTTTGATGTTCTGGACTTTGCCTTCCTTCATCATATCAAAAAACTGCTCCTCCGTAATCTCGGAACTGGTGGACGGCATGAACAGCCCGCGCCCGAAGAACAGTAGGAACGCCATGATAGCGATGGGAAAAAACCAGTTAAATCCTTTATTATTCATTCAAATTTTTTTAAAAATATTAAGCTTCAATGCGGGTGATCTTGGCGTCGCCCCATAACTCTTCTATCTCGTAATACTCGCGGATGTGTTTCTGGAATATATGAACGACTACTGATACGTAATCTACCAGTACCCACATGGCATTTTCGGAACCCTCCACATGCCATGGACGTTCCTGAAGATCATTACGAACTTTTTTCTCGATATTCCCGGCGATTGCCGAAACCTGTGTATTGGAGTTTGCGCTGCAGATGATGAAAGTTTCCGCTACGGAATTTTCTATCTTTGAAAGGTCGAAAATCATGATGTCCTCTCCTTTGGTATCCTGTACCGCATCAACGATTTTATCTATTAGTGCTTGCTTATTTGTGTTGTTATTCATTAAAAATTGGTATAATCTGCAAATTTATTCTTTTTTCTTTACTTTAACAGTCTCAACAGTCTTAAAACTTTCTTAAATGACCATACTGAATTACCTGCCACAGTGCGGCTCTACAAATGACGAAGTCGTGAACTTCCTCCGATCCGGATCCGCTGAAATTGCAGGCCTCTGTACCTTTTTCCAGAACAACGGCCGCGGTCAGTATGGAAACAGATGGGAAGGTGCCGCGGGCAAAAATATTGCCCTTTCACTGGCTGTCCCCGCTAGCTCCGTTAAACTGTCCGATTCACTATTCAACTATTATACCGCACTTAATATACGCCGGTTTACCGCCAATCTGACCCGAAATGAAGTGAAAATAAAGTGGCCCAATGATTTAATAATCAACCATAAAAAGGTTTGTGGAATTCTCATTGAGAAAAAAAAAGTAAATAACCGTATGTACTACATTGTGGGTATCGGACTGAATGTTCTGCAGGAAGATTTTGGCGACCTTCCCAAGGCCGGGTCCCTTCTAACGCAGACGGGCACCCACTTTAACCTAACTGATGTGGCTGAAAGCATGTACACCTTCCTTTTGGGTAATTTCAGTGAGACTGCGGGTCCCGAAGGCATTCTGCAGGACTATAATTCATGTCTGTACAAAAGAAATGAGGTTGCGGTTTTCCGAAATGACAACATTAGCCAGAATGGCATGATTTCAAAGGCTGATGAAGACGGTAACTTATGGATTGAACTTGAACATGGGGGTCTGCAGAAGTTTTACCATAAGGAAATAGAGATGCTTTACTGATTCGCTCTCCGGAAATAAAGTACGGCAGCCAGGGGCGCAAATACCATATTGGGCAGCCACATGGCTACGGCCGGCGGAAGTGTCTTGTTTTCTGAAACTACCTTAAGCGCTTCGAACGAGAATACAAATATGAAGGCCAACGCAATCCCGATAGCCAGGTTAACACCCAAACCACCCCGCTTCTTTTCCGAAGCCAGTGAGAGTGCCAGAAAGGTGAGCACAATTACCGAAACCGGCATGGCAGTACGCTGGTACAGTTCGTTCAGGTAGGTATTCAGGTTGCTGTTACCCTTCTCGCGTTCCCGGTCTATAAAGCGGATGAGTTCCGGAGTGGTCTTGGTTTGTCCTAAAAGCTGGTCCGGAAAGAGTTCTTCAGGCGGAAAGCCAAACTTTCGGTAAATCTCGGGACCGTTGTTTAATTTCTCAGAATCGTCTTTTTGGACTGTTTTTTCATGAAAACTGTTCAGCACAAAATGCTTTTTGGCCTCGTCCCAGTACATTTCCGAAGCCAGCAGCTGATAGACAAGCCTCTTGTCTTTATCGTACTTCCGGTAAGCAAAACCTGACCCGCGTTTTTCCTTCTTGTTATAACTGTGAATGAATATGTACTCATTGACATTAATCTGTGCGGAAACCGGTGCGCTGCCAATAATCTGCTCCCTTTTTCGTGCGTTCATTGTGTAGGCTTCCAACTCGTTTTTCTGGATATTGGCCCAGGGCAGAACATAGTGGTTTATGACAAGTGAAAAAAGACCTATAAAAAGCGAGGTTATAAAATAGGGTCTGGCAAACCGGTGAAAGCTGGCGCCACTGCTTATAATTGCAACAATCTCAGTGTTATTGGCCATTCTGGACGTAAAGAAAATCACAGCAATAAATACCAGAATAGACATGAAGGTCATTATAAGGTAAATGATCCAGAATGGATAATACTGGGTTAGGAATTCAGAAAGCTGAAAACCGTTCTCTTCAATACGCGGTTTCTTAGCCTGCACGTCTATTACCAAAACGACGGTGGAGAGCAGCAGCAAAATGAAACCGAAGGTTCCAAGATATTTTTTGATGATATAACGGTCTACAATCCCCATGAAGTTGCTCAATATTTACAGGCGCTGGCGGAGTGCCGGCATTACGGAATCCTTCCACTGGTAGAAATCACCCGCAATAATATGCTCACGGGCTACTTTTACCAGATCCAGATAGAACGCGAGATTATGGATAGAGGCAATTTGCTTCGCCAGATATTCTTTGGAAACGAACAGATGTCTCACATAAGCTTTGCTGTATTCCCGGTCCACATAACTGGTTCCAAACTCATCCAGCGGCGAAAAATCATCTTTCCATTTCTGGTTTTTCATGTTCATAACACCATTCCAGGTGAAAAGCATTGCGTTTCGTGCGTTTCGGGTGGGCATTACACAATCCATCATATCTATACCGAGACCAATTGATTCCAGAATATTCCAGGGTGTGCCCACTCCCATAAGATACCTCGGCTTATCTTTGGGCAACACATCTGTAACGATATCAGTGATGCGGTACATCTCGTCCTCGGGTTCACCAACGGATAGTCCTCCAATGGCATTTCCCACAGCATTGCTTTCGGAAATGACCTCAGCAGAAATTTTACGTAAATCGGCATAGGTAGAACCCTGTACAATGGGAAAAAGATGTTGACGGTGCCCATACATTTCGGGATTATCTGCACACCAGTCTATGCATCTTTTTAACCAGCGGTGGGTGAGTTCCATAGATGTTTTTGCCTGGCTGTAACCGCAGGGATAAGGTGTACATTCATCAAAAGCCATGAAAATGTCGGCACCAATCTGTCTTTGGATCTCCATTGACTTTTCCGGAGAAATAAACTGCACGCTGCCGTCTATGTGAGATTTAAATTTCACTCCTTCTTCAGTCATCTTCCGTGAGGCAGCGAGCGAAAACACCTGATAACCTCCTGAATCGGTAAGTATTGGCAGTTCCCAGTTCATGAATTTATGAAGACCACCCGCCTTTGTCATAATGTCCATACCGGGTCTCAATAACAGGTGGTAGGTATTTCCTAAGATAATCTGGGCCTTGATATCGTCCTTTAATTCGCGCTGATGAACTGTCTTCACTGAGGCAACAGTTCCTACCGGCATAAAGATGGGAGTCTGTATCTGCCCGTGATCCGTGCTAAGTAAGCCCGCGCGTGCTTTTCCTTCTGACTTTTTATCTATTTGAAAAAATGGCTGCATATCAGTTACGAGGAATTTCTTCCACTTTATTTTTCTTAAGTTCTTTTTCAATAAAGGCTTCCGCCTTCGGATGACGTTTTTTAATAATCTCCTGCGATTCCTCTAAAACCGACTCCAGTTTACGGCTGCTGCCATAATATTTATAGCTGGCAGTAAAATCTGCTGCACTTACCTTATACTTTTGCAGTACAAGACGCGTGGCATTCTCCATATTACTGTTCTGTGTAACCCTCAACAGTTCTTCCTGTATGGTAATTTCTGCAACAATTTCAGCAATCTCATCTTCAGAAAGCAGATTTGCCGGCCTTTCCACATAATCTGAGCAGGAAAGGAAAAAACCAAACAGGCAAAAAAGGACCAACCGTTTCATCAGCATTACAATTTACCGATTAATGACTGCCACTTCAGATGCAGCACCCCGAATACGGCTTCACCTATGATTCCGCCATTCATCTTACTCTCTCCCTTTACACGGTTCATAAAAATGATGGGAACCTCAACGATCCTAAACCCTTTTTTATAGGCCCTGAATTTCATTTCTACCTGAAAGCCATAGCCTTTGAGATTGACATTATCCAGACCTATTTCCTCCAGCACTTTTCGGGAAAAACAGGCAAAGCCGGCCGTGGTGTCATGAACGGGAATACCCAGGATAAACCGGACATATTTGGAGGCACAATAGGAAAGCAGAACTCGCCCCATAGGCCAGTTTACCACATTAACCCCGTTGGAGTAGCGCGAACCCACGCTCATATCAGCCTGAAGACAGGCTTCAAACATTCGCGGCAGGTCCGCAGGATTATGCGAAAAATCCGCATCCATTTCAAATATATAGTCATACCCGTTCTGCAGAGCCCACCTGAATCCATGAATGTAGGCCTTGCCCAATCCATCCTTTACTTTCCTGATGCTTAGATGCAGGTGATGAGGATACTTTTCCTGCAGCTTTTTCACCAAACCGGCGGTTCCGTCGGGTGAGGAATCGTCTACCACCAGGACATGGAAATCCTGATCAAGAGCAAACACCGCAGCAATTATGGCTTCGATATTTTCCTGTTCATTGTAGGTAGGTATAATAACGAGTTTCTTCATTTCCGGGTGCAAAGATAGTGTAAAATCAAGACTGCATTATGTTTTTAAAATAATCCTATTTTTGCATAAATGTTCCAATTAACTGCAGTAACCGGGTTTACCAACCAACTTCGCCTCACCGAAAACCATGACTGGGTAATTGCTCTGCTGCTGGCATCATGCTTTCTTTACGTATTCATGCTGTCATCACTGCACAGGGGCATAAATCTTAAGCGGTTCCTGATGCAGGATTTCGCTGATGCCAGTAATGTTATCGTTACCTGGGCCATTGTATCTCTGGTACTTTGCCTGAGCGCCGCCGCACTGATCTCACAATATGTGCCCACCGTGCCCAGATTCCTTTCACTGCCCGGATTCTTAGGCGTACAGTTTAATAAATTTGGCTTTACATTCCTTGCCCTGATTCTGTTTTACCTTATAAAAGCGCTGCTGAGCTATCTGTTTTACCAGAGTGTAGGCTTCTCACGACGCTGGAACGCTTTCTGTTTCACTGCTACAAGGTTTTACTTTGTGCTTTCGCTGGTGCTTATGGGATTGTGTATCAGCCATTATTATTTTCCTATTGATAAAAGCGAAGCACTAATATATTACATTTCGTTTTTCGGTTTTGTTTTCATATTCAAAACGGTGTATTACATCTTCCACAAAAATCACATTTTGCCCAGTGAGTGGTATTATAAATTTTTGTATATTTGCACGCTCCAATTTATACCTGTTTTGGCGCTTTGGAAATTATTATTTTTTTAAACACAAATTAATATGAAGATCAAATCTATTCTTGTTTCTCAGCCGCCACCAAGTGAATCTTCACCTTATCTGGAAATGGCGAAGAAGGAAAAAATCAAAATAGATTTCCGTCCGTTCATTCATGTGGAAGGTCTGGACAACAAGGAACTCAGAACACAGAAGATTGACCTTGCTCAGTTTACGGGAATTATCTTTACGAGCAAAAACGCTATTGACCACTATTTCCGTCTTGCTGAAGAGATGCGCTTCAGCGTACCGGATTCTATGCGTTACATCTGCCAGAGTGAAGCTATTGCGAATTATCTTCAGAAACATATTGTTTACAGAAAAAGAAAGATCAGTTTTGGCGAAAAAACATTCGCCGACCTGGCACCTCTGTTCAAAAAGTTCCCTTCAGAGAAATACCTGCTGCCATCTTCGGATGTCTTAAGTCCGGATATACCTGTAATCCTGGACAAAGCAAACGTAGACTGGACCCGTGCCATCATGTACAGAACGGTTTGTTCCGACCTTACAGATATCTCCATACAGGACTACGATATGCTGGTATTCTTCAGTCCTCAGGGTATAAAGTCGCTTCATCAGAACTTTAAAGATTTCAAACAGGGCGAAACCAAGATCGCTGTTTTCGGCCCAACCACACAAAGTGCCGCTGAAGAAACCGGACTGATGGTCAATGTGATGGCTCCTACGAAGGAAACTCCTTCTATGACCATGGCAATAGAGAAGTACATCAGAAATATGAACAAATAATACCTTAGGTTATTATGCTGTATAATCCGTTCCTGGCTGGGACGGATTTTTTGTTAGATTGTGAACCACAGAACGGAGCCATACACAGCCACTGTCATAAGCAATGCCTGGCCTACCACGCGAAATAGTTATCTTTGAATCCTTTTATTACCAAATGAATATCCCACAAGCAAAGAAAATAGAAAAAATCCTCGAAATCCATGGTGACCGCCGTGTAGATCCTTATTTCTGGATGAACGAGAGAGATAATCCGGAAGTGACTGCTTATCTGCAGGCCGAGAATGAATATGCCGGGTTTGTGATGAAGGACACAGAAGAACTTCAGGAGGAACTTTACCGTGAAATGAAGGCCCGGTACAGAAAGGATGATGAATCCATTCCCTATTTCTTCAACGGGTATTGGTATATTGTACGGTATGAGAAAGGTAAGGAATATCCCATATTCTGCAGGAAACACCTCACCCTTGAAAGCCCGGAAGAGATTATGCTGGATGCCAACGAGCTTGCAGAAGGCCATGATTATTTTGACCTCGGAAGCGCCGCAGCCAGCCCTGATAACCGCCTGGGAGCCTACTCCACCGACACCGTGGGAAGGAGGATCTACACCATTCAGATAAAAGACCTCAACACGGGCAAACTCTTGCCTGACACCATTGAAAACTGTACGGGTAAAGCGGTATGGTCGGCAGACAACCAATATATCTTCTATATCCGAAAGGACGAAAACCTGCGCGCATACAAAGTGTTCCGGCACCGGATTGGAAGCAGCCCGGAAAACGATGAAGAAGTTTATCATGAGCAGGATGAGGCGTATGACGTAACCGTCTACAAAACAAAATCCCTTGAGTACATTTTCATAGGAAGTTCAAGCACGCTCTCAGACGAGCACCGGTTTATCTCTTCCAGCGACCCACTGGGTTCCTGGCAAATCCTTCAGTCCAGAACTGAAGACCTGGAATATTCTGTAGAACATTTTGGTGATGACTTTTATATAATCACCAATGCTGATGATGCCTTTAACTTTAAACTTGTTAAAACACCGGTAACCAAACCGGATATCAGCCACTGGAGGGATATTGTACCACACCGTGAGGATGTACTGCTGGAGGGCTTTGAAATTTTCAGGCATTTCATTGTGCTGGAAGAAAGGAAAGAAGGTCTGCTACGGCTTAAAGTGACCGATTCCCGGAACGGAGAAAGTCACTACCTGAAATTTTCTGACCCAACCTATACAGCATTTATAAGTCTCAACCTGGAGTTTGTCACCACTAAACTGCGTTATGGTTACACCTCCCTGACACAACCTACGACAGCCTACGAATACGATATGGAAGAGCGGACAACCACCTTGCTGAAGCAGCAGGAGGTAATGGGAGGAAACTTCAGCCCCGAAAACTATATTTCGGAAAGACTTTGGGCCAAATCACGGGATGGTGAAACTATGATCCCCGTTTCGCTGGTATACCATAAAGACACCGCTAAAAGCCCCGATACTCCATTGCTGATGTACGGTTACGGAAGTTATGGTCATACAGTAGACGCAGGTTTTTCTAACGTACGGTTATCCCTTCTGGACCGGGGTTTCATTTATGCCATTGCTCACATCCGCGGTGGCGAGTACCTGGGACGCGAATGGTACGAAGAAGGCCGGATGCTTAAGAAAAAGAACACCTTTTACGATTTTATCGATGTCGCGAAACATCTGATCTCAATAAAATACACGTCATCCAGGCACTTATATGCGATGGGCGGCTCGGCAGGAGGTTTACTCGTGGGTGCCGTAATCAATTTTGAACCGGAACTTTTCAACGGTGTAATTGCTCAGGTACCGTTTGTAGATGTTGTGACCACAATGCTGGACGAAACCATTCCGCTTACCACGGGAGAATATGATGAGTGGGGTAATCCAAATGAGAGTGAATATTACCATTATATGAAATCATACTCACCTTATGATAATGTGGAGGCCAGGAATTACCCAAACCTGCTTATCACAACAGGTCTTCACGATTCACAGGTACAGTATTGGGAGCCTGCCAAATGGACAGCGAAACTAAGAGAGCTGAAAACCGACAGCAATCTCCTTTTATTCAAAACCGACATGAGCTCGGGACACGGAGGTGCCAGCGGCCGCTTTGAGAGCCTGAAAGAAGACGCGCTGGAGTTTGCATTCTTACTAAAACTGGAAAAAAGAACATCATGAATAATTTGAGCGAAGCAGAGCTGTGGACCAAAGTTGAGAGTTTCTTTGTTGAAAATTTTGATACCGAAAAACATCCGTCGCTGGACACCATCCTTTTTCTGATCGGTGTTCAGGAACTGGGCAGCGGGCCGCAGAAATACACAAAAGATGATAAGCTCAACATCCTGCATATTGCGGTTTGCAGGTTACTTGAGCCATTTGGCTACTATAAATTCTCGCATTATGACAAAGAAGGCTTTCCGCATTTCAGTGAAGTGGAGGCATTACCCGAACTTAAGCCCAATGAGCAGCAACTGCTGATGAAAAAAGCCATCATCCAGTACTTTACAGACGAAGATCTGTTTTAAACGCTGCTTGCCTGCCTACCTCACTTCAGAGATCTTTCGAGATTATCCAAACCAGCTTTGAAACCTTCTTCAAAACCGGTTTGGATAATCTCTTCCATATCCTCCGCTGATCTGAAATGAAGATTTACGGTGAGCTTTGTACCTTCCTGCACGCCGGTGAAGCCTATCAGCCAGTCTACCACAGGTTTGTTGCTGTCCATATTGCCGGCAGAATCCGAAAAATAATCAGACCAGGCAATACTGCGGTGAAACATGATTTCATTGTAGCGAACTCCGGCATAATGGCGCTCACCTGCCGGTCCCACCATTGCATACTGCCATACACCCCCTTCCTTAAAGTCTAAACTCCCGGTTTCGCATTTCCAGGGAGTTGGTGCCCACCAGCGGTCCAAAAGTTCCTTGCGGGAAAAATGTTCCCATACAGCAGAAACATCCGCATTGAAAACCCGCATTATAAACATCGTGGCTGCATCACGGTCCGTCTGTACAATTGTTCTGTCTTTCATCCTGAGATATTTTTATGTCAAATTTAAACATTAGAATTCAAAACAATTATAACCATGCCGAAGCATTCACAATAAACCGTTAAAATGAGCGTTTTTAGGAAAATTTTATTATTATTCCAGCGCATTTTTTGCATTTACATTCTTAAAATCAGTAATTTTAACACCTGAAATTTAACGGGTTCATGAACAATAAATTTATTCCCATCATATCTGTTTTTATGACCATCTCTCTGGTGGTTTTTGTTGCGCTGCAGTTTTACTGGCTCAAAAGCTACTATGAAGCATTGGAACAGGATTTTTCGAATAAGGTGCACGCGGCATTGGAATCATCAGCCAAAAAAATGACGGATATAGAGGTTGAAAAGTATTATGCGCAGTATAAAAATCTGGACAAAGACGTCACTTCCAGCACTCAGCCCTCAATAACAGCCATCCAGCAGGTGGAGGATTCGGCCAGCCGTCGTACCATAACCTACTCCAAGAATATTATTGAAAATAAGGATATTCCCATTTCACACCGCGGCGACAGCCTGAAGGTGACCACTATGTACACCGATGAGGCACTTGTACGATTGCGTAGAGATTCCTCCGCGCCCGAACTTCTTACAGAAGACCTGAACAGGTCCATACAAAGCGGCGAATATACGCTTAGAGAGTTTGTGCAGCTTATAGGAATTAATCAGCCGGTGGAAAAACGTGTTGTGCCCGAAGTACTGGATTCTGTGATATCGCGGGAACTCCGCCTTAAGGGCATAGATACCAAATTCGGCTACGGAATTCTGGACAGCCGGAACAATCTGACTCCGGTAGCGAATGAGATCTTTAAAGTGGAGAAGAATGCCGACAGCTACACTTACCCCATTTTTTCCGACAGTAAAGACCGGACCATCTACAGCCTCTCCTTAGTATTTCCTAGAAAAGGCTATTCACTGGCCAAAAACAATCTTCCTATGCTGCTGGGAACTTTTATGTCTCTGCTCACCATCCTTGGAATCTACATTATTTCAATCAATTACATGATGAGGCAAAAAAAAATTGCTGAGGTTAAAACGGATTTCATCAATAACATGTCGCACGAGTTCAAGACGCCGCTGGCCACCATTTCGGTAGCTACAGATTCGCTGGCCAATGATAAAATTGCCACCAACCCGGAGAAGGTGAAGTATTATTCGCAGCTCATCAAACAGGAAAACCTGCGCATGAAAAAGCAGGTGGAAAATGTACTGAACATGAGCAAGCTGGAAAGAAACGAAGTACAGCTTTTCCTGAAGGAAACCAACCTGCGAAACCTCATCAAAGAAATTACCGAAAGTTTCGGCCTCATCATTGCACAGCGCAGCGGTACGCTGGAACAGGAGTTCACGGCAGACCGATATATTGTGAAAGTGGACGAATTCCATATATCCAATGCACTGATCAACCTTCTGGACAATGCCAATAAGTATTCGCCGGAAACACCTCAGATAAATGTAAAGACCAAAAATGAAGGAAACTGGTATGTAATTGAAATTTCAGACAAAGGTATTGGTTTGGATGTGGACAACAACAAACGGATTTTTGATAAGTTCTTCAGAGAGGAAACAGGTAACATCCACAATGTGAAAGGTCAGGGCTTAGGTCTGTCCTACGTAAAGAAAATCATTGAACTCCATAAAGGACAGGTTCTGGTAGAATCGCGTAAAGGAAAAGGAAGTACTTTCACCATAAAACTACCTATGAATCATGTATAAAACACAGTAAAACAATAAAAAACAAATAAAATGAATAACAGGATCCTACTGGTAGAAGACGACCAAAGTTTTGGCGCAGTTCTGAAGGACTACTTAACCATCAATAACTTCGAGGTGACCCTTGCAGTGGATGGAGAGCAGGGTTTGAAGGAATTTACCGAGAATGAATTCGACATTTGCATCTTTGATGTGATGATGCCAAAAAAAGACGGCTTCTCACTCGCCGAAGACGTGAAGAAGATAGACAAGAACACACCCATCATTTTCCTTACTGCCAAAAACCTCCGGGAAGATATCCTGAAGGGGTATCAGTTGGGAGCTGATGATTATATTACAAAACCTTTTGATACAGAATTACTGCTTTACAAGATCAAGGCCATCCTGCAGCGCAGCGCAGCGGTAGAAAATGACGAACAGGAACAGTTCAAGATCAGTAATATTTTCTTCGATTCCATGTTGAGGCAACTCCGCGTGGGCGATGAAGAATATAAACTTTCACCAAAGGAAAACGAACTCCTGAAGCTACTTTGTCAGCACCGAAACGATTTCATGCCGCGGGATCTGGCACTCAGGAAAATCTGGAAAAAGGAAAATTATTTTACAGCACGCAGTATGGACGTCTATATCGCTAAACTGCGGAAGCTGCTTCGCGATGATGAGGGTCTTGAGATCATTAACGTACACGGCGAGGGTTTCCGCCTGCTGGTAAAAAACTAATCCTTCAATATTATTATTATAAACACCTCGCAGTCCAGTACTGCGAGGTGTTTTTGCTGTTTGTCTTTTTTAAATTACGGTCTTACTTCTTACTTTCGGCTGCAAATTCTTTATGAGGTACGAAATAAAAGCCTGCAATTTTATTCTCTTTGTTAAAGGTGACCTGAACATCCAGACTGGTCTTTTCAAATTCAGAATAAAAATAATAGGTATCCTCCTCATTGTTTACATCAAGGATTTTTTTGAAAGCTCCGGTCTGACCCGTGATCTGAGAGCCCAATTCTTTAAATTCGGACGGCGGAAGCTGTTCTTTAATCGTTGAGTCAAACATTGCATACGCCCTTTCACTTTCATTATCTGAGAACATGGATTTCACAAAATCCTGACCTAAACTTTTCCTGTCCTGAGAAAACAACACCACAGAAAAGACCATAAAGATCAATACAAATACATTTTTCATAAGTACTTTAGTTTTATTTTAGCTGCAAATGTAAATTTTTCAAGCTGTAAACCGTTCAAAATACGAGAATTTTACAAAAAACAAACAGATACTGCAAAGTCAGCAGAATTTCCTATTTTTGCTGAATCAGAAGATAACAACATGAAAATTAGTACACTATTTATAATCGCAAGTATTCTGGCCCTCAACTCCTGTAACAAAGACCAGAAGCCCACTTATCTTAAGGATTCAAACACTGCAGCTTCCACAAACAGCAAAGCTGATGCAGCAAAGGCCCAAGCCTCAAATATGCTGTTACCTGCAGGTGGAACGGCATCGGTACCCGGCGTGGCACAGAACACCGCCGGAGCACAGCAAACAGCACCCGGCACCAACCCTCCACACGGACAGCCCGGACATAAATGCGAGATTCCTGTAGGTGCACCACTTAATTCTGCCGCAAAAAGCCCTGCTGCTCAGCAGTCCATTACTGTAGATCCTAATTCGGCGAAGAAAGATCCCGCGGCTTATAATGTAACACCACCACCTACTACCGCTCCCGGCATGAACCCGCCACACGGCCAACCCGGCCACAGGTGCGATATCTCCGTTGGGGCACCGCTTAACAGCCCTGCCAAAAGTACTACAGGCACGGCGACACCTGCCAGCATAGTTCCCGCCACTGGTACACCAGACCCAATGGCGTATAACGTTGCAAACAAACCGGCAGCTGCGACCACCGGAAAAGCGGGTCTTAACCCTGCCCATGGCCAGCCCGGACACAGATGTGATATCGCCGTAGGCGCACCTTTAAAATAAATTGCCTAATTTTGTGCCTTAAATGGCAGGGAAACTTCACATACTGATTTTAATTTTCTGTTTGGGTATTTTTGTAATGCCTAAGCAGAACCTCTTTGCTCAACTCCTCCAGCAGGACTGCTGCTCTGTTTCCGGTTCCGCAGACTGCTGTCCCTCTCCTGAAAGTGATAGCAAGCCTTGTCATAGTGGAGAAAAAAAATCCTGTGGAGGTGACTGTACGAGCTGCAAATCCTGCTCCACTACCACGGTTTTTGCCTCCATTGCACCGGACATTAAGGTAACAGATAACACCTTATCCGCTGCAGACAACAGCAAGGCCTTTAGCTATTTAAGCCCCGAACTTTCCGATGCCGCAGCCAAAATCTGGCAACCTCCTAAAATAGGTTAATTATCCGATTCTATGCCCAAGGTACGTTCACTGGGCAAATTCTCTTTTAATTAATCTAAATTTTTACGATGAAAACTTTATTAAAAAGTGTTCTGATTATATCCCTTTTCTTCACTCAGTTATTAAATGCCCAAACCATTACCGAATCCACCTTCAAAGTAAAAGGTGAATGTGGTATGTGTAAAGACAGAATAGAAACCACCGCAAAGAGCGCCGGTGCGGCATCCGCCAACTGGAACGCCAACACCCAAACGCTGAGTGTAAAATACGACGCTGCCAGGGTTACAGGAGATACGATACTTAAAAAAGTCGCCGAGGTTGGTCACGACAATGAAAAATATACCGCTCCCGACTCAGTGTACAGTAACCTTCCCGGCTGCTGCCTGTACGAAAGGACACCTTCGTTCCTGACGACCAACATAGAACCGCAAGCCAGTGTTTCCGCCTTACCTGCGAATACATTTTTTGTAAAAGGAAACTGTGGTTCATGCAAAGCCAGGATTGAAAAGGCCGCCAAAGACGCCGGCGCCACAACTGCGGACTGGAATTCTGAGACCCAGACTGTGGTGCTCAATTTTGACCCATCAAAAACATCTTCAGACATTATTCTGCAGAAAATTGCAGAGGCTGGTCACGACAATGAAAAATTCCTGGCAAAGGATTCTGTGTATAATGCTTTGCCCGCATGCTGCCTCTACGACCGCGAACTGGCTTTTGGTGTAAAGAGTGATCTGGTTCACAGCGATGAACAGCAAGCTCCCAAGGATTTTACCCAGCATAAGGACCATATTGACCATGATATAGACGGTGTCCTGATCACCAAGAAGGAAGAAGCAACTTCACTAAGCCGCAAATCTGCCGGTCTAACCTTTAACATTGGCCAAAAAGAATTGCTGAAGGCGGCCTGCTGCAACCTATCAGAAAGTTTTGAAACGAATGCAACTGTAGATGTTTCTTTCAGTAATGCTGTTTCCGGCACAAAACAGCTGAAAATGTTAGGTCTGGACCAGAAGTACACCTCGCTCACAAGGGAACTGCTGCCCTCAATACGTGGTTTGGCCTCACCTTACGGACTTAACTTGATTCCAGGCCGGTGGATCGGCGGCATACAGCTGACTAAAGGCGGAAGTACGGTAACCAACGGATATGAAAGTATAACCGGACAAATCAATACTGAATTCCTGAAGTTCCAGACAACTCCGGAAACAGCTCTTAATTTCTTTGGCGATGTCAACGGCAGGTTTGAAACTAATATCACATCAACAAGCGCGCTTACCGGCCAATGGAATCAGACAGTACTTCTGCACGGAAATGCAACTGTAGCAAAAATGGACACAAATGACGACGGCTTCCTGGATCAGCCCACAGGCAATCAGATCAATGCCGCTTATTTACTTAATTACAATGACCTGGAAAATTCGGGACTGGGAACGCACTTCGGAATAAGTTTCGTTAAGGATCAGCGACACGGTGGACAGAAAGACTATGACAGACATACTGACCAGTCTCAGCAGAGTTTTTACGGAATCGGAATTGACCTGGCTAAATTTGATATCTGGAACAAGACGGGGTATGTTTTTGAAGGCAAACCTTACCAAAGTATCGGCTGGATGAACCAGTACAGCCATCACGAACAGGACAGTTTCTTCGGAAACAGGAATTATTTGGGCAAGCAAAGCACCTTTTATTCCAATCTGATTTTTGAAAGCATCTTGGGAAACACCAACCACAAATACAAAGCCGGTGCGAGTTTCCTGTTTGATAAATTTGATGAAGTATATCTTCAGGAGGGCTATAGCCGCACAGAAACTGTTCCCGGACTCTTCCTGGAATACACCCTAACAGGAGAAAAATATACTTTGGTGGCCGGGGCCAGAGCCGATTTTCACAATCTGGCCGGAACGCAGTTCACACCGCGTGTTAATTTTAAATATGACTTTACACCGAAGACCATACTTCGTCTTTCGGCCGGAAGAGGATTCCGCACAGCGAATGTCTTTGCTGAAAACCAGCAGTATTTTGCGTCCAACAGGCAAATCGAAATACTGGGAAATGGCGGTAAGATATATGACCTGAAGCCTGAAACTGCATGGAATTACGGTGCCAGCCTACAGCAGGAATTTAACCTTTTCAGCAGGAAAGCTACTTTGGTAGCTGATTTCTTCCGCACGGACTTCCAGAATCAGGTCCTGACAGACCTTGACGTATCTCCACAGAAAATTGTATTCTATAATCTGAACGGAAAATCCTTTGCCAACAGTTTCCAGACCCAGCTGGACTTTTCACCGGCTAAAAACCTGGACCTTCGTCTGGCTTACAAATACTATGATGTGCAGGCAGATTATCTGGAAGGCAGAAGAAACATACCTTTTATGGCTAAGAACAGAGGGTTTTTTAATGCCTCGTACAGCACCGCTGCCAATGAAAAAAAAGCTTTCTGGGCTTTCGATACCACACTTCAGTACGTGGGAAAACAAGACCTGCCGAACCTCTCATCCAATCCTGCACAATTTCAGCTGGCGCGCAGATCAGACCCTTTCATGACGCTGAATGCGCAGATTTCGCGTGACTTCTCGGAAAACATCAGAGTTTACGTGGGCGGCGAAAACCTGACATCATTTACCCAGGACAATCCCATTATTGATGCCTCCAATCCTTTTGGAAATTATTTTGACGGCGGAATGGTGTACGCACCCATTATGCCGGCAAATTTTTATTTAGGCCTCGACCTCAAATTCTGATAGTAGTTTGGGTAATAAAAAAAGGGAAGTCAGCATACGCCGGCTTCCCTTTTTATTATGTATTATAGCAGTTATGCCTTAAGCCATTCAGAAGATTCCAGATATGTTTGGTCCGGATAGTAGATGAAGAGCACATTCTGACCTTTTATGGTGTTGATTATAGGTTCCGCCAGTTCACGTGCCACGGCGGGGCAGCCCCAACTGCGGCCAATCCTGTTCTGTGCCTTAATGAATTCCTCACTAATATAATCGGCACCATGCATTACGATGGCACGTTTGTACGCGTTGTCGTTGTAGCCTTTATCCATCCCGATCAGCTTCAGCGAGTAACCGTTAGAACCATTGTAAGTAGATTCCGTAATATAAAAACCCATGCTGCTTTGCAGTGAACTTTCGGTGTTCGAGAATTTTGTCGCAAATTCTTCTCCTGTATTCTTTCCGTGGGCTACCAACTCATTGAAAAGAACCTTTTTAGAATTCATGTCAATAACCCACAATCTTTTCTTTGTTGATGAAAGTGAGAAATCACAAACGGTCAGAATGCCCGCACCGTTATCAAGTTTTCCGGCTTTCATTAAGTTTGAATATCCCTGAAAAGCCTTCCCGAAAACTTCTTCATTCATCTTATTGCCACTTCCGAAGTCGATTGTCTTGTAGAGTTCAGCTGCAGCATCAACATTCAGTACAGGTGAATTTTCACTTTCGGACGAAAGCGGCACAGGATTTTCAATAGTATTGTCATCAGAAACTTCGCGGGTATCTCTGTAAAAGGAGGTGGTCAGTATAAAGGTGGCTGAGACAGCCAGAAGTAAATTACGCATATTATTATGTTAAATTGATTGGTGCGGCAAAATTACATAACAATATCCTTCAGGAAGTTACATCCCAAAAGTTTAACTCTAATTAAGAGAATTTAACAGCTTTTGCGCTACATTTTGTTATTATTTTTGGGAGTCACCTACAAATTCAAGGCTCACAGAATTCATACAATATCTCATCCCTGTCGGTGGCGGACCGTCGTTAAAGACATGACCCAAGTGTGAATCGCAGCGTTTACAAACCACCTCAATCCTTTCCATCCCATGACTGGAGTCACGGTTATAAGCCACTCCCTCCTTATCAGCCTCAAAAAAACTTGGCCAGCCACAGGTAGACGAGAATTTAGAATCCGAACGGAAAAGATGATTACCGCAAACAGCACAGTAATAATCACCCAGCTCATCAAATTCATTATATTTCCCGGTAAAAGGTCTTTCCGTATCGGCTTCGCGGGCAATTGCATACAGGTCGGGTGGCAGGATCTTTTTCCATTCGGCGTTTGTGACGGTAAGTTTTGTACGGTCTGTTCTGGAGTAATAAGGATTTTCGGGAGTATTTTGCATAACTTTAGTATTTTCGGATTGGTTTAACTGTGTACACATCTGAAGGTTAATCAGAAAGAGCAGGAAAAGCAAAGGTTTCATTCTGTTCAAAATATCTTCAAAATTAGGTATAAATATTAAAACGGCTTCAGTAAAATACTTGCGGTCAAATTTGCCGGTACATTATAGTATCGGCATGTTAATAGCAGCACTGCTTTCAGTAGGATTTACATAAATTTGAGATATGAACGATCACCTAAAACGTAAGCAGCTGCGGAAATATAAAATGTTTGCCACCGGACTGTTTGTATTAATGGCCGTCGTATTTGTAATTACGACCGTGCTGGAAAAGCAGAATCCAGCCCACTGGATAGGCTATATCCGGGCCTTCTCTGAGGCAGCTATGGTGGGTGCACTCGCCGACTGGTTCGCGGTTACCGCACTATTCCATCATCCCCTCGGACTTAAGATCCCACATACCAACCTGATTCAAAACAGTAAAGAGCGCATTGGTGATAATCTTGGGACCTTTGTGGTCTCAAACTTCCTGTCACCTCAAAACATACGCCCTTATATTCAGAAAATCAGGATCTCAAATATTGCGGGAGAGTGGCTGTCAAAAGAGAAAAACCAGCGAAACCTCGTTGCTGAACTTTCAAAAATGGTTCTTAACATCTTGCATAAACTGGATGATGACGCAGCGGCAGAACTTATCGCAAAAAAGGCGAGGGAAATGACCAACGACCTGAAAATAAACCGCATAGTTGGCAGCGGAATAGAATATTTAGTTGAGAAGGAAGATCACCAGAAAATGATCACGGGTCTTGCCAAACAGATAAAGGAATATGTACTGACCAACCAGCAAATAGTGAAGGAGAGGGTACAGAAAGAAAGCTATTTCCTTATTCCAAAATTCGTTGATGATACAATTGCGGATAAAATTACCAACGGGCTTTCAAAATTCTTCGAAGAGGTTGAAAATAATCCGGGACACTCCTTACGTGCAGAAATTACGGCTAAACTTTTTGCCTTTTCTGAGGAGGTCCAGTCCGAGAAGAAATGGGAAGATGAGTTCCGCAATATTAAGAATGACTTCCTCACAGATGTGAAACTCAAGGAGTATTCAGCAGATATCTGGCGTTCGATAAAACAGTCTTTAACACAGGAATTGGAGGAAGAAGATTCGGCCCTGAAACGCTACCTGACGAAAAACCTGTCTGAACTGTCCCAAAATCTTCAGACCGACGAGAAACTACAGTATAAAATCGATCATTGGGTGCGCGTTACGGCCTACAAATACATCCTGAAGAATACGCACCAGGCGTCACATCTTATCAGTTCTACTGTGGGCAATTGGGAAGGCAGAGAACTAAGCGAAAAACTTGAACTGGAAGTAGGAAAAGACCTTCAGTTTATACGTGTAAACGGAACACTGGTGGGAGGTCTGGTGGGACTGATTATTTATACTGTAAGCAACTTTTTTATCTGATTTGCGAACAGCAAGCTTTAAGACATAAGTTCCTTTTCTTGTTCCAGAAGTTTAGTGTTAATCTCATGGATCAGTTCAGGTCCCTCATAAATGAAACCGGTATACAGTTGTACCAGGCTTGCGCCGGCTTCCAGTTTTTCCAAAGCATCCTCAGCGGAATGAATACCACCCACACCGATAATTGGAAATGCTTTATTGCTTTTTTCGGAGAGGAAACGTATCACCTCAGTCGAACGCTTGGTGAGCGGTTTGCCTGAAAGACCCCCACTTTCAACTTTGTTGTCAGATCTCAAACCTTCACGCGAAAGAGTCGTGTTGGTGGCAATTACTCCCGCAATTCCGGTTATCTTTACTATATCGATGATATCCATTAGTTGATCATCAGTAAGATCAGGCGCGATTTTCAGCAAAATTGGCTTGGGTTTTTCCTTAGCAACATTCAGGGTTTGAAGTTCACTTAAAAGTTTAGTTAAAGGCTCCTTATCCTGCAAAGCTCGTAAATTGGGCGTATTGGGTGAACTTACATTTACGACAAAATAATCTACATAAGGGAAAAGCTTTTCAAAACAGATAATATAGTCATTGACGGCTTCTTCGTTGGGCGTGATTTTATTCTTTCCGATATTACCGCCAATAAGCACGTTTTTATTTTTCTTCAGACGTTCCACCGCAGCATCTACACCACCGTTATTAAAACCCATCCGGTTAATGATTGCCGAATCTTCCTTTAGTCTGAATAATCTCTTCTTAGGATTTCCATCCTGAGGCTTGGGAGTCAGCGTTCCTATTTCAATAAAGCCAAAACCGAGATCTGAAAGTTCGGAGAACATTTTCGCATCCTTATCAAAGCCCGCGGCCAAACCTACAGGATTTTTAAATTTTAATCCAAAAACCTCCCTTTCAAGACGCTTGTCTACAATTGGTTTCGGAAATACAATTGAAGTCAGAAATTTAAAATTCTTCAAAACAGAGAACGTAAAATAATGAACTTCTTCAGGGTCAAATTTGAATAATAAAGGGCGGATAAAGCTTTTATACATGCGAAAATTTTGAAACACAAAAATAGGGTTTTTTGCTCTATCCGT
Source organism: Kaistella sp. PBT33-4 (assembly GCF_029194425.1). NCBI lineage: Bacteria > Pseudomonadati > Bacteroidota > Flavobacteriia > Flavobacteriales > Weeksellaceae > Kaistella > Kaistella sp. PBT33-4. Next base: position 333,473 of record NZ_JARFYL010000002.1, on the reverse strand, counting down.
GCAGCTAACACCCCACCCTCCTGTCTTATAATAACGGAAAGGCAGCAGTATATGAGCAAGCCACCAATCCTGCAATCCACTAATTCGAAAAAATAGTTGCTGAAACTGACATAAGTCGGCCGGAATTATCTCAATTCAATTGAACAAAACACTATTTTTGCCGCAAAATAAAACTAAACACCATGAAAAAAATGATTCTCTTCGGGATGATGCTCAGCTTCACACTCGGGACCGCACAGGTTACAATGGAAAAAAACAAATTAGTTAAGGATGGACAAACCTACAAATTGAAAGAATTCCGTAGTGTATTTAAAGACCCCAACGCTGCAAGCACTTTCCACAAAGCCAGAACAAATGCTGCCGTATCCAATGTGTTCAGCTATGCCGGTGGCTTCCTGATCGGTTTCGGTATCGTACCCGCGCTCTCCGGCAAAAAGACCGAGGTTAGAAATGGAGTGGTATACGAAAATAAACCATCCCGAGGCTGGGCTGTTGTAGGGATTGGTGCGGGCCTGGTGGGAGTTGGAATCCCCTTTGCCTATGCTGCAGACAAGCAGGCAAAAAAGGCTTTAGCTTTAGAGAATGGTGAGTCCACAGCATTCCGGCCACATTTCAAACTGGAATCGGCAGGTACTGGAGTAGCATTAAGCTATAATTTCTGATTAATGATAATATAAGTTTTGAGACGGGTTTTTCACCCGTCTTTTTCATTCGTAAAAGGTTAGGATCCCTCATTTCCGACGCCGGTCAAACAGAAATAATTCCCTATTTTTGCGCCAAATAATTAATAATCATGGCCAAACAGGAAGATGTTTTCAAGAAACTGATCTCACATGCGAAAGAATATGGTTTTATATTCCCATCCAGTGAGATATATGACGGACTCTCAGCAATTTACGATTACGGACAGAACGGTACGGAACTGAAAAACAACATCAAACAGTATTGGTGGAAGGCCATGGTGCAGATGAATGAAAATATCGTGGGTATTGACTCCGCGATCTTCATGCATCCCACAATATGGAAAGCCTCCGGCCATGTGGATGCTTTCAATGATCCTTTGATCGATAATAAGGACTCTAAAAAACGCTTCAGAGCCGATGTTTTGCTGGAAGATTACTGTGCGAAACTCGAAGAAAAAGCGCAGAAAGAAATTGATAAGGCCGCAAAAAGATTTGGTGATGCTTTCGACAAGAACGAATTTGAAACCACGAACGGTCGTGTTCTGGAATACCGCGACAAGCAGAAAACAATTCTTTCCAGAATGGCAAAATCATTGGAAAATGAAGATTTGGCGGATGTAAAAGCTTTGATCGAGGAACTTGAGATCGCTGATCCGGATACAGGTTCCAAAAACTGGACAGATGTGCGCCAGTTCAATTTAATGTTCGGAACCAAATTAGGCGCTTCCGCAGATTCGGCCACTGATTTATACTTAAGACCTGAAACGGCGCAGGGAATTTTCGTGAACTTCCTGAACGTTCAGAAAACGTCACGGCATAAACTTCCATTCGGCATTGCACAGATTGGCAAAGCCTTCCGTAATGAAATCGTAGCCAGACAGTTCATCTTCAGAATGCGCGAATTCGAACAGATGGAAATGCAGTTCTTCGTACCACCGGGAACTGAACTCGGTTTCTACGAAGAATGGAAACAGAAACGTTTGAATTGGCACCTGGCTTTAGGTCTGGGCGCAGATAACTATAAATTCCATGACCACGAAAAGCTGGCGCATTACGCAAATGCCGCGGCAGATATTGAATTCAAATTCCCGTTCGGATTTAAGGAACTGGAAGGCATTCACTCCAGAACCGATTTCGATCTGAAAGCGCATGAGCAGCATTCCGGCAGAAAACTGCAGTATTTTGATTCCGAAAGAAACGAGAATTACATTCCCTATGTAGTAGAAACTTCGGTTGGTCTGGACCGTTTGTTCCTTGCGGTTTTCTCAAACTCACTGAAAGAGGAAGTTTTGGAAGACGGTTCGGAAAGAACAGTTCTTTCACTTCCGCCGGCGCTGGCTCCGGTAAAAGCGGCTATCTTACCTTTGATGAAGAAAGACGGCCTTGGTGAATATGGTGAGAAAATCTTTAATGACCTGAAATTCGATTTCAATATGATTTATGAAGATAAGGACAGTATCGGTAAGCGTTACCGCCGTCAGGACGCGATAGGTACGCCGTTCTGTATCACGATTGACCACGACACGCTTACTGACCACACAGTAACACTTAGAGACCGCGATACGATGCAGCAGGAAAGAGTTCCGGTGGCAGATTTGCGCCGGATCATCGACGAGAAGACTAATTTCAGAAACCTGCTTAGCAAGATCTAACCGACTGTTTCCGGGCGAAAAAACAATAAGGGTTCCGCAATTTGCGGAACTTTTTTTATCTAAATTTGTCTGAAACAACCTCATCTTGAAAAAAATCCTGACTGGCGCCGCTGCCGTGGCCGCCGGAACCATAGCCGCCGTTTACCTATTTGATTACGGTTATCTTTTTAAGGGAATCGCGAAAACCTATTTTCGCGGCGAAAAAAGTGCGACCATAGATGATCTAAAGCTTTTTCCAAGCAATACCGTAGCCTCCGGCAAGCCGGTTCCCTGGCTAAAGGATGAGAAATATAATAAAAAACCGCTGCCCCAAAATCTTTTGAAAAGTCTTGAAGAATCGAAGACGGTATCATTTCTGGTTGTGAAGGACGGCAAACTCCTTCATGAACAGTACTGGATGGGGTATGACGAAAATACCCGTTCAAATTCATTCTCAATGGCCAAAACAGTTGCTGTAATGCTTACCGGCAAGGCCCTGGAAGAAGGCAAAATTGAAACCCTGGACAGTAAATTCACTGATTTTTATGATAATTATAAAGATACTCAGTACGGACGCGACCTTACCCTGAGGCACTTGGCCGCTATGGAATCCGGACTGAACTGGAATGAAGATTATAAAAATCCGCTGGCTCCAAATGCGAGAGCCTACTATGGCAACAGTCTGGAGCAGGCTATTCATTCACAGGGATTCAAGCAGGCACCCGGAAAACGGTTTGAATACCAGAGTGGTTCCACGCAACTGCTGGGCTTCGCACTGAGAAAAGCGGTAAACACTTCTGTTGCCAATTATCTTTCCGAAAAAATATGGAAGCCGCTCGGAATGGAACAGCCTGCGGAATGGACCACCGACAACAGCGGTATGGAAAAAACCTTTTGCTGCATCCACGCGGTGCCACGCGACTTTGCAAAACTCGGACTCATGATGCTGAACAAAGGAAAAGCGAACGGAGTACAGGTGCTGAATGAGGATTTTGTGCAGGAGATGATTACCCCTACACCGGCTTCTGCCGGGATTTATGGACTGGGCGTCTGGATTAACAACGACAATCCCGTAAAACACTATTTCCTGCTGGGTTTGCAGGGACAGTATGTTATTATTGTTCCAGAACATAACATGGTCATTGTGAGAACAGGAAGCTATAAGGACCAGCCCAAGAATGACCGCGGCCGGCCCGATCAGGTTCGGTTTGTTGTGAATGAAACCGTAAAACTCTACTCATAGAATTAAAGACATGTATGAATTCAAAAGTTGATGCCTACATTCAAAATGCGCAACCCTTCGCACAGCCTGTTTTGGAATATATACGGGAAACAGTACACGAGTTCTGCCCCGGGACAACAGAAGCCATGAAATGGAGTTTTCCTCATTTCATCTATAAAGGGAAAAATTTATGTTCAATGGCTGCCTTTAAGCAGCATTGTGCCTTCGGCTTCTGGCTGGAAAGCGAAATGAAAACAATGAAGGAACTTACGCAAGGTCGGGAGAAAAACTCCATGTTCACGCTGGGTAAGATTACCAAAATTGAAGATTTACCTTCCAAAGCTCAACTGAAGAACTGTATTCTGGAAGCGATGGAACTTACAGACATGGGCGCCAGCATTAAGAAGTCGAGTCCGAATCCATCGGAGGTGGAGGTTCCGGATTACCTTGCCGATGCACTTCAGCATAACGGCAAGGCAAAGGAATTTTTTGAAAGCGCCTCACCATCCTTCCGGAAAGAATATATTATGTGGCTCACCGAAGCTAAAACCGAGGCAACCCGCAACAAAAGAATGGCGCAAGCAGTTGAATGGATTTCTGAAGGTAAGGGACGGAACTGGAAATATGTAAAGAAATAGTCATTAAAAACGAAAACGCAGAAAAATCTGCGTTTTTACCCTTTTTCAGCGTTCTTTACTTATCCTTTCCACTCCACTACTGCCTTAATAAAGGCCTCAGCATTTTCAACAGGAATATTGGGCAGGATTCCGTGGCCCAGATTTACGATGTATTTGTCTTTACCGAACCGGTCAATCATTTCATGGACCATACGTCTGATGGTTTCGGGTGACGAATGAAGCCGTGCCGGATCAAAATTACCCTGCAGCGTGATAGAATTGTGGGTCAGTTTTCTCGCTATTTCCGGCGTAATGGTCCAGTCTACACCTAATGCTGAAACTTTTGATTTGGTCATATCTTCCAGTGCGAACCAGCAACCTTTACCAAAAACCACAACATGTGTAAGCGCACTTAAAGCTTCAACAATCTGGTCAATATACTGCCAGGAAAATTCTTTATAATCAGTAGGCGAAAGCATGCCTCCCCAACTGTCGAATACCTGAACTGCAGAAACTCCTTTCTCTACTTTTCTCTTCAGATAAGCGATTGTAGTATCTGTAATTTTCTGAAGCAGAAGATGTGCAGCTTCGGGATTGGTGAAACAGAACGCTTTGGCAATATCAAATGCCTTGCTGCCTTTACCTTCCACACAGTAGCATAGGATGGTCCATGGCGAACCTGCAAACCCGATAAGCGGGATTTCATTATCCAGCTTTTCCAATGTCATTTCTATTGCATCAAAAACGTATCCCAGGGTATCATTAACATCCGGTACCACTACATTATTTACCTGCTCTGTGGTGCGGATGGGATTATCCAGCCAGGGCCCGACACTTTCCTTCATCTTGAAATCAATCCCCATCGCCTGAGGAACCACCAAAATATCGGAAAAAAGGATGGCAGCATCCAGCGGAAACCTGCGGATGGGCTGCACGGTAATCTCGGAGGCAAGTTCCGGCGTCTGACAACGGGTGAAGAAATCGTATTTATTGCGCAGTTCAATAAATTCCGGCAGGTATCTGCCTGCCTGTCTCATCATCCACACAGGTGGACGCTCCACGGTTTCGCCTCTGAGGGCTTTCAGATATAAATCGTTCTTAATCATATTTCAATATTAAATCCAGCATATCTTCAAAACTGCTTTCTCTGCTGGTGTAAATTCTTTTGTCGGTATGGTTTTTCACTTCCTGAGTTGTGGTATTTCCCAGGGAAAATATTTTCTTGCCTTCCAGGGAATTGTATTTGGTAAAGCTGCGCACCCCACTGGGGCTGAAAAATGCTATGGCATCATACTCACCGTGCACCTGTGGATACAGCAACTCAGTTTCGTAGATAACTACTTTTCTGTAGGAGATATTCTGCAGCGGCAACGCATTGTTTAACACATCCAGCGCCAAATTACCGCAAAAATGAATAAATTTTTCCCGGCCGGAATTTTCAATGATGAACTCTGCCAAATCTTTAGCGTGCTTCTTCACCTTAAAAGTTCCGAAACCATATTCGCGGAGTTTTTTCTTGGTTTTCTGGCCTACACAGTAAATCTTATTGTAATTACGGTCGGTAAAGTCCTCATTGGGTTTAAATCCGTTTTCAAAAAATGCCCCCACGGCATTAACGCTGGTAAAAATCAGGGAATGGTTTTTCAGGTCAAAAGGTTCCATCTGTAATGACTTCACTCTGATTACATCCACGATGTCATAAGAAAAACGACTCCCAAATTTCTCGGAAATCATTTTTTTATCAATATTTTTCTTGGTGAACAAAACCTTCATATTCTCACCCCAGGTTAAATTTTAAGTGTTTCCTTTATCACAGACATAATTTGGCGCCCGCCGTTATCGAGTATTTCCTCCGCCAGTTCTTTACCATAGTTGCGGTTTTCTTCGAAACTGAAGATCTTATCGGTCTCTATACAGTCTTTCCCATCCAGCGAGCACAGGCGGCCAATAAAGCGTACCTGTCCTTCCTTTATTTCCGCAAAAGCTCCGATGGGTGCTGTACAGCCTCCTTCCAGGGTGCTCAGGAACTGTCTTTCCATCCGCACACATTTTTCCGTTTCGTCGTGCGTAATCTGCGCTACAACATTATTTATTTCGGTATTTGAACTGAGTCCGGCCACCGCTACAACCCCCTGGGATGGTGCCGGGATCATCATGGGAAGCTCTTCATACTCAACAGGCAGTTCCATCCGTTTAATTCCGGCCAGTGAAAAGATGGTGGCATCGAAGTCCAGGTCTTCAAGTTTCTGCAGTCTGGTCTGCACATTTCCCCTGATATCAGAAAACTCAGCATGTGCAAATTCACGGAGCCAGAAAGCCCTTCTTCTTAAACTGCTTGTGGCTACCTTAAGCTCATGCAGGGGCTTCTCAAGCGATGAGGCTTTCCTTACCAATACATCCTGATGGAAATCGCGCTCCAGATAAGCAATAAGTTCGATATTTTCCGGAAGTGATGTAGGCACATCTTTAAGTGAATGGACAGCGATATCAATTTCGCCGTTCAGAAGTGCGGTATCAAGGTCACGCGTAAAGATGCCGGTTATACCTAGCGCATAGAGTGGCTGCGTAAGATTTTTGTCGCCGGAGGACAGTATGGGTGTGATTTCTGTCTTGTAATTATTGTTCTGAAGGTGGCGTGCAACTTCGCGGGCCTGCCACAATGCCAACGGAGAATTTCGGGTTCCGATTCTAATGCTTTTCATTGAATTCGTTGTTTGGTTGTTCCACTAAAATTTCGTGCATCAGTTTACTTACTTCCTCAGCCTTCCAGGGATGGTCTATGATGTACTTTGCAAAGCGGTTGGTTATTTTCTGGATCATACGGTCGGAGAGCTCCATGTCTTCCACTCCCACATATCTGTGCTTGCGGTGAATATTGTGCATCTCGTTACGCTCCATGTTCTTCAGCACCGCCTTGAAGTGATGAATTTTGGGTACCATCTTTCTTTTCTTTTCCCATTCGGCAAAATCCTTACTCATTTCCCTGATGATCTCTTCAGCCTTTGGAATCTCTTTTTTCCTCTGGGACATGGTTTCACGGATATGTGCCGATAGCTGATCCACATCTACGAGCTGTACATTTGGGTTTTCGGTAACATTCTTGTCCACATTATGCGGAATAGAAAGATCAATGACCAAAGTTTCCTTGCCGTTTGGAAAATGATCCCTGTTAATAATCGGGTGAGGAGCTCCTGTAGCCACGATCAGAATGTCGGTGGATTTCAGCTCCGCATCCAGATCTGCCATAGCAATATGGGGAATCTTATACTTTTCCGCAATTTTTTCCGCCTTGTCCAGCGAGCGGTTCATCACCTTTATATTGGGCTCAAAGATATGTTTCACTAAATTCTCAACAGTATTCTGCCCTATCTCACCCGTTCCAAGGAGCAGGATATTCTTGTCCGCGAGCTGCTTCTGATGATTAAGTATATAATGTACGGCGGCATAGGACACCGAGGCAGCGCCGTTTGATATCCCGGTTTCATTCTTGATTTTCCTTGAGATCTGTATGGCAGAATTAATTGCACGTTCCAGATAAGGATTGCTGTTCTGCTTTTCTTTCTTGAAGCGGTTATAGGCATTCTTGATTTGCCCAATAATTTCAAAATCACCAATAATCTGACTTTCGAGTCCGCCTGCCACGCGGAATAGATGATTAAGAGCTTCCTCCCGGGTATAAATATTGGCAAACTGCAGGAAATCAGTGAGGCTTACGCCGGTAGTTTTACAGAACTCCTCGGCTACCAGAAGATAATTTGCTGAGGTGGTATAAATTTCAGTCCGGTTGCAGGTGGACACAACAAAAGCATCTCCGATACTTTCCTGATGTAGCGACTTTACAAAATCCTTGATATGCTCTTCAAAAAAGGCAAATTTCCCGCGGGTTTCAGCATCGGCTTTCTCGTAACTTACGCTAAGGACGGCAAAATTGGCTGTTTTGTTTATTTCAGGAAGGTTATTCATAACGCAACTGCAAAAATACTGAAATTTTAATTAACCTGCACCCTGATCCCCGGTGATCATTATCAGCATTATGTCTTTAATAATCAGAAAGTCTCCTACACATTTGGGACTTCTTTCTCCCCCAGCCACCAATTTATTCCGCACTTTACAAAAACCGCAAAAATTACCTTTCTGCACACAGTTTTAAATATCATGATAAAACAAAAGGGTAAATGCCAACCCTTCTCGAAAAGATGGATATGACCAAATTTTTATCAGAAAGAACTATCTACTTTTAATAAAACTTTAACCAAATATTGAGGTCGCCGGCTCCTGAAATGGTTCTAAATTTATATCTTTGTGCACTTGATTTGACTAAAAGAAATCGGAAAAATATTATGGGTTTATTTGATATGTTCACGCAGGAGATTGCGATTGACTTGGGAACAGCTAACACGCTGATTATACATAACAACAAGATCGTTATCGATCAGCCATCTATCGTTGCCATTGAACGCTCTTCCGGTAAGCCGATTGCCGTAGGTGAGCAGGCCAAACATATGCAGGGAAAGACCCATGAAGACATTAAAACCATCCGTCCGCTGAAAGACGGTGTAATTGCGGATTTTCATGCGTCTGAGCACATGATCAAGGAGTTCATAAAAAAGATTCCGGGAATTAAAGGAAAACTCATCCAGCCCGCACTGCGAATTGTAATCTGCATACCCTCCGGAATTACCGAGGTTGAAAAACGTGCTGTTCGTGACTCCGCTCAGAAGGTGAATGCGAAAGAGGTACGTCTTATTTATGAGCCAATGGCTGCGGCAATTGGAGTAGGCATTGATGTTCAGAAACCTGAAGGTAATATGATCATCGACATAGGAGGTGGTACAACAGAGATAGCCGTTGTTGCTTTGGGAGGCATTGTTTGCGACAAATCGGTGAAAATTGCCGGAGATGTCTTTACCAATGACATTGCGTACTATCTGAGAACGCATCATAATCTGTATATTGGTGAAAGAACGGCGGAAAGAATAAAAATTGAAGTTGGATCTGCCTTGGAAGACCTTGATGTTGATGTGGAAGACATTCCGGTGCAGGGTAGAGACCTCATCACAGGAAAACCGAAAGAAATTATGGTGGGTTACAAAGAGATTGCCCGCGCCCTGGACAAATCTATTATCCGTATTGAAGATGCAGTTATGGAAACCCTGTCCCTTACCCCACCCGAACTGGCAGCAGACATATACAAGACAGGTATTTACCTTGCAGGCGGAGGTGCATTACTGCGCGGACTGGCGGACAGGCTGCACAAGAAAACCGGATTACCTGTTTTCGTAGCCGAAGATCCACTGCGTGCCGTAGTTCGCGGTACCGGAATTGCACTTAAAAATATGGATAAGTTCAACTTCCTTATAAAGTAATAATTCACTTACATATTCGGGATGGGATTTTTGATGAGATTATTTTCAAAGAACGGTCTTTTCATGTTCTTTTTGCTGCTGCAACTTGTTGCGGTAGTTCTCATCTTCACCCGCAATGCCATGCAGCAGTCCTGGCTGGCTGCCCAAACGGCTGCCTTCAACAGCCGTGCTTCCGGATATATTGACAAGGGTACTTCTTACCTGAAGCTTAAGCAGATTAATGAGCAACTTGTTCTTCAGAATAAAATGCTCATGGAACAGGTATACGGCAAAGGTGGTTTCAGCAAACCGACCTTCCGCAAGGTGCATGATACCCTGGGTGGTGGGCAGGTGTATACTTTTGTAGACGGAGAAATAGTATATAATTCCATTAACAGAAAGAACAATTACTTTACCATCAACCGCGGACGCAGGGACGGTGTTTATCCTAAGATGGGTGTTATAGCACCGCAGGGAATTGCAGGTATTGTGATTAACACCACCAACAGTTATGCGCTGGTACAATCGGTGCTTAGCGTAAACAAGATAAGGCTCAATGCCGCGCTGAAAAACTCAGGCTATTTCGGAACACTGACCTGGCAGGGCGAAAATTCACGCATCATGCACCTTTCAGACATTCCTAAATATGTTCCAATAAAAATTGGTGATACTGTGGAGACCGACGGTAAGTCCGCGATCTTCCCGCAGGGAGTGATGATTGGCACTGTTGCCGGTTATGAAGTGGACCGGAAAACAGGATTCTGGGACATCTCAGTTGAGCTTAGTGAAAAAATGGGCACCCTGAGTAAAATTTATGTAGTGAAAAACCTGAAAAAAGCCGAAGTGCAGAAGATTCAGGATTCATTGCAGGTAACCATAGAGCGTGAAGATGATTAGCAGAACAATTTTTACAGATATACTTCTCATTGCCTTCCTAACCGCACTGCAGATATTCATACTGAACAGGATCACTCTCTTCGGGGAGTATACTCCCGTACTTTATCCGGTATTCGTCATGTTCTACCCCTTTTTCAGAAACCGCTACCATTTTCTGGTTCTAAGTTTTGTCCTGGGACTCAGTATTGATGCATTCCTGGGCACGTGGGGAATCAATGCATTCGCAACTACAGCGGTAGCCTATTACCGTACGCTGATTTTCAGGACTTCAACGGATACTACCACTGATTTCTTTACATTTTCTACCCTTCAGTGGCCACAGTTCCTGCTGTTTATCATATCGGCTATTTTCTTTCACCAGCTATTGGTGCAGTATATTGAGTTTTTTAAACTGAGCAGAATTCTGGAAATCCTGCTTAATATAATTATCAGCACGCTCTTTTCGTTTGTATTTATACTACTTTACGCCCTCATCTTTAAAATAAAACAACGCATTTGAAACCTCAGTTCCTCAAAATCATTTCGGTACTGATCATCATTGCCATCATCTTTGTGGCACGGCTTTCCTATTTGCAGCTTTTCACAGACCGCTACGCCCTTAACGCCGCCAATACTTCCATCAAGATTGAATACATCATCCCGCAGCGCGGAGTCATCTTTGACAGGAACGGTAAGATCCTGGTCGGTAACCAGCCGGCATATGAAATCTCGTTTACCCAGGCGCTCATGAGACCGGATTTCGACACTTTGAGCTTCTGCGGACTGCTTGGAATCCGGAAGGAAGAATTTGAACAGCGTATTGAAGCTCTGAAAAAAGAAAAGTATTACAGCAAACTGGTACCAATGACATTCATGAAGAACCTGAGCCGCGAAGAAGTGGCCAGGATTCAGGAAATCATATTCAAATATCCGGCTTTCAGTATTGTGAGCAGACCGCAACGGCAGTATGAGGTAAATACATCAGGCAACCTTCTGGGTTATACCAACGAAGTAGGAGAACGGGACCTGAAAAAAGATTCTGTTTACTACCGTCCGGGCGACTTTATCGGTAAATCAGGAGTGGAAAAGTCTTACGAAAAGTATCTGCGCGGCGAAAAAGGGATGCGGTACATCCAGAAAGACATCAAACTCCGGGACATTGGCTCGTATAAGGACGGCGAACTGGATAAAGAAGAAGTTACCGGCAAGGACATAACACTGACCATTGACTACGACCTGCAGCGAATGGCGGAGGAAATGCTTGTGGACAAGCACGGTGCAATAGTTGCGCTGGATCCCAGCAACGGCGAAATCCTGGTGATGGCTACGGGGCCTGATATTGACCCGAATGTCTTCACCGGACCACAGAAATCCCGGAACCTGTACCGCCTTCAAATGGATACCATCTATAATAACAGACCTACATTTGACCGGTCTGTTCAGGCGGCCTATCCACCCGGCTCCACCTTCAAGCTGCTTACTGCCGCTGCCGCCATGCAAATGGGTGTGATGGATGAAAATACGATATTCCCCTGCGGTGGAGGCTTCAACTACAAGGGTCTACGGATTAAAGGACACGGAGGTGCAGACCCACTTATACCTGCGATACAGGCTTCCAGCAACTGCCATTTCTCATACGCTTATCTGGCCATCATCAACAAATATCCGGGTAACCCCAGCAAAGGTGTAGACGAATGGAAAAAAATCATGAGCAGTTTTGGGCTGGGTGAATTTCTGAACAATGATTTGGCAGTGGGTTCCAAAGGCAGGATCCCAAGCGGCGAGTTTTATGAAAACAGGATGGAAGCCATCAACAAAGCTGTAGGCCGCGGCAGGGTAAAAAAATGGGATCCCCTGGCCACCGGTGCCGTCTTCAACGGTATGGGGCAGGGCGATGTTCTACTTACACCTTTGCAGATGGCAAATTCCGTGGCCGCCATAGTAAACCGCGGTTGGTACTACACTCCCCATATTGTGAAATCCGTTGACGGCAAGCCCAATCCCGATCCAAGATTCAGAAAAAAACATCATACGCTTGTAGATCCAAAACACTTTGAACCCATTATAAAGGGAATGGAAGCTGTGGTACTGAAAGGCACCGGGCGAGGACTGATATCCAAAGAATTTACGCAGCTGGCCAAAACAGGTACCGCGCAGGTGCCGCAGGGAAAAGACAACTCCATTTATGTTATGGCTGCGCCGGCAGATAAACCAAGAATTGTGGTGGTTGCTGTAATGGAACATGCGGGCTTCGGATCCACATGGGCCGGTCCCGCCTCCACTGTTATTGCAGAAAAGTATCTGACCGGCGACTTGAAACGCGAGCATCTTTACAAAAAAATGGTGAACGCCAGTTTTATGCCGGAGTACAGAAGGCAGTGGATATCGGACCTGAAGCGAAAAGGCCTGTACCGCGCATCGGACAAGGATTCGCTATATCTCCATCAATTGGAGGACAGTATAAAAGCAGCCGGTGATGCCCAGACCCGTGCTAAGCTCATTAATAAACGTGATTCCGTAAGACTGCGGATGCACAGCGCAACCCCTAAAAACACTACAAAATGAAGTGGGCTGAAGGTATAGACAAAGTAGGACTGGGGCTGTATTTTATAATCTGCCTCTTTGCCATAGCAAATATTTACAGCGTTGATAACAGCCTGGGCAACAAACAGCTGCTGTTTTTTGGGATATCTTGTGCGGTAGGAATTTTTATCTTTCTCGCACGTACAAAACTGTTTGAAAATCTTTCGGGTATCTTTTACATATCCGGAATACTGCTTCTGATCGGACTATTCCCTTTCGGTACGGAAATTCTTGGCCAGAAAAACTGGTACCGTTTCGGTGGATTCACAATGCAGCCCGTTGAATTTGCCAAGATCGGCACGGCACTCATGCTTGCCACCTACGTAGCGGGACCGGATTTTAATCTGAATAACAGAAAATCCCTTTACACCACCCTCGCCATTGTTGCTGTACCGGCTTTGGTTGTACTAGCCATTCCCGACGTAGGGTCTGTGCTTGTTTTCACGGCATTTTTTATTGCACTCTACCGTGAGGGATTAAATGGCTGGTTCTTTGGAGTCGGTCTTATTCTGGCGGCGGTTTTCCTGATTTCCATAGCAGTAGATCCGCTCTATGTATTTATAGGAATTCTGGTGCTTTCCGGACTGTATCTGCTTATTAACTTCCGGAGTATTTCCTGGAATGTAATAAGCATTGGTACCTTTGGATTTGTTGTCGCCATTTTAAGCGGCATTGCCTTCGCTACACCTCATGTACTTGAAAAACTCCCCAAACACCAGCGCGAAAGAATAGAAGTGCTTTATAAAGGAGAGAAAGCGTTCCGCGACACGTCGGGCTACAACCTTCTTTACTCAAAAACAGCTATAGGCTCCGGCGGACTAACCGGCAAAGGTTACAGACAGGGATCAGTTACTCAGGGTAAATTTGTACCCGAACAGGAAACCGATTATATTTTCTGTACAGTAGGCGAAGAATGGGGGTTTCTGGGTAGTTCCGTGCTCGTTCTGGCGTACGCTCTTTATATAGGCAGGATATACTACCTGGCAGAGAACCAGAAAACGGCATTTAACAGAATCTTTGGATACTGTCTTGCATCTATACTGCTGATGCACTTCAGCATCAATATAGGCATGGTTATGGGGCTTTTCCCAACTGTAGGTATTCCCTTGCCCTATTTCAGTTACGGCGGAAGTTCACTACTCGCGTTTTCCATAATGACTTTCATATTTTTCAAGCTGAACTATATGGATAAGAATTCACTGGTCTAGGGATTTGATTATCCGCTCCTGCTGAATCCTGATTACGGCCTTTTACGTCGTTCATACAGTTAAACCTTTACAGCTTTACTCACCCCACTGCTGAGCAGAACAGAGGCAATCTCAGTTCAGTGATTCACTTTTCTAAACAAATCACCTATATTCTTCCTGCGGACCCATTTACGGCCTGAGGGCAGTTGCTCAATGCGCCTGCATCACGTGAAACCATGAATTAGATAACAGGAATGAGTTTTTTAGAATTAACGCCAGGATGCCCAATTTCAATCTATTTGCCCCATTTGCAATTTCAGCGATACCATCACTGCAAGAGTACACAGAAAAATATAAAAACATCCTGCAAGGGCGGAATTAGAGCAGATATTTTCGGTACAGGCACCGGACATGGCGGTACTGGTGGGAAAACGTATAATTATGAAATGCTTTAACTGACCTGCAGACATCGATCAGTAATGTTTCCTCATCCTATGCGAAGCAATAACCAGCACCTGGTAATCCCCCTTTACATAAAAAAACGTCTGACCGGGGGTCAGACGCAGTAAGCTGTATAATAAGAGTCAATTAATTCAGTGTTCCGGCAAGGTTTTCCTGAGCTGAAACTAAATCCGGGTTCAGTATTCTTTTCGCAAATCTGTATCGGGGACCCCAGTATTTATCATTAAGAGAAGAAACCATTACACCTCTGGAAGTAGCTGCGTGAATAAACTTCACATCACCATCTTCTGTTACATTCTCCACAATACCTACGTGTGAAATACGACCGCGTCCCTGTGAAAAGAACACCAAATCGCCGCGCTGCAGTTCCGTTTTTTCAACTTTCTCGCCTTCCTGCGCCTGCGAAGCAGCCACTCTGGGCAAATTTACGCCGGCAGCTGAACCGAAAACTGAAAGAACAAACGCAGAGCAGTCAATCCCGCTTCTGGTTGTACCACCGTATCTGTAAGGTGTACCCAGGTAGGTTGTAGCTTCTTCAATAATTCCGTCAATGGTCTTGGCGAATTTAATAGCTTTCACCATTTCCGCCTTCTTCTCCAGGTTGTTCAGGATCGCCATTTTTGTAGACTTTTCTGAAGCAAAACTGTTGATCAAGGTCTGCTTGTTTTCCTCCATCCTTTTAACATCAGCGGAAGAAATTTTGGCATTCGATTTGTATTCTTTAGAATATAGAGCCGGTTCGGCTACAACGTAATTAGTTACACAGGACTGCAAAGTAAAAATTGAAGTAAGTACAGTAAAGTAAAGTAAAACGCTTTTCTTCATATCTATCTTTTAAATTTTTGAAGCATTAAAACCATATCGTTGTGATTGAAATGCAGGGCAAAATTATATAAAAGGGCCCTAACAGGCGTTTTTTGCCTTATTCCTGCTTCTTGGTTTAACAGATTTTAACACAATAAAGCGCTATGTTAAATAAATAACAGCCGCAATCCCCATAAACAGGGATTTGCGGCTTTAATTTTATTAAGATTCCTTAACATTTCATCTGCTAAATCTATTAATTATATAAAATCCATCTATAATTCAATAAATAGAAATTTTTCTATCCGACTAATTATTAGGCAATTGCACGGTTATTGCAATTAGGTCCCTGCTATCAAAAAAATCCCGCCACAGAAAGGGCGGGATTATTGATAAAATAATGCGGTGAATTATCTGGTAAAAAGCAATTCGCGGTATTTGGTCATTGGCCAAAGTTCATCGTCAACCATCATTTCCAGTTCATCACTTGCTGTACGGATTTTTTCAAAGCGCGGCACTACATCATTACAGAACATCTCGGCTTGTTCCTGGCTTCCCGTGGTGGCTCGGGCAGCTTCTTTAGCCCGCAGCAATTCGTCTACGCCGGTTTTAATTTGGGATACATTTGCAGAAATAGATTTGATTAATTCCATCTGTTCTTTTGCCAGTGGTTTAAATTCCTCCTCCCCAAAAATTTCTTTCAGTCCTTTAACATTCTCAATCAGCCTGTTCTGATAGTTCAGCGCGGCCGGAATAATATGGTTACGCGCAATATCGGAAAGCACTTTCGCTTCAATATCAATTACTGCGGAATATTTTTCAAGTTTGATTTCATTACGTGCCTCAAATTCCCTGTGATTGAAAATTCCCAACTCCTGATAAAGATCTACAAACTTTTGGTTAAGCTCTTCCTTAAGTGCTTCGGGTGTGGTCTTCAGATTACTCATCCCTCTCTTTTCGGCCTCAACAGCCCAATCGTCCGAGTAACCGTCGCCTTCGAACATAATATTCTTACAGTCCTTGATATACTCACGCAGGGTATTGAATATCGCTTCATCCTTTTTCAGGTTTTTCTTCTCGATATTAAACTCTACAGTTTTCTTAAATTCCGTAAGCTGTCTGGCTACAATCGCGTTAAGCGCTGTCATAGGCTCTGCACAGTTTGCAGATGAACCCACGGCACGGAATTCAAATTTATTACCCGTAAAGGCAAAGGGTGAGGTCCTGTTACGGTCGGTATTATCCAGAAGTATCTCAGGAATCTTGCCCACCACGTTCAGTTTAAGGTCTGTTTTTTCTTCAGGGCTAAGTTTACCGTCTGTTACTTTTTCCAGCTCCTCCAGAACAGAGTAAAGCTGCGAGCCTATAAAAGCAGAGATAATCGCAGGCGGAGCCTCATTGGCACCCAAACGGTGATCATTACTTGCAGATGCGATACTTGCCCTAAGCAAATCGGCATAATCATGAACAGCTTTCAGTGTATTAACAAAAAAGGTAAGGAACTGAAGGTTCTTCTTTGGGTTCTTCCCGGGACTGAGCAGGTTTTCACCTGTATCGGTAGCCAATGACCAGTTGTTATGCTTACCACTGCCGTTTACGCCGGCAAAAGGTTTTTCGTGGAAAAGGATATGGAAATGATGCTTGTGTGCCACTCTGGCCATAATATCCATCAGCAGCGAGTTATGGTCTACAGCCACATTGGTTTCCTCGAACATTGGCGCCAACTCAAACTGGTTTGGTGCTACCTCGTTATGACGTGTAGTCACCGGAATTCCGAGTTTCATACACTCAATTTCCAGTTCCTTCATAAAATTCATTACCCGCGTCGGGATGGAACCAAAATAATGATCATCCAGCTGCTGACCCTTTGCAGGCGAATGCCCCAACATGGTCTTACCTGTAAGTACCAGGTCGGGTCTGGACTGATAAAGTGCACTGTCTACAAGGAAATATTCCTGCTCCCAACCCAAAGTGGGAATTACCTTGGTTACATTCTTATCAAAGTATGATCTGCAGATATCTGTAGCTGCAACATCTACAGCGTGCATTGCGCGCAGCAGCGGAGTTTTATAATCAAGCGTTTCGCCCGTATAGGAGATAAAGATAGACGGAATACACAATGTAGTACCAATGATGAAAGCCGGAGATGTTGGATCCCAGGCAGTATAGCCGCGTGCTTCAAAGGTATTCCTAATTCCACCGTTTGGGAAGGAAGAAGCATCAGGCTCCTGCTGAATCAGCATGCTGCCGTTAAAGCGTTCAATGGCGCGGTCGCTCTCGAAAGGTGTGAAAAAGCTGTCATGCTTCTCGGCAGTAGAACCCGTAAGCGGCTGAAACCAGTGCGTGTAGTGAGTGGCACCTTTGCTGAGGGCCCAATCCTTCATAGCAACCGCAATCTGATCCGCAATATTCCGCGGTGTCTTGGCTCCTCTTTTTATCGCATCCTGAATAGAGGTAAAAGCTTCCTTGGTAAGGTAAGCACGCATGGTTTCTTCGGAGAAAACATTCTCACAGAAAAGTTCGGACAATTTTCCGGGAACTACAACTGCGTTGTCTTTCCTGTAATTACGGAAAGGAAGTTCTTTTAATGCATTAAATCTTAGAGTGGACATATATTGTGATTTTTAATACTGCAAATTTATACAATTTTAATATAAGAAAATAAAAATTAAAAACTTTTAAGGGGGTCAATGGAAAAATATGGCTCTTTTTTAACAAGGACAATCCAAAAACAAGGGGTACACTTAAGTTAGATGCAGTTTTTGATGTTAAAAGGACAATAATTGAATGTAAGAGTGCTACACAGCATTCATTTATATTTAACTATAAATTTATTAACTTTGTTCGTCATTAATTATAACTTTAACGAATATATCTCACTATAATTTATGGCAACAAACCTACGAGCCCGCGAAACTACAGAAGCAATAGAACGCCTTTATGTAACCATGCGACACCTCTTTTACAGAGGTTTTTTTAAACCCGGAGGTGTATCCGGTGAATCAATCCGAAATCTATTAATGGTAATCTCTCCCGAAATATACGGCTCCATGGCCGTATCCAACAAGGTGGAGCTTGACGGTTTACTTTACGTACTGGACCGCCTGCCGGCGGGAATTGAGGAAACGGCTTTTGTGCACCTTACATCAGATGAAGGCTTTGAAAAAGGCAGTTTTGAGGTAATCGTCCCAAAGAAGCGCCGCCGGAACTGCTACCGCATTGATGAGCAGCAAATGAACATTGAAGTTTTGCTGGGCCGTTCTGAAATCTACGATATACTCACCCACCTTACCTTCCTTTATATTGAAGCCGATAAAATCCGTGAACTTGGCTACCGCAAAGACGAGGATTACAAACCCACAAGGACATGGAGGATCATTGAGGATGTTGCCAAAGGCCAAAATAAACTAAGCCGCAAAGAGAAGGAAGTGGCACTGATCCACCTCTCCTCTCTTTTGGGACGGACTTTTGACGAAGTTCTGCATGCGTACAACAGTTTTGGCGACGATCAAAATCCTGACCGCCTCTTTAAAATCATTTATTATCTGGGCAAGACCAGCCTGGACGACCTGAAAGGTATTCGTGAGCGCGAAATTTATTTCAGTGCGATCCTAAGGGAGCGTGTAGGCCACCACCTTTTTGGCGAGAAATGGGCAAATGCCGTAAAAGAAGTTTTGGTGACCAATAATCTCCATATGCGCCCACTGCATATCATTTCTGCAAATATGCACTCAGTAAAAAACATGCTGTACGGAAATGAGGCTGTAGGCCGGAAATCCAGTGATGAAGTCGATTATTCTTTTTATCAGGAAATCAGCAACCAGCGGTCACTTCAGGAAAAAGTTCTCAGTCATTCCCAAAGTCAGGGACTTATTTATATTGATGACAACAGCGGAAGCAATATAGATGTCCAAATCATTGATTTAAAGAAAACAGACCTTACGAACACGCCCTTTCAGAATATTAACTATAACGGAGATGATGTAATCCTTGTTTTTGATTACGCTTTCGGCGAGCAGGCATATGAAATTATGGACGAACTGCTTAGACCGTATGAGCACAATCAGGAAGTATATACCATGAAGGTGAAGTCCATTTCCATAATGGGAAAAGCCGGAATACTAACGGGTGGCAAAGGAGACATAATGATCCCTACCTCACATATTTTCGAGGGTACAGCGGACAACTACGTATTTGAGAACGCACTGAAACTTGAAGATTTCGAAGATGATGAGATTAAAGCGTATGAAGGTTCCATGATTACGGTTCTTGGTACTTCCCTACAAAATAAAGACATTCTCAGTTATTTTATGAATACTACATGGAACGCCGTAGGCCTGGAGATGGAAGGTGCGCATTATCATAAGGCCATTCAGGTAGCTTCCAAGATCAGACACCATATATCACCCGATCTATTTGTCTGCTATGCCTACTACGCATCTGATAATCCATTGGAAACCGGCTCCACCCTGTCATCCGGTGGCCTGGGTCTTACAGGTGTGAAACCAACCTACATGATCACGATGAAAATACTGGAAAAAATACTGCTCTCAGCAGATTCTATCTGATTATCACTGCCACCGAATTACGGTGGCTTTTTTTATCTATCCGAAGGAAGATCACGGTGAACAACGGGACACCACTTTCCGTGAGAATGTTTGTAGAGGCTGATTCTTTCTACCCGAAAATGAAAGTCTGCTTTCTTATAACGGTACTCGCTCCAGGCATTTATAAATGCCTGTGGACTTAGGTCACGAAAAGCCACGGTAAGGTGCGGATGAAAATGCTGCGCATAATTGAATATAGACATCGCCGCATTGACCTCCAAATACAGTTTTTGAAGGGTAGTGTTTGCCTCAGGTTCCAGAAAAATCACCGGACTTTTAGGTTTGTTGAAGCAGTTAAAATTCCTAAGATATATCTCAAACGGAAACACCGTTAATTCCATTTTCATCAATCTGCCTGTCACCTCACTTTCATTTTGCCCGTCATAATTGAACGGAGGAATCAGCGTGAGGTGCGGAAAACTGTTGTGAGCGCGCTCTGCACCAAAACGCTCTGCGAAATCCTTTGTAATCTCCCTGATTTTTTCTGCAACTTCAGGTGGTGGTTCAAAAGCTATGAAATACAGGCTCATAATAATAATTCCTGCCTAAATATAAGCAGGAATTATTAATTTGTTCAAATCTACTTCAGTAAAGCGTTGAAGGTATCGCCCTGCCTTATGTCACCCGTATTGTAACCTTTCATAAACCATTGCTTACGCTGCGCAGAACTTCCGTGGGTAAAACTTTCCTGGTTTACGTATCCCTGAGACCGTTTTTGGATATTATCATCGCCTACTGCTTCTGCAGCACTCATAGCTGCTTCCAGATCACCGGGCTCAAGGAACTTCTCACGGTTTTCGGTGTACCGTGCCCATAACCCTGCATAGAAATCGGCCTGCAGTTCCGTAGCCACTGAGACCTGGTTCATTTCGCTTTCAGAATAATTACCACTCCTTCTCAGCTGTTCGGTTTTCTGAAGGGTACCGAGCAGATTCTGCACGTGGTGGCCCATTTCATGTGCCATGACATAAGCTACAGAGAATTCTGTAACCTGGGCGCCAAAGCGGCTTTGCAATTCAGAAAAAAAGCTCATATCCATATAGATGGACTGATCGGCCGGACAGTAAAAAGGTCCCATAGCCGCCTGCGCTGTGCCGCATCCGGACTGAGTCATACCTTCAAACATAACCACTTTTGCCGGACTGTACTGCATTCCGTTTTCAGAAAATATTTTGTCCCAGGTCTGCTCGTTTTCCGCCGTCAGCATCTGCACAAATTCCCTTACCTGTAATTCTTCCTGCGTCAGGTCGCGCTGTTCTGTCTGTGCGGAGGAAGATCCACCGGTGTTGAGAACTGCGGACGGATCGCCCCCAAGAAAAAATACAATTGCGGCAATTATAAGAGAGCCTAATCCGCCGCCTACCAGCAGTCCTCCGCCCCCGGCACCTCTTCTGTCGTCCACATTACCGCTACGGTCCCCAGTCCATTTCATAGTTTATTTTAATTTAGGTTGATAATCAAAGTTAGATATTCTGACAAAATAAATAAGTATTCACTACTTTTGATTTTTATTACAGAAACGATGCATCAAAAAATACGCCGAGTATGTACGGCACTTCCCGTGTTACTTATTTTGGCCTGCAACAGTACCGAATCTACCGATGAAACTGTGCAGTCTGTCCCAAAAAAATCCTCTATAGAAACGGAAGTCTCGGTGAAGCATCTGGACTCCGCAGACGTATTGGTAACGCACCATAAAGTTTGGGTAAATAACAGCATGGCCCGCGAAATCATCAGCATGGATACCATTCCATCATTAGGGGATACCCTGGTAACCGTAGAGCAAAACGGAAGTTCGGCACAGCACACCACCAAAAAAGATTACGAATTCTATATCACTGTTCAATAGCCATGAAGAAGAGCAAGCAGATCACCCTACTTTTTGTAAGCGGAATTTTAGCCAGCTGCACACCTGCTACTGAGGAAAAATCCTGGGACGGCGAGAAAAAAGTGTATATGCGATCCGATTCTACAGCGGGCTACAGTCCGGCACATGGTTTTATGACAGGCCTATTACTGTACCATGTATTTCGTCCATATGGCTATGCAGGTGCCAATGGATTTCAGCGAGGCTATTATAACGGGGCATTAGCCCCAAATTCAAACATTGGCAGAAATGCCTATAAAGGAAATGTAGTACGCGGTGGAATGGGCAATTCCGACAAAAGCGCTTCGTCCTGACATGAACCGAATATTAACTACTCCACGTAATAACTGGCAGCAGCGACTGGAAGAACTTGGCTTCGGTTTCCATTCCCTGGAAGATGCCTATTGGGACGAAAGCGCCTATTATGAATTCAGCCGCGCTGAGACAGATAATCTGGAAAAGGCAACTGGGGAATTGTGGGAGATGTATCTGGAAGCCGTGGAACATGTAATTTCAAAAAACCTTTTCTTTAAATTCCAGATACCGGAATGGTTCCGAAAACCCATTACAGACAGCTGGGAGAATGATGCACCATCCATTTACGGCAGGTTTGACCTGGGCTACGATGGCAATCAGATCAAACTTCTGGAATTTAATGCAGATACACCCACCTCACTTTTCGAAGGATCAGTAGTCCAGTGGTACTGGCTGAAGGATAAATTTCCGGAAAATGACCAGTTTAACTCCATTCATGAGAAACTTGTTGAATACTGGAAATATCTGAGACCTTATCTGAGCTGCGATTTTGTACATTTTGCGTCGCTAACCAATATTGAGGATGTTACCACCGTGGAATATATGCGCGACTGCGCCTCTCAGGCTGGCCTTGAAACTCAGTTTATTTCGGTACAGGACATAGGTTGGGCCGAAGAGATAAAGGAATTTATTGATGAAAACCGCGAGGTAATGCAGGTGATCTTCAAACTGTATCCTTATGAATGGATTTTGGCTGAAGAATTCGGTAAACATGTCGCAGCCAACCTCCACAAAACGCAGTGGATAGAACCGGCGTGGAAAATGCTGGCCTCATCCAAAGCCATGCTGCCGGTGCTTTGGGAACTCTTTCCTAACCATCCCTACCTTCTTGAAAGTTATTTTGAACCGCGGCATCTCGTAAGCTATGCCAAAAAACCGCTTTATTCGAGGGAGGGCGCCAATATCTCACTGTTTCGGAATTACCGTCCTGTTGAAGAAAACAGCGGCAATTATGGCAAAGAAGGTTATATTTATCAGCAACTTTTTGACTTGCCAAATTTTAACGGGAACTTTCCGGTGATCGGCAGCTGGATTGTTGGACAGGAACCGGCAGGTATTGGAGTGCGCGAGAGCGTGAATTTAATTACCAATAACCAGAGCCGCTTCGTTCCGCACCTGATTTCACAGTAACAGGACATTTAACCTATGCAACCCTAAGGTACCGCGGATATTATTTTCCGTACTTATTACGGAACCCAATCATCTGCAATGCGGTTACGGCCGCTTCAACACCCTTATTACCTAATGTGCCGCCACTTCTGGCGATGGATTGCTCCCTGGTATCATCAGTTAAAACACAGAAAATTGTGGGTGTGTCTGTAAGAATATTACAGTCTTTTATTCCGTGCGCAACGGCCTGGCACACATAGTCGAAATGGGAGGTTTCGCCACGGATTACACAACCGATGGCAATAACCGCATCAAACTGCTTTTCTTTGCAAAGCTGCATGGATGCATAGCTTAACTCGAATGCACCGGGAACGCTGAAAGTAAGGATGTTTTCGCGCTTTACACCTTCCGCAATAAGGACTTCCAGAGCACCATCGCGAAGGTTGTGAGTTACAAAATCATTCCATTCTGAAACAACAATGCCAATTCGGAAAGAATCAGCATTTTGTATTTGTAATGGTTTGTAATCCGAAAGATTAACTGTTGCCATTTTTAGAAGTATTTTACCATTTCAATGTATGCATCGGACATACCGTTGTCATAATCCTTAAACTTCTCATCAACAGAAGTGAAGTATTTTTTCGCCAAATCTTTCTTGTTAAGAGCCAGCGCCACTGTACCGGCTTTCCTGGTAAAATAATATTGGGTATAAGGATCATCTGAAGCATTCATGGCTTTTTCCAGCAGTGAAAGAGTTTCGTCATTTCTGTTCAGGTTGGATTTGGCATCTGCCATAGCTCCGTATTTCAGTGCCATCAGTACTTCATTATCCGATGAGAACTTATCAAGCAGGTCATATGCCTCCTGGTATTTGCCTTCCTTAAATTTAAGAAGTCCCGCATTGTAGGCAGCAAGCTTTCCCACAGATGTATTGGAAAATTCTTTAGCTGTACCGAGGAATCCTGGGTTTGCAGCGGATTTCCCGCCAAGGGCATCGGCATTATTACCTGCGGCCAGATTTTTCTGTGCTGCCAGATAACTTTTAGTAGCTTCTTCGTTCTTGGGCGCCACCACAAACTGTTGGTACGCAAAGAAGACAAGTACGGCAGCCACCATTGAAACAAACAAAATAACCAGCAGTTTGGAGTTCTTCTCCAGGAAACGTTCGGTCTGTAAAGCTTCCTTATCCAGATCCTTGAAGAATTCAACTGTTTCCTTTCCTTCCGGAGTTTTTTCGTTTTGTTTATGTTTTGCCATAATTTCTGTAAAATTGAAGTGCAAATTTAGTGGTTTCAGAATGATTAACAAAATTTTTGTGACAATGCTTCCGAAACTTTTAATACTCAAGAATTTTATGAATTTCTGCCTCAAACCGGGCAAGTCTTTCTTCGCCCTGCAACCCTTTAAGGCCTATGAGAAAACTGAACTGAACCACTTTGCCGCCCTGCTTCTGTACCAGGCGGGCTGCTGCTTCAGTTGTGCCTCCTGTGGCCAGGAGATCATCATGAATAAGGACCCGCATCCCGGATTGCAACTGTCCTTCGCGCATTTCAATCTCGGCAGAACCATATTCCAGATCATATTTTTCGGCCACAAATGGTGGCGGAAGTTTACCTTTTTTGCGGATGAGTATAAACGGTACGCCAATAGCGACAGCTATCGCGATTCCAAACAGGTATCCCCTGCTCTCAATACCACACACAGCATCTACTTTTCCACAGCTGAATTCCGCGAGATTCGCAATAACATCAGTATAGAGCCGGTGATCCAGAAAAATGGGAGTGATATCCCGAAATAAAATGCCCTGCTGCGGAAAATCGGGCACCGTTTCAATGGTATTTAATAGTCTGGGAACTAAATCTGACATATCAATTGATTTTATAGCTGGAAATTTTCCATTCACCATTTACATTCTTCAAGCCGAATGTCACATTTAATGAAGAGGTACTCCCATTTTTATCAGTTACATCGTAGCTTGCTGAAACTGAGGCTGAATTGGGATTGGAAGCGGAGGTGGTAATATCTTTCACATTCACACTCTTCACGCTGCCAAAACCGGTAGTTGGATTTGAAAATTTCTCATAGGTACCCCAGGCGGGATTGTTTGATGCTTCATAAGCCGACCGTAGGTTTTGAGTACTGATGCCGTTGAGGAACCGCTGTACTGTGGTCTTGGGATCTCCGGACGCCACAGGCGTATTTCCCGGAGCAGGTTGGGCCAGCGGATCGGTAAGTGAAGGATCAGTTAATTCGGTGTCGCCAGGATCCGCAGGCACAGCAACCTGAGGCTGCAGCAAGGCATTTGGATTCACCTTTACGCCTACATTTGTCATCTTGAGCGTTTTGGAGCTGGTTTTCACACTTACTGTAATATCGATGGAATTATTTTGAAGTTTCTCGGCCGGTAGTTTATCAAACCGGAGTGTAAATCCATAGAATTTATTGTCCTGCATTAAATTTTTCGAGGTATAAACCTTATTCCCGCCACTGAATACTTCCATTACCGTTTCGAGTGCGGCACCGCTGAATTCGATGTTCTTTCCATTTCCATCTACCAGCCTTGGCACTACCACAAGGGCTTTTGGTCCAAGTATACTGTCGGACTGGGTGGGTCGGGTGGTTATCCGCAGGGCGCTGGCACTGATATCGTTGGCATCCGATTCCTTAGCCGTTACATCTTCAAAAATATTCATCTCACCTAATGATGGCGGACCGGTACTGGTCCAGTCAATACCATTTTCCCTGGCCACCTCGTCGGCCATACGGAAAATGTCCGGAACCTTCTTGCCTTCCAGGAGTTTTGAAAGCTGCACAAGTTCGTGTGTTTCGCCTTCCGCATCGACAGCAAAAGTCTTCAGAATATACAAGGCTTCATTAAATTTATATTGCTGAAGGGTATTGAGGCTGGAAGCCATATCGTTGATGCTGGACTGGAAGGTTTTAAGATTGGTGGAATCTACAGCATCCTTCTTGCAGCTAATTAATAACAGGAAAACCGCACATAGCAGCAGGGTTAATTTTCTCATAGAAAGGTCATTTCATACAAATTTAACTTTTTTTGCCCATACTTCACCTCTTAATTTAGCTGGCCGCTGTTAGGCCCCTCGTTAAGTCCCTGGCCACTGAAGCTGCTGAAGACCGGCTGCATATTTGGAAAACCGGTTTCCTCCCAATAACGTTCATTATAGAAACTTTTGGCAGGATCCAAACGCACTTTGGTGGGCTGCGGTTTGTCTGTAAAGCCAATTTCCTGCGGGATGAAGGTGGCATACTTAACCATCTGATGGAAATCCGGTTCGGACTTATGCTTAAGTTTAAAATCAAGCTGCTCGGTGTACGAAGTAAAGTCGCGCAGATTTAGGGAACCCTCTGTAAAACTTACGGTGCTGTTATAAATAAAATCATAGAAGCTGTATCCAAATATGGTGAACGGCTTATCCTGAAGCCCTGCTGAATTAAACTGCATCATTGTATACCCGTTATTACTTATCTCTTTATATTTACTTTTAGGGTTGGTTTTCTGTTCCTGCATTTTGCCAACACGCTCCAGTTCCGGAAGCTTCAGAAAACCGGTATATACCAAAGAAGCGACTTTCTTCCGGTCTTCTTTTTCATTTTTCGTGGTGAATGAACGGTACTGCTCAATATACAGGTCCTTAACCTTTTTGGTATTGCTGTCGTAAACATACGTTGCTATTCCATCCGCATAAACATTAAATTCTTTGTTCACTGTCAGGTAAACATTGAAGGGTCCGCGAACCGTCATGTATTTCGCCTTCCTGTTACTTACAATGACGGGCGCAATTTCAGTTATCCTGTCCTTCAACTTCAGCGTTCCACTATCCAGATCCTTTGCAGATACGGTCGCGATTTTATAAGAGTCATGTATCAGGATATAGGTTTCCTGCGCAGGCAATAATGCTTCGCGCTGTACTATGCCTTCAATATCAGATGTTGTAAAGAGTTCACCTTTTGCTGAAAAAAAACTGACATTAGCTAGTGGCTCGCCTGAAGTAGCGGAAACCAGTTTCAGCGTTTGTGCAGAAACTAAAAAGGATGCGGCGAAAGCAAGTATCAGGGAGACAAATTTTGTTTTCATAGTCTAAGTTATTTTCATCTAACATACTGTTTAAAAAGCAACTTCAAATGCTGAATACTTAAACGGTCAGGATTTGGGTTTAAAGCTGTAAAAGATAATAAAAATCCCCGAAAACATAAGTTAACGGGGATTGATATGTTGAAGTTTCCTTTAGAAAGGATATTCGTAAATCTTGGATTCGTGCAGATAAGGGTTACCTTCAGGAATAAGTTTGAGTTTAGACAGGGTGTGGAGAACCACAAACATAAACAGTCCAACTACAAACAGTACCGCGCCAATGGTAAGGATCCAAAGTTCCGGAGTTCTCCAGTATGGTCCAATCGTACCGGGCATTACCATGTTGAAGTAGTCCCAGGCATGACCAAACAGTACAATGAATGCCATTGTAGTCACTACTTTATAGTTTCTCTTAATACTTGAACTCACCATTACCAACAGAGGAATCAGGAAGTTCGGGATCAGCATCGGCAAGAAAATTTCCTTATAGTGCTCGAACCTGCCAAAGAAGTAGTTAACCTCCTCCGGTACGTTAGCATACCAGTAAAGCATGAACTGTGCAAACCAGGTATATGTCCAAAGCATACTTGATGCGAACAGGAATACTCCCAAGTCATGCAGGTGGTTATCATTGAACTGCGGAAGGAAACCGGTTTTCTTCAGATAAACACTCAGGATAATGATCACTGCGATTCCACTGGACAGACAGGATACCATAGAGTACCAGATATACATGGTGGAGTACCAGTGCGGGTCAATAGACATTAACCAGTCCCACGCCCACGCTGCGGATGCGAAACCGAAAAATACGATATAACCTACGGCCCATCTGTAAAGGTACTGATAGTCTCTCAGAGACTTGGTCTCATCCACTTTTCTGGACATCTGTCTGAGTTTCCAGGCCAGGAATGAAGCACCTACCACATACAGTATCGTACGGAACGCATACCAGGGAATGTTGAGGAACTTTTTCTTTTCGAACAGGATTACGTCAAACTGATCAGAGTTAGGATCTGTAAGTTCAGGATCCATCCAGTGAAACAGATGACCGTTGTGTGTGATATTAAGAAGCATGATGATGATCAGAATGGCACCACCGTAAGGGATGTAACCACCTATAGCCTCCATAACACGTGTAATGATTATTGGCCATCCGGCGTGCGCCACATGCTGAATACTGTAGAAGAACATTACCGCACAGCTTACTCCGAAAAAGAACACCGCAATAAAGTGTATCGAAGCAAGCGGCTGGTTGTGGATCTGATGCTTTGCATGCTTAAGATGACCATCATGATCTTTGGCGGGTGTCATTACTTCGCTGGAGTGCGACGGAGCTTTCTCTCCGGAGCTCATAGCAGCCTCCATCATATGTTCTATCCTGGTATCATCCATACCATGGTTCATAAAATATCCCGCGGTAAAAAGAACCAAACCGGCAACGAGGAGTATAATAGAAACTAATTTTAATTTAGGCGAAAAACTATACATTTTAATTCTTTTTATTATTGTGTTGCGGTAGAATCTGTTGTTGCTGCGGCAGCGGAGGCTGTAGTAGCCGGAGACATACCACCTTTAAAAGCATTCATAACGTACATGGCCACTCTCCAGCGGTCGCCTGCGTTAAGCTGGCCTGCGTAGGATCCCATAGCGTTTCTTCCGTGCATAATTACATAATGAACCGAACCGACGGAAATCTCGCGGTCTGCATATTTAGGTACGCCACTGTAGGCACCGCTCTGTACGATGGGTCCCTGTCCGTCACCGGCAGTACCATGACATGCCGCACAAGTACGGTCATAAAGTACTTTACCTCTTTCAAGGTCTTTCTTCTGACCTGCAGCTTTAAGTGGGGAAGCTGTAATACCTTTTGACTCTGCATAACCGGCATTGTACTGATCCGGCGTCATTGCTGCGGCAGAATTAGATTCTGCAATTCCGTCTTTATTCTGCATTACTGTGCCGTCTACCGGAATCATTCCTGTAGCACCGCCGTTCTTAACGAAAGCAGGAATTTCATTTTCATGGTCAGAATAAGCATCCTCCGCTTTCATAAGCGGGTCGTAGGCTACCGGGAAATACATATCCGGAAAATAAACCAATGGCGGATTATCCTTGGGACCACAGGAATTAAGCATCACCGTAGTAATTGCCAAAGCTGCAGTTATTTTGAATATATTCTGTTTCATTTTACGCATCTTTTACAGTTATTTCCTCAGCTCCTGTGTCAATCAGGATCTGTTTCACAGTCTCTACATCATCTGTAAGGAACTCCATCATAAACTTATCATCCGTGGTACGGGGATCCGGATTCTGCGGCGGTGCCAGGGGATACATCTTATTCCTGATCAGGAAAGTAAGCGACATCATGTGTGCAGCACAGAAAACTGTAAGTTCAAACATCGGTACAACAAACGCCGGCATATTTTCCCACCAGGTGAAGGAAGGTTTTCCGCCGATATTCATAGGCCAGTCATGATTCATAGCGTACCATGAAATAAGAATGGCAACAGTAACACCGTAAACAGCATACATAAATGCAGCATCGGAAATACGGGTTTTCTTTAAACCAAGTGCTTTGTCCAGTCCGTGTACAGGAAATGGGGTGTAAACTTCATTGATGGCAATTCCTTTGTCTCTGAAAGTCCTAACGCCATCCATCAGTTCATCATCGTCGGCATACAGGCCGTAAATTATTTTAGTGGTGCTCATCTCCTTCTTTTGCTTTATAGGTTTCACCTGAAATTTTCAGAATAGATTTCAATTCAGCCTGTGCGATTACAGGGAATGTACGTGCATACAGCAGGAAGAGTACGGAAAAGAATCCGATGGTTCCCAGGAATACACCAACGTCTATAATGGACGGCTTAAACATGGTCCAGCTGCTCGGCAGATAATCGCGTGACAGGTTGATAACGATAATGTCGAAACGTTCGAACCACATACCGATGTTAATGATAAGGGCAATGATGAATGTTGCGATGATATTCGTTCTTACTTTCTTGAACCAGAACAATGCAGGTACAACGAGGTTACAGATAATCAGTGACCAGAATGCCCACCAGTACGGACCTGTAGCGGCACCCGGAGTCAGGTATGCAAAATCCTCATAACGGCTTCCGGAATACCAGGCGATGAAATATTCACATGCATAAGCTACGGTTACCATACCACCCGTTACAATGATAACGATGTTCATGATCTCGATATGGTACATTGTGATATAATCCTCCAGGTCACATACTTTTCTGGCAACTAACAGAAGAGTCTGTACCATTGCAAATCCGGAGAAGATTGCACCGGCTACGAAGTAAGGCGGATAAATGGTGGAGTGCCATCCTTTGATTACCGACGTAGCAAAGTCAAAGGATACGGTGGTGTGTACAGAGAATACAAGTGGTGTTGCAAGACCTGCAAGAACAAGTGAAAGTTCCTCAAATCTCTGCCAGTGCTTGGCTTTACCACCCCAGCCGAAGGCCAGGAAAGTGTAGATTTTTTTTGTCCACGGCGTTTTTGCACGGTCTCTGATCATTGCAAAGTCCGGAATAAGACCCATGAACCAGAATACTGTAGATACAGAGAAATAAGTGGAGATTGCAAATACGTCCCAGAACAGAGGAGAGTTAAAGTTGGTCCAAAGCGATCCGTACTGGTTAGGAATCGGGAATACCCAGTAACCTACCCAAACTCTACCCATGTGGATTACAGGGAAAATAGCCGCCTGAACAACCGCGAAGATGGTCATGGCCTCTGCTGAACGGTTAACGGACATTCTCCATCTCTGTCTGAACAGTAAAAGTACAGCGGAGATAAGTGTTCCTGCGTGACCAATACCTACCCACCATACGAAGTTGGTAATATCCCAACCCCAGTTGATGGTTCTGTTAAGGCCCCACGCACCGATACCTGTTCCAATGGTATAGGCAATACAGCCGAAGCCGTAAATGAAAAGGGCAAGAGCTGCGTAGAAAGAAATCCACCACAGTTTACCGGCTCTTTCCTCGATGGGTCTGGCGATATCTTCGGTGATATCGTGATAGGTTTTGTGACCAATAATTAAAGGTTCCCGGATCGGGGCTTCGTAATGTGACATTTGTTACCTTATTATTATTTATACTTTATTATCTTCTCTTCTGTTTCTAACTTTGGTATGATAAAACACGTTAGGCTTCGTACCGATTTCCTCCAGAAGCGTATATCTTCTGTTGCTGCTGTACAGTTTCCTAACTTCTGATTTTTTATCATTCATGTCACCAAACTTCATAGCACCGGTTCCGCACGCCTGCGAGCAAGCTGTCTGGAATTCCCCGTCTGCCACTCTTCTGCCTTCTTTCTTGGCCTCAAGAATAGTGTTCTGAGTCATCTGGATACACATAGAGCATTTCTCCATTACCCCTCTGGTCCTTACAACGACATCCGGGTTCAGTACCATTCTTCCTAAATCGTTATTCTGATTAAAGTCGAATTTGTCATTAAGGTTATAGGTAAACCAGTTAAATCTTCTTACTTTATACGGACAGTTGTTCGCACAGTATCTGGTACCGATACATCTGTTGTACGCCATCTGGTTCTGACCCTGCTTACCGTGAGAGGTTGCCGCTACCGGACATACAGTTTCACATGGTGCGTGGTTACAGTGCTGACACATCACCGGCTGGAAGATAACGTCCGGATTCTTAGCCGGCTCTATCAGGATATCATATACCTGCGGAACATTAAGGCCTCTTTCAACCTGCTCCTTGGTATGGATCTTTTCCTTTGCTGAATAATAACGGTCAATTCTTAACCAGTACATATCACGCGACATTCTGATCTCCTCTTTACCTACAACAGGAACATTGTTCTCTGCCTGGCAGGCAATGATACATGCACCACAGCCCGTACAAGCGTTCAGGTCTACAGAAAGGTTAAAGTGAGGACCGTCTGTATCATCATGTTCATCCCACAAAGTAATCTTACCGGCAGGAGCAGATTCTGTAAGTGTGTGGTACTCCAAAGGCTTATTCCATCCTTTAAGCTTATCGTCAAAAGGTACATTTATAAAATCCTCCAGAGATACTTCTCTTGCGATTTCATAACGGCCCATTAATGTATTCTGAAGCTGCATACCTGCAAACTCGTGCATACCGCTAACTTTCTCAATCTTAACGTTTGATAGGGTCAGGTTGGCACCGTCGAACAGAGGATATGCGTTTACACCCGTCTCGGCGATCTTACCTGAATTACTTTTACCGTAACCCAAAGCAAGTCCGAAAGAACCGTCAGCCTGGCCCGGCTGAACAAATACCGGCACATCTTTCAGAGTTACACCGTTTACCGTAAGGTTAACTCTGGAACCATCCAGCTGCATTCTGGCATTCAGGTCGTTTTCCAGTCCAAGTTTCTTGGCATCGTCCGGAGAAACGGTCAGGTAATTATCCCAGGCAAGTCTGGTAATAGGGTCCGGAAGTTCCTGCAGCCATGGATTGTTGGCCTGGGTACCGTCGCCCATTGATGTCTTCGTGTAAAGAACAAGTTCATAGTCCGAAGGCTTCAAGTTAGCCAGCTCTG
This sequence comes from Kaistella sp. PBT33-4, assembly GCF_029194425.1. NCBI lineage: Bacteria > Pseudomonadati > Bacteroidota > Flavobacteriia > Flavobacteriales > Weeksellaceae > Kaistella > Kaistella sp. PBT33-4. The sequence goes on along the minus strand of NZ_JARFYL010000002.1, from coordinate 300,521 downwards.
TTGCTGCCTGAGCAGCGTTCCCACCTGTGTAGGACAGGGATGCGCCTGCATTGGCAGTAGCGGCAAAGCCATTATACAGAGCCTTGTTAAAGCTTGTCCCGCCCAGCATTGTGGCGGCGTTTGCCTTCAGGTACTCGTAATAGTTATTGTTCGTATTGTTTTTTCCGTTAATCCAAACCAGTAAAGATTCTTCAATCTGTCTGGATTTATAGATTTTCTGGATTGTAGGCTGTATAAGTGCATAAACTCCGGATTGCGGCGTTAGGTCACCCCAGCTTTCCAGCCAGTTGGCTACAGGAATTACTGCGTGTGCAGCTTTATACATTTCATTCTTCTTGTCAGCAACTGCAATTACAGCATTTACTTTACCCAGACCGCCCTTGAAAGCCTGTCCTTTGTTGGAAGAATATATCGGGTTTACGTTGTTGGTGATAAGAACTCCTACCTGACCAGCATTCATCCAGTTCAGGAACTCCTGGTATCTTGCGCCGTCGAACTCCTTCATCAGGTTTGCTTTTCCTGTGAAAGCGGTAGAGCCAAGTTTTTGGTTAATAAGGTGTGCCAGTACCTGGGCGGCTTTTGAGCCGTCAGCAAATACAACAGCGCTGCTACCTTTAGCCTGCAGTTCCTTAACGATTTTCGCTGCGGCAGGATTATTCACCCCTCCACCGTTCAGTCCGTTATAAACCGCCAGCAAAGTCTGGTTAACTTCACTTGGCTTCATTGGAATCCTTTCATCGGAATTTGCTCCGGAAAGCGACATATTGGATTCTACCTGAATATGTTTCAGCATATTCGCGCCCGGCTTTCTGGCCGCTGCATAGGTAGTTTCCAGACCTCCGCCGTTGTAATCTCCAAGGAAGTCTGCCTGGAAAGATACCACAAGCTGAGTGCCTGAAAGGTCATAAACAGGAAGTGCTCTCTGTCCGAAAACCTCCTGAGCTGCATCAAGAGATGCACCGTACGGATAAGCATCATAAGTTACGAGCTCGGCCGTTGGGTATTTTGTCTTAAATTCAGAGAAAAGCTTCTTGAATGTTGGCGAAGGGAAAGAATGTGATAAAACTACAATTCTCTTACCTGCACCCTGTGCCTGAGTAAGTGCGTTCAGAACGTAATCATCCACTTTGTCAAAAGTTTCATCCTTACCGTTCAGTTTAGGCTGCTTCACTTTATCATTGTCATAAAGAGAAAGGATACTTGCCTGAGTTCTGGCACTGGTAATACCCATTGCTCCTGCAGCAGGATTAGGTTCAATCTTGATAGGGCGCCCTTCTCTGGTCTTTACAAGAACACTTGCAACATCGAAACCGTCAAAATAAGTGGACGCATAGTAGTTAGGTACACCGGGTACAATACTGTGCGGCTTTACTACATAAGGAATTGACTTTATAACCGGTGCTTCACAGGCAGCCAAAGTAACCGCCGCAGTGGAGAAGCCTAAAAGCTTCAGGAAGTCCCTTCTGGAGGTACCGCTGTCACTTTTCAGCAACTGGTCATCCCCAAGAATTTCATCAACAGGAATTTCATTCTGAAACTCTTTCTGAGCCAGCTTACCGTTTAAAGCCGGGTCTTTAAGTTCGTGAATACTTCTGAATTGTATTTTATTTGAAGCCATTGATACTTCTAATTTTTAGTTATTAATAATGACATTTACCGCACTCCAGACCGCCGATCGCGTCCACAGTAATCTTTCCTTCTTTCTTAGGATACTGCTTCTTCAGCTTATCATGCAGACTCTGGAAATACTCCTTATTGTAAGAATTGCCCATATCTACTTCAGTTGTCCTGTGACAGTCTATACACCAACCCATTGTAAAGTCATTGGCCATCTGAACTACGTTCATCGTATCAACCGCACCGTGACATGCTTTACAGACAACATCGATCTTATTGTCCGGATTTTTCTTGTTGTGTGAGCTTATGATTGCCTGCTCGCCGGCAACAACGTGCTGTGCATGGTTAAAGTACACGAAATCGGGCATGTTGTGGATTCTTACCCATTCTACAGGCTGTGTCTTACCGGTATACTGCTGTGTCGCAGGATCCCAACCGGTAGCGGCATATATTTTCTGGATTTCCGCGTCATAGAATGCCTTATCTTTACCCGGCTCCATATAAGACCCGTTGTATTCAGAGATATTACGGTGGCAGTTCATACACACGTTCATTGAAGGAATTTCTGAAACCTTACCGTATTTTGCAGATGAGTGACAAAGCTGACAGTCAATTTTGTTCTCGCCCGCGTGAATCTTGTGAGAGAAGTAGATAGGCTGTTCCGGTTTGTATCCCTTGTAAACACCAATCCACATTAACCAGTTCCAGATACCGTAGAAAGCAAAGAGAGCCAGAAGACCCAAAAGCGCCTTACCTACATAGCTGTATTTCTCGTAAAGCGCGCCGAAAGACATACTTCTAGAGGTATTAAGACCGGCAAGTTCTTCAGTTTGCTGAAGCCTAACCAACTGTCTGAGCTTAAGGAGAAGCCAAACCAGCAGACCACAGATGGCTATCAGTGAAACAAGAATAATTGTAGAATTGGTTTTTTGCGCCTGAGCCGCCTCAAGCATTGCAGCGGAATTCTGGTCGGAAGCAGCACCATCACCAGCCGCTGTAGCTGCAGGAGCCGGCGCAGGTGGATTGGTGGTATATTCCAGAATGTCATCTATGTCCTGATCGCTAAGATTAGGAAAAGGAAGCATTTCGGTCTTGTTAAATTTCTCGTAGACCTCATTTGCATATTTGTCGCCGGAAGCACGCAGTGAAGCATTATCCTTTATCCATTTATGAAGCCAGTCTGTATCCAGATTCTGCTCGGTCTTTAACCTGTCCACCACTCCGCCCAGTGCGGGGCCTACCATTTGCTTATCCAAAGCGTGACAGGCGGTACAGTTTGCCTTGAAGAGCTCTTCACCCTTTTTGGCATCGCCCTGCGCATAAACAGAAGCACCGGTCGAAAGCAACAGCATTATTGCTATCAACCCTTTTTTGTAATGCTTTTTCCAACTAATCATTGATAATAAACTTGTGTTAGTACTAATTTCTAGATTTCAGAGAACATAATCAGTGGCGCAAAAATAAGACAATTAACAGGAATTTAACAGGTGAACGCAGACCCTATTTTGGTTTTCAACTAATTTGTAACTGTTCTAAATAAGGAAGTTTGGAATAATTTTTATTTGTTATAAATTTGCTTAAAATAATACTGAATGAAGAACCTTCTTAAGATTTGCAGCCTTTTGCTGTGCCTGACAGGATATAATGCTGGTGCGCAAGAGGTTGTGAAAGTAGACACAATAAACGGCACCAGGCTGCAGGTCTCTATGGACACGAAAGTCCAGAACGCATTGGAGGATATGGAAGACAACTGCGACCGCAATACCAGGTCATCATCTGCCACCAGCAGTCCAAAGCCTGCCCGAGTACTGGTACCGAACCGCGAACTCACCAATGCCGAAATCTGCCGCAGAAATCCGCGGATCCTGGGATACAAAATCCAGATTGCTGTGGTGAAAAGTAATGCGGAAGCAAACGAGGTAAAAGCTGCCTTCCGGAGAAGGTTTCCGAATATGAAGGTGGAAACAGATGCTTCCCTAAGACCTAACTATAAGATTCTGGCTGGAAGTTATTTCACCAAGCAAAGTGCTTCCGCTGACCTTGCCAGAATCAGGCAAAGCTTCAACACGGCAGTAGCTGTACAATACAGGGTTTTCTGTGTAGAAGCCAAATAACAAACACTGATAGACGCACCGGCCTCTGGCCGGTTTTTTATTTGTAATAAGCCTCCAGGAAGTAGAAGAATTCCTTCATTCTCACCCCATTATTGATGGCGAGAAAAACAAACAGTAAAATCAGGACAGATAAAACACTCATCAATCCAGTCCTGTTTTCGCGGAAACTGCAGAGCAGCCAGCCCAGGATCAGCGGCACAGCGAAGATAAAATGCCCTCCGTAGATGTAGGACGTATGCAAACCGAATTTAAGAACAATGTGGATGACCACATCTACCAAAAAACTAAGCATAAGAATCTGAACCAGACTGTTGCGGAAGTTACGCACGCAGCCCAAAACAAACAGAATAAAAAGAAGCCCGCAGAATACGTATGGAAGTGAACCGTTATAGACATCCATAAACAGGGCTTTATATTCAAACCCTTTGGCATTGTGATAATCGCGGATCACAAAACCCGGAAAAAGGATATTTCCACCCCAAAACCACGAAACAGCCATATCCCAGAAAGGTGTTACTTTGGGATTAGAAAATTTGTCATACTGTGCGGCTGTTTTGGTAAAGATCCGTTCGATATCGAAATTGAGGCGGCTTAAATACAGAATCACAAATACGCCTACTGCTGTCAGGCTTCTCACAAAGGCATTAAGAATTTTGCGCCAGCTCCGGAACAGTCCTTTTTCAAGGAGCACGGGTACAAAAACCTTGGCAGCATTTGTAATCGTAAGTCCTCCTATGGAAACGGTCGCCAGCGCCAGAGCAGCAGTCGGGATCTTCTTATCTTCCCGGATTTTCAAAGCGGCGTAGTAATTAAAGAGAATCAGCAAAAACAGGGTATAGGTGTAGGTTTCCGGCGTGAATGACAGTAAAAGACTTGTGCTGAAGAGCGAAAAGAAAACCACCAAAAACAGACACAGGTAAACCGGCAGGCCGACTATTGTTCTTAAATACTTATAAATCTGAATCATACTTAAACTCACCGTCAGGGCACTGCACCAGGCTAGAAATAACCTGAAATCATCGTTGTACTGCCCGCCTGAAAATTCGCGGCCCGCCATCCGGATTACATCAAAAAAATAATTGGCCAGCGGATGGCGCTCAAAACCCCCACCTGTCATCACAATGGCGCGGTTGTCAAAACTGAAATAAGCATCCCATGGAATGCGGTTGTCAAAGATAATCCGGTAATTAACCGCGATCATTGAGCCCAATACGCCATAGGCAGTGAGGAAAGCAAAAAAAAGCACCACTTCCGGAGTAGTGCTGGGGAAAACGAGTTTAAGAAAAGCGATAAGCTTATTTCTGAATTTCACAGCGGCTAATTTTTTGCGAAAATACATCAAAATCACGAGCTGCAGGACAACATTGAACAGCCGGATACATCATCGTATCCAAAAGGCCGCTTCACTGAAAATTCGGGATAAATTTCCTGATAGGGATTTTGAAGCGCATCAAGCAGTTTGTCCAGCATACCGGATTTACCCGCGTTTACCTCCTGGATACATTCATATAGAAGGTAATTTCGAAGGATAAATTTAGGATTGGTTTTAGCCATCAGCATTCTTGATTCGGCAATGGAAACCTTATTCCGGCTTCTTCTTGAACTGTAAGACTTCAAAAATCGGTCAAGTGAAGACAATAACTCTTCGGACGCGGGGGAATAGGACACTTTTGTGAAGAAATCATTTACAGACACCGACTCTTCCCACTTCTCCAGCTCCGTAAAAAACAGGGTATAATCCATTTGAAGTTCTGTCATCAAGGTTTGCCATTCCGTAAAAAATTCTTCATCACCCTCAACAAGCTGGTCGAAACCAAATTTTGAAGCCATCATGCAGTCATGCTCCTGCCAAAATCTGTCACTGTAATCATTTAGAGTTTTCTCCAAAAATCCGGCATCCTCTACCAGCGGGAAAAGCGCATTGGCCAGTTGCCAGAGGTTCCACTGTGAGATTTGTGCCTGTTTACCGAAAGCATACCTGCGGCCGGGAAGATCGGTGGTATTTGGCGTAAAATTAAGGTCATAACTGTCCAGCATTGAAAAGGGTCCGTAGTCTATGGTAAGACCGAGCACCGACATATTATCCGTATTCATTACACCATGAACAAAACCGACCCGAAACCATTCCGACATCAGCAGCGCTGTCTTGGAACATACGGATGTAAAGAAATCGCGGTATTTCTGACTTCCTTCTGATTTTATTTCGGGGAAGTAACTGTCTACCGTAAAATCAGCCAGCTTTCTCAGCAAGGTAATGTCTTTCTGAGCGGACAGCAGTTCAAAATGGCCGAAGCGAAGGAAGCTTTCGGCAGTTCGTATTACCACCGCACCGGATTCAGGTGCAGGATTACCGTCATACATCATATCGCGCACCACCTGTTCTCCTGTAAGCACCAAACTTAGAGACCTCGTTGTTGGAACACCAAGATGCCACATGGCTTCGCTCATCAGATATTCCCGCAGGGAAGACCTCAGCACCGCACGACCGTCTGCCGACCTGGAATAGGGTGTTGCACCTGCTCCTTTCCACTGCAGTTCCGTAGTTTTTCCGTGGGTGTTTTTAATTTCACCTGCATAGATTGCCCGGCCGTCACCCAGCTGTCCTGCCCAGTTACCGAACTGGTGCCCGGCATAAGCCGTAGCGAAAGTCCGCACGTTTTCCGGCAGCTCCGTAGCTGCTAGAAAGGAAAGATCCTTATCATCAAAAGAGCCGAGACCTATCTGTTCGGAAAGTTCAGTATTAAAAAGAAGCAGTTTGGGGCGTTCAAAACCTACCGGCTTCACGGTGGAGAAAAGGACATTTGGCGTTTGCCGCTGCTGAAGGTTTCCGGTAAGATCGCCGGGAAAAATATCGAGATACTTCTGTGTAATTTTTTGAATATTCATCAGGTAAAGTTAAAGAAAGCGCAGGGAGTAAAAAAAACTCCCCCTTGTTCTGAAGGGAGAGTTTATGGTGGATTTACTTGTTAAAATCTATTTCATCGCCGGAGTTAAGGGTTTCATTTACATTATCTTCTTTACGTCCCGGAGATTTGCTGTTGTTTCTTACAGGTTCCTCAATCGTAGGATTCTTAAGGTCTTCCAAAGTGGGTAAAGGTCCCTCATCGCCATAACCACCACCCAGACCCTGCAGGTTTTGGCAACCATCGGTCCAGTCGGAAGGTTTCACGAATTTATCCTCCGGTGTCACCCCTAAAGATTTATCGGCCCAGACTTTCTTCATAAAGATTGCCCAAATCGGAAGTGCCATCTTTGCACCCTGACCCTCACCTGTACTGCGGAAGTGCGTGGCTCGGTCTTCCCAGCCTACCCAAACACCTGTTGCCAGGTTTGGGGTAATCCCCATAAACCAACCATCGGAGTTATTGTTTGTTGTTCCCGTTTTACCTGCAATTTCAACGGCCTTGCTGATGCCTCTGCGGCCAAGCTCCCCCGCAGCGGTACCGAACTGTGCCACACCTTTCATCAGTTCAATCATCGTATAGGCATATTTCTCGTTCATTACCTCACGTTCCACAGGTTCAACCTCCTTAATTACGCGGCCGTTGGCATCTTCAATCCGCCAGATCATCTCCGGTTTCATATAGTTACCATAGTTAGCAAATGTGCTGTATGCACCTAACATTTCATAGATCGTAATATCCGATGATCCCAGGGCTATTGCGTACTCATTGGGAATATCTTCTGTAACCCCCAGATCTCTGGCGGTCTGGATCACCTTTTTAGGACTGGTCATTTCAATCAGCCGTACCGCCACCGGGTTTTTGGAATGTGCCAGAGCGTCCTTAAGTGCCAGCATACCCCCGGAACCTTCTACGGTCCAGGTACCCTTACGGTAGGTGGCGTTGGAAACCTGTGAACATGGTGTCATTCCCAGATTCATAATTGCAGTAGCGTAAACAAACGGTTTAAATGTAGAGCCTACCTGTCTTTTACCCTGCTTTATATGGTCATACTGGAAGTGCTGCCAGTTGATACCTCCTACCCAGGCTTTGATCTCGCCGGTACCCGGCACCATGGACATCAGTCCGGCCTGTGCAATCTGTTTGTGATACCTGATGGAGTCCCACGGAGACATTTCAACCTCCTCTTCACCATTCCATGTAAATCTGGACATGCGGGTAGGCGTATTGAAATCAATCAGAATGGAATCTTCCGAAACATTAGCAGCCTTTAGCTGTTTATAACGTCCTGTCCTTTTCACCGCAGACATCATAATGTCGTTAATCTGCTTTTTATCAATATAATAAAACGGTGCATCCTTGCGTCCGCGCTGTTCCCTGTCGAAACTTGCCTGAAGTTCCGTCATATGCTCTTTAATGGCCTCCTCGGCATATTTCTGCATTTTCGAATCCAGCGTGATGTATATTTTAAGACCGTCCTTAAACAGGTTAAGTGTTTTTCCCGTTTTCTTTTCGTAATCCTTCAGGTAGGTTTCAATTTCCTTTCTGAGGTGAAATTTGTAATAGGCAGAGTATCCTTCGTCAATAGATTTTACCGGTTGGTAATCAAGGACCACAGGCTGATTAACTGCCTTATCATAAGTATCCTGATCCAGATATCCTGTCTTAAGCATTTGGCTTAAAACTACATCCCGGCGCTCCCTGGCACGTTCCGGATTTCTCTTTGGATTATTCTTCACCGGATTTTCCAGCATGGCTACAAACATTGCGGCTTCAGGCAGTGTAAGTTGCTTCGTACTCTTATTAAAGTATATCCGTGAAGCCATCTCAATTCCGTTGGCATTGTAGAGGAAATCGAATTTATTCAGATAAAGCTGTATGATTTCTTCCTTGGTATATCTCTTTTCAAGGCTTACCGCCACAACCCATTCCTTAAGTTTCTGAAAACCTCTTTTGATTTTGTTGGATGCCGGATCCGGCGTAAAAAGAAGTTTAGCCAGCTGCTGGGTAATGGTAGAACCACCACCGCGCTCGCCTCCATAAATCACGGCCCGCGCCACAGCCTGAAGGTCAATACCTGAGTGTTCCTTGAAGCGCTCATCCTCTTTGGCCTGCAAGGCATACACCAGGAAAGGGGGCAGGTCTGCGAATGTAACCGGCTGTGTTTTTTCTTTTTCGAATTTACCCAGCAGCACATCGTCTGCCGAATAAATTTCAGACGCTACGTAGATATCAGGATTATCAAGCTCCTGCACTTCCGGCATTTCACCCAGGAATCCCTGCGATACAGCAAAAAAGAGTGCGGCAATACCCAATACTACTGCCACCAGGCCCGTCCAGATAAACTTTACCCACTTTTTCCATCCTCTGTTCCTTCCTTTTTTTGGAGGTAAAGGAAAAGTCTTGCGGGTAGTGCCGTCCGTATTTTTTTTAACGTCCATAGCTAATAATTATGGTTTTGTGTTCTCTATCTTTACACCTATGTCTTCAATCCCTTTCAGGGTATCATTTCTCATCGCCTGAATGATGCCAATGCTGTAGGTTCCGTCCTGCGGAAAACGGTAATTTGTGCGGTAGGGAAAATGAATTTCCTTGATCTCACCAAAACCTTTGCCCAACCATTCTCCGTCCGGCTTAGCCATCGTATATTCTACCGTATCAGTTTCTGCCTTCTTAGTTTTAAGATTGGAAACTTTTACAATAAAACGGATATTGCTGTAAGGATAAGTGTTATTGTTCCTTACTACAAAGATAATGTTTTTGGGATTCTGAGCCTGGTCGATATCAAAGTCAAAGCGCTGTTCCGCATCCTTGATCCAACTGCTGTTCAGGCTGTTGGTCTTGATATCGGATCCGTCAGAAGTGCAGCTCAGCAGCAACAAGGAGGCTAGCAGCATAAATACTTTAGGCATTCGTATCACGTTTTGGTGGACCTTTTTTGTGAAATTTCTTCTTGTTTGGATTGGGTGTACCGGGCTCTCTTGCCGGCTTGCCTTCCGGACGGGCATTCTGCTGCTTTGGCTTCTGCTCACCTTTCGGTTTCCGGGGTTTATTTTCTGATCCGGAACGGCTTTCTGCGTTTGTCCGGTTGTCCGGTTTTCTGTTATCCGGCTTACGTCCCCGGTTTTTATTCCGGTTTTTGCCTTCAAAACGGTCCACACTGTTCTCCTGAATAAGATCGGTATTCTTTGCAAAGACCTCGGGTGCCACAGCTTTCAGATCTTCCAAAGGCCTGGCTTTTTCCCCTTTTTTATTTAGAGCTACCATTGCCTTTACATCTGCAATGTCAAGATCATACCATGCAGCTGAATGGTCCATGTAGGCAAACCACATCTTCTTCTTGAACACGTCGATCTTTATACAGAAGGCTTTACCTTTCTCCGTATCCAGGGTGGTGCTTGTAGAAGGGAAATGATGGAGCGCGTCCAGATAACTGTCCAGCTCATAGTTGAGACAGCATTTTAGCTTTCCGCACTGTCCTGCCAGTTTCTGCGGATTTATGCTCAGCTGCTGATAGCGTGCGGCATTTGTATTCACCGAACGGAAGTCGGTAAGCCATGTGGAGCAGCACAGCTCCCTGCCGCAGGACCCGATTCCTCCTATTTTTGCAGCTTCCTGGCGGAAACCAATCTGCTTCATATCGATTTTGGTACGGAAGGCTCCAGCAAATTCCTTTATTAACTGGCGAAAATCCACACGGTTTTCTGCCGTATAATAAAAAGTGACCTTACCGTTATCTCCCTGAAATTCGACATCGGTAATCTTCATATCCAGCCGCAGATGCTGAGCGATCTTACGCGCCTGCACTTTGGTCTGTTCTTCCCGTGCCCTGGCTTCCTGCCAGGTTTCCACGTCCTTCTGATTGGCCAGCCTGTAAATCTTCAGGGCACCTTCTTCAGAAGCATTTTTCTTCTTCATCTGCACCTTTACCAGCTCTCCGGTAAGGCTTACTACTCCCACATCATGTCCGGGACTCGATTCTACTGTAACGATGCTTCCAATGTGAAGCGGCAAACTGTTTATGTTCTTATAAAAACATTTTCTGTCATTTTTAAATCTGACTTCAACCATATCGCACTTACTGGAAGTGGGATTGTTAATGTTTGAAAGCCAGTCAAAAACACTTAATTTATAGCTATTACCACAGGTATCAACACTTTCACAGCCGTTCGCGGATTTTGTTCCGCAGTTATGAGCAGAATCTCCGGATGTCTTACATCCACAACTCATATTTATCTGTTTTAAAATTTGTTCAATCTGCAAATTTAGAATAATTTTTATATCGTGGCTTATCAGGCCGGTTTAATTTGACAGACCTGCCTCCGAATCCTTCGAACCGCATCCACAAACACCTGTTCGAAGCATAGCGTAAATTTTAGCGAGTCCCTATAAATATTAAGAAATATTAACACAGAAATAAAATTAATTATATATTTGAACAACATATACGAATCATTGATTATGAAAAAAGTTTTAATCTCTACAGCTTTACTGGCAGGAGTTTTAACGTATGCAGGAGCTTTCAGGGTTTCACTGCAGGGCGTTAAGCAGCTCGCCATGGCGCACACCAGCGCGCATGCAGGAGATGCAAGTGTTGCATTCTTCAATCCTGCAGGTATGTCGTTTATTCCGTCCAAACTTAGCGTCGCAGCAGGAGGTTTCGGTGCAATAACCAACGTAACTTATCAGAATCCTACCACGCTTCAGTCCTTTGAAACAGACAACCCAATCGGGACGCCTCTTTATGCAGCTGTGGCCTATAAGGTACTGGACAATGTTTCTGTTGGTTTCAGTTTTACTACACCCTATGGAAGTACTATTCAGTGGCCTAATGACTGGGAGGGAAATGAAATTGTACAGAAACTGGCGTTGAAGGCCATGTATTTCCAGCCAATGGTTTCTGTGAAACTGGCTCCCTGGGCATCTGTAGGAGCGAGTTATATTTACGCTACCGGCTCCGTGGACTGGGACAAAGGACTGACCCTGTACAACGGATCACTTAATATTAAAGACGAGAAAGCCAAAGGTCACGGATTTGGACTGGGCTTTTATTTCCAGCCCGATGAGAAATGGGACGTTTCCGTGGCTTACCGTTCCCCTGTAAACATGAAGGCAGACAATGGGGTAGCTACTTTTAGTGTAAGTCCGGCACTCTACCCACTTATTGGAATCAACGCTGCAGGTCAGGATAATTTCACAGCTACTTTACCTCTTGTGGAGGAATATACAATTGGTGCTACCTTTAAGGTTACACCAAAATGGAAACTTTCTGCCGACATGAATTATGTAGGTTGGGAGAAATACGACAGGCTAACACTCGATTTCGCAAACGCACCTATCGGTAACCAGGCCGACCCAACAGTGCTTACCAACATCAAGGATTTCCATAATACCAGGAATTTCCGCGTAGGTACGGAATACTTGTTCACCTCCAAGATTGCCGGCAGACTGGGATGGTACTATGACGAATCGCCTTACGAAGATGGTAATTTCATTCCTGAGACACCATCATTTGATGCTCATGCAATCACCGGCGGTGTGGGTCTGAAGTTTGGCAGCCTGGGTGTAGACCTGGCTGCGGCCAAGACTTTCCCCAAAAGCAGGGTCTTCAATAACCAGAATATCAATTTTGCAGGTCAGGCCAAGGCAAACTCATTCTATTTCGGCCTTGGAGTAAATTATAACATTAATTAAGAACAGGTTATGAAAAAAATAATAATATCATCACTGGCGGCCGCTCTCCTGCTGTTCACCTACAGCTGCGATACCGATTTCGAAAATGATGTAAATGACGTGGTTATAACAAGCGGAAGTGCAGATTTCAGCAAATACGTGGCTTTGGGTAACTCCCTGACTGCAGGGTACCGCGACAATGCACTGTATCTAGACGGTCAGAATGAATCCTACCCCTCCATCATCGCCGCCCAGATGAAACTTGCCGGCGGCGGCGAGTTTCGCCAACCTTTAATGCCGAACAATACGGGCGGCTTCACCAATCTTTTTAATTCAACTACCGGAGCCTTCGGGGGCAAATATGTACTTGTGGCAGCTAACGGTTCCCTCAGCCCTACTCCAACTGCGCCCGGCGCAGCCCTGGATATTATTACAGCGGGTGGTCCGTACCAAAATATGGGCGTTCCCGGAGCGAAATCCTTTCATCTTGCAGTTCCCGGTTATGGAAATGCAGCGGGATTAAGCGCAGGTCTGTCTAATCCTTACTTCGTAAGGTTTGCCTCCTCCGCAACGACCTCTGTACTGCAGGATGCTGTGGCACAGGCCCCAACCTTCTTTTCCCTGTGGATAGGAAACAATGACGTGTTGTCTTACGCTACAAGTGGAGGTATGGGTACAGATCAAACGGGCAATACCAACCCTTCCACATATGGATCTAATGACATTACCGATCCGGGAGTTTTTGCTACGGTAATTAATTCCTATGTAACCGCTCTTACAGGTAGCGGTGCCAAAGGTGTTATTGCCAATATCCCTAACGTAACTACCATTCCGTATTTTACCAGAGTTCCCGCCAAACCGCTTGTAGGCCTTAGCGCAACTCAGGTGGCACAACTCAATGGGGGATATGCACAGTATAATGCAGGGCTTTTACAGGCAAAAAACCTGGGAGCTATTAACGATTCAGAATATCAGAGCAGATTGATAAACTTTACTACAACCGGATCAAATGGTGCGGTAATCGTGGATAAAGACCTTACCAATCTGTCTGGATTTGGAATTCCGTCCTACAGACAAACTACTTCAGAGGACCTGATTTTACTTACAGCTTCTGCTGTACTGAATCCTACCGTTGGAGGTGGAACGTCTGTCCCACTGGAAGACAGATACGTTCTTACCAAAAAAGAAACGGCCAAGGCAATAGTTGCAACAACTGCCTATAATGCAGCGCTGAAAAGTATTGCAGACTCCAAGGGACTTGCCTTCGTGGATGCCAATGCTAAAATGGCGCAACTGGCACAGCAGTCAGGCATCACCTTTAACAATGTTAAGTATACGGCCACATTTGTAACCGGCGGAACCTTCTCCCTGGACGGGGTTCACCTTACAGGTAGAGGTGCAGCACTTATTGGTAATGAATTCATTAAGTCCATTAACAATAAATTTGGATCTAACCTTCCACTGGCAAACGTAAATGCTTTTTCAGGGGTCACCTTCCCTTAAGAGAAGCGTGCAGAAATTATTAAACCACCCGAACTGAATCGGGTGGTTTATTTTTTTTAAATTTGTACCCTAAAAAAAAGTAAAAATGGCTCAACAATTAAGCTACCTGTTTTCTACCAGAACCAGCAAGGATTTAGCGGCAAACATCGCCAAACATTATGGACAGGAAATGGGTAAGATCAATTTCCAGGACTTTAGCGACGGTGAATTTGAACCTGTTCTGGATCAATCTGTACGTGGTGGCAGGGTATTCCTGATTGGCTCCACCTTCCCTCCAGCGGATAATTTACTGGAGCTGCTGCTAATGATCGATGCTGCCAAAAGAGCTTCAGCAAAGAATATCACCGTTGTAATTCCTTATTACGGCTTGGCCAGACAGGACCGAAAAGACAAACCGAGAGCTCCAATCGGTGCCAAACTTGTGGCTAACCTACTAACGGCAGCCGGAGCTACCAGAATCATGACCATGGATCTCCATGCAGACCAAATTCAGGGTTTCTTTGAAATTCCGGTGGACCACCTGTACGCTTCCACAATATTTATTGATTATATTCAGTCACTTAAGCTGGATAATCTGACCATCGCTTCACCGGACATGGGAGGTGCCAAAAGAGCTAAAAATTATGCGGGACATCTGGGTGCAGAAGTCGTAATTGCCTATAAAGAAAGGAAAAAAGCAAACGTAATAGAAGAGATGTTCCTGATTGGTGATGTAACCGACCGTAACGTCATTCTTATTGATGATATGATTGATACTGCCGGAACCCTTTGCAAAGCCGCGGATATTTTGATGGCCAACGGTGCCAAATCCGTACGTGCGATGGCCACTCATGCGGTATTATCCGGTAAGGCTTATGAAAACATTGAGAACTCAAAGATGTCTGAGGTTATTGTGACGGACTCAATTCCGATCAAAACCGAACTTTCATCCAAAATAAAGGTGCTGTCCTGCGCTTCCTTATTTGCAGATGTGATGAAGATGGTACACGAACACAAATCCATCAGTGACAAGTTTATTATCTAAATTTACGCACTCCGTAAATCAATTGAATCCTCCAGGTTTGGGGGATTTTTTTTGTAGAATAAAATGTCTATCTTTGCACCCTAAATTTTTTAACATTTTACAATGAAATCAATTACAATTCAAGGCGCAAAAAGAGAAAGCGTGGGCAAGAAGTCTACAAAAGCTTTACGTGATGCTGAATTAGTTCCTTGTGTTGTTTATGGAGGTGCCGAGCCTTTGAACTTCTCTACAGATGAGAAGTCTTTCAAGAACTTGGTTTATACTCCGGAAGCACACACGGTAGAACTGGTTATTGACGGCGAAACTATCCCGGCAGTACTTCAGGACATTCAGTTTCACCCAATTACCGACAAAATCCTTCACGTAGATTTCTACCAGCTGTCCGAGGACAAGCCTGTAGTTATGGAAGTTCCTGTGAAAATTACAGGACGTTCCAAAGGAGTTATGGCAGGTGGTGTGCTTCGTCAGTCTTTCAGAAAACTGAGAGTGAAAGCATTGCCGGCTAATCTTCCGGATGAAATTGAAGTAGACATTACTCCATTGAAAATCGGTGGTAAAGTATATGTAGGTGATATCAAATCTGAATCTTTCACCTTTATGCACCCGGATAATGCGGTTGTTGCCGCTGTGAAGATGTCCAGAACTGCTATGAAAGGTGGTGCTGCTGCAGACGATGATGATGAAGAAGAAACTGCAGAAGGTGAAGTTCCGGCAACTGAGCAGGAAAACGCTGAGTAAGCAGATCGCTTTTATAAATATTAAACCTGCCCTTTCCGGCAGGTTTTTTTGTCTTTACACCAACTGCCAGACCCAAACTTACCTGCGTAAGGCAGGTTGTTCTTATTTTAAGTAAATTTGAAGGCTTTAAAGCTCACTTATGATTAACCTATCACAAATACGTGCTCAGTTTCCGATACTAAACCGGGAAATACACGGAAAACCCCTCATATATCTGGACAATGCAGCCACATCTCAAAAACCGTTATCGGTGATTGAGGTGGAAAGTAATTATTACAAAGAACTGAATGCCAATGTACACCGTGGCATTCACACTCTGAGCCAACTGGCTACTGACGAGATGGAAAACTCCAGGAAGAAGGTTCAGAAGTTCATCAATGCCAAGCATGATTACGAGGTAATTTTCACGAAAGGAACTACCGAAAGTATTAATCTTATTACCTATGCCCTGTCCAATTCGGGCAAATTATCTAAAGATGACGAGATCATTATCACTCATCTGGAACACCACTCCAATATCGTACCCTGGCAGATGCTGTGCCAGCGAACCGGTGCCAAACTGAAGGTGATTCCAATTAATGAAGAGGGTATATTAAACCTGGATTTTTTAAGGGAGAACTTAAGCGACAGAACAAAGATCGTATCCTTTAACTACGTTTCCAATGCGCTTGGTATTGTTAATCCTGTGCAGGAAATGATTTCACTTATTCGTCAGAATTCCGGGGCCTGGATCGTTGTGGATGGTGCCCAGGCCGTCCCACATTTCAAAGTGGACGTTCAGGCCCTGGATTGTGATTTCTTCGCTTTTTCCGGACATAAGATGTATGCACCTACCGGAACCGGCGTGCTATACGGTAAAGAGGCAGTTCTGGAATCACTGGAACCCTTTCACGGCGGCGGCGAAATGATTGCCACCTGCTCATTTGAAAAGACCACATATGCCGCATTACCGTTTAAATTCGAAGCCGGCACACCCAATATTGCGGGTAATATAGCCCTGGGAGCAGCGGTGGACTTTATTGAAAACATAGGACATGAAACATTGCAGCAACATGAAAATAACCTGCTGAAATATGCTCAAAACAGATTGCTGGAGATAGAAAAGCTCACTGTTTACGGTGAAAAAGCACACCGCACCGGCGTGGTGTCCTTTAATCTCCAAAATGCCGGTATCAGTTCGGATGTAGGAATGATCCTGGACAAATTGGGTATTGCAGTACGTACAGGACATCACTGCACGCAGCCCATTATGGACTTCTTTAATATAGCGGGTACGGTTCGTGCGAGTTTTGCTGTTTATAACACAAATGAAGAAGTGGATGCATTGGTTGAAGGCGTAAAAAAGGCGCAGCGAATGCTGTCATAGAATGCGAGTAAGGTTATTAAAAAAAAAGTTTCAGCAGAGGAAAAATTGGATACTTTTGTAAAAAATAAACCATGAAAAAAACAATTCTGGCAATCGCTTTTTGCCTGTCCATCATCAACTTAAACGCTCAGGAAATTGAGGCTCCACGCAGGAATGATATCGTGGCAGACCCTTTCCTGCTTATTGCGGTACCGTTGGTGAATGTATCCTATGAAAGACTGTTGAATGAAAATTCAGGTTTGGGCGTAAACGCGATGTTTACATTACAAAATGATTCTGACAGTTTTTCCCAGATCTCTCCTTATTACAGGATGTACTTCGGAAGAAAATTCGCTCAGGGCTTTTTCCTTGAGGGTTTTGTGCCCATTACCACTACAAAGGAGTATGACATGATCTATTTCAATGATGAATTCGGGGGTTATTACACTGAAGGTAATGAAAAAAACACAACGACCGTTGGACTGGGCTTTGGCGTGGGCGGCAAGTGGGTTATCAGAAACGGTTTGGTTATTGAAGCCAGCGGAGGTATTGGACGTCGGTTTGGCGGCAACCTGGACGATTCCTGGGACGGCGGAGACGGTGTAACCGGCAAAGTTATGGGAGGCATCGGATACCGTTTCTAAAAAAGAAAAAATGTTTTAAAATGAAAGCTTTAGTTTTGTACTGAAGCTTTTTTATGTTTACAGACGAATATTTTATGAGAGTTGCACTTCAGGAAGCTGAGGCTGCTCTTGAAAAGGAAGAGGTGCCGGTAGGCTGCATCATTGTATCCAATGGCCGTATCATAGCCCGCGCACACAACCTGACCGAAGTATTAAATGATGTGACAGCTCATGCTGAAATGCAGGCCATAACATCCGCAGCCAATTACCTTGGCGGAAAATATCTCCTGAACTGCACGCTCTACGTTACCCTGGAACCCTGCGTAATGTGCAGCGGTGCGCTCACTTGGTCGCAAATTTCCAAAGTGGTTATAGGCGCACGCGACCCACAGCGCGGCTTCATCAACAAAAACCTCAGTCTTCATCCCAAAACAGAGGTCGTGACCGGAGTACTGGAGTCCGAATGTGCTGCAATTGTCCGGGATTTCTTTAAAAGCAGACGGTAAGCCAAGCCTTATAGGTCCTTACCCAAATAATACAGGCCTTTCAGCGTATGCAGACGGTCGGCGACATGTATCTTATCTGTTAAAGGCTTATAGACATGGGAAACGCCGCCGGTAGCAATAACAAAACACTCATCCTGTACCTCAGCGTTAATGCGTTCAATGAAGCCTTCAACCATTCCCAGGTAGCCATAAACCATACCACTTTGCATGCAGGTCACCGTGTCCAGTCCAAGTACACTTTTAGGTTTTGTCAGTTCGATTTCGGGAAGCTGAGCGGTATCGTGGATCAGTGAGTTCAGGGAGGTAATGATGCCGGGAGCAATGATGACCCCAATGGTTTCACCGTGTTCGTTAAGACAGCTGGCCGTGAGTGCGGTACCGAAATCAAAAATAATTTTCTTTTTTCCGGGGTAAATATAGTGAGCAGCCACCAGATTGGCATAGATGTCCGTCCCCATCTGCTCGGATTTGGGCTGCACCGGCGAAGCTGTTTTGCGGTCCACCAGGATAGGCTGTCGGTTATGCATTTTTTGGATGGCCCTTGTGATATCATAGGTGAGTTGCGGCACTACGGAACCAATGATGATTCTGTCAATATCGGCTGCCTCAATTTTATGCGCCTGATACATCATCATGAACTGCATCTGTAGCTCATCACTTGTTCTGTAGGGCTTTGTATTGATGATCCAGGAAATATCACAGTTGTCGCCATCAAACAGTCCGAAACGTATATTCGTATTGCCGATGTTTATTACAATAGATTTCATCGTAAGAGCTGGCGTAAGTTATTTAACCTCTACGAAATTGTCTTCGGGATTGATATCGGCCAGACGCTGTGAAAAGTCAATTCCAAGTGCTGCTATCTGAGCTTTGGAGTAAGGAACCGTAAATGTATATTCTTTCTGCGTCCATGGCCAGTACCTGAGCGTTGTAAAGCTGCCGTAGATATCTTTTGATTTCCAGGTATGCGTCATATTAAGCGGAATCTGATAATTGACTACCTTATTATCTTTGGTCAATACTGAAAAATCTATCGGCATGGGAACGCCACCTTTATTCTCCAAAGTAACTGTAGTGCTGTTTCCGTCGTGCTTCACCTCTTTCACCGCGTAATCGATTGTCTTGGTTGTATTGATCCAGTAATGCTGGAACCATTTCAAATCCATTCCCGAAACCTTTTGGGCAATATGCATAAAATCGCGGTCTGTCGGATGTTTCAGTTTCCATTGGTTATAAAACTCTTTCATCACAGCGTTCAGTTTATCCTCTCCCATAATATAGCCCAGCTGCACAAGGAAAAGTTCACCCTTTACATATGTTGCGAACGAATAAGCGGTACCGTTTTCATGATGGTCGCCCAGCCAAACGGCCGGCTCCTCTATACCTCTTTTAACAAAATTCCGGTAATTGTTAAGACTGGCAAGGAAAGGATTAGGCTCGGGTTTTTCGGGTGGAAAAAACTGATGCATAATCCTGCTGTCATAATAGCTGGTAAAGCCTTCATCCATCCACGGTCTCACACTTTCATTATAGGCCAGTATCTGCTGGTTCCAGGAGTGTCCGCCCTCATGCACCATCAGACCAACCAAATCTTCCAAAGTCTTGGCTTCGCCTAACATCATAGTTACCATGCCGTATTCCATACCGCCGTCGCCTCCCTGAACAAAGGAATAGCTGGGGTATGTGTAACGTCCCACGGAGCTGTTCATCAGCTGGAAGAATTTTTCCACATAGGGTTTGGACTCTTCCCAGAGTTTTGTTTTTTCAGACTTCTGGTATACATAATATATTTTAGGACCATCCAGAACAGTGAAGGTTTCAACAGTATAATCTCTGTCGGCGGCCCAGGCAAAATCAAGCATATTTTTAGCATTCCAGCGCCACGTTGCTTTATTGTCTGCCCCGGCTTTCACTGATGCGCTTGGCGAATAACCCTTTACTTCAGTGGGGTTCAGAAGTGTACCTCCGGCGCCAATCACGTAATCACGGTCTATCTTAATATTGACGTCAAAGTCGGCGAAAGGAGCGTGGAATTCCCTGCCGATATAATCAAAAGTGGCCCATCCGTCGTAATCATACTCTGCAAGTTTAGGATACCACTGCGTCATAGTCATATCAATTCCTTCGCGGTTGTTGCGGCCGGCACGGCGGATTTGCATAGGTATTACTGCATCCCACTCCATCGTAAATACTGTCGTTGAATTGGGTTTAACAGGCGTATCCAGGGTCACTTTCATTATTGTTTCCTGAACTTCGAACTTCAGGTTTTTACCGTTCTGACGGATCCAGTGTATGTTTTGAGCTCCTTCCTCATTTTTAGGGATGGAAGCAAGTGTTGAAACACCACCTTTCTGCAGTCTGGAATCGCCGTTCTTGCCTAAACTCTGAGTCCGTTGGTCCATCATTGAACCGGGTTTGAAGGCATTCCAGTAAAGATGAAAATATACCTCCTTCAGTTCGTCCGGTGAATTATTCGTGTAAGTGATGGTTTGTTTGCCATTGTAGGTGAAATTGACTGCATCAACATCGATATCCATTGCATATTTTGCAAACTGCTGATAATACGGACCCTGCTGACCGGTAATTAATGTTCCAATAAAAAGTACTACTACTAAAAGAACTCTGCTCATCTATTTCTGAATTTAAAATGGGAAGATAAGAAAATTTATTGTTTGACCGTTTGAAGGTAAGCCGCGTTATCTTTCCAGCGGGTTGCTCATTCTCTCCAGCATTTCTTTTGAGCGGTTCTCCATTTCTCTCCTGCGGTTGGGGTCTGCCTGAGCGGCACCACGGTTGCCGCCGGCACGTGAGCCGCTACGCATCATAAATGATGTAGGGTCTGCCCTGAATTTCTGCATCTGCTTTTCGAAATCGGCACGCTTAAGTTGAACTATGTTTCCGCGGCTAACAAACATTGCAGGTGCTGCGATTTTCTTCACTTCTTTCAGGTTGAATTCATAATGACCGTCAGCATCCTCAACTTTTACAATCAGGCCGGGAAGGCCAGAGAATTTATAGGGTCCTTCCTGCAAGGGAATATCCTGGGTAAACCAGGCACTCCATTTTCTGCCTGCAAAATCAGCCTCTGCTTTCTGAGTTTTATAGCTGCCTATAACCGCGGTTTCAGGAAGTATTTTCCACTTCATATTCCTGTCTTCCTCATACTGATACTGATCCCTTCCAATTCTTCCCGTATACAGGATTTTCTGCTCACTCAGATCCTTTTCAATCCGGTAATTTATATCGCTGCGCAGGCCAGCCATTTCCGCTGAACTGAAGTTTCTGGTTTCCCACATTCGCTGCATCACAGAATCGCGTTTATAATTATTTTCACCGTAGAAGACGGATCTTATGCCGCTTACATCCAGAAAAGCAAGTTCTTTCTGCGTTGCTGATAAATCCGAAGCGTTAGATTTCATCAGTACTTCGTATATGAATCGGGTGTCCTGTGCATTTGAAATTGCGCTAAATAATAGGCAGACAAGCAGTATCGTAATTTTCTTCATAATAAAAATTGTAGCGGTTGGATTAAACAAAATGGGAATGGTTAAGGACGCCTGCATCTATTTCGCTGATAGACAAATATACCGCGGCGAATTTGATATTCATTATATTATTAGTAATTTTGCAATCTAAAATCAGTCTAAATAAAAACAATGATAAAAGTTAGCGATCACGCAAAAGAAAAGGCTGTACAACTCATGACAGAGGAGGGCTTTAAGCCTTTTGAAGACTTTATCCGCGTTGGTGTGAAAAGCGGCGGCTGCTCAGGTCTGGAATATGTTTTAAAGTTTGACAGCACCAAAACCGAAGCCGACCAGGTTTTTGAAGATAATGGGATAAAAATCATTATAGATAAGAAATCAATCCTTTATCTGGCGGGTACCACACTGGAATATTCCGGGGGCCTGAACGGGAAAGGATTTGTGTTTAATAATCCCAATGCAAACCGAACTTGCGGCTGCGGGGAATCTTTCAGTTTATAATTTTACGCACAGCGCAGCGATTCTGCGCGGTGCGGGAATAAAGAAAAAATGGCAAAATATACAGAAGACGATCTAAGAGAAGACCTGAAAACCAAGGAATACGAAGCTGGTTTTTATACAGATATAGAGTACGAATATTTCCCGACAGGACTTAACGAGGAAATTGTGCGGATGATCTCGGCCAAAAAAAATGAGCCGGAATGGATGACGGAATGGCGTCTTGAGTCTTTCCGGATCTGGCAGAAAATGACAGAGCCTACCTGGGCAAACATTAAATATGAACAGCCCGATTTCCAGGCTATTAAATATTACGCAGCACCTAAAGTAAAGCCTGAACTGGCCAGCCTGGACGAAGTTGATCCGGAACTGCTGAAAACTTTTGCCAAACTGGGCATTAACATTGAAGAGCAGAAAAGGCTCTCCGGTGTAGCTGTGGATATCGTGATGGACTCTGTTTCTGTGAAGACTACTTTCCAGGAAACACTGAAGGAGAAAGGGATTATTTTCTGTTCCATCTCAGAAGCCATTCAGAATCACGGTGAACTGGTGAGACAGTATCTTGGAAAAGTGGTTCCCAGAGGCGATAACTTCTATGCCGCGCTCAATTCCGCGGTTTTCTCGGACGGCAGTTTCTGCTACATCCCAAAAGGCGTAAAATGTCCGATGGAACTTTCCACTTACTTCCGTATTAACCAGGCCGGTACCGGACAGTTTGAAAGAACGCTGGTAATTGCTGACGAGGGAAGCTATGTAAGCTATCTGGAAGGATGTACCGCTCCCGCACGCGACGAAAACCAACTTCACGCGGCTGTTGTGGAACTATTGGCGCTGGATGGTGCCGAAATTAAGTATTCCACCGTACAGAATTGGTTCCCGGGTGACGAAAGCGGTAAAGGCGGAGTATATAACTTCGTAACCAAACGTGGGCTTTGCGAACGGAATGCAAAAATTTCCTGGACTCAGGTTGAAACAGGCTCGGCGGTTACATGGAAATATCCCAGCTGTATCCTGAAGGGCGACAATTCTGTGGGCGAATTCTACTCCATCGCAGTGACCAACAACCACCAGTATGCGGATACCGGTACCAAGATGATCCATATCGGCAAAAATTCCAGATCGACGATTATCTCGAAGGGAATTTCAGCCGGGAAATCAAACAACTCCTACCGAGGTTTAGTGAAGGTAATGCCTTCAGCAAAAGGTGCGCGCAATTTTTCACAATGCGACTCCCTGCTTATGGGAAATGAGTGCGGCGCACATACCTTCCCTTATATTGAAATCAAGGACCCCACAGCACAGCTGGAGCATGAGGCTACAACTTCAAAAATCGGTGAAGACCAGATATTTTACTGTAACCAGCGCGGTATTGATACCGAGCGCGCGATTGCTCTTATTGTAAACGGTTTCAGTAAGGAAGTTCTGAATAAGCTCCCAATGGAATTTGCCATTGAAGCCCAGAAACTTCTGGAAATCTCTCTGGAAGGATCCGTAGGTTAATCTAATTTTAAGAAACAGCAAAACAGGACCCTGCAAAGGGCCGTCTGTCATTCAATATAACTATTATGCTAAGAATCAATAATTTACAAGCCCAAATAGAAGACGGGACGCAAATACTTAAGGGTGTGAATCTGCAAATTAATCCGGGCGAGGTTCATGTAATTATGGGGCCTAACGGCGCGGGAAAGTCAACACTTTCATCAGTAATTGCAGGAAAAGAAGACTACGAAGTAACTGCAGGCGAAATCGTTTTTGAAGGTGAAAATATCGTAGAGGATGCTCCTGAAGAAAGAGCACGCAAAGGTATTTTCCTTTCATTCCAGTATCCTGTAGAGATACCGGGTGTTACAGTGACCAATTTTATGAAGGCGGCACTTAATGAAACCCGCAAGGCCAACGGACTGGAAGATATGCCTGCCAAAGAAATGCTGGCCCTGATCCGGGAAAAGTCTGAGAAATTAGGAATTAAGAAGGATTTTCTGTCCCGCTCTCTGAACGAAGGATTCTCCGGTGGTGAAAAGAAACGTAATGAAATTTTCCAGATGATGATGCTGAACCCAAAACTGGCTATTCTGGATGAGACCGATTCCGGTCTTGATATTGATGCACTGCGCGTTGTAGCAGATGGCGTGAACGCTTTCAGAAATACCGACAATGCCGTTCTGATTATTACTCACTATCAGAGACTTCTGAACTATATCGAACCTGATTTTGTACACGTCCTGGCCAATGGACAAATCATCAAAACGGGGGATAAAAATTTGGCGCTGGAGCTGGAAGCTAAAGGATATGACTGGCTTTTGAACTAATTTGAAATAAAAATCATAATGGCTTTATACGAGCAAATCATAGATACACATTCCCAGTTCCTGCAAAGCCTGCAGCATTCGTTTTTGGATGACAGCCGGACTGCGGCACTGGCACGTTTTGCCATGGAGGGTTTCCCTACCAAAAAAGACGAGGAATATAAATATACCAACCTGAAAGAGGTAACCGAAAAGGAGTATAATTTCTTTCCGAAACCGGAACACACCATCAGCCGTGAGCAGATTGATGAACTGCATCTGGGCGAGGAAAATTTTGACTGGATCGTATTCATTAACGGCCGGCTTCATAAGGAATACTCCAAGATATCAATCGAAAATGCTGAATTCCTGTCTTTCAACTATGCGCTGAACGACCCCGAATACCGGGAGGTTTTTGATAAATATTTCAATACCATAGCTTCTCAGGAGTTGGCACTTACCAACCTTAACCAGGCCTACTGCAAACACGGATTTTTCCTGAAGGTTCCAAAAAATGTGGTCATAGAGAAGCCTATTCACGTATTCTACATTTCTCAGAATCAGGATACGAACACCTTTTACAACACCCGTAACCTGCTGATCGCGGAAGAAGGATCAAAGGTTGAGGTCATAGAAAGCCATCATAATTTCGACGACACTTTTGTCTTCACCAATACAGTAACCGAGATCTTCACCTACCAGAATGCAAAAGCCGACTGGCACAAGGTTCAGAACGACAGTCCGAACACTTACCTGATTGACCATACTTATGCAAAGCAGGAGCGTGACAGCCTTACTACTGTAAATACATTCTCCTTTGGAGGAAAACTGGTGCGCAATAACCTGGATTTCATCCATAATGGCGAAAACATTAACTCTTTTATGAATGGTATCACCATTATTGGCGACGAGCAGGTGGTAGATCATCATACTGCGGTACATCACAGGACTCCGAACTGTGAGAGTTACCAGAATTATAAGGGAATTTTTGGAGATAAAGCGCACGGTGTTTTCAACGGGAAGATTTTTGTAGATAAAATCGCCCAGAAAACCAACGCCTATCAGCAAAACAATAATGTCCTTTTGGGCGAAGGTGCCTCCATTGACACCAAACCTCAGCTGGAAATTTTTGCAGATGATGTTAAATGCTCTCATGGCTGTACCGTTGGTCAGCTCAATAATGATGCTATGTTCTACCTGCAGGCACGCGGTATTTCCAAAAGCAAGGCGCGGGCGCTGCTTCTTTACGCTTTTGCAAACGACGCCATGCAGAATATCGATATTGAACCTCTTAAAATCAAGATCTCCAAACTACTGGCCGAAAAGCTGGAAGTGGAGATGGAGTTCTAACAAATATCTCTGAAATCAAAAAAAACCGCCACTTCTAATAAGTAGGCGGTTTTTTGGTGACCTTCGGCAAAACTTACTTTGTAATAAAAGGCTTAATTGCTTTTTTTGTACGCAGTTTTTCCGTAGCCTGTTCTCCAATGTTATAGGAAAATCCGATTCCCAGGGTTTGCTTACGCTGAAGCTTTTGGATCTGATCGTGATCATAGGCAAGTTCCAGGCTTACAAGCGTGGAGATAAAACGGTTCAGTTTAATGTTCAGAACACCATTATAGGCAACATCCACCCTCTCAGGATGACTTATATAATTGCTGAAAAAATTGAGCTGGTTATCCAGATTTACGTCTTGTAATATTTTCAGACGGTACAGGATATTCATCATGGCACCAAGTTCACTGCGAACACTCTGTCCGTCCCTCTCCAGACCATAACGGCCCGCCTTCTGCAACAACGGATCGGTTACGAAGGTGAATTTTCCGTTGGCAGGTCTCAGGATTACCTGAAAATTCTCGCTTGGGTTGTAGGAGAAACCAATACCGGCATTTACATAACCGGGAGCCATAAATCTGGAAATACGGTCGGCAAAACCGGGATCCGGAACTTCACTGTAATTGAAACCTGGCGCAAATTGTGTAATCAGCTGGAATCCGGTAGATAAATAGTAGTGCTTTCCAAGATCATATCCGTAATTGCTCATGAAGTTGATGAAATCTTCGGTTTTACGGCTGCTCTGCCCTTCGGCCGCATTCCAGCCAAATCCAAGCTGCATGATATTTTCCAGATAATGCTTTTTGTTCTTATAACTCAGGTTATAATTCATTTTACCAATTGCGCCTATGCTGTTATTTCCGCCCGAATTCCAGTTGGAAAATGACGCCTGGTTAAAGACCAGGTTGTTTTGCCCGTAGAAGTACCATTTTCTTTCTGCAGAAAGGTTATTAAGTGCAAAAGGTGTAATTGGAACCTCTTCCAGAACCTGAGGTATGATGATCTCGTCCCTTACGATGATGGTATCGCGGAATTTGGGCTCAAGATCCATCACTATGGGGTTAGCCAGGCTGTCCAGATTGGGCAGTGTACTTTTCCACCTTCCGTACTGTATGGAATCGACCACACTCCTGGAATCTCTTTCTGTCTGGCCAAATCCGGAGGTGTAAACAAGCAGCGGCAGTAATAACAATATCCTTTTCATAATTCCATTCATTATTCTGCGCAAAAATAAGCCTTATGTATCAAATGTGTTCAATTTAATAATAATGCGTACATTTTGGCCTGTAAATGAGCGCTTAGAGTGAACTTAACAGCCAAATTTACCATGATCCTTTTTTGGCGTCTGTTTTGAAAACTTCCTGTATGTTCAAAAACCATATTTCTGCCGCAACCTTACTTTATCCGACCGGCATGCTTACGCTTATGTGGCTGGGTTTCCTGCTGCAGAATTTAGGTTTGTTCCGGAACTGCTGGGGCGCCATCATTCCACTCGTTCCGTCCGGTCTAAAAGGAGTATTCCTTTCTCCTCTGCTGCACGGCAGTATGGATCATCTGCTCAGCAATTCGATTCCGATATTTATCCTTCTGGGTTTGCTTTTTCATTTTTACCCCACCCTTGGCCGAAAAATTCTGTTTGGCGGCTGGCTTTTCACGGGGCTGCTGGTTTGGCTGCTGCCCCCAATAGACATTTTTACAGGAAACTATATGTATACCTGTACCATCGGCGCCAGCGGTGTGGTTTATGTGCTGGCGTTTTTCCTGTTTTTCAGCGGTGTATTCCGGTGGAATATGAAACTGCTTACAGTATCTATGCTTGTTGCACTGTATTACGGCAGCCTGGTATGGGGCGTACTGCCCGAAGAACTGTTTTCGGGAAGTGAGGTGCCCAGCAATATTTCCTGGCAGAGCCACCTGGCCGGTGCTACTGTGGGAACCGTGATGGCGTTTGCATTTAAAAAAGCTGGCGAGAAAAAAAAGAAATACATCTGGGAATTCCCGAACTTCTATAGCGAAGTTGATGATAAGCTGTGGCAGGAATACCGTGAGCGTCATCCTGAAGACTTTGAAGACATGCCCCAAAAGAAGCGGGATGAAGTCTGGGAACGCCTGGAGGAGCTTCGTAACAGCAGGAAATAATTTTTTTATCTTTGGGTAAATAACGTCTTATATGTTTACGGACGAACATCTGTATTCTATTGCTTTACGCAAATGCAGTAATATAGGAGATATTAACTTCTATAAACTTGTCAATGCAGTTGGGTCTGCCCGGGAAGTCTGGAGTTTCCCAAAGCGGGAACTGGCTAAGATTTTAGGTATCGGTAACAGGACACTTCACGAAATAGGTTCCGGCGAAGCGCTGCAGTTTGCAGAAAAGGAGCTGAAATTCTGCGAAAATCACAGCATACACATCAGACTCAGGCACCGGGCAGAATTACCTGTTCTGCTTAACGAGTGTGAAGATGCGCCGGCAATACTATATCAGAAGGGAGATCTGCAACCATACCGCAAGTCCTTTTCAATGGTAGGAACGAGAAACATGACGTCTTACGGCAAAGGGTTTGTTCACGATTTCTTCCAGCACATCCGAAAATCAGGAATTATCTCTGTAAGCGGCCTGGCTTTAGGTGTGGATACAGAGGTGCATGAGCAGTCGCTGAAGGAACAGATTCCTACCGTTGCTGTGCTGGCACATGGTTTCCACACCATCTATCCATCCAAAAACCGGAAACTGGCAGAGCGGATTTTGGAGCATAATGGAGTATTGCTTTCAGAATTTAACTCATCACAAAAACCCGACCGTGAAAATTTCATTCAGAGAAACCGCATTGTTGCGGGCCTGTCCGAAGCCATCATTGTTGTGGAAACGGCTTTTGGCGGCGGCTCGGTAAGTACTGTCGGTTTTGCGAACACCTATAACCGGGAGGTCTATGCGCTTCCCGGAAAGATAAACGATAAGTACAGTCAGGGTTGCAATATGGTCATTGCACAAAACAAAGCCCGGATAATTGGTACGGTAACAGATTTGGTGGAAGAATTGGGTCTTGATGACCGCTCGGGTCTTATGGAGCCACTTTTTCCTAAATCTGAATTGAGACGACAAATGACTGAAGATCAAAAGATCATCTATAATATCATAGTGGAAAACCCCTATATCTCTCTGGATGAGATAGCAGGAAAAACCTCCTCGGCATCGCATAAGATTTTAAGTCAACTCCTTGAACTTGAACTTAGCGGCTTAATTAAAGCACTTTCAGGGAGGCAATATACAGCAAATCCCTAATATTGGATTTCTTAAAACCATATCCTTTTCCCGCACCTCTTTAATTTTCATCAACAAACATTAAATTATTATGAATTTAATAAATTAATGCTGGATTAATGTTTAATTTTTTGTAAAACCTAAATTTATAACTGAAAGTTTTGGAAAAAAAATTAAATTTGTTGAAATCATCAAGCCTCATTTATGGAACACTATAATGTAGATCAAAAAATTCAGGATTTTATTGCCAAAATCGAGGCAAAAAATCCTAACGAGCCGGAATTCCTTCAGGCTGTAAAAGAAGTAGCAGTAACTGTAATCCCGTTTATTGCCAGCAGACCTCAGTATAACGGAATGAAACTTCTGGAAAGAATGTCTGAGCCGGAGCGTACCATAATTTTCCGTGTTCCCTGGGTTGATGATCAGGGCGAAATCCATGTAAACCGTGGTTTCAGAATTCAGATGAATTCAGCCATCGGACCGTATAAGGGCGGCATCAGGTTCCATCCTACGGTAAACCTTTCCGTACTTAAGTTCCTGGCGTTCGAACAGACCTTTAAAAACTCTCTTACAACACTGCCTATGGGTGGCGGTAAAGGTGGTTCCGATTTCGATCCACAGGGAAAATCAGACATGGAAATCATGCGTTTCTGCCAGGCTTTTATGACAGAAATGTGCAAGCACATCGGTCCGGAGACTGATGTACCTGCCGGAGATATCGGCGTGGGCGCTAGGGAGATCGGCTACCTTTTCGGTCAGTACAAGAAAATCAGGAACGAATTTACCGGTGTTCTTACAGGTAAAGGGCTTGCTTATGGCGGATCACTGATCCGTCCGGAAGCCACGGGTTATGGAGTTGTCTACTTTGCCGAGCAGATGCTAAAGACCATTGACCAGGATTTTAAAGGCAAGACTGTAACTGTTTCAGGTTTTGGTAATGTGGCTTGGGGTGTTATTAAGAAAGTGGAAGAATTGGGCGGTACCTGCGTTACCATTTCAGGCCCTGACGGTTATATCTATGACAAAGACGGAATTACTGGCGATAAAATTGACTATCTGCTTGAATTACGCGCATCCGGTAATAACCGCGCTGAAGATTATGTAAAGAAGTTCCCGGGCGCTGAATTCCATGCAGGCAAACGTCCGTGGGAAGTGAAATGTGACGTTG
This sequence comes from Kaistella sp. PBT33-4, assembly GCF_029194425.1. Classification (NCBI taxonomy): domain Bacteria; kingdom Pseudomonadati; phylum Bacteroidota; class Flavobacteriia; order Flavobacteriales; family Weeksellaceae; genus Kaistella; species Kaistella sp. PBT33-4. The sequence goes on along the minus strand of NZ_JARFYL010000002.1, from coordinate 270,442 downwards.
CCATTCCGGCCGCCACGCAAAATGAACTTGATCTGGAAGACGCAAAAATATTGGTTGAAAACGGTGTAGTTTGCGTTACGGAAGCCGCCAACATGCCTAGCACACTTGAAGCTATAAATCATTTCCTGGAGCACAAGGTACTTTTCTCACCAGGTAAGGCTTCCAATGCCGGAGGTGTAGCCACATCCGGGTTGGAAATGACGCAAAACTCGATCCGCCTGAACTGGAGTTCTGAAGAGGTCGATACCCGTTTGAAGGAGATTATGATCGGAATCCACAAGGCCTGCCGCGATTACGGTAAGGAAGAGGACGGCTATGTGAACTATGTAAAAGGAGCTAATATCGCCGGATTCGTAAAAGTTGCGGAGGCAATGCTGGCACAGGGCGTTGTATAAGCATCAATATAAATCCTGTCCCGGGACAATGGGAAAAAAGTAAAATGAAAGGATAAAGAGCACTGTTTTTCAGTGCTCTTTGTTTTTTAGGCATCGCGATTAGATTAAGAAATAGGGATTCCCAGACGAATAAATGATGATGCTAAAAAAGGGTCGGATATTGTGGAATAGATCCGTTCCAGCAGCTTTAAAAGGTTCAGGTAATAGCAAAAGCAGACTATCGGAAAAGCCATGCAGAGGCGATCATGAGGTGGACTAAGCTTTCGAACTCTTTGCCCTCAAAAACAGCAGCCCTCCTATTATAATAAATCCACCCGCAAACTGTAGTCCTGTAAGACTTTCGCCATCCAACACACCCCAGAGTACAGCCACAATAGGCATCAGAAGTGTTACTGTGGATGCAAACAGCGGTGTGGAGATACTGAGCAAACGGTAATTCAGCATCATCGCCAGACCTGTACCGAAAACGGAAAGCAGGCTTACATAGCCAAGACCTATAAACTCCCCTTTTGTACCTTCAAAATTTTTGAAGAAGCCCGTAGATGCAAGGGTAATAAGTGAGGGCAGAAACAGGATAAAGAAAAATACAAAGGCCGACAGAATCTTTGCGGGCACATCACTTAATTTAGATTTTACCGTCGTGACGCTGACCGCATAAAGCAGCGTGGCCAGCAACAACCACAGAATCGGCACGATTTTCAGACTGTCACCCTCTGCGCCGCTCAGCATCAGCAAGCAGGCGCCTGAGAAACTGATCGCCACACCAATCATCTGCCTGCCGGTAGTCTTGAATTTCCAGAACAGTGCACCAATCAGAATTACGAAAATGGGCATCATAGAATTTACAATTCCGGCTATGCTGCTGCTCACCTCTGTTTCGGCCAGCGGAAAAAGAAACATAGGTATAAAGTTACCTGCGACAGCCGCCACAATAAGCCATTTCAGCCTCTTTCGTGGGAATTTCCGGATATTGAGCATAGCGACAGGCGCCAGCAGAATTCCCGCAATCAGCACACGCAGTGCACCCACCTGGAAAGGTCCATAATGCTCAAGCGATTTTTTAATCAGGATGAAGGATGAGCCCCAAATAATGGTGAGCAGGATCAGAAGGACCCATTTTTCTTTTTCAGAATTCATTGTTTCTTTTCAGGATGTTCAGGTATTGTGATTTGGGAATCATTCTGGCTCCCAGGCTTTCCAGATGTTCAGAATGAATCTGGCAGTCTATAAGTTCTAAAGTGTCGCGGTATTTATTAACAAAATGGATGAATCCTGCCTTTGAAGCGTTGCTGACGTGGGAAAACATACTTTCACCGCAAAAAACATTGCCTATCTGGATTCCGTAAAAGCCTCCCACAAGTTCGCCCTTCTGCCAAACCTCAACGCTTTTTGCCAAACCCTCATGATGCAGCTGCGTGAAAGTTTCAATCAGTTCCTCATTAAGCCAGGTACCCACCTGTCCCGGACGTTCAATACGCATGCAGTTTTCCAGAACTTTACGGAAACAGTGGTTTTCGGTGAAGGTAAAAACCTCATCGCGCAGTACCTTCTTCATCGACTTTGAAATTCTCAGTTCATCAGGATAAAGCACGAAACGCGGGTCCGGACACCACCACAGAATCTCCTCCCCGGGATTATACCAGGGAAATATGCCGTTTTCATAAGCAAGTCTAATCCTTTCCGCGGACAGGTCACCGCCAAACGCCAACAGTCCGTCAGGTGGATGATAATGCGCGGGATCGGGGAAAGCGATAAGATTTTTGTCGAGTTTGTACATGAGGAAAAATAAATCCCACTTCAAAAAGCAGGATTTATATAATTTCTATAGTAGATTAGAATGGCAAATCGTCATCCTCTTCTTCAAAAACATTTTTGCCCGGCGCTGGTGCTGCCTGAGTTCCTCCTGAAGCCTGAGTAGGCTCGAAAGAAGTGCTGTCAGCTATTTTTTCAAGCCTCCAACCCACGATCGAATTGAAATATTTCACTTCATTTTGCGGAGAAGTCCACTCGCGGCCGCGGATATTAATGCTAACTTTCACTTTTTCACCTTCAGTACAACTGTTCAGAAGGTCTACCTTATCCTGTACGAATTCAATATTAATTGGCTGCGGATACTGCTCTTCGGTAAGAAGCACCATTTCTCTTTTTTGAAAACCGCTCGCAAATGTCTGAACGTCAGTTATTTTTTTTATTGTTCCCTGTAATTCCATATCGTAAATATTAATAGTGTAAAAATAGACAATAGAAAGTAATAAAGAAATGATCTGTCTGAAATGTGGATAAAAATATTTTTCAAAAATAAATTTGCATGATATGGCAAAACCTTCTATATTTGCACTCACAAAAAGAAAAGAAGATCTTTTAACCGGCGGATGTGGTGTAATTGGTAGCCACGCCAGACTTAGGATCTGGTGCCGTGAGGCGTGGGGGTTCGAGTCCCTTCATCCGCACCAAATTTCTAAAAGCAATTTTAGAAATTTTTTTATGCGAAAATAGCTCAGCTGGTAGAGCACGACCTTGCCAAGGTCGGGGTCGCGGGTTCGAATCCCGTTTTTCGCTCAACATCTACCAGGCCCTGGTGGTGGAATTGGTAGACACGCAGGACTTAAAATCCTGTGTCCGCAAGGACGTACGGGTTCAAGTCCCGTCCGGGGTACTTAAATAGCTGTTAACTGTTTGGTTTTCAGCTTTTTTCGTTTTTATACTCCCGATTTTTTTCCCGACATCTAATTTTTGTTTGTAATTGCGCTTATTTGAATACAACTATTTATAAATATGGTTGTAATAATAAAATGCGACAAATAGTCCGATAACTAGGTAATACAGGTATGGCGAGTATTGAACCATTTTGGGGCATTTTATCATATAATAAGGATGTAACTTCCCCTAGATTTATCTCTTGAAAATGGTTGGTTCTGTTCCCTAAGTATCCGTCAACCGGTATTTCATCTGTCGGAAAGGTCTTAACAAACATTTGAAATTTTTACCGCACTGAACTTGCAAGCAATTTTGCCTGTTCTAAAACGGTTTCGGTGGCTTTGAGTTCGAGGTCTGGTGGGTAGCCGTGTTTGCGTAATATCTTTTTTACTGCTATTCGCATTTTAGCCTGTACGTTTTCGCGAACGGTCCAGTCGATGCTGGAATTGCTGCGGACGGTGTCTACGAGTTCCCGAGCTATGTGGCGGAGGATATCATCACCCAGAATGGAAACTGCACTGTCGTTTACTTCCAATGCGGAATAGAATGCAAATTCCCTGAAATCCAATCCTAAATCTTCTCCTTTGCGATCTGCTTCCTTGATGTCTTTTGCCAGGTTAATGAGTTCCTGAATTACTTCGGCTGAGGTAATCAAATTATTCTGATAGTTGCGTACTGCGTTTTCTATCATTTCTGAGAATTTCTTGGACTGTACAATATTGGTTCGTTGACGGGTTTTCACCTCATCATTTAATAGCTTTTTCAGCAATTCGAAGGCAAGGTTTTTGTGCTTCATTCCTTTTACTTCTGCAAGGAATTCATCTGACAAAATGGAAATATCGGGTTTCTTAATTCCCGCTGCATCAAAGATATCAATAACTTCATCTGCCACCACAGCATCACTCAGAATCTGCTTAATGGCGGTTTCGATCTCTTCATCACTTTTCCCTTTCTTACTTTGGGTAACCTTTACAATTCTAGATTTGATCGCCTGAAATAGACCTACCTCATCGCGGATTTCTATTGTAGAAGGATGAGGAACTGAAATAGCGAACGCTTTAGATAATGCTGTCACCGCATTAATGTATCTTGCCTTTCCATCTTCCAATCCTAAAATGTAGTTGGCTGCCTGAATCGGGAAATATAACTTCTCCTTAGGCGTCATGGTAAAGAAAGACTGATAATTAAAACCTTTGGATTCTGTATGATCTTTAGGCTGTTCTGAAAACATCTGTGCAACGATCTCGTACTTGCTCATCATTACGGCCGCAGCTTCTTCCTGATCAAATGCCGGCTTTCCTTTACCGCCACTTTCTGTATAGACGGAGAGTGCTTTTTTAAGATCAGTGGCAATGCCAATATAATCTACGACCAAACCGCCTTCTTTGTCCTTATATACCCGGTTTACCCTTGCAATTGCCTGCATCAGGTTATGTCCTTTCATGGGCTTGTCAATGTACAGGGTGTGTAAACTTGGCGCATCGAATCCGGTGAGCCACATGTCGCGGACAATGGCTAATTTGAGACCGTCTTTGGGATCCTTTAGTCTTTCGCCCAAGGCTTTTCTTTTGGCTTTATTTCGTACGTGAGGCTGGAAAGGCAAAGGATCTGAGGAAGAACCTGTCATGACTACTTTAATTGCTCCTTCTGCGTCATCGTCGCTGTGCCAGTCGGGTTTTATCTTGATGATTTCCGCATACAGTTCTACTGCAATGCGGCGGCTCATACAGACAATCATTCCTTTACCATCGAGTATCTCATTCCGTTCTTCAAAATGTTTTACAATATCGGTTGCAATGAGTTTTAATCTGTCGGGATGACCAACAATTGCTTCGAGTCTTGCCCATTTGGCTTTCTTAGATTCAATATCGTGGCTTATGCCTTCGTCTTTCTCTCCATAATCTGCCATTTCTTCGGCAACTAAATTAATCTGCTCATCAATTTGATATTTGTTTTCTTCCTTTAACGCTATTTTAGCTAATCGGTTTTCATAAAAGATGCGAACCGTTGCACCATCTTCTACAGCCTGCTGAATGTCGTAAACATCGATATAATCTCCAAATACAGCCTGCGTATTTTTATCTGTATTTTCAATAGGTGTACCCGTGAATCCGATAAATGAGGCATTGGGCAAAGCATCGCGCATGTGTTTGGCGAACCCATCAATAAAATCATACTGACTGCGGTGTGCTTCATCGGCAATTACGACAATATTGCGCCGGTCTGAAAGTTCATCAAACTGCCCTTTAATATTCTTGAATTTTCCATCACCTAAATCTATTTTCTGCTCGATTTCCGGGAGGAATTTCTGAATGGTCGTAAATACGATACCGCCTGAACCTACAGAAAGTAAACCTTTCAGATGGTCTCTGTTTTCTGCCTGTACGGGAGTCTGCCTCAGAATATCCTGACTTAAAGAAAAAGTGTCAAATAACTGATCGTCGAGGTCGTTTCTATCGGTAAGGATTACCAAGGTTGGATTGTTGAGTGCGAGCACTAATTTACCAGCATAAAACGCCATTGAAAGACTTTTGCCGCTGCCCTGTGTATGCCAGATTACCCCGGCACGCTGATCACCGTTTACTGCGGTAGCTTTCTTCGTGGCTTCTACGGCTTTGTTTACAGCGAAATACTGGTGATAGCGCGGAACTATTTTTGTCAGCTGCTCTTTATTCTGGTGGAAGATTGTAAAATGACGAACAAGATCGAGCATTACGTCCTTGTTTAACATCCCTTTTGCCATGACCTCCATTTGTGGAATGTGTTCATCGGCTACGAGTTCGCCGTCAATGGATTTCCAGGGCACGAAGAACTGTTTTGCGGAAGTTAAGGAACCATACAGGGCATCCCAACCGTCTGATGCGACCAATAAGGCGTTGTACTGGAAAAGCGACGGAATAGCCTGCTTATACGTCTGCAACTGGTTGAAGGCAGCACTCACATCTGCGTTTTCATCCGCTGCATTTTTGAGTTCTATTACCACCAATGGTAAACCATTTACAAACAGAATAAGATCGGGGCGTTTGTTTACGTTACCTTCTATGACGGTGAACTGATTGACGACCAGAAACTCGTTGTTGTGCGGATTGTCATAATCTACCAGCCATACTTTATCTCCCGCAATGCGGTCACCTTTTCGGAATTCTACTTCTACGCCATCAGTGAGGTATTTATGAAAACGGTAATTGTTTTGAAAGAGTTCTGGAGTGTCGGAACGCAATACTTTGCGCAACGCTTCCTCCTGTGCTTCCGCAGGGATTGTAGGATTGTGTTTTGCAATGGCTTCCTGCAGGCGGTTTTTGAGGACTACTTCGTTGTATTCTCTTTCTTTGTAAAGTCCTTCAGGGGAAATATCTACGCCGTTGAGGTAGTGGTAGCCCAAGTCTATAAATTCCCGAATGATTACCTGCTCAATATGGTCTTCTGATATAACTGCTGCCATTATGCTGTGGTTTGGGTTAATGCATCAGATACTTCTAACTCGCCTGAAATGAGTTTAGGCAATAGCGTATCTCTTAGGTTGGTTAGTTCTTGGTTTTCTTCTCGATTTGTTAAAATCGTGTTATACAATTCACCAGATGCTTCCTCAAAAGCGTACAATAAGTTAGACGTAGGTTTAATAAGAGACATACGTTTTAAGTGCATAGGACCAAAATTCAATTGAACACTGCCAGATGCCTGAGATTTCAGATCATCTAAAAAATAATTTGATTGAAGGTATTGATACATAAAAGAACGAAGATTATTTTCTGTAGGTCTGAATCTGATTACTGATGTGTTTAACATTAATGGCAAATGAGATTCTCTAACAATTGCTGATTTACCTAAAGTACCAGAAGTTGAAACTACCATATCACCATTTTGCAAAGCGAAGTGACAATACTTTTGGTTGAACTCATCAATGGATATAAATGATGAGTTTTTAACTAATATATCGCCATTCTGAATTAACCTAATATTAATAAATGGCATTCCTTCATGTCTATATTGCCAATTACGTAAACCAGGACCTTCTAAGAAGTCAAATAGGTCGCCTATTGGTTTCACTTCCCACCCTTTGGGAATTTCGCCCAGCTCGCTGTCTATCATTTCGCCGCCGGAAGATTTATAGGGTTCTCCGTTTTCGTTTGGAAATTCAAAATCGATGAACCATTGCTTAAAGAGGGTTTGGGCGAGACTTTCTAACTCTTGGTTTATTTTGTTGTTGAGTTCTATTTTGTCGTCGAGGGAGGAAAAGATTTCGGCGATGGCGGTTTGGGCATTATAATCAGGGGCTGAAATAAGCACTTGCTTTAGCTCGGAGGATTTTATTCCTGTGACGGTTGTTCCTGTTTCTTTTTCTTTTAACCTGTGCTGACCTTTTGCTGACTGAAGAAAATATTTTAAGTACCCATTGTCAAGAACATTATCTTTACCGCGAATTGTTATGATACGCTGTGCTAAAGCAAAACTTGGATCTTTTATTTGTGCAACTTCACCTAACGGGGCTTCAGTTGTTAATACAACATCTCCTAATTTTGGAAAACCTCTAGTCATCCAACTTGCATAATCTTCTTTTGCAATAAATTCAGTGGGTGTCTGTATAGTGCCGCTCTTTACAATTTTGGCAGTTACTAGTGGAACACCACTTGTAGTTTTTTTAGGGGTTTTACCTCTATAATCTATAAATGTTGCTACCTCACCTAATTTATATTCTTTCCAGTTCGTCATTTAAATTGTGTTTATTTTAGTGTACTCGAACTTTTTAATCTTGAGCATTGACTTTGGCAGATGGTCAAAATCACCATCACAAGTGAGCAAAGTAGCATTAATTGTTTTAGCAGTTGCACCAATCCAGAGATCATTTTTACCCATAGTAATATGTGCGCCCTTTTTAATTTCACCGTTTTCATCTTCCATTTTATTCTTACTGTACAAATCGATTAGTTTGTAATTATCAATAAGAGCGTCGTCGGTATGATTAATATCGATAGTAGGAATACCTTTCAAAAAATGATGTAAATCCTTAAGCTTATTCGCACCCCAATTACTCATTTTTACAAATGTTAAAAGCTCGGCCCTGGTGACAACAGAAATAATTTGGCGGGGTTGTGGATTGAGAGTTGATATCCATTCATTTATTTCTGTACCTGTTTTATTGCCTCTAAGTATATGAATTACAGCGCACGTGTCTAGAACTAAATACCACATCTTATAAATCATTTAATAATTTGTCAAACTCTTCATCACTCTCATCTCCAGGCCATTTTCCAAAAATTTCCGAAGCCCAGTTTTTATTTGCTTTACCCATTATTTGCCTATTTAATTGCTGATCTGTTTTTTCTGCTATAGGTATTTTAGAAAAATATTTGTCCTCTGGCGATACTTTAAATATTCGTTCAATCTCAATAAAGTCTAATCTTCCATTGGCCTTGTAATGTCCCAAACCGTACACAGTAGCATCTGATCCCCAAAATTGTTTAATCTCTGCGTTTAAACTCACATCCTTTAATATACCATACACACTACCCTCAGAAGTATTGATCGTAACTTTTGATTTACTGTGCTGAAGAACATCAATTTTCCCGTTGATGATAATATTTTGAGGCTCCGGGTAATTTTCCTCTAATTTTGTAATCTTATTGAAATCCTTCTTGGTTAAAGTTATTGTGGGGGTAACATTGTTATTAGAGATAATTAATTGCTCGTTTTCGTTTTTAAAAAAAGATTTCAACTCTATGAGGTCTTTCAAGAGAGCTTTATCCAGAAACGGCTTTTCGTCATCCTGCTCATCGAAAGCCTGCACAAACGACATGATAAATAGTGACATTGGCGTCTGGTTAACTAACTCCTCCGCTACCTCAGGTCGAAATACATCCATCTGTATACCTAGAGTATCTGCGAAATGCTGAGATTCACAATTAAGGACCGTACTGCTTTCTCTAATACCAGTCAATCTAATTTGAAGAGCTTTCTCAATATTAGTTTCGGTTTTACCTTTCTTATTTGATATACCTCCTAAGCGGATTTGCAAAGCACCTTTAGCAATTTTATTGATCTTCCCAGCCAAAAGCGCCAATCGATCAAAATCAATTGTTCCTTTAGGCTGGTCCGATTTATCCAGTTTTATATCATATGTTACAACGTTTTTCATAACTCAATACCCACCTTGATTAAATTTTTTCTAATACGTTCCTGCAGTTCAACGGACTTTTCGAAATAGCCTTTAAGGTTTTCTGAGATTGCCGCTACTTTTTCTTCGTAAGGGATTCCGTCGTCTTCCACATCTTCAGTCCCCACGTATCGTCCGGGTGTCAGAACGAAATTATTAGCTTCCACCTCTGCCAATGTCGCTGATTTACAAAAGCCCTGAATGTCTTCGTAGTTGCCGTCTTTATTACGCCAGTTATGATAGGCATTTGCGATCTGAGCAATGTCCGCATCATTAAATGCTTTATTCTTACGACTTGTCATGTGACCTATCTTCCGTGCATCAATAAACAGTATTTCACCTGAGCGATCACGGAATTTATGGTTGGTTCGGTTGCGTGCCAGGAACCATAAGCACGCCGGTATCTGGGTATTGAAAAACAGCTGTGTAGGAAGGGCGACCATACAGTCGACCAAACCTTCGGTAATCATCTGCTTTCTGATCTCACCTTCGGAACCCGCGGTGGTCGTCATCGAACCATTTGCCAAAACAATCCCTGCAGTTCCGGTTGGTTTCAGCTTATTGACAAACAATTGAAGCCAGGCGTAATTTGCATTTCCTACCGGTGGGACACCGTATTTCCACATGTGGCTGTCCTGCAGCTGTTCGCCGCCCCAATCTGAAATATTGAAAGGCGGATTGGCCATGATAAAATCTGCTTTCAAATCTTTATGACGGTCGTTGTGAAATGTATCACCCAATTCTATTTTAGCATCAATGCCACGAATTGCCAGATTCATTTTTGCCAGTTTATACGTCGTAGGATTACTTTCCTGACCGTATACTGCGATGTCGCCAATCTTTCCTCCGTGGGCTTCAAGAAATTTTTCACTCTGAACGAACATGCCCCCGCTGCCGCAGCATCCGTCATATATTCTACCGTTGTATGGCTCCAACATTTCGACCAGTAGTTTTACAATGCTATCTGGTGTGTAGAACTGGCCGCCTCTTTTTCCTTCTGCATCAGCAAACATACCGAGGAAATATTCGTAGACACGGCCAAGAAGATCCTTGCTGCTGTGGCCCTTTTCCTTGAAACCTATATTCCCGATGAGGTCTACCAATTCACCAAGCCGTTTTTTATCTAATGCCGGTCTTGCGTAATCTTTCGGCAAAACTCCCTTTAAGGAAGGATTGTCTTTTTCGATCGCATCCATTGCATCATCGATGTCTTTCCCAATGCTAGGAAGCTTTGCCCGCTGATGCTGAATATAACTCCAACGCGCGGAAGGTGGAACATAGAACACATTCTCCGCTAAATACTCGTCTTTATCTTCTTCATCAGAAAGCTTATCGTCCTTCAGCTGATTGTATAAATCTTCAAAACTGTCTGAAATGTATTTTAGGAAGATGAGGCCCAATACTACATGCTTGTATTCGGCCGCATCCATATTATTGCGTAATTTATCGGCAGTTGCCCAAAGTGTTTTTACTAGTTCCTGATTCATTTTAAAGATATTTTTTTGTTACTGCAGTTCATGTGGATTTTGCAAAACACCACCTATTATTTTATATAAGTGTGAATATCAAATATAACAAAATTAGTGAGATCAACTTTACCTTAGTGTTGCTAGGTTGGAAATTTTCTACCCGCTCGGAATTTGAAAGGCGGCCAAGATAACCGTGCATAACATCAATAATTTAAGTAACACACCAAAATTTTTTCAATCTCAGATGTTTACTGCATTTCACTCGGTATAACCTAAAGATTAAATGCTCTAATACAGTTTTTTCTATAAGAAGGTATTACCTAGATCAGGAATCAGTGAGACTCACAGACTTGGTTGGTTATTATTTCTGTAGCTACCTCTTTAGTGAGAATTTCACCTATTTCACGTAGCGAATCTTCATCACTATAAATGCCATTGCTGTCATTCCAGCAGAGCCAATCAATAAGTTCCTGTCTTGTCCAGGAATTTAGGGTTTTGCATAGATCTTCTCCATGTAGTTCCATGATTTGGTAATATGGATGACTGCGTTTTTCTTCTTCTGTAATATATATACTCATAACTTTAATATTTAGATTTTTTGTGTAAGAGGTGAATATACTAATATTATAGCCTCGAAATAATATTTATGTAGTTTTAAGAGGAATCATCACCGATCCAGTTTTTTTCTAACTTTCTGTACAGTTCCCAAACTAACATTGCATAATTTTGCCGTATCACGTAGTGAATGTCCCTTTTTCAGGCACTTGATCACTTCTGTATACTTCGATAGAAAGACTTTATCTGATTCCACAGACCCTTTTTCCCTCCCTTTGTAAACTCCTTTTGCCTTCGCAATTGCGATTCCTTCCCGCTGACGTTCGAGCATGGTTTCACGTTCCATTTCTGCAATGCTTGCCATGACGGAAATAATTAGGTTGAATGCCGGATTCTCTTTTCCCTTGACCATCGATTCAAGACCAAGATTGTCAACTTTAAGCACAACCTTTTTCTTTTTGAACAGTTCCAGTGTAGTCAGAATGTCGTACAGGTTACGGCCAAGGCGATCAATGGAAGATACCGAAACATAGTCCACCGATCCATCTTGGATTTTTTGCAGCAGTTTTTTACCTTCTGTACGCTGCGCAAAAGGAATGGTTCCGCTGACAACATCCATAAATACTGTTTCTTCTGATATTGATTTAGCTTCCTGTCTTCCAGCTTTTTGGTTCGCAGTGGAGACCCTTATATATCTTGCTTTCATATGATAAAAGCACCCCACCGAAGCAGGGCACATATATATAGTTAAACATTTCTGAAGTAATATCCGTTGCTTGTGGAATAATCCATCATAATATCACGTGCTGTACGTTCCCAATCTATATAGATGTATGAGGGTAGATCCTTTGGTAAGGAACAGGTTTCGATCAGCAACTCTTCGGCAAAATCTTCATCAGAATCATATTTTCCGGAATAACTTTCCTCAATATGTTCTAAAATTTCGTCTATAGAGTTAAAAGATCCGCAGCAGTCGGCATACGCTTCGATAATTTCGAGATCATAACCTGATTCCTGTATCCTTACCCATACTTCGTAAATTTCGCTCGAAATATGTGATTCGGACACTAACCCCAAACTTTGGAAAAGTGGGCTGATTTCCCAGTCCTGTATCATGAATTCGGGATCTTCCTCGTCCTTGTGGAGTTCCCGCATTGCGGCAAGCAATTCATCATAATCTGAATAATCAGACAGGTTTAACCATTTCCCGAAAAGAGATCCTTCGTTGTACTTGCAATAAGTACCGACATAGACGGACATATCCGTCAGATTTTTTAAATTTGCCATTGTAAGTAAATTTTTAATTAGCATTAAGGTTTATTTTACACTGCCCATTCAATATTTCCCGTATTGGTGGGCATTTTTTATTGTCCAGTTATCGTGCCAACTGTGCTAAAAATAGGAAGAGTTATAAATAATACACTTTAAATCCTTTATTTTCGTGTTTCGGGCGGTCTTTAAATATGTTACAAATAACTCATGCCCTAAAAATATGAGCATGTTTCTGCCCGAAAAAAATGGTTCAGCGAGGTGGGGGTACGCGGAAAAACCTTCTCGCTTCAGGGTTCTTTGGGTATTAGTGGGTTCTGTTCCGAGATGTATAAACGAAAAACCCCGCATTAAGCGGGGCAATAAAAGAACTTAGGCTGCCGGTATGTACACCGGTCGATCATTCCATTCTTGCTTTTCAAAATTAGGAGGCATCCCATCTGAGAACTCGATCATCAGTTCTGCTACTGAATCATGTAATTCATCAAACCAGAACCAGGTTGTTGCGATCGAATCATGAACCGTGAAAATCGGCATATCAGGATATTTTTCTGCAATACGCTTCGTTACAAAATCCAATACACATTCCGCCTCATAATGTTGCAGCAGTTTAGGAAACTTCTTATACGAATCCTTGCTATTAGGCGAAGTTTTCAGAATCTCCATAAATCCGCACAGCATTGGAAAGGTCTGTTTGAATTTTTTATAGTATTCGGATGGCTTGGTCAGTGGTGTATAGAGCAACTGCATCGAAACCTTTTTCATCAGATCTCTTTTGGTTTTATAATATTTAGTCTCCGTTATTTCTCTATTGGCATTATAGAACCTGCCGCTGTAGAACTCATTGCCATACTGGTCAGTCGACGGTTTGATATCATCAAAAACATCCGCAAGAAATTCGTAATATCTGCCCGACAAAACAGCCTCTTTAATCTTTTCAAATTCTTCCGCAAACGCCCTGTCAGAAGCATATTCGGACAAAGTGTGTAAGATGGTACTCCAAGTACCTCTATATATTCTTCTACCTATCCTCCCTATTCTATCACCCTCATTACCTTTCAAATCTACTTTTAGGGGTTCTTTCAGGATTTTTTCGATCATCAAAATCAGAAAATAAGGTTGCGAATTCTTGATATCCAATCCAATAATGTTCTCATTCTGATAGTAGATATAGTTTCTAATCCGCTTCGACAGATTGGTAAGATTGGTGTGAAGCCTATAGTCAGACTTTATATCTCTACTTACTCGAAAATTCTGTTCCGAAAATTCAAAAGCACTATAGTAAAAGTTTCGGGCTTTTTGGTAGTCGGCATCCTGCACATCTTCATCCGAGTATTTATTTACAGTAAAAATGTTGGTATTTTCCTCCAAAAACCTTTCATAATCGATATGCAGACCATGATCAAACCATTGGACGAGATGGGGGCAAGATTCTACCGCCCTGTTGACTTTCGCGATCTGCTCACTGCCAATCGAAATTGAACCACGGGGGAAGCTGAAATATTCGGCCGAAATTGGTATGGATCCTAATTCATTAATTTTGGCCCAATTATACCGGTACCTGTTGCATTGATTTCTCCTGTTGTCATAGTTCCGTTTTTTAATTATTTCGATCTTAAGAAAATAATTAAAGTACAGATTATAATTCCGGCTGATTTTTCTGAGATTTTGGGAAGCCAGCGGAATATAATTCTGAAAATACTGCTGATCTTTTTTTCGGGTGGGGATACTCGAAATAAGTGACAGGAAATACAGCGCTATTTCTGGTTTGAAATTCTTGAATGGAACTTCTTCCTCTACCTTGCTTACCAGGTAGTAGGCTATTGGTGTAGGCAGTATTACCTTCCAATTCAACTCCTTGACATACAGCGATCTTGCGCTCATTTTGCGACCTCCTTTTTTAATGGTCGCTTTTTTTAAATTTTTCATAATATTATTTTATTGATTTATTTGCAACCTCCTCTTTGGTGGTCGCATTATTTTAATTTTGTAGATCACCACACTACGATGCACCTCGCCTTGATTAAATTTATTTTAGTGTGGATTTCTGCATTAATTTCTTTTTAATCCCACTCAAATGGTAATTCTCCAAAGTGAGGATCTACTACACATGGATTTTCACGATACATTTTGCCATTGATCTGACAACCGCCTTTTGCGTAGTCGGGATGTCCCTTATATTGGGTAGGATCACTTGGATCGGGATTGAACCTGCTTAAGCCCCATTGTTTGAAAAAAAATGGCACGTTCTGATCCTCGCAGTTTTTCTTGATTTTTAGTATCCAGTCTTTTTTAATCGGACGAATACCAGATCCTCTTCCGTTCTCACCACCGACAATGACCCAGTCAATACCCTCAAGATTCAGATCAGGTAACTCCTCGATGAGTGGCTCCACGGAAAGAAACTTGTTTTTTGCACCACATTTCCGCAGCCTGTCAATCTTTCGAATGCTTACACAACTTCCGACTGATACACCCATCCAAATATTTTCAGTCCACGTTAATTCAGGAGATAGCTCCAAGAGAATTGCATCCCTTTTAGTCAAAACCTGATAGGTATGCCTCGGGGTTTCATTCATCACTTGGAAAATCTGCTGTAGGAACTCCAGCTTCATATCTTTGTGAAACAGATCCGACATACTGTTGACGAATACCAATGTTGGCTTTTTCCACTTGAAAGGTTCTTTGAGGGCATTTGGATGTTCAGCGAATACATCAAAACCTTGGAGGTATTTACCACTGCCTTTCATCTGCAAAGAATCAGTAAGGATCTTTGCATAACAATTGTCACACTCTTTGGAAATTACAGTGCATCCGGTCGTTGGATTCCACGTTTTTTCAGTCCATTCTATTGTACTTTCACTCATAATATTTTTGTTTTTTGGCACAGCAGTAGCCATACACGACCGATGGGAAGTGCTGTACAGTTAATAATCAGTTAATTAGGGGAAGGGTTGCGGCAGGGATATGATGCCGCTACAGCTTAGGAAGCAGCTTTGAGTTTGGCAATAACTTCAGATCGGGCATAGTATACCCTATTTCCTATTTTGGTATGATTTAGAATCCCTGATTTTGACCAATTGTGAAGAGTAGATAACGATACTTTGAGCTTCTGAGCGGTTGCCTCTCTTGTATAGAATTCGTCGTCCCTTCCGGAAGTACTACACGCACATCCTTGTTCTACCGCATCTGAAATAGCCTGCTTAAGGAGCCTTTGAAAATCGTCTACCGACAATTGAGAAATTTGTAAAATTGCATTCATAATTTTTATTTTTAAATATTATGATGCAAACATACGGAACGCAACATGCTGATTATCATCAGTTATTTCCGATCATCGGAAATATTAGATAGCAAAAAGATTGTTAAAGTTATTTTCTCGTGCAGCGGTGGTACATTTACGAAGAGTGCGAAATCCTCTTTCTTCTTCAATTTTCTGCAAAACTTTCGTATTGATGTAATTCATTTCATATAGCCACTGTGCAAACTTCAAGTGCGGAACATTATGAATAATTCCCTCTTCCTTCATCCTTTGAAATAGGTAAGAAATATCAACGTAGGGGTCAATAATGTTGCTAGCCATATATTTTTCAAATGGTGCGTAAAAAACATCTGAGGTAAAAACAATTAAACCCTCTTGATGACTATTTGCAAAATCTGTTGCGAAAAGATCTGGGAATATTAGGCGGTAATATTCGTAAAGATACCCTGCTATCTTAGTATTGAAGATAGCCAATTCATTAATTGTAATTATCTGATTATGATCCAAAGCGCCAGATAACTTACACGAACTATAAAATGCAGACGAGGAGCGCAATTCAATTAGTAGGCTATTGAGATAAGTTTTGAATGATAAATCTGTTAATTTTTTGCTATTCTGACGAATTTCATCCCTGATCCCGACATGTCGCAATTTAAGTTCCTCTAGCAAAATAGTGTGAAAAGTTGTATCACCTATCTTTATAGAGATAGAATGGATTAACAAATCAACACTAGGTAGATCTGAAATAAAATATCTTGTAAATAGTTCTTCATTCATATTACTTCATGTCCTTATTCCAATGCTCAGCCAGTTTATTAATATGCTGTCTATCGGTCGTTTTTACGTAATCTAAAAATTGAGAATGTTTTTTATGGCCTGTAATAGCCATTATAGTAAGATCTTCTAACTTGCCGTATAAGTTTGTCACGAAGGATCTGCGACAAGTATGTGATGAGATGAGTTCATATTTTGGATAATATCCCTTCACCTTCCGATTAGTAGTAGAATCTTTCTTTGCACCCAAAATCACCTCATCAATCCCTGCAAGTTGGCAAACCTGTTTTATATATTCATTAAACCGCTGTTCACTGATTTCAGGGAAACGATTACTACGTCGTTCCACAATAGCTTTTACTTGCGGATGTAGTGGAATCTCTACAAATTTATCAGTTTTTTCAATTTCTGAAATTTTAATTGTGTTGTTAGAAATTTCGAAAGAGTTAATTCTTTTAAGATCAGAGAGTCTCAAACCTGTCCTCAGACCAACTAAAAATAAATCCCTCACATTTTCAAGCCGCTTATTTGCGCTGAAATCCATATTATATAATCTATCTATTTCGTCTTCGTTTAAATAGGTATCAATTGTTTCTCCCGATCTGTAAGTAAACCTAGGGGATTCTACTTCAGGATGTGTTTGGTATCCCATCTGCTGAGCAGCACGTACAAACTGTCTAATATGGCCTATAAACTTCTTGATAGTTTCGGCCCCATAAGGAGTGCAGACCTCCAGTAAGTAGTGGAGGAAATCATTATGAAAATAAAGATCCACTTCTGATATACGAAGTTTACGCTGTGAATACTCTTCATACTGCCGCAACATGTTTAACGTATATTTATACCTGGTAATAGTCTTTTTATCCAATTTCTTTCCGGTAATAGGATTAATCTGTTGCTTGGCCTTATCAATGTAGAACTCAATAAAAGGAGTTAAGAAAAATCTTATATCGGAATTATCGTCGGCACGTTGGTGGAAGCTGTCAATAATTTTTGATAGCCACAGTTTATCTATGGTATTATTCTTGGGGAAATCTTCCTTAAATCGGTCAATAATCATTGTTTCTAAAGCGCTGACCTGCTGCTTTACTTTATCCGCTTTTAAGGTAATTGTACTTTTACTTTTTTTGCCAACAGCTACTCTCTTGAATACGAACTCGTCAGAATCTAGAAAGATGTTAGTTTTAGCGGAAAGGTCAATCTTGTTGTGATAAAACCGGACATTGAGATTGACAGGAAACTTATTGGAATATACTTTGAACTCTACATTTGCCATATTCCCCATTCACATCAAAAATCATTCCCGATTTACTCCCGACTTAAATTTATATCATATACGATCACTTTACATGTATTTATATGTAATTATCTGTACAACAGCACATATAGTTAGAGATTACAGACAACAGAAATCATTAAAGTATAATTGGCTATATCCGTCCGGGGTACTTAAAAATTGCTGTTAATCTCTGATTAGCAGCTTTTTTGTTTTTAGGACCTACCCCATCGTTATAATTGAATGGCGGCTGCAGTGCAGCAACTGAACAAAAATCAAAAACTTCAGAATCCAATTACGCGGAGTAAAAGACAGGTCCTTCTTCCTCTACAGACTTACCACACTTTTTGCCTAATCCCCCAGGTTTTGTTCCTGATCCGTTTTATACCTGATCCTAGAAATGTTAATTTATAGTGATTAGAATGGGTAACCTAAGAAATTTTTGGGTAACCAGGAGGGTAACCTAAAAAAGATATATTTGAAAGGTAGACATAAAAAAACCTTCTCAATTTCTTGAAAAGGTGTGTGAGCAGTACTGGGCTCGAACCAGTGACCTCTACGATGTCAACGTAGTGCTCTGAACCAACTGAGCTAACTGCCCTAAAATAAAAAAATCTCAGATTTCTCTGAGATTTTGTGGGTCCTGAGGGATTCGAACCCCCGACCCTCTGGGTGTAAACCAGATGCTCTGAACCAACTGAGCTAAGAACCCTTGTTTTTGGTGTTGCAAATATACAAGCTTTTTTTATTTCTGCAAATTTTTTTGCAGAAAATCTCCCACTACAAAGTTGCTGCCGCCTATGAAAATCATTTCTTCCGGCCTAACATTTTGTAACGCAGCATTATATCCTTCCTGGACATTCTGAAATATTCTGTAATTTATTTTTGCACTTTCCAGCATGTCCCGGTACTCCAGTGGATTTCGTCCCCGTTCGATGTCTGGTTTAACAAAATAATAGGTAGCGTTTTGGGGCAAAATTCTTAAAACCTCATCAATCTTCTTGTCATTAACAAACCCCAACACGATATGTTTATGTCTTTCCATACTGTTTAGCTGGCTGAATACCTCCGTCAGTCCCGCCTGGTTATGCGCAGTATCGCAAACTGTAAGCGGATTGTCAGAAAAAATAAACCACCTTCCTGTAAAACCAGTATTTCTTTGAACATTCATCATACCTGTTTCCAGATGCTCAGGCTGGATATGATAACCAATCTTACGGAGCTCTTCCACCAAAGCAAGGGTTACTTTGATATTTTTCTTCTGATAATTACCGGCCAGGTCGGAAGTTAAGTTGGTAGATATCAGTGTCGCATCAATGAGCGGGGCATCCATTTGCATAGCTTTCTGCTCCACGATCGCTTTTACCGCCGGGTTTTCATCTCCACAAATAACCGGAGTCTGATTCTTGATGATGCCGGCTTTTTCCATTGCGATGGCTTCCACGGTATCGCCCAGGATGTTTTGGTGATCCAAAGCCACATTTGTTATGGCACTAACTTCAGGCCGTATAATATTGGTAGAATCTAAACGGCCACCCAAACCTACTTCGATGATTGCCACATCCACATTGTTCTGATAAAAGTACTCGAAGGCCATCACCGTGGTAAACTCAAAAAATGAGGGACGTATGTCTGTTGGCAGCGATTTCAGTTTCTGAATAAACCCATATACAAATTCACGCGAACAGTTTCTGCCGTTTATTTTTATCCTTTCGGTAAAATCAATGAGATGGGGAGAGTTGTAAAGGCCTGTTTTATAGCCGGCTTCCTGCAGTACGGAAGCCAGCAGATTGCTGGTTGAACCTTTCCCATTAGTCCCGCCGATATGTACCGTTCTTATTTTTTCCTGTGGATTGCCGAAAAACTCACACAGTTTTGTTATATTTTCCAATCCCGGCTTATAGGCCTTCTTACCTTCAATCTGATAATTCGGTGCCTGTACAAAAAGCCATTCTACAGCCTGCTGATATTCTTCATTTGTCATTTGGCAAATTTCAAAAAAGATTCCATTCAAAAGCCAAACTTCAGACCGAAATTGTAACATTTTTGCTCATACAACGTCTAATCGAACTAAATTAGGGAATGAAAAAAGTACTTTTTTTGGCTTTGGGCTGTGCTTTCGTAGGATTGAGCGCCCAAAAAAAGTGGACTTTGCAGGAAGCAGTCGCATATGCAGTTCAGAACAACCTCCAGGTCATCAGTTCGCAAAACAACCAAAGGTTACAGCAAAATTCCCTGAGCATCGCCAAACGGGAGTACCTGCCCTCTGTTGCGGGCAACATTAACAATAATTTTTCTTTTGGTCAGGGTCGCGATTTTTTCGGAAATACCCAGCGTAATGATAATTTTACGAACAGTGCCAATATAGGTGCAGATATGCTGCTCTTCAATAACGGACGTATTGAGAAAAACATTCGTCGCACAGAGTTTGAACTGGAAGCAGCAGGTTATGATGTGGAGCGTATAAAAAATGACATTTCACTTCAGGTAGCCCAGCAGTACCTTCAGATTATGCTGAATAAGGAAGTTGAAAAAATTGCCCAGAGTTCGCTGGAGAATGCCACCAAACTTCTGGACCGCGCCAGAATTACCACTGAAGTCGGCACCACCGCGAGAACTGTACTCGCCGAAGCTGAAGCCGCAGTATCCCGGGAAAATCAGAATTTAAAGAATGCGGAAATAAATACAGACAGAAGTCTGTTTGCACTGGCCCAGCTGCTTCGCCTAACCGATTACAAGAACTTCGATGTGGCTGAGGTAGATGTCGAACAGAAACCAGAGGCACCGCTTTATTCGGCCGCAGATATTATAGAGACCGCATTCGGTAACCAACCGCAGATTAAAGCTGCAGAAAGCCGCATAAAAGCCGCAAAGGCGCAGACCGAAATTACGGAGACAGCTTTCTGGCCCACAGTTTCGGCAAGTGCAGGCATTGGATCCTCTTATTTCAATTCCCTGGTGAAAAGATATGACCAGTTTGGCAATATCGTAAAAGACAGAACTTTCTTCCAGCAATATCAGGATACCTTCGGACAGCAAATCGGCGTTTCGGCGAACATCCCTATCTTCAATAAAGGGATAACAAGACTGCAGGTGGAACAAAGCCGCATCAATGAACAAATCGCTCAGAATTCGCTGGAGATCCAACGACAGGAAGTTCTTCAGAATGTTCAGAGGTCCCAGTTTGATGCCGAATCCAGCTATGAATCATACCTTGCCGCTCTTGAAACTGAAAAAAGTACAGCCCTGGCACTGGATTTTACGGAGAAAAGCTATGCCGCAGGCCGCGCTACTATTTATGATGTAAATGTGGCGAGAAACAATTATGCAAATGCCCAGGGCTCTGTAGCACAGGCCAAATACAATTATATCTTCAGCCTGAAACTGCTTAATTTCTATGCCGGCATCCCAATTACCCTTTAAACACTGAGGCCGGAAGGCGTATACCATGTCTATTACCGTCTTGGAAAATTATCTGCCACCTGATGCGCTGGCCAGTTTGCAGGAATGGTTCGGAAACCACCGTATCCATATCAGAATTACACGGAGTCGCACCAGCAAATTGGGTGATTACCGCAAAATGCCGGATGGCAGTCACCAGATTTCTGTAAATTCAAACCTGCAGCCACACCTTTTTTTCTTTGTGCTTACACATGAGCTGGCTCATCTGGTAGCCTTTGACCGATATGCCGGCAGGATCACTGCACATGGTCCCGAATGGAAAAAAATATTCAGCGACATGCTTATTTCGAGTATCAGGGTATATCCTGAGGATTTGCAACCAATTATCTTACGCTTTTCCCGCTCACCCAAGGCAAGTTTTACAGCCAGTCCGGAACTGGTTAAATATTTCCATATAGAAGATGTAAAAGATGAAACCTGCTACCTTGATGACCTGGCTCTGAATGACCGGTTCACTTACCGTAAGAAGATATATGTCATAGAGCAGAAGCGAAATAAAAACTATATTTGTGTGCAACTGGAAAGCGGTAAAAAATACATTTTCAAGCCCTTGGCCAGAGTAGAAAAAATAAGCTAAGCATGTTAAAATCAGACAATTACTGCGTAATTATGGCCGGTGGCATTGGAAGCCGTTTCTGGCCTATGAGTACGCAGAAGTTTCCCAAGCAGTTTCAGGATATTCTGGGTACCGGCCGTACAATGATCCAGCAAACCTTTGACAGGATAAGCCAACTGCTGCCGCCCGAAAACATTTATGTGATCACCAATAAGGAATATGCAGAACTCTCGAAGTCCCAGCTTCCGGAAATCCCGGCTGAGAATATTGTTGGTGAGCCCATGATGAAAAACACCGCGGCCTGCAATATTTATATGGCCAGCAAAATCGCAGCTAAATCACCGGAGGCGAATATCATTGTATTGCCCGCAGATCATCTGATCTTAAAGGAAAAGACCTTTCTGGAGAAGGTAAGTTTTGCGTTCGGCCTGGCATCGGAAAATGACTATCTGATCACTCTCGGAATCACGCCAACCCGCCCCGATACGGGCTATGGTTATATCCAGTTCTTCGATACGGAAGGGGCCGAAGTTTCCAAGGTGAAGACCTTCACAGAAAAGCCCAGCCTGGAAATCGCAAAAACATTCCTTGAAAGCGGTGATTTCCTGTGGAATTCCGGCATCTTTATCTGGAACGTAAGAAGTATATATAAAGCGTTTGAGAATTACCTTCCTGAAATGTGCGAACAGTTCAGTACCTGCGAATACAACTCTGACCGCGAGAACTCCTGTGTGGAACTTATATATCCTAAAGTGACCAAGATCTCAATAGACAACGGAATTCTGGAGCGTGCTGATAATGTGTATGTAATCCCTTCCGATTTGGGGTGGAGTGACCTTGGGACCTGGACCTCTGTATATGAAAATGCGCATAAAGACAGCCATAAAAATGCAGTGAACTCCAAATATGTAATGAGTTATAATTCCACCGGAAATATTGTACGTCTTAAGAACAGCAATAAAGCCGTTGTGATAGACGGGCTGAAAGATTATATCATAGTAGATACCGACAAAGCGCTGCTGATTTGCCCGCGGGCCAACGACCAAAAGATCAAGCAGTACGTTCAGGATATTAAAAATCTGAAGAAAGGCGATAAGTTTATATAGTCACACCAGACAATAAGTTGAAGCCTTATCCGTTTTTTTAATGACGTCATGTCCATCTTATGAAAAAAATTATAACCCTGGCTTCTCTTTTTGCTGCAGTAACTTTCCATTCGCAGGAAAAGAAAGTCCATCTTACTAACGCTGAAAATCTGCTCCTTAAAATAATTCCGGAAGGGAAGATCTCTTCGTGGACAGTGATTTATCATCTGGAAGGAAAGGAGAGGACTCTGCAATCCGAAAACGGATTGCCGTTTGAGAGCCAGGGAAAAGGATTTAAACTTAATCCTCACGGTACGGGATATTATTATATCGCCTATCTTAAGGACGGCGTTATGAAATATATAACCGATGACGCCTCTTTAAAAGCTTTTATTGGCCGTATTGACAACGGTGAAGAAGCTGCACTTTCCGCACTTGCACACGGTTATCAGATCGATTTTGAATTCAAGGATTATGCGGCCAACTATCAGGATAAAGGCAGCTATTTTATTGTAGATGCCGGTAAAGAGACTTCATCGGAATGCCCGCTGGCCAGAACACATTATACCATGCATGTGGATAAGATGACCGGCGCCGTGTCCGCGGAAAAGGATTTAGGACCCTATTTTGAACTGTATGGTAAGGAATGCACGAACAACCCTCATTACAGTGCCCTGGATAAGCAGATGGAAGAAGCCCGGCTGCGTGCGGAGGAGCAAAAGAGGATACAGAAAGAGATGACCAAAAAAATGGAAAAAAAGGTGCGCAAACAGCAGCGGCGCAACTAAACTCCTTCTAGGATCTGCCTTGCGGCTTCCCTGGACTTTACCTTGTCAATCCTACGGATGCAGATACCGTTTTCATCAAAGATAAATGTGGTGCGTACAATACCGAAATAAGTTTTGCCAAAAGTTTTCTTTTCCTGCCAAACTCCAAATTTCTCAATGATATCGCGCTTCTCATCAGCAATGAGGTCATATCCCAGATTATTTTTTGTGTGAAAATTCTTCTGCTTCTTTACTGAATCGGCGGATATGCCAAGGACCTTATAGCCGGCACTCTGTAATTCATCAAGATGGTCATTCAGATTGCAGGCTTCCACTGTACAGGTAGGCGTATTTGCCTGAGGATAAAAAAACAGAACGGATTTGTAGCCCCGGAAATCCAGACTGGAAACCGTTTCATCCTCCTGATTAACCGCTGTAAATTCCGGTAAATGATCGCCCACATTCAACATAATAGCTAATTTTGTTCAAATTTAACTTTAAAATGACGAAAAAGCAAAGGGCTGCCATTGTAATCTCGGAACTCGAAAAACTGTATCCAACGGTTCCGGTTCCGCTGGACCATAAGGATCCGTTTACGCTGTTGGTAGCCGTCGCGCTATCGGCGCAAACTACAGACCGAAAGGTAAACGAAATCACCCCTGCTCTATTCGCCGTGGCAGATACTCCTTTTAAGATGCAGAAGCTGGACGTTTCCGAGATTAAGGAGCTAATAAAAGAGATTGGTCTGGCCAACCAGAAAGCCAAAAACCTGAAACGGATGTCTGAACTTTTGATAGAGAGGCATGGCGGTGAAGTTCCTCATACATTTGAGGAGCTGGAGTCTCTGCCCGGCGTAGGTCATAAAACCGCAAGTGTTGTGATGAGCCAGGCATTCGGTATCCCGGCATTTCCTGTAGATACGCATATTCACAGATTAATGACACTCTGGAAGCTTACCAGCGGCAAAAATGTAGTGGAAACCGAGCGTGATGCCAGGAAAATATTCCCAAAGGAACTTTGGAATAAACTTCATCTTCAGATCATCTTTTACGGGCGCGAGTATTCTCCCGCACGCGGAAAACGCGAAGGAGACTTCATCACCCGGATGTTAAATCCATAGCTGAATTTATTGTTTGGAAGCCCAAACTTTCATCTTACGGTCCAGAATATCAAGCGGCAGTGATCCCTGGTTCAGTATCTCATCGTGAAATTGCGGTAAACTGAATTTCTTACCCAGCTCCTTTTCATATTTCGTTCTGAGTTCACGTATTTTCAGACTTCCGATCTTATAGCTCAGCGCCTGTCCCGGCATGGCCATGTATCTTTCAATCTCAGCAGTTGCTGCAGCTTCATCGTAAGAAATATTGCTCAGGAAGTAACGGACAGCCTCTTCTCTGTTCATGCGGCCGGTGTGCAGACCAGTATCAACCACTAATCTGACGGCACGAAGCATCTGGTCACTCAGGTATCCCATTTTCTGGTAAGGATCCGTGTATAGTCCTAGTTCAGGGCCCAAGGTTTCACAATAATGGGCCCAACCTTCTCCATAGGAACCCAGCCAGCCAAACCGCATGAACTTTGGCAGTTCCTGGTTTTCCTGCTGCAGGGAGATTTGATAATGGTGTCCCGGAATGGCCTCATGCAGGAAAAGAGATTCCATTCCCGAGGTAACATTGAATCTAGTGGCGTCCGGTATGGGGATATAAAATATTCCCGGCCGTTTACCGTCCGGCGTGCCCGGAACGTACTCGGCGCTGGCGGTCGCTTCACGGAATTTTTCAGTCTGGCGGATCTCAAACGGCGTCTTCGGAGTATGACTGAACATAGCTTTCAGCCTGGGGTTGATTTTCTTAAGAACAGCGTTAAAAGCGTCAATGAGTTCCTTTTCCGTTTTATAAGGCATCGCAGACGGATCTTCTTTCACGTGTGCAATAAACTGGTCAAGATTTCCTGTGAAACCAACCTGCTGCTTCACTTTCTCCATTTCTGCACGCAGCATCGCCACTTCTGCCAGACCCGTCTTATAAATGTCGTCCGGAGCCATAGCGGTGGTAGTCCAGTATCGTGCATAAAACGAGTAAATATCCTTACCCTTGGGCAAGGCATTAATCCCGTCCGTATCCCTTGCTTTCGGCAGATATTCTTTCTCCAGAAAATCACCCATTGCCGTATAGGCCGGAATAATCTTGGTTCTGATCATCTCCACATAAGCAGCCCTGAACTTTTCTCTCTGCTCATTGCTGAAGTTGGATGGAAACCCGCGTACAGGACCGTAAAATATGTTTTTTTCCCACTCGGTAGTAGTGATCTCTGCTGAGCGCATCTGCGAAATCATTTTTACCACGAGTTTCTTAGGCAGTACGATCCCGGTAGCCATGCCTTCACGGAAATTTTCGGTAGCGGCCGTCATCCACAGCGGGAACTTACCTGCACGTTTCAGCCAATCCTCATAATCCTTTTCAGTTTTAAACGGTTGGCTGCCCTGCCCCGAACCAAGCAAAGGAAAATCAAGCGGTAAGCCGCTGAACTGTGTAAAAGGTATATATTCGGGCTTATAGGCGTAGCGTTCAATCCGCGATTTCAGGATAAAATCCAGAACATCATAGACCGTCTTGTCCTCATCAGACAAGTTTCGATAATTCAGCTTTTCCATCTGTTTCTGAACCGAATTGTAAAATGCGATTTCGCCGGAAATATAATCCTTGTCTATATCAATGGCCAACTGGTCATTATACCGGTAATCACCCTGGGCAGTGGCTTCCAGGGGATAAAGTTTAAGATATTGCTCATAATAGTTTGCAGCAATGGAATCTATTTCCAATGGGGTCACCTTTGTAAGTGGTGAGTCGGTTTTCTTGCAGGAAAATGCAAAAGATATAAGACATAACGCAAACAGATATTTCAATGACAGTCGGCTCATCGCAGATTTTTTTCAGCCTTAAATTTACTTAATATTTCTACAATGCCCTGTTTAAAATATTTTGAAAAATAAATTTGTGGTTCAGGCAATTTTTTATCTTTGTGAAACAGTAATATTAACACATTAACTACTTCACCAGCAATGAAAGGGATATTAAAAATTTACCACCCTGAGGAAACGCTTAAGTATCATATTAAAAACACATACTGCAAGGCAGTTTACAGTAACAGCGAACATTTGCTGGAGGTAGAGGTAATTACCGATGAATCCCTGGATCATGTAGACGATGATTCCCTGCAGTACAATTTTCCCCAACTTTCATTGGAGGTCATTGACTTTCCGCTGGAAAACGGAGAAATAGAAGGAAAAACATTCCGTATAGATGATACCGACGAATCCACTTATACCGAGATTGACCTGTATGATGATGAAGAGGCTTATTTGCTGAGCAATGAGCTCACCTTTGAAAAAAACGGCGACGGAATTCTGCAGCTTTGCTGGCAGGGCGAAATTACCGATTTCTACACCGGATCCGACGAACCGGTCCCTTTCAAACTGAAATGTAACTTCAGAGAGGACGAGATTATTGTTGAAGATGAGTAACTTTCATGATAATCGCTGAATTTCCCTAAAAATACTGTAAACACGGGCTTCCTACAATATTAGCCAGTGTTTACCGTTCATTCATTTAACCAAAAAGTATAAGATGTTTTTGCAGACACCAACACAAATTGTGAACACAACTACCGAAACGCATGTTTTTTCCCTTTGGGATGTGCTGTTCAGCGGAGGAATTATAGGAAACTCCATCATGGTTGCCATTTTCCTGCTCGGGCTCCTTGCGCTCTACATTTTCCTGGAAAGATATTTTTTTATCAAACGTGCTTCGCGCCAGACACCTAACTTTCTGGAAAACATCAAGGATTTTGTGCAGGACGGTAAAATACAGACCGCCATGGATTACTGCAGAACCATAGATTCGCCGGAGGCCCGGATGATTGAGAAGGGTCTGGCCAGGATTGGCCGTCCTATTTCCGATATATCAAATGCAATGCAGAACCAGGGCCAGCTGGAAGTTTCGCGACTGGAAAAAAACCTGAACATTCTGGCTTCCGCCTCCGGAGCCGCCCCTATGCTGGGCTTTTTGGGTACCGTTGTGGGTATGATTATGGCCTTTTTTGAAATCTCAAATGTAACCGGTGCAGTGAGTCCCAAGCTACTGGCTTCCGGTATATATACAGCCATGGCTACCACGGCAGTGGGGCTTTTCGTTGGCATACCGGCCTACTTCTTTTACAACATCCTGGTAACAAATGTGGACAGACTTGTACTGAAAATCCAGACTCATGTAAATGAATTTTTAGACGCACTGAATAAACCGCTGTAACCGGGACTTAACTTATTACCGAACATCCAATCCAAATTATTCATGGAGTTAAAGAGGAAGAACAGAGTAAATGCTGAATTCAGCATGGCATCGATGACAGATATTATCTTTCTGCTGTTGATATTTTTCATGATTACGAGTTCCGCCATAAGTCAAAGTGCGATTGACGTCAAACTTCCTACCGCCGATGCCGCAAATCCCTCTGTTCAGGAGGCTACAACCGTCACGATTAAAGCAGACGGCAAATATTATGTGAACGATGCGGAAATTCCCAGAGAACAATTGGAGGATTATCTGGTAAACGCACTGAAGGAAGAAAGTAATCCTGCCTTTACCATTCGGGCAGATGAGAACAGCCGCCACCGCGACGTAGTTTTTGTAATGTCGATCGCCGAGACACACAAATATAATCTCGCAATCGCTACGACCCAGGAAGAATAATGAATTTTGCTGCAAAACATATTGACCACGACCGGAGAAACCGGCAAAAAAGCGCGGTAATCACTTTACTGACGGCTATTCTGGGCTTTCTGCTCATCTATTTCTATAAGTTTACCAAAATCACTGAAACACCGGAAGAGGTGACAACAATGCTCCTCAACTTCGGCGACAACCGTAATGGGCAGGACAGCGAAGATCCTGCTTTCCAGCAGGGAAGCCTGGCTGCAGAAACTGCTCCCGAAACGCAGCCCGTGCAGCCTGATGTTTCACAGTCTCAACCCGCGGCCGAAGTACAGCCAGAACCAGTGAAAACGCAAAGGGTAATTACAGGAACCAATACAAAAGTGACTGCCGCCAGGGATTTGAAAGCGACGAAGCCTGTTTCCAAAACGACCGCAAAAACGGTTACAAAGCCTTCCAATTCAAAAACAGCCTCCTCCAAAGCCACCGTTTCCAATTCAAGAACAGGATCGGGTGACGGAAAAGGTACCGCTGCCATTGGCAATCTCATTGGCGGGCGAAAATCCAACGCGGGTACACAGGGTACTGCGGGAACCACGGGTAATGCGGGGGACCCCCTGGGTGGCGACAGTGATGGTGACAGTAAGATAGGAGTGGACAGAAACCTGATCGGTTTTATTCCGGGAACTATGGGACGCGGGGGCGCTCAACCTTCTCATAACTGTACAGCCAGTGGAACAATCAACATTTCGTATACCGTAGATAAAGCAGGAAATGTGACCCTGGCCAGACGGTCGGGCGGTATCTCCGATGCCTGTGCGGTCTCCACATCAATATCCTGGGTTAAAAGGTATGTGAAGGCTGAGCGTGCCAACACTTCATCTACCGGTACTTATACAATCTCCTTCTAAACCGGTTTTTAAACATCTACACCATTATTGGAGTCAGCAAACTTCTTTAGTTCGGCTAATTTTGACATTACCGGTAATGAAAAAATCTGACTTTCCTGAAGCCACTTCTCATAAAATGTCTGTGCTTTTAGTGCGAAACCAATGTTAGGATCAATGGTGAATTTGTAATAAAATAGATTTCCCAGGAGCTCGTAATAGCCAATCTGATGTGATTTATCTTTAGCTTCAACCCATTGTGACATCTCGGCGGCACTTTTGCCCGCAAGTTCGTCAAAGTCCATTTTAAAAGCATTCCGCATCTGGGTTTCAAAAAGCGTTTGCTCGTCATTTAACTCGCCTTCATTCTTTCCCAACATCATTGTTGCCAGCAGTTCTGAGAACTGCTTTACGATGCGCATTATATAATCTTTGTCGTGTATCATTCTATGATTTTTCTTTTTGTACTGAAAGGGTATCCAGATTAATTAGGATTCCGTTTAAGCCTTTAATTCCACATCATTTCTCACCGGAACAACAAACCCCTTTATCATGGATAAAAGGGGTTATTTAATGTCTTTATGCTTTCGGTATTAAGTAAGCAGACCTCCGCACACGTTCAGAACCTGACCAGTAATATAAGCGGACATATCGCTGCCCAAAAATACACAGGCATTGGCTACATCCTCAGGCATTCCACCGCGTTTCAGCGGAACATCATTCCGCCATTCCTCAATTACTTTCTGGTCTAATGCCGCTGTCATTTCAGTTTCAATGAAGCCTGGGGCGATGGCGTTACATCTTATGTTGCGTGAACCCAACTCCAGTGCAACAGACTTTGTAAAACCAATTACACCAGCTTTAGAGGCTGCGTAGTTGGCCTGACCGGCGTTCCCCTGAATTCCTACTACGGAAGACATATTGATGATGGAACCGTTTTTAGCCTTCATCATGGGCTTTATAACTGCTTTGGTAAGATTGAATACTGAATCCAGATTGGTTTTCATGATGATATCCCAATCGTCCTTACTCATTCGCAGTAAAAGTCCGTCCCTGGTAATGCCGGCGTTATTGATAAGTATGTCTACTTTTCCGAATTCCGCGATAACGTCATCCACAAGTTTCTGTGCAGCGTCAAAATCGGAAGCATCACTCTGGAAACCTTTTATTTTTGTTGTGGAACTGAGTGACTTTTCAAGTTCTGCAGCTTTCTCCACAGATCCGGCATAAGTAAAAGCTACCTGTGCACCCTGTTCTGCAAAACGTTCTACGATGCCCTTGCCAATTCCGCGGGAACCGCCGGTAATCAATGCCACCTTTCCTTCTAATAATCCCATATTCATTTAATTAAATCACGTTGTTGATAATGAGGACAATCTCCCCTTTCAATGTTTTTGTTTTTGAAAACTCAATAAGTTCAGCTATGCTTCCGCGCTTTGTTTCTTCAAACTTCTTGGAAATTTCCCTGCTCAGGCTCGCTTTGGTGTCCTCGCCAAAAAATTCCCGGACCTGCTCCAGAGTTGTATTGATCTTGTGCGGACTTTCGTACAAAATTATGGTTTTTTTCTCTTCTGCCAGTTGCTTAAGCTTGGTTTGCCTGCCTTTCTTTTGTGGCAGGAATCCCGCAAACAGGAATTCATTGTTGGGTAACCCCGAAACTACCAGGGCCGGTACAAACGCCGTGGGTCCCGGCAGGCACTGCATTTCCAAATCCACCTCTGCCGCGGACCTTGCCAACAGATAGCCGGGGTCAGAAATACCGGGTGTTCCGGCATCTGTGATGATAGCGATGTTCATTCCGTCCCGGAGATCATCAATCACCTTTTGGGTAGAATGGTGTTCATTATGCAAATGATAAGATTTTAGAGGTTTTGAAATCTCATAGTGTTTCAGGAGTATGCCGGAAGTGCGCGTATCCTCGCAAAGGATATAATCAACTTCCTTCAGTATCCGTACAGCGCGGAAGGTCATATCTTCCAGATTCCCGATTGGTGTGGGTACAAAATAAAGTATTCCGGACATTAAAGGTCTTTAAAAAGTTTATTCGTGAATTCTTCAAGTCCGGGATCACGGGCACCCATGAGCAAGAGGACTGTTCCCGGCTGAAGTCGGGGCCGGAGTGCCGGCAGCAAATCATTCCTGTTCGCCACAAAATGTGCATTACTGCCTTTTGCCGCCAGATCATCTATAAGATCGCCTGCAGAAATGTCCTTTACCGCCGTACCGCCTGCATAGAAAATCTCACTCATCCAGATTTCATCCTGAGGACGCAATGCGCAGGAAATTTCATCAACAAAATCCTTTCGCAGGAACTTGGTGGGGCCGTAACCGTGGGGCTGAAACCATGCGATCACCTTATGTGCCAATGGCTGACAGGCCCGGATAGAGGCCGCACATTTAGCCGGATTGTGGGCATAATCGTCAATTACCCATACCCCCTGCTTTTCACCCAGAATCTGATGCCGGCGATAGATACCTTCATATCCGGACAATCCCGCAGCGCACTGGTCAAGCGAAATTCCTGCTTTCAGGGCTACTGCGACGGCCGCTGCAGCATTTTCCACGGAATGCTGACCCAGCGCATTCATTTCAAAATTCTGATCTTCAATTGTAAAAAACAATTTTAAGCCCTCCTGTCTGAAATTTCGGGCATTGCATCCTGCTTCCTCATTTTCAAATCCAAAATCATTTACGGCGCTGTCCGACAGCTGTTTCGCCAACGTATTGGATTGATTTACAATAAATAAACTTTTGCAATTATTTTTGAAAACTGTGAAGAGATCCATGAGTTCATCAATTTCCTGATGGTCACGGTCTACATTGAGCAACAGGCCTATTTCCGGCTCATAAAGAACTACGGAACCATCACTTTCATCAGCTTCAATAATAAGCCATTCACCGCTTCCTACAGCAGCATTTCCAATTCTTCCCTCTCTGATGATACTTGTTAATCCGGCTCCGGAAATTATTCCCGGCGAAAGTCCGGCATCGGCGAAAATCTGATAAATCATCGCCGCGGTAGTGGACTTTCCTGAGGTTCCGGCCACTGCTATGGTTTTCCTGCTTTTGGCTATCAGCGCCAACAGTTCGCTTCTCTTAATAATCTGGATACCCAGGTCACGTGCTTTCCTCACCTCAGGCACCGTATCTTCGATAGCGGTAGAAACCACAACCAAATCTGTAGTATCCGTAATTCCGGAACCATCCTGCTCGAAACACAGGATCCCCTCCTCTTCCAGCTGCTCCCTGGTCTTGTTATATTCGTCTTTTTTAAAGTATCGGTCACTGCCGGAAACATTTGCACCAATGCCCCGCATATACTGAGCGACCGCGCTCATACCTACGCCAGCGATTCCAATAAAGAAGATATTCCGGAAACCGGAAATTCCGTTCGTCATGTTGGGATTGTTAATTATAGAAATTTGCTTTCCACCAGACTCCAAAGCCGTTGCGCATACTCATCAGATTTCTCCCAGTTATTCTCATAATAAGCATCGCTGAGATATTCACGGGCTTCTTCCAGCGTAGCAAAACTGTTAAGTTCCCTGATGGTTTCATTCAGACGGGACTGACTTCCGCCAAAAAGCATTTTTGAAAACGCAATTTTGTCATTTAAGTCCAGTTTGAACTCCGGCTTAGGCTTTCCGGCCTCCATGAAATCTGTAGGGATATTGGATTTACGCAAGCTGTCTGAGGCTGGCTTCGGTGTATGATCTTCCCGCATCACCTCTTCCAGCGGATCATCATCAAAGAGCGACTGTATCTTCTTTAAACCTTTGATATTGGACAGTTTGAATTTTTTCTCTTCATGCTGTTCCTGCAGCTTCTCAGCTACCTGGTTTAACTCCTGCATCTTCTGCTCATGTTCAATATCGATGATATTCCTGCGTGACTCCACAGGTTTTCTGTCATCTGTTTCAGTTTCCGAAGGTTCCGCCGTTTCGGCTGTATCAAGAACAGGTTCGATGATTTCATTCGCAGGTTCTGCAGTATCTGCTTCATCCGAAATAGGATCAGCTTTCTGCTCTTCATCAGAACGATTTTCAGAATCCATCTTATCATCCTCAGAAGATCTTGCTGCTTCAGGCATCATTTCTGAAGTTTGACTGTCATGTACAGAAGTCGCAGTCACCGGTTCTGCATCATTTAAGTCAATTTCAGCATTTGATTGCGGTACCGGGTCACTTACCTTGCCGATTTCATTCAGTTCGTTATTGAAAGCTGCTTCCTCTTCCAGTACATCATCTTCCATCTCAGGATGATCTATTTCAGATTCATCAATCAGATTAAAGTTATTATTAAAGATCACTTCTTCTTCAGCAATATACGGATTACCTTCAAAGACTGCTTCCTGACTTATGAAATCATGACTTACAGATTGATTTACAGAATCTTCCGCAGCGTTTTTATTGAGACGCAGCGCATAAGAATCAAACCGCTGCAGGAATGTCACCAGTTCACTGAGTTCCGAGATATCCTCTGCGGAATTTACGAGCTCCTCTGCAGTTGACACTCTGCCCAGTCTGCTGATGATGGAAGCGGCATCACTGAAGGCCTGATCCTTAATTTCCTGAAAATTATGCATGGTAAATATCTTGCTAAATTTTGCGTAATTTTGAACTTGTTTATACGGCTAAAATAACAAATGTTTTTAGAAAATACAATAAATCATTCCAAACAAAGCGGCTGGATGGAAGTTATCTGCGGGTCCATGTTTTCCGGTAAAACCGAAGAGCTGATCCGCCGCCTAAGACGCGCGGAAATGGCGGGACAGACAGTTGAAATATTCAAGCCACAAATTGATATTCGGTACGGTGTGGACGAAGTGGTATCTCATAACCTGAACAAAATCCGGAGCACACCTGTGGAGAGCTCCAACGAAATCCTGCTTCTGGGATCTACCTGCGATGTGGTTGGAATTGATGAAGCACAGTTTTTTGACAGTGGCATTGTAGATGTTGCCAATCAGTTGGCAAACAATGGAGTGCGGGTAGTTATAGCCGGTTTGGACATGGACTTTATGGGACGCCCTTTTGGTTCTATGCCCAATCTTATGGCTACTGCCGAATATGTAACAAAGGTTCACGCCATTTGTAAAAGAACCGGAAACCTGGCCAATTATTCCATGCGGACTACAGATAGTGTGAATCTTGTAGAACTGGGTGAAACTGAAAGTTACGAAGCTGTAAGCCGCCGCGTCTTTGCTGATCATGTACTTAATAAAACATTGCCGGAATGAATTACACCGCAGCACAAATTGCAGAGATTACAGGCAGTGCGCTTGTGGGTGATGGGTCCGCGGTGGTGAAATATATTTCCTTCGACAGCCGGAATCTTTTTGCCGTGCAGGACCGGGCTTTCATAGCAATTAACACCAGCCAAAACAGCGGTGAAAAATATATTCCTGAAGTTCTTGAAAGAGGTATCAGAATTATTATCTCCGAAAATAAAGCAAGTGATGAAGAAGGTATTACCTGGATTTTGGTCGAAAATTCCGTGCGATTTCTTCAGAAACTGGCTAAATATCATCTTGCATCATTTCCCACACTAAAAACGATTGGAATTACGGGGAGTAACGGCAAAACCATCGTTAAGGAATGGCTCTACCAGTGTATATTCAACCTGTATGATACTGTAAAAAGCCCGAAAAGTTTCAATTCACAAATAGGTTTGCCGCTGTCTTTACTGCAAATCGGCCACAAAAATGAATTTGGGGTTTTCGAGGCGGGGATTTCACAACCCGGTGAAATGTCGGTCCTGTCTGACATTTTTTCACCTCAAATTGGAATTCTTACTCATATTGGTACCGCACACTCTGCGAATTTCGGTTCTGAAGAAGAGTTAATTTCAGAAAAACTGAAGTTGTTTAAGAATTCTCAGATCATCATCTTTAACGGTGATCACCCGGGAGTTTATGACGCGGTATGGCAGAAGTATAATGACCGTAAGCTCATTTCCTACGGTTTTGGGGCACAGAATGCACTCAGTGTTGTTTCCGGGTGGGACCAATTCACGCATGAGATCACTGTATCCTATTTTGGTGAGGAATTTACGTTTGGCCTCTCCCAAAAAGATGAAGCTACCCTCCAAAACGTGCTTGCACTGGTAGCTGTATTAAAAGAAATAGGTTTGCCCAATGAAGAGATCATTCGAAAACTGAAAGGACTTAAAGCAGTTGAAATGCGCCTGGAATCAGTGCACGGAGTCCGGGGTAATCTGGTCGTGAACGACTCCTTTAACCTGGACATTGATTCGCTGAAGATTGCATTCCAGTTTATAAAGGAGTACAAGAAAGAAAAAAAAGTTCTGATCCTGACCGATATCATTGATGTAAGAGAAAGCCCCGAAACACTTTATCAGGAAGTGGCTGCGCTTGTAAATGAGCAGCGGTTTGACCGGGTATACCTTATAGGCTCTGAAATCACACAATATCAAGCCCTGTTTGAGGCCAGTTCCTTTGTTTACAGGGATGCGGCAGAACTTACCGAAAGTCAGACACTTAGCCATATTGAGGATTCACTGATCCTGCTGAAAGGTGCCAGGAAGTTTGCCATTGAAAAAATCAAAAATCTTCTGGAACTGCAGAAACATGACACAGTTCTTGAAGTTCATCTAAACGCTTTGCTTCACAATATCAATGTCCATAAAGCACTGCTGAAACCCGAAACCAAAATGATGGCTATGGTTAAGGCATACTCTTACGGTTTGGGTGGTTATGAAATTGCCGAGTTCCTTCAGCATCGCCACATAGACTATCTGGGCGTGGCCTATGCAGATGAAGGCATGGACCTAAGGAAGAATGGAATCACCACCCCCATCATTGTGATGAATCCCGAGCAGCACAGCTATAACGCAATTATCGAATATAATCTGGAACCGGAAATTTACAGTTTCAGGGTTTTGGATCTTTTCTGGAACGCTCTGAATGAACTTGGAGTAGACAAACAGTACCCTATTCATATCAAACTGGAAACGGGCATGCACCGTCTTGGTTTTAAAAGTGAAGAATTAGTGTTGCTTGCGGAGAAACTCAAGTCCATGAACCTGAAGGTAGCCAGTATTTTCAGTCATCTTTCAACTTCAGATATGTCTGATGAGCGGGAATATGCCCTTAGTCAGATTGAAACATTCTCTCGCAACACCGAAGTGATGATAAAAGCCCTTGGTTACCGGCCTATCCTGCATATTCTGAATTCTGCCGGTATCACCTCTT
The DNA here is from genome assembly GCF_029194425.1 of Kaistella sp. PBT33-4. Taxonomy (NCBI): domain Bacteria; kingdom Pseudomonadati; phylum Bacteroidota; class Flavobacteriia; order Flavobacteriales; family Weeksellaceae; genus Kaistella; species Kaistella sp. PBT33-4. The sequence continues at coordinate 233,915 of NZ_JARFYL010000002.1, read as the reverse complement.
TTACAGAATATCAGTTTGATATGGTGCGGATCGGAATAGGGATGGTTGGAATTTCTGCAGAACCGAAAGTTAAAAAGCAGCTTCGCAATGCTGTAGTTTTTAAGACCGTCATTTCACAGATTTCTCATGTAAAGGCAGGTGATTCTGTGGGTTACAGTCGCCGCCATAGGGTGGAAAAAGATACCAGGATCGCAACCGTTCCTGTGGGCTACGCTGACGGTATTCCCCGGATGATTGGTAACGGAAGAGGTCATGTGTCGGTAAAGGGTACACTTTGCCCAATAGTCGGAAATATATGCATGGACATGCTGATGGTGGACATAGGCATGCTGGAAGTACAGGAAGGGTCCGAAGTAATTATTTTCAATTCCAAACCCACCCTGGAACAGTTCGCAGACTATTGCGCAACAATTCCATATGAGGTATTGACCTCTATTTCCCGGCGGGTAAAAAGAATTTATATAAAGAATTAAATGGGAAAACTACTTCATCTGTTACTGTTTTGTCTAACCCTGATCTTCGTGAAAGCGCAGGTGAAGGAAGATTTCAAAATACCTCCCAACCCCCGTATCGGCCTTTCACTGTCGGGTGGAGGTGCCAAAGGTTTTGCACATGTGGGAGTACTTAAGGTACTGGACTCACTGGGGGTAAAAGTAGATTATATTTCAGGTACCAGTATGGGTGCAATCGTGGGTGGTCTTTATGCCTCAGGTTATACAGCGAAAGACATTGAAAAGATTGTACTGGACACCGATTTCTATAACATTATTGCAAATGAAAAGACAAGGCAGGAGACTTCGTTTTTTAATAAATCTGTAGACAAATATATCCTGACTGTCCCTGTGAAGGACGGAAAAATAAATGTGCTGCCAAAAGCAATATCCACAGGACAGAAGAATATCTATCTCCTAAGGGAACTCTTTAAGAATGTATCCAATATAAATGATTTTTCTGAATTACCTATCCCGTTTCTATGCATTGCCACAAATCTTGAAAGCGGAAAAATGGAAGTTCTGGAGAAGGGCGATCTGGTAAGTTCCATTATGGCCAGTTCCGCCTTCCCTTCCCTGATGGATCCGGTGAAGATCGGTGATTCGCTGTATATAGATGGCGCAATGACCATAAATTACCCATCAAAACCCCTTAAAGATAGAGGTATTGATGTAGTAATAGGTGTAGACCTGAGCCAGGGACTTGCCAGCCGTGAAAACATGCGCAGTGCACTTGATATACTGAATCAGGTGATTGATTTTGGCATTCAGAAGGAAACCCGGGCACAGTATGCCTATACTGATATCAATATACAGCCCGATCTTACCGGTATGACTGCTACCAGCTATGATGCGAAGGCAGCCATCCTGGACTCCGGTTATGTAGCGGCACAGAAGTATGCCCCGGTTCTTTCTAAATTACCCAAACGGGAGCAGACACTGCTCCGAGTGCCTATGAATGTATACAGCAACCTGTATAAAATTGACAGTCTTGTAGTTCAGAACAACAGAATATTCCGCAAAAACTATATTGAAGGTAAGATGAACCTGCGCCTGCCGGCACTGCTCACCTATGGAACCATTAACCGTATGGTGGATAAACTTTATGCCACCAACAATTACACTCTGGTGAATTATGATATTGTACAGGGAGAAGAAAGCAATATCCTGAAACTGGATGTTACCGAAGATGACACGCGCTTCTTCCTGAAATTTGGCCTGCATTATGACGAGGTCTTCAAAACGGGCCTGCTTGTCAATCTAACTGCCAAAAGACTGCTATTTCGAAATTCAACCGTATCGCTGGATCTGGTAGCTGGCGATAAACCACGATATTACCTCAATTACTTTATTGATAATGGTTACATTCCCGGATTTGGTCTGTATGCCTCCGGCATGTCGCTGGACTTGCGTGACAGTAACGCAAACCGAACAGAAAGTTGGAACTGGCTGCGTACAGAAGCCTTCGTACAGTCAATATGGAAGGACAGATATGCTGTTGGTGGCGGTTTAAGTCACGATTATTATGAATCCAAGATTAACGGACAGCCTGATTATACCAATGTTCAGAAATTGTTAAATCCTTATCTTTTTATTAAATCGGATACCCAGGACAACCGCAGCTTCCCTACCAAAGGTATATTGCTGAATGCCGAAGGAAAACTGCTGGATTTGCTGAGTGAAAGTCAGGAAGGACGCACCTTTCAAACCAGACTTTCCGCTCAGTTTAATTTTCCGCTGTCCCGCATAATCACATATCGGCTGCTCTTGGCCGGAGGGTTAACTTTGGGAGAGGAAGTTTCGGATTATAAGCTATACCGTATCGGAGGGATCTTTGAGCAGAATTTGGGTAATTTCTTCGCGTTTCAGGGCTACCAGTTTGGAGAGCAAAGCAGCCGAAACTTACTGATGACTTCAAACTCGCTGCAGATCAATTTTTACCGGAACTTCTTCGCAGATCTGACTGTTAGTGCAGCCAATTTATTTAATGACATTGAAGTCGATGATATATTTTATCTTTCAGAATCCTCTGCAGGACTGACTGCCGGCTACAAATCCCCTCTGGGTCAGATTAAAATTAACTACAGCCATTCCTTCAACCGCGAAAAAGGAATATTCAGTGTAATCTTAGGACATTATTTTTAGTATGATCACTTATTTTTTTGAAGAAATTGAGCCTGTAGAAATCAAACAGGAGATTGTTCCCTGGTTAAACCGACTGATTACTCTTGAAGGTTATAAGGCTGGGAAGATCAATTATATTTTTTGCGATGATGAATATCTGTTGAAGGTAAACCGTGATTTTCTGAATCACGATTACTATACTGATGTGATCACGTTCGACTATGTAAAGGGTAAAACAGTTTCGGGTGAGATTTTCGTATCTTTGCCGCGCATTTCTGAAAACGCAGATTTATTGAAGTCCAGCTTCTTAGATGAACTTCACAGAGTGCTCGCACATGGTATGCTGCATCTCTGCGGATATAAGGATAAAACTCCTGAAGAACAGAAAGATATGACAGCCAGAGAAAATCACTACCTGGCTTTGCTTAATGATAAATAAGCATTTAATTCACCGTATGTTTCACGTGAAACATTAATATGATTTTATGATTACAGACAAATATGATGTAATAGTGGTGGGCGGTGGTCATGCCGGCTGTGAGGCTGCGGCGGCCGCCGCTAACCTTGGCTCTAAAACCTTACTTGTTACGATGAATATGCAGACCATAGGACAAATGTCCTGTAATCCCGCTATGGGAGGTATTGCAAAAGGGCAGATCGTTAGAGAAATAGATGCATTAGGTGGGTATTCCGGTATTGTAGCCGATAAATCGGCTGTGCAGTTTAAAATGCTGAACCTGTCCAAGGGTCCGGCCATGTGGTCACCACGCACACAAAACGACAGGATGATGTTTGCGGAGGAATGGCGCATCGCACTGGAGAACACGCCAAACCTGGATTTTTTTCAGGACATGGTTAAAAGCCTTATTATTGAAGACCAAAAAGCTGTTGGAGTAGTAACTTCCTTGGGAATTTCAATCCGGGCACACGCTGTAATCCTTACCAATGGAACATTTTTAAACGGTCTGATCCACGTAGGCGACAAACAGTTGGGTGGTGGACGTATGGGCGAACCACGTGCATTCGGCATTACAGAACAGCTAATTGCACTTGGCTTCCAGGCGGGCCGGATGAAAACCGGTACCCCACCACGTGTAGATGGCCGGAGCCTCAATTATTCTGTCATGGAAGAACAGAAAGGAGATGAAAATCCGCAAAAATTCTCCTATACAGACACTCCTAAGCTTACCCGTCAGCTTAGCTGTCATATAGTTTACACCAATGAGACCGTACACGAAATTCTGCGCGAAGGCTTTGACAGGAGTCCGATGTTCAACGGTACCATTCAAAGTACCGGACCACGCTACTGTCCCAGTATTGAAGATAAGATCAACAGGTTTGCCGAGCGTACAAGACACCAACTGTTTGTAGAGCCAGAAGGCTGGCGGACATGCGAAATCTACGTGAACGGTTTCAGCTCTTCCCTACCCGAAGATGTACAGATAAAGGCAATGAGACATATACCCGGCTTTGAAAATGTGAAGGTTTTCCGTCCAGGCTATGCTATTGAATATGATTACTTCCCACCTACTCAACTGAACCATACGCTGGAGACAAAACTTATTTCAAACCTGTATTTTGCCGGACAGATAAACGGCACTACAGGGTATGAAGAAGCGGCCGGTCAAGGCTTGATGGCAGGTATTAATGCACACAACAAAGTGCATGGTAAGGACGAATTCATACTGCAGAGGGATGAAGCGTATATTGGTGTCCTAATAGATGACCTGATCACAAAAGGTACAGAAGAACCTTACAGGATGTTTACATCACGTGCAGAATATCGCTTATTGTTAAGGCAGGACAATGCCGATGTGAGGTTAACAGAGAAAGCTTATCAATTGGGGCTGGCCAGTCTGCAACGCTTACAAGCAGTGGAAGAAAAAATATCGAAAAGCAGCGAACTTGAAGCATTCCTGAAGGAATATTCACTAAAGCCCGGCGTAATTAACCCGGTTCTTGAAACCATAGCATCTTCACCTGTAGATCAGGCTTACAGGGCAGCGCAGATTCTCACCCGACCCAACATGAGTCTGGATAAACTGGAGGGTATTCCAGGTATAAAAGAGGTCAGCTCACTATACAGCGATGAAGTACGCGAACAGGCGGAAATTAATATAAAATACCGCGGTTATATTGAAAAAGAGAAGGAGAACGTTGCAAAACTCAGCAGATTGGAAACTATAAGAATTCCTGCAGATTTCAGTTATGACGGTATTACATCCCTTTCAGCTGAGGCAAAGCAAAAACTGAATAACATCAGACCTAAAACCATTGCGCAGGCCTCACGAATTAGCGGAGTCTCACCAGCTGATATCAATGTCCTCCTCATCTACTTAGGAAGATAATCAATAAATGTTTCACGTGAAACAATAAAATTAATTAATGAAGATAAAGGATCATTTCCTGACCGGTGAATCATTTACAATAGAGCCAAGTGAGATTGACGGTGTATTACAAACTAAACCTGTTCCAACTGACATTGCTCCATACTACGAGAGTGAGAAATATATTTCGCATCATCAGGATTCAGGAAGTTTAAAAGAGAAAGTATATAAACTTCTCCAGAAATTTAATCTTAACTATAAGCGCAATATTGTGGCTGCAGAAGTTCCGCTAAAAGGTAAACTTTTGGACTACGGATGTGGTGCAGGCGAATTTATTAAATTCATCAGGGAAGATTTTTCAGTTCTGGGTTTTGAACCAAATCAAGCCGCCCGTCAGGCAGCGGTTCTGAAAAACGGGGAGCATTCTGTAATTTCAGATTTATCAACAATTGCTGATCACAGTTTAGACGTGATCACTCTTTGGCATGTTTTTGAACATATAGAAGGTCAGAAGGAAATATTGCAGCTGTTCTATAAAAAACTTCAGCCCGAAGGTGTACTGATTATTGCAGTCCCCAATCCCGCTTCGTTTGATGCTAAATATTATAAAGAATTTTGGGCGGCCTGGGACGTACCCCGGCACCTGTTTCATTTCACTCAGGAAGGAATGAAAAAGTTAATGGAAAGTCAGAACTGGAAAGTGCAAAAAGTGAAACCACTCCTACTCGACTCGTTTTATATTTCTTTACTGAGCGAAAAATACCGGAAGTCACCCTTTTTCTGGGCTAAAGGAGCACTTATCGGAGCGATTTCCAATTTTAAGGCCTCAAAAAACGGCGAATTTTCAAGTTTGATATATATTATCAAAAAAAAATAGAAAATCGATTTTAGACCTATTACAGAACGTCAATTTTTGCTAAAAAATTAATTTTTTGAGAGATTTATGCAGTGACGATAGAAGATACAGCTGAATACATTTTGTGTATTGCAGTAAGGCAGAAATGAAGTTGAAAAAAAGGTGGTCCCCATTTGGAGACCACCTTTGCTTATTTAAATGTAAATAGCTAATTATTGATTGCCCGTATACCAGGAAGCTCTTTGCCTTCCAAACTTTCAAGCATCGCACCACCACCGGTGGAAACATAACTTACTTTGTCATCATAGCCAAACTGCTTCACAAAAGCCACGCTGTCTCCTCCACCCACAAGTGAAAAAGCACCGTTACGTGTAGATTCTGCAATGCTGTCGCCGAGAGCAACCGTACCCGCAGAAAAATTTGGCATCTCAAAAACGCCAATAGGGCCATTCCACAAAATCGTCTTTGAATCTAAAATTACATCGTGGATCAGATCACGGGACCTCGGGCCTGCATCGAGTCCCATCCAACCCTCAGGAATCTCATAAATATCGGTTTCCTTCCGCTCGGCATCATTATTAAATTCATCAGCAGCTATCACATCAACCGGCAGAAAAACCTTTACATTTTCCGCTTCTGCTCTTTTAAGAATTTCCAGTGCCAGATCCATTTTATCTTCCTCCACTACCGATGAGCCAATACTGCCGCCCAGAGCCTTTACAAAGGTAAAGGCCATTCCGCCACCTATGATCAGATTATCCACGGCAGGAAGCATATTCTCTATTATTGTAATCTTAGAGGAAACTTTGGACCCGCCGATAATTGCTGTTACCGGCTTTTCCCCTTTCTGCAGAACCTTTTCCACAGCTTCAATTTCTTTAGCCATTAATAAACCGAAAAATTTCGTTGAAGGAAAATATTTAGCGATTACAGCTGTGGATGCATGCTCTCTGTGTGCAGTGCCAAAAGCATCATTGACGTAAGCATCTGCATATTTAGCCAGCTTTTCTGCAAACTCGGCATTACCGGCTTCTTCTTCATCATAAAAACGAAGGTTCTCAAGCAACAGGATATCACCCGGCTTCAGCTCACTTGTCATCCGTGTTGCATTATCCCCCAGACAGTCATCACAAAACTGAACTTTCCTTCCGAAAACCGCTTCAATCTCAGGAACAATATTTTTAAGTGAAAATTCTTCTGAGACTTTGCCCTTTGGTCTTCCCAGGTGGGTCATCAGTATCACGGAGCCACCGTCGTTCAGGATTTTATCCACTGTTTCTTTTGCAGCTACTATTCTCGTGTTGTCTGTCACTTTCAGATCAGCACTCTGCGGAACATTGAAATCTACCCGAACCAGGGCTTTCTTGTCTTTAAAGTTAAAATCGTTGATTGTTTTCATAAATCACCCTGTTTTGAGTTTCACAAATTTAACATTAATTCGGAGGATGGAAAATTAAAAAAGATTTAAAATTCCCCAATCCCCAAAGACTCATTTTATCTACAATATATTCTGTTTAAAAAAAAATAATATGAGTACTGTTGTTGTAGTTGGGGGAATTGGGGAGAAAAAAACACTTATTATTTGGCCACACAGAAACGTTCCTTTAATCACAGATTAATCACAATATTATTCTGCTTGCAGACAGAATGTTAAGTAAGTTATCCGCAAATATTAGCAGTTTCATGAATTCATCTTTATTAATAGTTCCGATATTGGCAAATTGCTATTGAGTGCAGGTAAACTTCAAAATAGTTTTTGGTCTGTTTTCAGAATATAATTTCCATTAACAAATTAAGTGAAGCTGCAAAGCCTTTTTTCTGAGGAGTTATCAACAGCTTTTCCCAAAGTGTTCACACCATACCCTAGTTTCTGCATTTCAACCGTTAAAGTGGCGCCAAAGCTCGGTAGTCTCCGGTATTTTATGCGGTACCGGCGGGTATTTATATTATTAATCCTAAATTTGTAGTCATTGCACATTATATAAAAAGACATGAAGAAAATAGCTATAGCGTGTGACCACGCAGGATTTGAATATAAAGAGATAATTAAAAAGCACTTTGCTGACCGTTGTGATATACAGGATTTCGGGACAGATTCTACTGAGTCTGTTGATTATCCGGACTTCGTGCACCCGGCAGCGGACTCCGTGGAAAGCGGTGTTAACATCTTGGGAATACTGATTTGTGGCAGTGGAAACGGTGTACAGATGTCTGCGAACAAGCATAAAGACATCCGGTGTGCCCTATGCTGGATGCCGGAACTGGCTGAACTGGCCCGAAAACATAATAATGCCAATATGATTGCCATACCTGCCCGTTTTATTGCTGTTGAACTTGCCATTGACATCATTGAGAAATTTCTTAGCACGGAGTTTGAGGGAGGCAGACATGAAGGCAGAGTGGCGAAAATAGCCTGCTGCTAATCTTGTATAACCTCTTCACACACACAAACTATGGCAAAACGTAAATACATTTCCTCAAAAAATAATCAAAAACTTCAGGAAATTGGTAGGACCATTCTGCAGTTTATGAATAAGCAGTCTTCAAAAATTTACAATTATAAGCAGATTGCGGATGGTATTGATTTTAAGAATCCGCGACAGCGGGAACTCGTTGTGCAGGCATTGCATAAACTTCTGGCCGACCAGCGGATTGAAGAAGTCTCCAAAGGAAAATACATCATTAACCTCCGGATCGAAGGTACACTTACCGGAATTATAGATTTCAACCAGAGCGGAAATGCCTATGTGAATGTGGAAGAGCTGGACGATGACGTTTTTATTCACTCCAAAAATGTAAAAGATGCTCTTCAGGGGGATACTGTGGTTATTGTAACCTACCAGTATAAGGGTAAAAAGATGGAAGGTTCTGTGGTAGAGGTCACGCACCGCAAACGTACCGATTTTGTAGGAACCTTTGAATACATTCCTCATAAGGAATTTGGTTTTGTTGTATCCGACAAGAAGAATTTCAATACCGATATCTTTGTAAGGAAAGACAAATTCAACGGTGCCAAGCATGGCGATAAAGTTGTGGTGAAGATGATTGGCTGGCGCCCCGGTGACAAGAACCCTGAAGGCGAAATAACCCAAGTATTGGGCGCACCCGGCGAGCATGAAACAGAGATACACTCTATACTCGCCGAATACGGTCTTCCATATGAATTTCCCGAAGAGGTTGAACTGGAAGCAGATGCCATAGACCGTGAGATCAGGGATGAGGAGGTCGCAAAACGGTGGGATATGAGAAATATTCTCACCTTAACTATTGACCCAAAGGATGCCAAGGATTTTGACGATGCACTTTCTATCCGGAAACTGGAGAATGGCAACTGGGAAATTGGAGTGCATATTGCCGATGTATCGCATTATGTGCGTCCCGGTACCCGCCTGGATGATGAAGCGTACAGCAGAGCCACCTCCATCTATCTTGTAGACCGCGTTGTTCCAATGTTACCGGAAGTATTGAGTAATGGCGTCTGTTCATTGAGACCAAATGAAGATAAGTATACTTTCTCTGCTGTATTTGAAATGGATGATCAGGCAGAAATCCGGAAAGAATGGTTCGGACGTACCGTAACCCACTCCGACAGAAGATTCACCTACGAGGAAGCCCAGGAAAGAATTGAAACCGGACAGGGAGAGCTTGCAGAGGAAATTCTGACCTTTGACCGCCTTGCTAAAATACTGAGGGCTAAAAGAATACGCGATGGGGCGATTACATTTGACCGAAGTGAAGTCCGCTTCAACCTAGATGAAAACAACGAGCCGGTAGGTGTTTATTTCAAGATAAGCAAGGATTCAAACCATCTCATTGAAGAATTTATGTTGCTGGCCAACCGTAAAGTTTCGGAATTTGTTTCACTGAACAGAAAGGGTACACCCACAAACAACACTTTTATCTACCGAATCCACGACGATCCCAATCCCACCAAACTGGAGGCACTGCGTGATTTTGTATCTACCTTCGGCTATAAAATGGATCTGGCAAACACCAAAAAGGTTACGGAAAGCATGAACACACTTTTGCAGAAAGTGAAAGGGAAGCCGGAAGAGAATATGATTGAGACCCTGGCCATGAGATCCATGAGTAAAGCGGTCTATTCCACCAATCCTATTGGCCATTATGGACTGGGATTTGAGTATTATTCGCACTTTACCTCGCCTATCAGGCGTTATCCCGACCTCATTGCACACCGACTCCTTCAGCATTATCTGGATGGCGGAAAATCTCCCAACCGCAATGATGTGGAGGAAAAAGCCAAGCACTGTTCCGCTATGGAACGTCTGGCCGCAGACGCCGAGCGCGACAGCATAAAATTCATGCAGGTGAAATTCATGGAAAAGCACCTTGGAGAAACTTTCGAAGGTGTGATCTCCGGTGTAGCAGAATTCGGTTTCTGGGTACAGATTCCGGAGAACGGTGCCGAAGGTCTGATAAAACTTCGTGATCTTACCGATGACAGTTATTCTTTTGATGCCAGTACTCACGCGGTACGAGGCTCAAGGCACGGAAAGCAGTTCCAGCTGGGCGATAAAGTGAAAATTAGGGTGATGAAAGCCAATCTTATAGCTAAGCAGCTTGATTTTAAAATTGTAGATTAAAACTGCTGTTACCAAACTTTTAATTAGAATGGTAGAACTTATATTGTCAGCAGTAGGACTGGGAATAATGCTGAGTCTGGTATTTATCGGACCTATATTTTTCCTTCTTATTGAAACCAGTTTTTCAAGGGGGCCGCGCCATGCACTTGCACTGGATCTGGGTGTCCTGGTGGCTGATGTAATCTGTATTGTTGCAGCTTATTTTGCGAGTGGTGATTTGGTAGAAATCATTGACAAACACCCGGGATTTTACCGGATTACAGCGTTTATAATCCTCATATATGCGGTTTATATGATTGTCTCCAGAACCAAAATGCACCTTACAGGCGAAGAGAAAATGATCAGTCAGAATTATTTCAGAACCTTCCTGAACGGTTTCTTTTTCAATATTCTGAATATCGGAGTTGTGCTGTTCTGGCTGGTAACGGTCATATCCGTACGAAATGCCTATCCGGACCTGGACGATTTTCTGCTATACATGACATTGGTGATCGGCACCTACCTGGCCATAGATTTTCTTAAGATTACGCTGGCCAAACAGTTCCACAACAAACTGACACAGCGGCTGGCCAACCAGATACGCCGTGGTGTAGGTTTTATCCTCATAGGTTTCAGCATATTTATCTTTCTGCAGAGTTTCAAGATGTTCAATCAGTTTGATAAGCAACTTGAAGAAGCGGAAAGGAAGGAACAGAAAAGCCTTAAACTATGAGTAATATTTTATTCCCACCTTCCCTGAAGCCGGGTGACCGCATTGCGGTTATCTCTCCCGCAGGAACGGTGACTGAAGAGCAACTGAAAAAAGGACTGGCTTTAATTGAAGCCAACGGTTATGAAGCCGTTCCCGGTAAACATCTTTATACAGATTACAGGCATGGCTATAATTTTGCCGGTACTGAACAAGAGAGGGCTGACGATATAAACTGGGCCTTGAACAGCGAAGACATCTCGGCCGTCTGGACTTCGCGTGGCGGCTATGGATGCCAACATTTACTGCAGCATATTGACGTGACGAAATTCCTCCAAAAACCCAGGTGGTATATTGGCTACTCGGATAATACAGTGATCCAAAGCTACCTTCTGCAGCACGGATTTGCCTCCATACATGCCCAAACCATCAAGACTTCGGGTTTTGGTGTTTCTGAATCCGGCTATTCCCTGACCTTTGATATTTTGAAGGGTAAAATCCCCGATTACGATATTGATGTTAATCCCTATAACCGACCCGGTACGGCGGAAGGATTGCTAGTAGGTGGAAACTTGGCGCTCATATATGCGCTGATGGGTACAACCTACTCCTTCAACTTCGAGGATAAAATTCTTTTCATTGAGGAAATTGGCGAAAAATACTACGCTTTGGACCGAATGCTTATGGCTCTGGAACTAGCAGGCGTTTTCAGCCAGATTAAAGGTCTTATTGTTGGTGGAATGACTCTGATGGAGGATGAAACCGAAAACCCGAATTATGAGGACAGTTTTGATGATTTTTCCTTTCAAGTCATCGCTCACAGAATAAAAAAATATGATTTCCCCGCCATTTTCGGGTTTCCCAATGGTCATATTTTTGACAACCGCCCTCTGATCATCGGTGCACATGTCTATATGAGCGCCGGAGATGAGGTGAGCGTGAAAATGAATAATTAAATACGATGGCAGATCATAATGACTTCGGAAAACTGGCAGAGGAACTTGCAAAAAGTTACCTTCAGGATAAAGGGTATCAGATCAAAGATTCCAATTTCCGCTATCAGAAAGCTGAGATTGATATTATTGCATACTTCAACGGTCAGATTATCATGGTTGAGGTAAAAGCACGGGCCAATGATGTATTCCTGGAGCCTCATGAAGCCGTAAACCGAAAAAAAATCCGGCTGATCGTAACGGCGGCAGATGAGTATATGAAAAAAAATAACCTGGACGAAGAGGTTCGTTTTGACATCATCTCAGTACTGCCGGACCCTTCCGGCAAACTGGAAATTACCCACATAGAAAGCGCGTTCGAAGCGATGGACGCTAATTAGGATGATTTTATGAAAACAGCATTTATTACCGGTGCAACTTCCGGAATTGGCAAAGCTACTGCTACCCTACTTGCAAAAAACAATTTTCGACTGATATTGTGCGGCCGCCGGACGGAGGCGCTTCAAACTGTTAAATCAGAACTTTCACATTATACGGATGTTCATACTCTTTGCTTCGATCAGCGTAACAGAACTGAAGTTGAAAGTGCAGTGAAAAATTTGCCGAATCTCTGGAAAAATATTGATATTCTGATCAATAACGCAGGCAACGCACATGGACTTAACACGCTTGCTGAAGGAAATGCGGACGATTGGGATGCCATGCTGGACGGAAATGTAAAAGGGCTGCTCTATGTATCCCAACAGATTATCCCAGCCATGCAGCAGCAGAAATCCGGACATATCGTAAATATTTCCTCTGTTGCTGCCCGGCAGACCTATGCAAACGGGGTGGTATATTGTGCCTCAAAAAAAGCGGTTGACGTAATTTCAGACGGCATGCGTCTGGAACTCACCGGATTCGGTATAAAAGTGACCAATATCCAGCCGGGTCTGGTAGAAACTGATTTCTCAAAAGTACGCTTCAAAGGTGATGAGGAAAGGGCCGCTGCTGTTTACCAGGGTTACAAAGCACTTGAACCCGGAGATATTGCAGATGCAATCCTGTACTGCATCAGCACTCCTGCGCACGTGGCTGTCTCCGACCTGACTATCTATCCCAGCGCCCAAAGTGAGCCGCGTACCGTTTTTAAGAATCTGTAAATATCCAATTAATGATGAAAATCCTCCACCTGGAAACCTCGTCCAAAAACTGTTCTGTAGCCATCTCGGACGGCAAGGAGCTGCTTTGCCTTTGCGAAGAACTGTCAGACAACTACAAACAGTCAGAAAGTCTGCACACTTTTGTGGAATGGGCATTGGAAGGTGCAAATATTACACTAAGGGATCTGGACGCTGTTTCCCTGGGTATGGGACCGGGTTCATACACTGGCCTCAGGATAGGTGCCTCGGCTGCGAAAGGTTTCTGCTTCGGCCTGCAGATTCCGCTTATTGCCGTAAATTCCCTGGAAACGATGATTAAGCCCTTTTTAGGCACTGATTATGATCTGATCATTCCAATGGTCGATGCAAGGCGTATGGAGGTTTATACAGCCATCTATGACGGTCAGAGCGGGAAAGAGGAGCAACCCACCTCCGCACTTGTGCTCGATGAGTTTACTTTGAATAACCTGTCTGATAAAAAAATCCTTATTGTGGGCGATGGTGCTGCCAAGGCCAAAGATATATTAAATCTTCCTAATGCCGAGTTCAATGATTCCGTTTACCCTTCAGCCCAATACCTGACAGATGAATCGGTAAGGAAGTTTAATGCCGGCGAATTTGAAGATGTGGCCTACTTTGAACCCTTATATCTTAAGGATTTCCAGGGTGTGAAAAGGAAAGGTGTAAATTAGAAATTCATTAAATAACTAAAAGCGAAGCTGAACCTTCGCTTTTAGTTATTATTTTCTGACCGGTACATTTTGTTTCTTTTGCTGTGCCTCAGTACTCATAACCTCATTTCCCATTTCCATTTGCAGCTGTTTCTGTTCCAACAGACGGTTTTTCTGTACTTCCTCCTGAGTGGGAACCGCGGCTTTGGGTGTTGCCTGCACATTGTTACCGGCTTTCAGAACGTTACCTTTTTCGTCTGTCATCTGCATCTTCAGGTCGCTTTTCAGCCATTTCAGCATTTCCCTAGCTTTCTCCCCTTCCGCTGAATTCTCATAGTTCAGGGCAATCTGTTCCAGTTGAAGGATCATGACCTCTTTACCGCTTGTTTTTCCTGCAATCATTGCATTCAGCAGTGAAAACTTAGGTACAAGTGCATCTTTTGGAAACCGGGTCAGCGACTCCTCCACCAGTTGCCGGCTCGCATCGAATTGTTCACCCTGATAAAGCGCAAAGGATGTCTGGTAGGCATTTTCGGCCTCCGGATTGGATTTCAGGAAATTACTGTTCCGTGGATTTCGCGCAAATTCTGCGTACGAAGTGTATGGATAATCGGTGAGCAGGATCTGCTTCGCCCTTTCGGAAGCAGCGGGATTATTCTCATAATTCATTGAGAATATCTCGTAAAGTGCCTGCAGCATTATCTTTTCTTCCGGCTTTTTATCAACAAGATCATACAGTGTTTTCGTAGCCAAAGAGGTATTGGAAAAATAGTCGTCGTACATGATTCCCATACCCAGTGAAGCAGTGTCACGGGCAAATTTCAGCTTTGTAAGTGAAGCCTGGTCCCTTGGGATCTTTTCAATGTAGAAAGACGTTTCAAAACGGCGGGGATCTGCCACTGATGTAAGGCCCAGAGCTTCATTTTTTTCATCTTCCAGTGACGACATTTTAGCAGAATAACGCCAGTTATCGGCCAGACTGCGGGTACCCCATATATTTTTAAATTCAGATGACCCTCTGGAAACAGCACCGGTATTTGCGAAGTAAAACCCCTTTCCTGCCGCGCCAAAATTCTCAAATGAACCGTTTCCGGAGGCAAATACTGAATTTGAAGAATAATCGCCGGTATCAAAACCCTTTGTCCTTTCCGCACGGACACGTTCACGTTCCATGGCATCTTCTTTCGCCTTCAGGTCATCAATATATTTGCTGAAATAGGTGATGCGGTCTGCATCGTTCATTGCTGCAAGTGCAAGCATACTGTCGTTCTTACGCACCAGATAATAGTTTCGTGCAAGTTTTTTGATGTTGTTGGTCTGCTCCTGAAGCAAGACCCTGGTGGGTTCATAGGTCATAACGCTAACCGCCGAATCATAGTACGCTCCTGCTGCAATATATTCGTTGTCATACAGGTATCCGCGACCTATTTCGTAATAACTGAGGCCCCGAATCTGCGGATCGGAAACCTTCTCAGCCAGTGACTTACGGAAATAATCCTGTGCCTCAGCCTTCTTACCGGCATTGGCAGCCATGAGTCCCAGGGCATAGTAAAACTCGTTCTTTCGGGAAGCGTAGGTACCTTTCTTACTTATTCCTTCCAGATATTTTCGGGCACCGCTGTAATCATCCTTACTGTTATAGGTCTTGGCGATTTCTACCTGGGATTTTACTTCAAATTCAAAGTCATTGGCATATTTGTAGGCAGACTCAAAGCTTTCCCGGGCCAGAGCCGATTTGCCCAGTTCGGCCAGGACCTGCCCACGCAGATAGGCAATCCGGCTTTTCAGTTTGCGGTTGCTGTTCACTTCAAATGCGCTTGACAGTTCTGCCACGGCAGCCTCTTTTTTTCCGGCTTCCAAAAGTGATTCTGCATAATAAATGCTTAAGAGTTTCCGGTAATCCTTCTTTAAATCAGAATTCTTCAGGCCGGCAAAAATCTCGTGCGCTTTAAAATGATCATCCATCTTTGCATAGGCAAGCCCCTGATAGATTTTAGCCAGGGGTAAACGTTTATCTTCCCTCATCTTGACCATCAGGGTGCTGAGCGCGTCCAGCGCCTGAAGATTTTTACCCATATAGATCCGTGCCTGAGCAAGTGTGATGTAGGCATCAAATATTTTATCATTTTTCTCCTGACCGTCCCGTATTACCGAATATTTATCTATGGTTTTAAGTGCCTTTCCTTCAGCTATTTCAAGTATGGTTGCCCCCTTAGCTTCCCCGGCAGCGTTGGCGGGCAGCGCGGATCCCGGTTTGCGTCCTGCACTGGACTCCGCAAATGCAGCAGACTGTCCGATGTCGCTGCCTACAGGCTGTTCCTCATAAGTGAGGATATTGATATAAGGTGCATAGAAGTTGTCCTTATGGGCGTTGCTGCGCTCGGTAAACTCTGTATTCAGTGCGTCCTTTGCATTAAAAAGTGTATTGTATTCTGTCCTGAAACCTGAAAGGAAGCGTGAACGCTTTTCGGGTTTCTTGGCAGCGCAGGCCAGGAGCACCGAGGCCAGAAAAATATAGGAAACAGTCTTTCTCATTGCAGTATTATAACTTGATAACGTGCATTTTATTGTTAGGATGCACCGTCATATGTCTGTAAAATTAGCGAATATTTATCATTCGTAAATTTTTACATTAATTTCTGAAGTGTCTTGTAAAGAAGGTGAGTTGGGAGCCCCATAATGGTGTAAAAACTGCCTTCAATCCTCGTGATTCTGGCCATTCCCAGCCATTCCTGGATACCGTAACTGCCGGCTTTATCCATCGGTTGATAGCGGTCTACATACATGGTAGCTTCCTCTTCGGTAATTGTATCAAAAAATACATTTGCCACATCAACCTCAGTTGTGAATATTTCTCCGCTGCGGATGGTAATGGCCGTATAAACCTGATGCATTTTTCCCGAAAGGCTTTGCAGCATCATAAGGGCCTCTTCCCTGCTGCGCGGTTTCCCCAGGACCTGTCTGTCCAGTACCACCACGGTATCTGCAGTAATCAGGATTTCGTCTGCACCAACGGCGGCAAAACTTTTTGCTTTAAGTTCCGAGAGGAAGGGCGCTACCTGATCAGCTGGTAAATCTTCAGGATATAATTCGTCGCAGTCCGCAGTTACCACCTCGAATTCATAACCCAGCTGTGTCATCAGTTCCTTCCTTCTGGCTGAACCGGATGCCAGTAAAATCTTTTTCTTCATTCTAAACGCTTTGTGTATTATCCTCTGTCCACCGGCCCTGAACTTTCATCACCTGCTCTATCACATCACGTACTGCTCCCTTCCCTCCTTCTACCGGAGAAATATAATGGCAAATCTCTTTTACTTCAGGAACTGCATTTTTAGGACAGGCGGAAATCCTGGCCGGTTCCAAAATTCTTAGATCCGGAATATCATCACCCATTACCAGTATTTCATCATCGGTAAGTGCATGTTTTGCTTTAAAATGCTCATAATCTACCGTTTTGTCAGCAGATTTGGCGTAATAATCCTGTATCCCGAGGTAGTGAATCCGGTGCTTTACATCAGGATCATTTCCGCCTGTGATTACACCAATAAGATAATTCGCCTTTCTGGCCTTCACCACTGCATAGCCGTCCAGTACGCTCATCACGCGGCACATATGTCCGCCCGGCATCAGGTATACCGAACCGTCTGTGAAAACTCCATCAACATCAAACACAAAAGCCCTGATATGCTTCAGGTTTTCTTTATAACTCATACATTTCTTTAATTGATTTATTCATGATTCTGTAAAGTTCCAGCGGAGTGCCTTCCAGAAGTTCCTCATGGAGTTTAAGGACACGTGTGTCATTGCGTACCGCGGGACCGGTCTGTGCCGCGCGGGGTTCCATAAAGGAAATCTTCTCTACGGTTTCTTCAATAAGTGGTTTAAAATAGTCAAAGGGAATATCCTGACTATCCGCGATTTCCTTTCCCCGGCTAAACAGATGATTTACAAAATTACAGGCAAAGATAGCCGTAAGATGCACATACTTTCTTTTTTCAAAGGTGCTGGACATCACATTTTTGGAAATCTTCCCGGCAAGTTCGGTCAGAAGCCTTTTATCTGCCGTATTTTCAGTTTCAATAAAAAAAGGAATTGAGCTGAAATCCGGACGTTTTGCTTTGCTGAAGGTCTGTAGAGGGTAAAAGGCCGCCTTACGGTAATTTCCGTGTAAAACTTCCAGAGGCAGAGAGCCCGAGGTATGTGCTACGATACAGTTACTTTTCCGGATTATTTTTGAAACTTCTCCCACTGCATGGTCACTTACAGCGATCAGATACAGATCAGCGTCCTCAAGTTCAGTGGTGGAAACCGGGATGTTGTAGTTAGTGCTGATTTCTGCCAGAGCGGACTTATTTCTGCCGAACACCTGACGGACTGGAATCCGGCATTCAGTGAACATACCTGAAAGATGGTATGCTACATTGCCGCTGCCTATGATTACAATGTTCATTTAACAAATATAAGCCTTTAGGCGTTTGGACTAAAAATTGACACATTAATTTAACTTTTAATTATATTTACCATCCAAACCCCGAAGTACCCCATGAAGCCTATAGACGCAGAAATTATTGCGATGATGAAGGAGGAACGAAACCAGGAAAAAGGTCTTCGCAAACTCATGGATACCTATCAAAGCCGTCTGTACTGGCATATACGCCGTATGATTGTGGATCATGATTTGGCTCAGGATGTGCTTCAGGATACCTTCATAAAGGTTTATCAGAATTTTCATCAGTTTAAGCAGGATAGCCAACTGTATACCTGGCTGTACCGCATCGCCACCAACGAAGCGCTCCAACAGTTAAACAGGATGAAGAAGATGCAGAAGTCCGATGAAGACCCGGATTACCACCTGATGAACCTTGTGGCCGATAATGTAGGCGCAGGCGGAGATGAGATACAGATCCTCCTCCAGAAAGCGATTCATACATTACCCGAAAAGCAGAAACTGGTATTTATGATGAGGTATTATGATGATTTGCCTTATGAAGAAATTTCACAGATTGTGGACATGTCCGTAGGCACACTAAAAACCAATTATCATTATGCCAAACAGAAAATTGAAGAATTTATAAAAACAAATTACGAAACGTAATTTACCACAAATGAAAGATTTAGATATTGAAAAACTAACCCGTGAGAATATTTATTCCACACCACCTGATTTCTTCAGTGAGATGCAGAGTAATGTTCTGAACGCGGTTCGGGAAAAGGAAAAGGTGCAGGTACTGCCCGCTGCAGGAAGATCGCGCAACAGAGCATGGTATGCCGCTGCGGCAGCTGTGGCGGTCATTCTGGGCGGTACATTTGTTTATAATGCCGGAGGTGACACAGAAAAAGCAGTGGCCAGCAATCCGGAGGTTCAGGAGCAAAACATGTCTGCCGCCGCAGCGCCGGCATCTGTGGAGTCTAAGGAAATTCATGCAGCAGCAGATAATTATACTGTCCTTGCGGAAGATTTAACCTTAGCTGAAAATGAGTATCAAACAAACAGACAACCCGAAACAAAGACTGTAATGAAGCCTTCAAAGGCGATTATGGCAACAGGGGTCGGAGCAGATGCAAGAATGGATATGATTCTTGATGAATTCAGTGCGGAAGATATTGCGGCTTTGTCCATGAATGCAGAGCAGGATGTGTATCTTGATTTATATAACTAATATCTATCCGGGAGAAATGAAAAAAGTGAATAGTATCTTAACGCTTGTGGCCATCTTCCTGATTGGGACGGTGCACGGCCAGGAAATTAAAGACTGGCGGAACCTTAAGCCGGAGCAGCGGAAAGAGCTGATAAGCAAGATGAAGCCGGAAGAGAAGCAGGAACTGCTACAGCAGTTCAGGGAAAATATGATGATGGAAGAACTGGACATTCCTGCGGATAAGAAAAATGAATTCCGTGCTCTGTACAGTGAGTACCAGGAAAGTCAGAAACAGATAAAAGAAAGATTTAAGGCCAGCCGGAATTTTGAAGGTTTGAACGACCGCGATGCGAAGCAGGAACTTGATAAAAGTTTTGAACTTGGCGAGCAGCTCATGAACAACCGCCGTAAGTATTCGGAAAAGTTCCAGAAAATACTGAAGCCTCAACAGATTCTAGAAATGTTTCAGAACGAAGGGATGATGCGGAATAAGATATTGGAAAGAAAAAACGATAACCAGAACAGAGCTGCACCCCGGGGCGGGTCGGCGAGACCGCAGGAACGCGGCAGAACTCTGCACCCGACACCAGGAAATGCGGCTCCCAGAAATAGTAACAACAACGGGTTCAGAACCCAGAGCAGACGACCATAATAGTTTATTTTTTTAATGTTTGGACGACCTTTGCAATGTATTTTGTGAAGGTCGTTTTATTTTAGTTAATATACAATTTTTTAACCTGCTGAAGGCTTCCATCGGCTGATGATACAACTTCAATTTGTTGAGGATGTGCTCATTTTTCTGAAAAAAAATCGGTCAGAATTCCCTATTTTTGCAAATACTTACGACATTAAATGAAAAACATACGCAATTTTTGCATCATTGCACATATAGACCACGGTAAATCCACTCTGGCCGACAGGCTTCTGGAGTATACCAATACCGTAACCCAAAGAGAACTGCAGTCCCAGACCCTGGACGATATGGATCTTGAGAAGGAGCGCGGAATTACCATAAAGTCCCACGCCATTCAGATGGATTATGAACTGGACGGCGAAAAGTATGTGCTGAATCTCATAGACACACCCGGCCACGTAGATTTTTCCTACGAAGTTTCGCGTTCAATAGCTGCTTGCGAAGGTGCACTGCTTATCGTGGATGCGGCGCAAAGTGTTCAGGCTCAAACCATCAGTAACCTTTACCTGGCACTTGAAAACGATCTGACCATTATCCCGATTCTGAACAAAATTGACTTACCTTCAGCAAATCCGGAAGAGGTCACCGACGAGATAATGGAACTTATAGGCTGTGAATATGAAGATGTACTGCGTGTCTCCGGTAAAACCGGGGAAGGTGTACGCGAACTGCTGGAGCAGATCGTAAAGAGAGTGCCGGCGCCGGTAGGCGACGAAAACGCGCCACTCCAGGCTCTTGTATTCGACTCCGTGTACAATCCTTTCCGCGGTATTGAAGCCTACTTCAAAGTGGTGAACGGCAGCATCAAAAAAGGTCAGCGTATTAAGTTTATGGCTACCGGCAAGATGTATGAGGCTGATGAAGTTGGAACGCTGAAACTAAAGCAGGCGCCCAAAACTGAAATAAAAACCGGTGATGTGGGCTACATCATTTCCGGAATCAAGGACGCCCGCGAAGTGAAAGTAGGAGATACCATCACATCATTTGAGAATGGTGCTGAAGCTGCTATCGAAGGTTTTGAAGAGGTAAAACCAATGGTATTTGCGGGTATCTATCCGATTGAAGCCGAGGATTTCGAGGAACTCAGGTTTTCACTGGAAAAACTGCGTCTCAACGATGCTTCCCTGGTTTTCGAACCCGAAAGTTCGGCGGCACTTGGCTTCGGTTTCCGGTGCGGATTCCTTGGCATGCTGCACATGGAAATTGTACAGGAAAGGCTGGACCGCGAGTTCAATATGGACGTCATCACTACCGTGCCAAACGTTTCCTACCATGGTTATACCAAGAAGGATCCGGAAAAGATGATCCTCATCAATAACCCCTCCGAAATGATGGACCCTATGACCATGGACAGGGTAGAAGAGCCCTATATCAAGGCGTCAATCATTACCAAATCAGACTTTGTGGGGCCCGTAATGACGCTTTGTATCGAAAAGCGTGGCGAAATCGTAAATCAAAGCTACCTGACAGCTGACCGGGTGGAGCTTACCTTCAATATGCCGCTGGCCGAAGTGGTGTTCGATTTCTACGACAGGCTGAAATCCATCTCAAAAGGCTATGCTTCATTTGATTACCACCCAATCGGTTTCCGCGCCTCCAAGCTGGTGAAGATGGATATCCTGATTAATGGTGATATGGTGGACGCACTTTCGTCCCTGATTCATGACAGTAACGCTTTCTACATAGGCAAAAGGATGTGTGAAAAACTCCGAGAACTTATCCCGAGACAGCAGTTCGATATTGCCGTTCAGGCGGCGCTTGGTGCCAAAGTTATTGCCCGGGAAACCATCAAGGCCCTGAGAAAGGACGTTACCGCAAAATGTTATGGAGGAGATATTTCCCGTAAGCGTAAACTTCTTGAAAAGCAGAAAGAAGGTAAGAAAAAGATGAAGCAAATCGGTAGGGTAGAGGTACCTCAGTCTGCATTTATGGCGGTACTGAAGCTGAATGATTAGGTAGGAACCAAGTAAAAAGCTAAAAGTAAAAAGTAATAAGTTAAATCCGAAGAAAATTTTCTCCGGATTTTTCGTTACCGGTTATAAAATGAATAAAACGTTACTATTGAACCTGCTGGTATTTTTTTATATCATTTTTTATAAAATTTCAGCAGGATTATTTCTAAATTTAGGAATTGTTATCGGAACTTTAATGGAATTTTCTGTAATTCCTTTACTGATCTTTACCTCTGTGCAACTCATTATAATAGCTCACTATTGGAAGAAGGAAACGTTCAGATTCAGTTCACCGAAGCTGTATGTGTTAATTATCAACATATTTTCCCTTATTCTATTGGTTTTAGAATTCTATAATCCATTCTAATATGAAAAACCTCACAATATTTTTTCTTTTACAGACTACACTTTTTTTGGCTCAAGAATTCAAATTACCCTATGAAATTGGTAACGGCAACCAAACTACTACCTACGCGGATATGCTGGACTTTTACAATGCTTTGGACAGAGAATCTGAGAATATATCAATTGAAAATTTCGGACAGGATGATAACGGCGAGCCCATCAAGGTGGTGGTTTTCACGCCTTCCAATAACAAAAACCTTCCGGTACTTCTCATCAACAACGGTATTCATCCCGGAGAACCCGATGGTATTGACGCTACAATGATGCTTATGCGGGACCTTGCCACAGGAAAGATCCAGTCAAAAAATTTAAAAGTGGCGGCGGTGCAGTGCTATAATATTTCCGGTATGCAGCGTCGCGGCAAGTTCAGCCGTGTAAATCAGAACGGTCCGGAAGAGTACGGTTTCCGAGGCAATGCCCGCAATTATGATCTGAACCGGGATTTCATTAAGAATGATACAGATAATGCCAAAGCATTCCAGCAGCTCTTCCATCACTACAAACCTATTTACTTCATTGACAATCACGTAAGTAACGGTGCCGATTACCAATATCTGTTCACCTATATTTCTTCGAATAAAGAAAGACTGGGTAAGACGTTAGGAAATTATCTCCATACCAAAATGCAGCCTGTTTTAATGCAGCAACTTGAAGCCAGAGGAATTCTGACTACCCCTTACGTCAATATTCACGGCGAGGCACCAGACAAAGGTTTTCCCGCTTTTATGGACTCGCCGCGGTATGCCACAGGTTATACAGCACTGTTCAATACAATGGGTACCGTGGCAGAAACACATATGTTAAAGCCTTATACGGATCGGGTTAAGGCAACCTATGAATATATGCTGAGCTCGCTGGAATATGTGGGTAAAAACCGTTCGGAAATCCAGAAGAAGATGGCTGAAAGTGCCGCGGAGCTAAGGCCGGGAAAGAAGTATACACTTCGCTGGAAACTTAGCGAAAATAAGCACAGACTGCTCGATTTCAAAGGATATGAAGCCCGGCAAAAGAGAAGTGCCGTTTCGGGAACACCCCGCCTGTATTACGACAGAACCAAGCCATTCAACCGTAAAGTTAAATTCTTCGACGAATACAGTTCCGAACTTCAGGTTACTGTCCCAAGGTATTACGTGGTACCCAAATCTGAAAGAACAGTTATTGGACATCTTAAAAGAAACAGGATACAGATGCGGGAGTTACACCGTGACTCTGCAGTAATGGTCGAAATGTATACGATTGTAGATTTTCAGACCGTCACGAGTCCTTACGAAGGCCATTATCTGCATTACGATACCCAAACGAAATCTGAGTTTATGAACATCAAAATAAACAAAGGTGATTTTTTGGTACCCTGCGCGCAGGAAGGAGTGAAATATCTTCTGGAGACGCTGGAACCCGCGGCCACCGATTCCTTTTTTAACTGGAACTTCTTTGATGCCATTTTGGGACAAAAGGAGTATTTTTCCGATTATGTTTTCGAAGATACCGCGGCAGAACTGCTAAGCAATGATACCGTTCTGAAAACGGCATTTGAAATGGAGAAGGTCATCAACCCAAAATTTGCCAAAGACCCCCGCGCGCAGTTGGACTGGATTTACAAACGATCACCGTATTTTGAGCAGACCGTAAACCGCTATCCTATTTTCCGTTTGCCTTAGCTCACAGATTTTCATTAAATTCATTTTATGAACTGTAAAATCTTGCTGAGTGTACTGTGTCTGTTTTACGTAAGCAGCCTCATATTAATGTCAGCGGTTAACTATACACCTGCGGAAGAAACCGCAATTGTACTTCAGATTATTGTGGAACTTTTTACGATACCGATAATTTTGGCTGTAGTGGCACAGGCAGTTATCTACGGAATTCTCTGTTTCAGGAAAGGGAAGGGCAGAAGGTCAGGGTTTTTAGCCCCACTGATAATCAATCTGATTAGCCTGCTCATCATGATTGTTGCCACACTCGCGGGAATTTAGAGAGATCTCTTCGGACGGTTTTTTTTAAGTGCATACTCTGCATTAGCGATGGCGCGTTTTTCCTTCCAGTCCATATATCTTTTTTTGAAAAGTCTTTTCATGAGGTTATCGAAGTTTCGCTGAACAGTCAGGTTGATAAGCGAACGTGCCTTTACAGCCAGCGATCTGTCCCAGGCCCGCAGTGAAATGGAGAAACTTCCGTCCAGATACTTCATCCAGTGCCAGTAGCCCGTAGGCATAAAAAGGGTGTCACCGTGCTCCAGGTAGCATTCTATACCTTCCACGCCATTCAGTGCCGGAAATTTTTCCAGATCCGGGTTTGAAATGTCGAAATCCTCCATTGCGTAGGTCGCAAACGGCATCTTATACAGCCGTTTTTTCCATTTATTCTCAAAAAGTAAAATATGTTTACGGCCGTTAAAATGCGTATGGAAAATATGCGCCAGGTCTATATCGTAATGGAGGAAGGTTACGGAACCTTTACCCCCAAAGAACATGTTTGGGTATTTATCCAGAAAGCCGCCCATAAGCTCTTTTGGAGCGATAAAATCACGCTGTAGTTCTGGGGACGCTTTAATAGGGTCAAAAAGGAATATACGGAGATCAGTAGGTTTTTCTTTAATGAGATCCAGATATTTCCCGAACAGCATTTTTGTGGCCGGAGCATTGATGGGCGCCGCAGGATCTGCTTTGGAGGAGTCATGCAGTGGTACCTCAATATCACCAATGGTTTCTTTCAGATAATCCAGCGTCCATTTTTGATAAGCGGGCCAGTTGCGGGCCATATTGCGTATGACAACAGGTTTTCTGGGCTTGAGGTACTTGGTATAAAATTCCTCTTTAGTGATGTCTTCCACTACATCTATCGGCTTATATATAATGCCCATTTCTTATATTTTGACGGCTAAATTATTAATTTATTTGGCTGGCCACTTACATTTATGCGCATGCCTCTTTGTGACATTCCCACCAACCGGCTGCAGGGAGATGTAACAACTCGTCAAAATCCATTACTAATGGCTTAAAGCTAATTTATGAAAACAAAATTCTTCTTTTTCCTGCTGCTGTGCTGCTCAGTAATCACTTTTGCACAAAAAACCATTACCGGCAAAGTTAAGAACTCGGAAGGTGATGCAGTTCCAAGTGCCAGCGTAACCATAGAGGAAAAAGGGAAGGATGCCATCATTGCATATGCCATTACCAACAGTAAGGGAGAGTATAAAGTTACTTTTACTTCGGCAGATTCCAGTGTGGACCTGAAGATCAAAGCTTTCAATCACAAACCGGTTACACAGAGCGTACAGAATACCACCCAGAACCTGGACTTTACCTTAAGCGCTGAAGCCACAGAAATTGAGGAGATACAGCTTAAAACCCGCCTTATTACCAAGCGGGGCGACACCATTTCCTATGACATTCAATCCTTCGACACCAAAAATGACCGTACTTTAGCTGATGTTCTTAAAAGAATGCCGGGAATAGAGGTGAATAAAGACGGCTCCATTCTTTATCAGGGGCAGCCACTGTCCAAATTTTATGTGAACGGCAAGGACCTGATGGAAGGAGGTTACGGTGTAGTAAACAATGCGCTTCCTAAAGATGCGGTACAGAAAGTTGAGGTGCTGGAGAATCACCAGCCTGTAAAAATACTTCAGGATAAAGTACCGTCTGATCAGGCGGCCATTAATATTAAACTGAAAAAACAAGTCACGATGACGGGGCGTGGTGAAGTAGGAGTCGGAATATCCGATCCTGCCATCTGGAATGTAAAGCTGACCCCGATGTTCTTCGGTCAGAAAAACCAGTGGGTGGTAAACTACAAAACCAATAACACAGGGGAAACCGTGGAAAATGAAGGAAATATGTTCGCCATGGGGAACCGTTGGGAAGGTCGCCGCAGCAATGCCTCGCAAAACAGCTGGCTGGCTGTGGAGCGCGCCTCTGTGCCTAATTTACCGGAAAAGAGATATCTGATGAACAATATCCACTTCCTGAGTGCCAACCTGCTTACGACACCTTTTAAAAATAAAGAATGGGAACTTAAGGCAAATGCCAGTTATGTAAACAACGCTGTAGAACGGGAATCTTATGAGGAAACCTTTTTTAAAAAGGAGAACTTCACCGAAGTTAGTGTAAGGGACAATAACCTCTATACAAATAAGGCTAAAGGTGAACTTATCTTCACAAAAAATGCCAAGCAGGGATTCTTTAAAAATGTAACCAGCTTTAACCAGTTCTGGAATGAAGACCGTGCCGCAATCAGTTTACAGAACTCACTTGATAACGCACTTAACAAGGATTCCCGCCAGTCCTTGAGTTCGCCTACATCATCATTTCAGAACTCACTGAGTACCATCATACCGCTGAAATCCAAAATGCTGAATGTAATGTCTTACATCAGTTATCAGGACGATAATCAGCTTTTGAGGGTGGCACCTGGCAACTACGTATTTTATCCTGAAGAGATTTCAGGTTCCGGTAATATACCGGTCGTACAGAATCTGTTTGGAGATTTTGCCACAGTTACTCAGGACTTTGGTATGAAAACTCTTGAAGCCAATCATTCCGCCACAATGGGATTCACCAAAAAGTTCTGGACCTTTACACCGGAAATCGGATTCAATTATACCAGCAACAACCTGGATTCTGAAATTCTGGAGCTTGCCAATTCAGCCTCCAGCCAGCGACGCGAAGAATTCACCAATGACCTGCGTTTTAGCCGGGCGGTGCCGTATGCCGGGCTGGGTGTTAACTATAAATCCGAGGCCTGGACGGTCGGAATCCAGTTGCCGGTTAATTACAATATGATCCGGGCTGAAGATGCAGCACGTATGGTAGACAAAAGTTTTAACCGGACAACATTTGAACCTTCCGGCTTTGTACAGTACTCCTTTGCCTCCTTTTGGAAAGCTGCTGTAAGCGGTAACTGGAATTACAATTTTGCGGCCATAGATGATTTATACGCGGGAATCCTGATGTCGCGCCCTACCTCTTTTTCAGCAATGAACCCTGCAAATCCTCTTTCCGAAACAGAATCAAAACGCGTGGGTTCACGTTTGGAATACCGAAACCCTTTAAATAACCTTTTCTTCAATGTGAATTACAGCCTTTCGCAAACGGACCGTAATCTGATTGCTGATGTGAACAGGGGGTTTGGATTGGGAATCATCAGTTATATTGAACAGGATAACCGGACGGTAACCAATTCCCAAAGTGCAGAAATAGGGAAATACTTTCCAAAATTCAAATCGAACCTGTCCCTGTCTTTCCGAAATTCTGCTTCTACCTCCGACAATGCACGGGGTGGCCAGATCTTCGAGAATAAAAACTCAACTCAGAACCTTACCTTTAAACTTAACAATGCTTATTTCTCCTGGATGACGCTGGATTATAATTTCACCACCGGGTGGGGTAAAAACCGCAGCAGCATTGGAGATTCAGAGACTGACAGCTTTAACCATAATCTGGCTCTTACGCTTTATCCGGTGGAAAACCATTCCGTAACCCTGAACTGGGACCAGCTTAACTACTCAAGCGGAGCGCAGAATTTTATAAACGGCTTTTATGACCTGACCTATCAGTATGCCTGGACAGCAAAAAAGGTTGATTTTGAACTGAAATGGCTTAATATTGCCAATAAAAAGGTTTTTGAAAGGGTTTTTGATGATGCTTTCACTTATTCCTTTGAACAGATCAGGATTCGTCCGAGCCAGGTGATGGTTGCTGTTAAGTTCAACTTTAAATAACACCTATCTCATGAGAACGCTTACCCTTTTCCTGCTTCTTGTTTCGGTAATGACTTCGGCACAGCTCAATAGGTTTATCTACGAATATTCCTTTCGTGCCGACTCTACCAGGAGGGACAGCCTCAGGACCGAATGGATGTATCTGGACGTGGACGATAAAGCATCAAAATACTACAGCAAAACGGCATTTGATGCGGATTCCATTATGAACGACAATTTGAAGAAACAGCTGGCTGCAGGAATGGGTAATATTTCCATTTCCAGACAGAATTATGGTGATGCGGTGAGGTATAAAGTGGAGAAAAGTCATCCGTCCTATAAGACTGTTTTAATTACCGAAATAGGCAATCAAAGTTACAGGGTTACAGAAGACCGCGCAATCAATTGGAAAATCAGTTCAGAAAATAAACAGATTGGGGAATTCAAAGCACAAAAAGCCACAACCCAATTTGCCGGCCGAACTTGGACGGCATGGTTTACTCCCGAAATTCCCATTCAGGAAGGTCCCTATAAATTCCATGGATTGCCCGGACTTATAGTTGCCGTGGAAGATGCCACAGGAAGTCACAGAATGGAACTGAAGGCAGTGAAGAAAGTAGCGGCACTTCAACAGGAAATTTTGGATACCAAAGGCCGGGAAATTCCGCTGCTGGCCCGCCAACCCCTTGATGTAAGCCGCGCTCAGTATGTGAAACAGCTTAAGCAGTACGAAAACGATCCTGTACAGGGCATGCGTGAAATGCTGAACCGGCCTAATTCCACAGTTAAAATTAATGTGAATGGAACAGAATTCACTGATCCAAAGGATATTTTAAAGGTGATGGAGAAAAGCGCACGCGAACGCTTGGCATCCAATAATAACAAAATTGAGCTGCAACCTTAAAAAAAAAGCCCGCGCAGGGCTTTTCTTCGTTTAAAAGGTTTCATGATCTGCACTTGGTCCGTAACTTCCCGGCAGCGGAATTTCAAGCAAACGGTAGTATACACCCAGTTGAGCGCGGTGGTGCGTAATTTGGTTCAGGGCATGCCGTATGGCTTCATATTTACTGAAGTTGGCAATCAGCTCTTCACCCATGCTCATGCTCCAGCTGCCTTCCAGATCTTCTTCATCCATGCTGTTCAGTGTAGTTATGCTTTTTTCATATTCGGTTTCAAACAGTTGCTCAAGTCCAGCTTTGTCCGTCAGGACTGCAGGCTTATAATCTCCTGAAGCAAAATCCAGATTATCTGTAGTCATCATAAAATGCGGCCAGCCGAATATTTCAGCCAAATGAGTAGCCAGCGGCATCATCTTCATGCTTTTTTCGTGAGGCGCAAAATCGTTTTTGCCGTCCGGAAATAGGGACAGAAATTTTTTTGTAGTCTCATACTCCTGCTTTAACTCATTTCTTAGGTTAGGTAAGGTTTCCATAAGTTTTTTGCTTAAAGTTAAAAATTCTGAAGCGAAAGAGTTTACTTTCTTTTATGATTTAATTTGTAACATTTGGCCAGTCTGCTACACTAATAAAGAAACATTGTGAAATGAAGAGATTATTCAGCTTATTTTTGGTAACCGCATTCTTTGCGCTTAACGCTCAGCAGACCGCCAACCGCTTTTTCTATGAACTGACCTTCAAACCGAAGAAGGATTCAACTCGTACAGAGAAAGTTATGACAGCTCTTGATATAGTAGCAGATAAATCCATCTATCAGGATTTTACCGTACCGGCACAGGATTCACTGATTAAGCTGGAAGTGGAGGCAATGGAGAAGAGTGGTGCCTGGAAAGACATTACCAAGTCCATCCGTATGCCCAAGTTTACCCATAAGGTACAGAAAACTTATCCGGACATGAAGGTTACCTATTCTGACCAGATCAGCATGAAGAGATTTGGCTACGAAGAAACTGCCAAACTGAACTGGACCATTTTGCCTGAAAAGGAGAAAGTGGGTGAGTACAATACTCAGAAAGCAACAACAGAGATGGGTGGGCGTAAATGGACTGCCTGGTTTACGACAGAGTTACCTTTCACAGACGGGCCTTATAAATTTGCGGGCCTACCGGGACTGATTGTAAAGGTGGAGGACAGTAAGAAGGATTACAGCTGGACACTAAAAGGAAACAAAAAAGTAAACAACTGGGAAGAACTTTCCTACGCCGAAAAGCTGAACTCAAAGTATGGAATGAGTCAGAATGTGGTGCTTGTGGCCAGGGATAAATTCGAGAAATCGCTTGAGAACTTTAAAGCAGATCCTATGGCAGAGATGCGTCCTTATATGACTCCTGAGATGATGGGCCGCAAGATGCCGGGCTCAGACAAAACTATTGGTGAATTCATTAAAGATCAGGAAAAGTTTGCCAAGGATTTCTATGGTTCAAACAACAATCCAATTGAGATTCCGGCAACTGGCGGAAAGAAAAAATAACATATTAACTTCATTATAATTGGAAAGTCCGGTACACTTGTAAGCCGGGCTTTTTTTTTGATTACAAGTCGCCTCAATCACGCAATCCTTATTTAGATTAAATTTAAATAACGTATATTTGCACTAAAATTTACAGGCTTGAAAAACGATCTTTCCAACAAACTTTGCTGCTTCCCGCGTAAGACCTCCGGGAAGATTGTGGAATATGATAATGAGCATCTGGAGATGCCCGGTAAAATCATTGAAATGGGACTTTTGCCCGGAACTGTTTTCCGCATTTTGTACCAGGCACCCTTCCGCGGTCCACTGTATGTAGAGTTTGGAGAGGAAAAAAGCCGGATTGCACTTCGCCAGGAAGAGGCACGCTTCATAATTGTGGAATCCCTTACAGATTGAAATGCAAACTCCCCCAGAAAAGAAACAGGTCCTGCTCGTTGGTAATCCCAACGTAGGTAAATCAACAGTATTTAATGCCCTGTGTAACCGTCAGCAAAAAACAGGTAATTACGCGGGTGTGACCGTAGCCAGCCACTCAGGTAACTACATCTTTGAAGGCGAGGAAATAGAGGTGATAGATCTGCCCGGCTCTTACAGCATTTATCCCAGTTCCGAAGATGAAGCTATTTTTGCCAAGTTCCTGATAGACGAAATCCAAAATTATTCCGGTGTAATCTATATCCTGGATGCCATGAATGTGAAGCGCGGTCTTTTGCTCTTCCGGCAGATTCAGGATTTGGGCGTACCCCTTCTCATGGTGGCAAACCAACTGGATGAAGCCGAAAGACGCGGCATTGCCATCAATTTTGAGGTACTTGCTCAGGAACTGGATGTGAAGATACTGCAAACCAATGCCAAAGAGAGACATGGTATTGTCGAACTACGGGAGGCTATCTACCGCAATGAATTTAAGGTAACCCATTCTGCCTCCTTTGAAATTCCGCTGGAACAGCGCGAAACCGTTAAGAGAATTGCGGCACAAACTACAGAAAAAAATGAGTACAAGGTCTGGACTCTGCTTTCCTCCGGAACCTATATGGGCAAACTGGACTCGGTGCACGAGCAACTGAATCTCAGCGAAGACAAATGCATAGTCCCCAAACGGCTGCAGACTCAGGAAACCATCCGCCGCTATCAAAGCATTGATAAAACCGTTGCAAAAGTACTTTCCGAAAAACCCCAGCTAAAAGAATTTCTTACAGAAAAACTCGACGCTGTGTTGGTTCACCGCTTTTGGGGTTATGTATTCTTTACAGCTATATTGCTGCTGATCTTCCAGATGGTCTTCTTCATGGCTGAATATCCCATGAACTGGATCGACAGCGGTTTCGCCTGGCTTTCCGAAACCGTAGCCGGCCTTCTTCCGGAAGGACCCCTGAACAGCCTTCTGGCCGAGGGTATCATTCCGGGACTCGGAGGAATTGTCATATTTGCACCACAGATTGGAATATTACTGTACTTCCTGTATTTGCTGGAGGATTCCGGTTATATGGCCAGGGTAATTTTCCTGATGGACCGCTTCCTTAAGCCCTTCGGCTTGAACGGTAAAAGTATTGTTCCGCTGGTTTCCGGGGTTGCCTGTGCTATACCGGCTATTATGAGCACCCGGAATATTGAAAATGTAAAAGAACGGCTTATAACGATACTGGTTACTCCTTTCATGACCTGTGCGGCCAGACTGCCGGTGTACAGTATCATCATTGCGCTGGTCATTCCAGAAGGCAACTTACTGGGCATTGATTACAGAGCGATCGCACTAATGGCCATGTACCTTCTCGGGTTTGTGGCCGCACTTCTATCCGCTATTGTTTTGAAAAAGGTGATCAGGCAAAAAAGTAAGACTTTTCTGATTATGGACCTGCCGCTTTATAAGATGCCTCTCTTTGGCTATGATTTTCGGCTGGTGCTGGGCAAAGTTTGGGATTTTATAACAGGTGCAGGTAAAATAATACTTGCCGTAAGCATGATACTCTGGGTAATCAGTTATGTGGGACCGGCCCGGAACGAAGGTGAAATAGTTGCCACCGATGTCCATCTGGATCACTCTTACCTTACCAAGGTAGGGCAGGCCATAGAACCGGTGTTTGAGCCTTTGGGTTATGACTGGAAAATGGGCGTTTCCATTATTACAAGTTTTGCGGCACGTGAAGTGTTTGTTGGGACAATGAGTATGCTGTACAGCATGGACGATGATACCGAAGAAAAAAAGATTATTGATAAGATGCGAAACGATGTACGGCCCAACGGTGAACCGATCTTCACACTGGCTACCGGAATCTCGATTCTTCTATACTATGCCTTTGCCATGCAGTGTATCTCTACCATTGCAGTGGTATACCGCGAAACAAAGAGCTGGAGGTGGACCTTGATCCAAACTGTAGCTATGACCGGCCTGGCTTACATTGTGGCATTTATTGCATATCAGATTTTAAAATAATATAATGGAAACCACTTTGCTCATACAGTATATTATTATTGCAGTCCTGCTGGTTGCAGCCTGCATTTATATCGTTAATGTATTCCGCAGGAAGTTCGGCATGCGAAGTAAGGGAAGGAAGGAAAACAGCTGCGACTCCGATTGCGGATGCGGATAATCATGTCGGTTATAGGATTTGACGCGGAAAGTGACTCATTGCCTGTGGATAACTGCGCCTTTCTATTCCCTGTGGAATTCCTATTTTTGCAAAGAACTTAAAAACACAGATTAATGTCCTTGATTAAAAGCATTTCCGGTATCAGAGGTACCATTGGAGGTAAGGTAAATGACAATCTTACACCTGTTGATGTCGTAAAATTTACAGCTGCTTTCGGGACGCTGCTCCAGCGTTCTCACAACCGAAAAGACCTTACGCTGGTCATCGGCCGCGATGCGCGTATTTCCGGTGCCATGGTAAATTCCCTGGTTACGGCTACGCTTCAGGGACTGGGAATACATGTAGTGGACCTGGGACTGTCCACAACACCTACGGTGGAGGTAATGGTTCCTGAGCTGCAGGCGCATGGCGGAATTATCCTTACAGCCTCGCACAACCCCAAGCAGTGGAACGCTCTGAAATTACTCAATGCCAAAGGCGAATTTATTAATGCTGATGAAGGTGCTAAAGTACTGAAGATCGCCGAAGAAGAGGATTTTGAGTTTGCTGAGGTGGATCATTTGGGAAAATATGAAGTCCGTGAAGACGCTTTTGATATCCATATACAGAAGATTCTTGGATTGCCAATGGTAGATGCAGAGGCTGTTAAGGCCAGAAAATATAAAGTCGTGCTGGATGCCGTGAATTCAACTGGAGGCATCTCACTTCCGCCGCTATTGGAAAAATTAGGCTGTGAGGTCGTAAAACTCTACTGTGAACCTAACGGACAGTTCCCGCACAATCCTGAGCCCTTAAAGGAGCACCTGACAGATATCTGCGAGCTTGTTATCAAGGAAAAAGCAGATCTGGGAATTGTAGTCGATCCCGACGTAGACCGGCTGGCATTGATCGATGAGAACGGGGAAATGTTTGGTGAAGAATACACCCTGGTTGCCGTTGCCGATTACCTGCTGAAGCATACTCAGGGAGTGGCGGTTTCCAACCTTTCCTCAAGCCGCGCGCTTAGGGATGTGGCAATGACCCACGACTCACAGTATTTTGCGAGTGCCGTTGGTGAGGTTAATGTGGTGAACCTGATGAAGGAGAAAAACGCGGTGATCGGTGGTGAAGGAAATGGCGGAATCATCTACCCGGACCTGCATTACGGCAGGGATTCTCTGGTGGGGGCAGCGCTGTTCCTTACGCATCTTGCGAAAGAGGGTAAGACGGTTTCAGAACTCCGTGCCGGCTATCCTGCCTACTTCATGGGCAAGAAGAAAATTGAACTTACCCCCGGCATAGATGTGGACGCACTTTTAACAAAGATGGAAAAAGAGTATCAAAATGAAGAGGTTTCCGTGGTAGATGGTGTTAAAATTGATTTTAAAGAAAATTGGGTGCACCTTAGGAAGTCTAATACAGAACCTATTATCCGTATCTATACGGAAGCGAAATCCCAGGAAGAAGCGGACCGTTTAGGAGATGAGATGATAGCAAAGATCAAAACGCTGATCTAAGGTCAGCAGTGATAAGTATAATTAAATGTTCAGTCAAAGTTTGGAACCCGGTTTCATACATTGGTTGGACTGCACATAAAATAAGTGGAAGAATTTTTTGAAAACGAACTTGCAAAAAAGTTCGAAGATATGATAGAGAATAATGATGAGTATTACTTCGACAGTGAGGAGCTGGAAGATATCATTATATACTATCTGGAACTTGGTGACATCTCCTACGCAGAGCAGGCCGTGAATTTTGGTCTGAAACTGCATCCCAATTCCATTGAGATTAAAACCAAGCAGCTGGAGGTTCTTCTGGAACTTGAAGATTACAGTACCGCCCGCCATTTAATTGCCGAGCTTTCTGAATCCTGTATGGACAGTACGGATTTTCTGGTGTGCTGTGCCAAATATTATTCTAACCTGGGGAATCCCAGAAGAGCAATTGAATATTGTGAGAAGGCTTTGAAACTGGAAGAGGAGCAGAATTTCCTCCATAACTTCATTGCCGATGAACATGTAAATCTGCAGGATCCCTTCAGCGCACTGAAGCATTATAAACTTGCCCTAACTTTTGATCCTAACGACGAGTATTCTTTTGAAAACTGTCTGGTCTGCCTGAACGAACTCAAGAAATATGAGGAGGCTGTGGAGTTTATGAATTCCTACCTGGACCGTTTTCCCTTCTCGGAGACCGCATGGTATGAGTATGGACAGTTTTTCTTCAACCGGAAGAATTATGAGGAGGCAATTAAAGCTTTTGACTATCTGCTTGCGATCAACTCGGGTTCGGTTAATGTTTACGGAAACAAAGCTGCCTGTCTTGAAGCGTTAGGGAAGTATGATGAAGCCATCAAAGTATATCAGGAAATGCTTGAAGTTGAGTTTACGAAAGCCTTCACCTATTATAAAATCGGTCTCTGCTACCGTGAGCTTAAACAGCCTGTACAGGCACTTGCTGCCTTTCAGAAATCCATGGTGGAAGACCCGCAGTTCTATCAGTCAATGATGGAGCAAAGTTATATTTACGAGGAAATGGGCGGAATGAAGGAAGCGCTGCATTTTGCAAAGGAAGCCACAGCACTGAATGAAAATAATCTTGATTATCAGAAAAGAATGGCTTTCCTTTATATTGAATCGGGAAGGTTTGAGGAGAGTCTTAACTGTCTTAAAAAACTCGTGACCCAGGAACCCGAGAGATTTTATAACTGGTATGCATATTCAGAGGTTTTAATGCTGTTGGGTGAATACGAGGAGGCCATTACACTTTTGGACAGGGCTGTTTTGAAACATAAAAGGGCTGAGCTTTACTATCAGCGAAGCAACTGCCGGTTTCATCTGAATGATGAGAAATCCGGCCGCGCAGACCTGGAGAAAGCGCTTGAACTGGATGAATCCATTGCAGAAGATATGCTCCAGAAATACCCGTTTATGAAGGATGAGGTAAAAAAGGTGAAAGCCAGAAAGAAATAGATGAGAACTAATGAAAGGGCAGATCTTATATCTGCTCTTTTTTGATGAAGAACGGTGATATACGTCCGCCCGGATTACCTCAGTCCTGCGCGGAGCCGGATTTTTTCTACAAACTCAAAAGCGGCAGGACAGATCAGAGTATTCCGGATGGTGAGGTGATTGATCTGATATATCTTTTTCCGGTCCGTATGCGGAAATTCCCGGCAGGCTTTGGGCCGCACTTCATAAATGGAGCAGGTATTGTCGGCATTTAGGAACCAGCAGGGCAGCTTTTGCAGCACTTTGTCGCCGTCTTCGTCGGTCCTCAGATATCTGGACTCAAAATCTGAGGTTTTCATCCGCAGATGTTTTGCGATACGTTCGGTGTCTTTGTCGGTGAATAGCGGACCGGTAGTTTTGCAGCAGTTGGCACACTGCAGGCAGTCTACCCGCCGGAAAACCTCATCGTGCACTTCCTGCACCAGGTAATCCAGATTTTTGGGTGGTTTCTTTTTAAGGCTGTCCAGCGTTTTCCGATGTTCTTTCTGCTTCAAAGACGCCTGATTTTTGTAGAATTCCAGATCCATGCTGCAAAAATACGTCATATTTATTTCGGAAGTGGATATAAAGCGCAACCTGCGGCCGCGATAGGAGCGGCTACCCCGCAGGGAGGCGGCGCAGCGAAGCGGCGCCGCCGACTGAGGAGTAATAGCGCATAGCGCGAAATGTCCGCCCAAAAAACAAGTAGTGACTGCAGTCATATTCCGACTGTTTTAAAAGCCGTAATTTTACCGCATGAAAAAGTTAGAAAGCAGGGAAGATATTGAATTCCTTGTAAATACATTTTATGATAAGGTTGGCCGTGATGAAACCATTGGGTTCTTTTTCAGTGATGTGGCAAAGGTAGACTGGAGCCACCACTTACCTAAGATGTACGCCTTCTGGGAAACGCTTTTGTTTGGCCAGATTTCCTACAAAGGCAATCCAATGGCCATGCATTTCCCTATAAATGAAAAAGTGGCTATGGAAAAAAGACACTTTGCACACTGGATAAAACTGTGGACGGAAACCGTGGAGGAAAACTTCAGCGGCGAAATGGCGGACCTGGCCATTTATAAAGCCACAAACATTGCGAATCTTATGGGACATAAAATGGAAATGGCCCGGAAGCTATAGCTTTTCAGCCAGTCGGAGACGGTATAAATAAAGAGGTGACCCATCAACTCACCTCTTTATATTTTGTACTGATATAGTTTTTAGTTTAAGGAACTATTACGTAAAAGATGTAGGCTGCAAGGTTCACCAGCAGCACAGCGCCGTAAAGGTGATTTGTTTTTCCGCGGCTCAGCGACAGCATCACCGTAAACACAGACAGCGCCAGCAGGATAATTGATTTCATATCCAGGCCAAGCACAAATGGGATATCATAAATGATGCAAACCACCGAGATGGCGGGAATGGTGAGCCCAACACTGGCAAGCGCGGAACCCAGGCCCAAATTGATTGAAGTCTGTATTTGATTGTTCCGTGCCGCGCGGATGGCAGCCAGTCCCTCCGGTAGCAGTACCACCGACGCAATAATGACACCTACGAGTGCCCGCGGCGCACCCACCGTCTTTACAAAATTCTCGATAACGGGTGAAAGTCCTTTTGCCATGAATATCACTACAGCCAAACAGATAATTAACAGGAGCAAGCTGGAAATGGTCTTGAAGTTAGAGGGCGGGTCGGCCTCATGCACTGTTTTATCAGCTTCTGCTACAACAAAGTAATTCCTGTGACGGACCGTCTGGAACATCAGAAAGGAGCCGTAAATTACCAGACAGGCCAATGATATAAAGACGAGCTGCGTTTCTGTATAAAACGGCCCGCGTACGCTGGAGGTATAATTGGGCAGGATGAGTGTAAGAACAAGTATAGCAACAAGACTTACGAGGTAGGTAGTTGCAGAGCTGCGCATAAAAAACTGCTCCTTATATTTCATACTTCCCGCTACGATGCAGACTCCCAGAATACCGTTCAGGATAAGCATAACGGCTGCAAATACCGTATCCCGGGCATAGGTCATGGCTCCTTCGCTGCCTGAGAGCATAAATGAGACGATAAGACCAACTTCCAGAATCGTAATACATATTGCCAGTATAATGGTGCCATAAGGTTCGCCCACGCGGTGAGCCACAACTTCAGCATGATGGACAGCTGCCAGAACGGTTCCGAACAGCAGGAACGCGCCAATCACATTCGTAAAAATTGATGTATTTAATATGCCGCTCAAGTAGAACAGCGCGGAAATAATTGGAAAAAGAACAGTCCAGTGAAGTAAATTTCTGAATTTCATAAAGTGACGATTTTCACAATTATACAAATTATCTATTTTATTTCAAAATATTTTAGATAAAACAAATCAAAAATCCTGTATTAACTTCCAAAGGTGATAATCCTGAAAATCCGTAAACATATGAAACAGGAGACCGACTGCAAAAACACGGTAAACTCCTTTAAGGAAAACAACGCCCAAAAAATAAACCGCGACCATAGGGTAGGAATGTAAAATATGAAAACCCACACTGCTCCGGTCAGGATCAAAAACGGGATTAGCCAGCAGATGATCCAGGTCTACCAGCATGGTGGCAATCATTATTAGGTAGGCCTTGCGCCAAAAGGGCTTAAAAAAGGTGATGGCCAGAAAAAATGGGAATACGAAATGCAGGAAATAGTGAACCGAACTTCGCAGCCAATACAGGTATTCCATCATATCCGTCCTTTAAGAAAATCCTGCCTGATGCTCTCATCCAACTTCTCAATCGCATACCGCAGCGTAGTCCGGGGCATTTTTCTATAATGCTTCTTCAGGAAGTCCAGCAATTCAGCTTCATTCTTACCACCCATTTCCCGCAGCAGCCAGCCGTTTGCCTTATGCATTAAATCGTGCGGATGGTTAAGGTTTTTCAGAACTAACTTCTTCATAAGGTCAAATTCACCCCGTTTAACGTAGTGCATGGTTGAAACTACTGCCATGCGCTTGCTCCATAGGTCATCTTCCGTGGCAAGGTCTTCAAGAATATGGTGATCTTCTTTATCGAAGCAGTGCCGGCCCAGGATTTTATAGCATGAATTGTCTACCAGATCCCAGTTGTTGATATGTTTCCTGTGCTGAAGATAAAAGCTGACCATCGCCTCTTTTTCACCACTACCTTTTGACTTTTCAAATTTTGCGACCAAAATCAACAGGGCGCAGTGACGGTGTTCGTGGATTTCCGAACTTAAAACTTCAGACAGTTCCTCTACGGATATCTTATCCCGAAATTCTTTTGCAACTTTTCGCTGGTCCGGCACGGTTACGCCTATAAACTGATCGCCCTCAGCATATTCTCCTTTTCCGGCTTTAAAGAAGCGCGGGAAGAATGCTGCCTTTTCAGGAAGGGCAAGGTCTGCCAGCGCCATTTTTATTTCATCTGCAGCACTCACAAGAATAACGGATACTTAGTTATTAGGATCGGTTTCATCTTCAAAATATTCGAAAAGCAAATCATTATACGGGAAACGCGAGATATGAATTTTCAGCACTTCGTCATAAATCATCTTTTTCATTTCCTCAAAATTCTCTTTGGTAAGTGCGGATATAAACACGGTCGGATACTTCGATTTGGACATCCACGTCTTTTCCCATTCCGCAAGGGAGATGTTTTTTCTGGATTCAGGTGTCAGGTCATCCTCCTCCTTTTTTTCATAGCTGAAGTCATCAATCTTATTGAAAACCATGATCATCGGTTTCTGATGAGCATTGATTTCCATAAGGATCTGGTTTACAGAGGCGATGTGATCCTCAAAACTATCATGCGAAATATCGACTACATGAATGAGCAGGTCGGCTTCCCGAACTTCGTCCAGTGTTGATTTGAAACTCTCAACCAACTGTGTGGGTAATTTGCGGATGAATCCAACCGTATCTGTAAGCAGGAAAGGCAGATTGCCTATAACCACTTTCCGTACGGTAGTATCCAGGGTGGCAAAAAGCTTGTTTTCTGCAAAAACATCTGATTTGGAAAGGGCATTCATCAGTGTGGATTTCCCCACATTGGTGTAACCCACCAAGGCTGCCCTCACCACTTTGCCGCGGTTATTACGCTGGGTGGACATCTGTCTGTCTATGGTCTTTAATTTTTCCTTAAGCAGCGAGATCCGGTCTCTGATAATCCTTCTGTCCGTCTCAATTTCCGTCTCCCCGGGCCCACGCATTCCAATTCCCCCTTTCTGTCTTTCCAGGTGAGTCCACATACGGGTCAGGCGAGGCAAAAGGTATTGATATTGTGCGAGTTCTACCTGTGTCCGGGCATAGGAGGTCTGCGCGCGCTGCGCAAAAATGTCCAGGATCAGGTTGGTGCGGTCCAGAATTTTTACTTCGATTTCCCTTTCCAGGTTTTTAAGTTGCGAGGGAGAAAGTTCATCATCGAAGATTACGGTACCAATCTCATGCTCCTTTACATAGTCGCGGACTTCCTGAGCCTTCCCGCTGCCTATGAATGTTTTGGAGTCAGGCTGGGTAAGTTTCTGGGTAAAACGCTTCACAACCGTAGCACCGGCGGTATGAGCCAGAAATTCCAATTCATCCATGTATTCAATCAGCTTGTCTTCTTCCTGCTGTTGGGTTATGACGCCTACCAGCACTGCATTTTCGTACAAATGTTCTTTATTTTCCAGCATATAGTTTACTTTATTAATGTAGAATTACAAATTTAGTTTTTTTCGCCGTTATAAATCAGCCTGAGGACCACGAGAACCGCAGTGGCACCTACCGCGATGCTGTTGGTAACCATCATGGAAATATGGTCCTGCAGGATTCCGTACCAAAGCCAAAGCGCAGAGCTTACAATACCTATGATGCAGGTGAGGAGGGAAATTTCTTCGGCCGATTTTTCCCTAAGTATCTTGATGATTTGTGGAATAAACAGAGCGGAGGAAAGTCCGCCGGCTATAAAGCCGATGATTTCAGGATTAATTTCCATGGTTTTTCTTAAAAAGGTGCTGATTATTCTCCGGAAACGTGCCATTTTCGTACCATCGGGCAGGCGTTTATAATAAAAGCATTAAATTAGCAGCCTTAAAATAATTTTTAAAAATGAAAAGAATATTTTTATTGTTAACCTTCATGCTCAGCTTCGTACAGATGCGTGCTGATGAAGGTATGTGGCTGATGATGCTGATCAAGAGGCTGAACGGACAGGATTTGCAGAAAAAGGGACTTAAACTTACTGCAGAAGAAATCTATTCCGTAAATCAGGCCAGCCTGAAAGATGCCATCGTGCAGTTTGGTGGCGGATGTACGGCTGAGATTGTTTCCAGAGAAGGTCTGGTGTTTACCAACCATCACTGTGGTTACGGTCAGATTGCAGCACTGTCCACTCCTGAAAAGGATCACCTGACCAATGGTTTCTGG
The DNA here is from genome assembly GCF_029194425.1 of Kaistella sp. PBT33-4. Taxonomy (NCBI): domain Bacteria; kingdom Pseudomonadati; phylum Bacteroidota; class Flavobacteriia; order Flavobacteriales; family Weeksellaceae; genus Kaistella; species Kaistella sp. PBT33-4. The sequence goes on along the minus strand of NZ_JARFYL010000002.1, from coordinate 192,286 downwards.
GCAATGAAGAAAAGTGAGGAACTTCCTGCCAAAGGGCTTTCCGTACGTTTCCTGGTTCGCATGGACGATGTGACCAGCCGAATCAATGCGCTGCTTAACAACCAAATGTCGGCGAAGGAAAGAAGGGACATCATTGATGCAGAATACAAAAAAATACAGGCAGAGAATTCTGAAAACGGTAAATATGTAGTAAGTGTAAAGGATTTCTATAACGGGAATGAGTTCTACTATTTTGTGTATCAGGATTTCAAGGACGTTCGTCTTGTTGGAACCCCACCTAACTCCATCGGAAAATTCGGCGGCGATACTGACAACTGGGAGTGGCCTAGACATACCGGCGATTTCTCCGTTTTCAGAGTATATACTGATGTAAACGGAAACCCTGCGGAATATTCTCCAAACAACATTCCGTTCAAGCCTAAACACCACCTTCCTGTTTCCATAAAGCCTATTAAACCGGGCGATATGGCAATGATTGTAGGTTACCCCGGCCGTACCAACCGTTTTATGACTTCATACGGCATTGACCAGCTGGTGAATAAAGATTATCCGGGTTGGGTAGATGCTTCCAAAGTGGCCATGGATGTCATGAAGAAATATATGGACCGCGACCAGGCTACGAAACTTAACTATGCTTCACAGTATGCTTCTGTAGCAAACTACTGGAAAAACAGAGGTGGTACCATCGAATCTGTAAACAAAAACGGAACGATTGAAGACAAACGTAAAGTTGAAGAGGTTTTCCAGGCGTGGGCTAACAGATCTGAGAATAAGGATCTTTACGGAAATGTGCTCGCCGATATGCAGGATTATTACCGCAAGACTTCTGCCAGAGGAATTGAGCGTAATTACGCAGCACAGATGACGAGAAACGCCAAGTATCTGTCCTTCGCTACCGGTTTCGGTTCTATGTTCAAAAATTATATAGCTGAAACAGATGCTGCGAAAAAAGCGGAGATGAAGAAAACCATTGCAGACCGCATCAACGCCAATTATGAAAAATTCAATCCTGCCCTGGAACAGGAAATGCTTAAAGAAATGGTGTCACTGTACCGTGCTAAGGTCAGAAATGAAGCAGGAGCTCCGTCCCTTCAAACCATTAATCCTGAGCTTTTGGATGAGGTTGCTAAAAACTCCATTTTTGCCACCAAAGCTTCAGCAATGGCTTTCCTTAATAATCCGGATGCCGAAAAGCTGAACAGCGATGCGCTTCTGAAAATTGCCAACGGCTATACTGCCGATTCCCGGGCCACTGCAGAACGCTATACTTCTTATGACGATAAATTCAGCGACAGCAACCGTCTCTTCTTCGATGGTCTTCGTAAGTCACACCCTAAGCAGGAATTTTACCCGGATGCCAACTCTACAATGAGAATAACTTTTGGAAAAGTGGCCACACTGCCGGTACGCGATGACAGAGATTATAACGGCGTTACCAATAACTTCTATACAGACCTGGACGGTATGGTGAAGAAGTATAAGAAAGGTGATGAAGAATTTGACCTGCCTCAAGAACTGCTTGATATGGCTGCCAAAAGAGATTATGGTCAGTATGCTGATCCTGCAGGTTACCTTCCCGTGAATTTCCTGTCTGATAATGACATTACCGGTGGAAACTCCGGTTCCCCAATCATGAATGGTAACGGCGAACTTATCGGTCTTGCATTCGACGGTAACTCTGAAGCTCTTTCCGGAGACATCGTATTCGAAGAGGACTGGCAGAAAACAATTAACGTAGATTCACGTTTTGTTCTGTGGGTTATCGACAAGCTTTATGGCGCCGGTCACCTGTTGGACGAAATGACAATTGTAAAATAAGAGTTTACTTCCAAAATCATAAACCGCTGATTATTTCGGCGGTTTTTTTATTTATAACTACTTTAATTCCAATCCAAACCTTAAAATTTTCAAAATTTTACTACTTTAGCGACGCTAAATAAATCTAACAAATGAAAAGAATATTTTTACTGTTTACATTCCTTCTGAGTTTTGTGCAAATGAAGGCCGATGAGGGAATGTGGCTGATGATGCTGATTAAAAGACTCAATGGAGTAGATATGCAGAGACAGGGGCTTAAACTGACCCCGGAAGAAATCTACTCTGTCAATAATTCATCTCTAAAGGATGCTATCGTAAGCTTTGGAGGCTTCTGTACGGGTGAAATCGTTTCCGACCAGGGTTTGATCTTTACCAACCACCACTGCGGCTATGACGCGATTGCGGCTGCTTCCACTCCTGAAAAAGATTTCCTGAAAAACGGATTCTGGGCAAACCGCCAGAACGATGAGTTCAATGCTAAGGACCTATACGTAAGGTTCCTTATCCGTATGGACGACGCCACACAGAGAATCAATTCAAAACTGAATAACGATATGACTGCCGAGCAGCGCAAGGCAGTTATCGATGCTGAGTACAAGGCAATACAGCAGGAAAATTCCGAGAACGGGAAATATACGGTTGTAGTAAAGGATTTCTTTAACGGCAATGAATTTTACTATTTTGTATACCAGGATTATAAAGACGTTCGTTTGGTAGGTGCACCACCTTCCGCACTGGGTAAGTTTGGGGGCGATACTGATAACTGGGAATGGCCAAGACATACGGCAGATTTTGCCGTATTCAGAGTTTATGCGGATGCTAAAGGCGCACCTGCCGAGTACAACCCGAAAAACGTTCCTCTGAAACCTAAGCATCATCTTCCTGTATCCCTTAAAGGAGTTCAGCCGGGTGATTTCTCAATGATCATTGGTTATCCGGGAAGAACCAACCGTTATCTGACTTCCTTTGGTATTGAGAAAATGATCAGAAGCGACTATCCGGCCTGGGTAGAAGCCTCAAATCTTGCCATGAAGGTAATGAAGAAGTATATGGACAGCAATAAAGCTACACAGCTTGATTATGCTTCGCAGTATGCCAATGTAGCCAACTACTGGAAAAACAGACAGGGAACCATTGATGCGGTAATAAAAAATTCAACCATCGCCGAGAAGCAAAATGAGGAAAGAAAGTTCCAGGATTGGGCTTCCTTACCCGGCAACAGCATGTACAGCGGTCTACTGCCCAATATCCAGGTTTATTTCGACCAGATAGCCAACAGAAATGTGGAAAGAATGTACAGCGGTATACTGCAGATGAATGCCAAATATATTACGATTCCGTTCCAGCTGGGCTCACTTTTCAAGGTTTATGCAGCGCAGGACATCAATAACAGGATTGCGATGAAACCTCAGTTGGAAGAGGCGGTTAATGAACTTTATGCGGATTTTGATCCGGAGCTGGAAGGTGAGATGCTGAACTCACTCGTGAATCTGTATCAAAACAAGGTGAATAAGGATGTGGCCTCACGTACTTTGCTGGCTCAGGCCTCCGAAACGCTTTCTCTGCAGGCGCATTCTTCTGTTTTTGCCAATAAGGCTTCTGCTGTTAATTTTATACTCAATCCGGACGCCCTTAAGCTGGATGCAGATCCGCTTTACAAACTTTCCAATGCTTATATTACTGATGTGAGAGCCCTGGGAACCCGTTTTGCAAAAGTGGAAGCCAATTTTGCCAAAAACAACAGACTGCTTATGGACGGCTACAGAAAAGCTTTCCCAACCAAGGTATTTTACCCGGATGCTAACGGAACAATGAGACTTACCTACGGTAAGGTGGACCGTTTGCCACAAAGACCGGACAGAAACTACGACGGGATTACCGATAATTTCTATACCGATATGCAGGGGCTTGTAAACAAGTACAAGGAAGGTGATGAAGAGTTTGACCTTCCTAAAAAAGTGATGGACATGCATGCCATGCGTGATTACGGAATCTATGCCGATGCTGCAGGTTACCTGCCGGTTAACTTCCTGACAGATCACGATATCACAGGTGGAAACTCAGGATCACCGGTTATTGATGCGGAAGGTAACCTTATCGGAATCGCATTCGACGGTAATTCTGAAGCTTTATCCGGCGATATTGTTTTTGAAAAGGATTCCCAAAAGACCATCAACGTAGATATCCGGTTCGTGATGTGGATTATTGATAAATATGCAGGGTCCAAAAGGCTGGTGGATGAAATGACTTTCGTAACCAACGAACATCCTAAACCAGTGAAAGGCAGCGAGCTTACGAAGAAAAAAAGATAATTTCAAAGCAAATACCTCAGATAAAAGGCTTCCTCTACCGGGGAAGCTTTTTTTGTAGCTTTGATATAATTATTTTTCCTTCAGCATACAGACTGAACAGTAATTATTTAGTTAAATCTAGTGAACATGGACTACCAAACCTATGAAACGGCGCGGCTGCGGCTGCGGCTTACAAATGCGGGTGATGCGGAGTTAACGCACAGGCTCTATAATACCCAGGAATTCCTTCAGTTCGTTGGTGACCGCAGCCTGAATACGGCCGAAGATGCTTTGGAATATCTGAAAAACAGAGCCTTTCCTCAAATTGAAAAATTAGGCTATGGCAATTATACAGTAATCCTGAAGGAGAATGGAGAAAAAATAGGCAGTTGCGGACTTTATCACAGAGAAGGCGTAGCGGTAGTGGACATTGGTTTCGCTTTACTCCCGCAGTATTATGGCCGGAGCTATGGTTATGAAGCCGCCAAAGTTATACTTGATGCCGGATTCAGAGATTTTGGACTGCAAGAAATTTCAGCACTGACAGTTCAGGAAAATCTAGCTTCCAGAAAACTGATTGAAAAACTTGGACTCACCTTTAGGAAAAAATTGTTTATCCCCAATGATCCTGAAGAACTTCTTTACTACCTGATTACGAAAGAGGAATGGCAGAGCCGTGCTTAAAATATACTTTCAAGACTTCCGGCTGCCACACCAGCTAATGCGAGCACATATACCGCAAGCATCATTATAACGATAATTCCTATAAACTTGTAATGCGACCTCAGATAGCCAAAACAGTCTTCAAGTGCCATCTCATCATCTGAAGCGACAGCACGTTTGGCCCGCCCTGAAAAGAGAAAGAGGTAGTACAGCGGGAAAAAGTAGAATAAGGCCAGCAATCCGTAAATCAGCATGATTACTGACCCCTCAAATGGTCCCATCGATAAACCCGAAAAAGAACCAAACAAAAGTGCCGAAAGTACAACTAATGCCTGCAGGCCCACCAGTACCAGACCGAGTAGCGAGAGGAATCGGGCCCAGCCGGCAGCCTCGCTTAAAAATTTTTTTGCCTGAGAATTTAATCGTAGTTCCTTTTGATCATTAAATGTCGATTTTAGTTCCATAATTTATTTCTTTTTCAAGTTGAAATTTCCTGTAAAAGTTTTCAGGAGGAATGTTGGATAAGCTTTCTACATTTCCATCTGTTTTCTTCGGGAATAGATTTTCCTGGATACAAGGGCTGTAGTAATGAGGAAAATGGCAGTGTTAACTAATAAATAGTTACGCTCAAACTGGTTATGACCCGGCTGGGCGTTAAGGGCAAAGGTAAAATTACTGTATTCAAATGAATGAACATTCTGGTCGGAAATCCAGATGCTGCCGAGCTGTAGGAAAAATGATCCCAGATTAATGGCAAAAAGAATGAGCATGGTCGAAAATAAAGATTTTATCAGGACTTCAATAAATTGTTTTGCTACCATTTTAAATGTTTTTAAAGTAGTTATCTGGTTGTTTTTGCTAAATTATATATTCCAGAATTCCCTGTCCAGGCTTCGGTACTGTATTGCTTCGGCTATGTGGTTGCTCTGTATATTTGTTAACCCTTCCAGGTCAGCGATTGTACGTGCCACCTTAAGTATACGGTCATAGGCTCTGGCAGAAAGACTCAGTTTATCCATTGCATTCCTGATCAGATTTTGAGAGTCCGTATCTAGCTCGCAGAAGCGCTCAATTTCCTTTGGGCCCATCTGGGCATTGTAACTTATTTCAAGGTCCTTATAGCGCTTATTCTGCTCTTCACGTGCTTTCATTACGCGCTCCCGTATGGTTATGCTGTCCTCACCTTTGCGTCGGTCGGCCAGCTGCTCAAATTCAACTTTCTGTACCTCTACATGGATATCAATTCTGTCCAGCAGCGGACCAGACAGCCGGTTCATATAGCGCTGCATCTCGAAAGAGGTGGAGGTGTTGTTGGGGTCGTCCGGGAAATAGCCGCTGGGGCTAGGGTTCATGCTCGCTACAAGCATAAAACTTGCGGGGTAATTCACCGTGAATTTTGCACGGGAAATGGTAACAACCCTGTCTTCCAGCGGCTGACGCATGACCTCCAGCACCGTTCGTTTGAATTCAGGCATTTCATCCAGAAAAAGGACCCCGTTATGGGCCAGCGAAATCTCGCCGGGCTGAGGGTAACTGCCCCCGCCTACGAGGGCCACATCGGATATTGTATGATGGGGACTTCGGAAGGGCCTTACCGTCATGAGTGAAGTTTCCGAACCTATCTTTCCGGCAACCGAATGGATCTTGGTGGTCTCCAGGGCTTCTTTCAGGGTAAATGGGGGCAGGATGCTGGGGACTCTCTTGGCCAGCATGGTTTTGCCGCTGCCCGGCGGACCGATCAGGATTATATTGTGACCACCGGCCGCTGCTACCTCCATGGCACGTTTGGCGGTTTCCTGTCCCTTCACTTCCGAAAAATCAAACGGGAAATAGTTGATCTTGTCCTGAAATTCCTTTCGCGTATCTATTTCCGTCCTTTCCAGAGGTATGCCTTTGTTGAAGAAGTCAATGACCTCGCTGATATTCTCTACGCCGTAAACTTCAAGATTGCTCACAATGGCAGCCTCACGGGTATTCTGCCTGGGCAGGATAAATCCTTTAAAGCCTTCCTCTCTGGCTTTTATAGCGATAGGCAAAACTCCTTTAATAGGCTGCAGACCGCCGTCAAGTGAAAGTTCGCCCATTATGATATAATCGGCAATGGTATCTGAATTTATCTGATCCGAAGCTGCCAGGATTCCAAGCGCGATGCTGAGGTCATATGCTGAGCCTTCCTTCCTCAAATCTGCGGGAGCCATATTAATTGTGATTTTCTTCCCCGGAACTTTGTAACCTACGTTTTTCAGCGCAGCCGAAATTCTGTAACTGCTCTCCTTAATTGCATTGTCCGGCAGACCCACCAAATGGTAGCCCACGCCGGGCGTATCTACGCTCACCTCTATCGTAATCGTTTGTGCAGTTACTCCGTAAATGGCACTCCCATAGATTTTTACAAGCATATTTGCGCATTTTACACGTAAATTTAAACATAATTGCTTACCGGCGATTAAGTGTTTTCACCCTTTTTTTCTTTACTTTATTGAGAAATTTCCGAAAGTATAAATCTATTCGTGGATTATTGTGCGCGGAAAATCAGAAAATCCATAAAAATTCTGTTTAATGATACAGCATATCCCGATTGAAAAAGTCCTTTTCCTGGACATTGAAACTGTGCCCAATGCTTCGGCCTGGGAAGATTTGCCAGAAAGTGAGAAGAGACTTTGGGACAAAAAGACATTTCACCAACGCAAAAATGAGATTACAGCGGAAGATTTCTACATGGAAAGGGCCGGCGTAATGGCTGAATTCGGAAAGATTATCTGCATCTCTGTGGGTATGGTGGAAAAGAACGGAAAGCTCTTGATCAGGAGTTTTGCAGATGATGATGAAAAAAGTATACTGGAAGAATTCGGGGATATCTTTAACAGGCCCAAACTTCGCGATGTAATACTGTGCGCTCACAATGGTAAGGAATTCGATTTTCCGTGGATTGCGCGGCGTTTCCTTATCAATGGCATGGAGCCACCGAAACCCTTTCAGATGTTTGGCAAAAAACCCTGGGAAATTCCGCACCTGGACACAATGGAGCTTTGGAAATTTGGGGATTACAAGTCCTACGTTTCACTGGAACTGCTGGCCAGCGTCTTTGGAATCCCGACACCAAAAGACGATATTGACGGCTCAATGGTTTCATCGATTTATCACATCGAGAAAGACTTATTTAGAATAGTTAAATATTGTGAGAAAGATGTCTTAACTTTGGCAAATGTTTTCCGGCGCATGCGTCAGGAAGATTTGTTAATCAGAAGTGAGACTTAAAAGATGAATTTAACAGACGATCAGATTGCCGATATTGGCGAAAATATCATAAAAAACCTCAAGACCGTATACGATCCTGAAATTCCGGTAGACATCTACGAACTCGGCCTTATCTACGATGTTCAGATTTCAGAAGAAGGGGATGTAAAGGTGATTATGACCCTTACAACTCCAAATTGTCCTGTGGCGGAAAGCCTTCCGGCCGAAGTACGTGAAAAGGTTTCCGAAGTTGAGGGCGTGAAAACGGTTGATCTTGAACTTACCTTCGAGCCTTCCTGGAATAAGGATATGATGAGCGAGGAAGCCCGTTTTGAACTGGGAATGTTTTAAAGACTACCCGAAGTGGAAGCGAACAGTCTTCTTTAATTCCGGGTGCATCGAAAGCGCTACCGGACAGTTCATGGCAGTATTCTCAATAAACTGCTTCTGCTCATCGGTATGTCCGCTGGCAAAATAGAGGTCACATTCGATCTCACCAATTTTACGTGGCGCGGCGGTCATTATCTTTTGTACTTCCGCATAAGCGCCCTCCATATTAATCCCTTTGTTTTTACCAAGTATAGCAATCGTGGTCAGCATGCACTGCGCCAGAGAAGCTGCGCAAAGGTCCGTGGGTGAAAATGCCTCACCCTTGCCCTGATTATCAGTTGGGGCGTCAGTCACAATGAGTGAGCCGGACTGTAAATGTTCAGATTCGCAGCGGAAACCACCGATATATTTTATTTTTGAGGTCATAATTTTGCAGAATCTAATGTTCTTAGAAATGAAATACATCCTTCGCTTTGTTGTATGCGCTTTCAAAGTGAAGCAGATTAAGTGAGTGACTTATCTTTTCCACCGCCATAAAGTTAATGATCTGCTCAGTGGGCATGTTCCCTACCAGATCGTCCTTGGCCATTGGGCAACCACCTATACCTTTGATGGCTGAGTCGAAGCGGCGGCAACCGTTATCATAAGCAGCCTTCAGTTTTTTATAGGAGTCTTCGTACCGGTTATGAAAGTGTGCACCAAAATCAACATCAGCATACCCTGACGGGATTTTGCTGAACAGAAGTTCGATGTCCTCAAGTGTTCCTGTCCCTGTAGTATCGGATAAAAGGACGTTCCTGACACCGATTTCGGAAAAGCGCTTCGCCCAGTGATCTACCTCTTCCCAACTCCAGTGGTCGCCGTACGGATTTCCGAAAGCCATTGAGAAATAGACATTCAGTTCCTTATTTTCATTTTTGGCAAGATTCAGGATTTCCGTAATCTGCAGGAAAGCCTCCTCTCTGTCCTTGTTTGTGTTGCGCTGCTGGAATGTTTCAGAAATGGAAAACGGAAAACCCAGGATGTCTACATTTTTATGCGTAAGTGCTCTTTCCGCTCCGCGCACATTGGCCACGATCACCGAGAGTTTAGTATTGGAGTTACTTTTGTCAATATTCGCCAAAACATCACTGGTATCTGCCATCTGAGGTATGGATTTAGGCGAAACAAAACTGCCGCAATCCAATACATCAAAACCAACTGACATCAGCGAGTTTATATAGTCGATTTTTTGAGCGGTAGGAATAAAATCCTTCCAACCCTGCATTGCATCACGTGGACATTCGGTGAGAAACATTGAGTAAGTTTAATTGATTTCAAAGATAACCAATTTACAGGGAATGAAAAGTCCCGCACAGAATACTATGCAGGCCTGTGATTACAATGTGGTAGGGAGCATTATTACGTCATCACAATGTTCTGAACCACAAGGGCTCCTATGATGCCCAATCCTATTACAAATACGAAATAAGTCAGAGCGGTTTTATTGCTGTAATTTTTAATTATAAACAGGATTAATGCTCCTAAGATTAGTGCTATTTTGAAGTATAGATGGTCAACAAACATCGCCATTCCTGCTAAGGATATTATCAGCAGCCTGATAACCCGGGATTTATCAAAAACTGGCTTCATAACTTACAAAGATAACAATGTTCGTAATCCGCCAAAGAACTGCATGGCACATAAATAATCATGCGGCCGTAATGCGGTTTCATGCATGGGAAATACCTGACTGCTGTGCGGTAAAACATAATTCATTAACTTTGCTATACACAAAACCAAGAGAGACATGCAGACCATAGAATTCAACCTGGAGTGGAAACTGAAACTCCAGAACCGTTTCATTAATTACGTAAAAATATATTCAACCAGCGACCCTGAAAGTGAATCCACACCCTCCACACCGCAGCAGTGGGATATCGCGAAATATATTTTTGAAGAGCTGCAGTCTCTTGGACTGGAAAATGTAGAACTTGATGAGAATGGTTATATCTACGCCTACATCCCTTCAAATATCGAAAATGATGATGAGCCTGTAGTTGGTTTTATCGCGCATTATGACACCTCACCGGATTTTAACGGCGAAGGAGTGAAGCCCCAGATCTGGGACGATTATGACGGTGGTGACCTTCTTCTGAATAAAGAGACCGGCTTTACCCTTTCCTCATCAAAGTTCGAAAGCCTGAAGCAATATGTAGGTAAAACGCTCATCACTACCGACGGAACAACCTTGCTTGGAGCAGATGATAAGGCCGGAGTTGCTGAAATTGTGACAGCGGCAGAGTATCTGCTGGCGCATCCGGAAATCAAACACGGCAGGATCGCCATTGGATTTACACCCGATGAGGAAATTGGCCGTGGCGCACACAAATTTGATGTAAAGAAGTTCGGTGCCGAATGGGCTTATACAATGGACGGAAGCGAAGCGGGAGAACTGGAATATGAGAACTTCAACGCTGCCGGAGCTGTAGTTAAAATTCACGGACTGAGTGTGCACCCGGGCTATGCTTTCGGGAAAATGGTCAATGCTTCATTGCTTGCGGCTGAATTTATTCAAATGTTTCCAGCCAACGAAACGCCGTCCACTACTAAAGGATTTGAAGGATTTTATCATTTAACAGACCTGAAATCGGATGTTTCTGAGGCGAAAATCCAGTATATAATCCGTGATCATGACGAAGAGAAATTTGAGGCCAGAAAGAACCTGATGACAGAGAAGGTGGCCGAGTTTAATGCGAAGTATGGCGAAGGAACTGCTGAAATAGAGATTAAAGAGCAGTACCGCAATATGAAGCAGCAGTTTGAGGGCAAAATGCACATCATCGATATTGCTGCACAGGCCATGAAAGATGCCAATGTAGAGCCAAAGATCAAGGCGATTCGCGGAGGAACCGATGGTGCCCAACTTTCATATATGGGATTGCCGTGTCCTAATATCTTTGCGGGCGGCATGAACTTCCACGGGCCTTATGAATACGTCGCGCTGGAAACGATGGAAAAAGCGGTGAAAGTAATTGTGAATATTGCTAAGGCCGTTAAAAAGACAAATTAGAAGATAGGCGTTGTCAAAATGTCCACACTTATCGTTTGGAATGGTTTTGATACCTCATTATTAACAACCTAAAATTATATAAATATGTATCCAGAAGAATTGGTTATGCCAATGAAGGCAGAACTTACTGATAAAGGTTTCCAGGACGTAACTTCTGCTGAAGCTGTAAATGAGGCTTTGGCAAAACCCGGAACCACTTTGCTTATGATTAACTCCGTATGCGGCTGTGCGGCAGGTGCTGCCAGGCCGGGTGCTGTTTTCTCACTAACCGGTGACAAAAAGCCTGATCACTTGGTTACTGTTTTTGCAGGTTTTGATGGTGAAGCTGTCGCCGAAGCCAGAAAACACTTGGCTCCGTTCCCTCCCAGCTCACCGTGCATCGCGCTTTTCAAGGATGGTGAATTGGTACACATGCTGGAGCGTCACCACATTGAAGGTAACCCTGCAGGTGCAATTGCAGCAAATCTTCAGTCGGCTTACGACGAGTACTGCTAAAACCGAAAAGTTTATGATAGGACCGCTGCTGAATTTCAGCCGCGGTTTTTTTTGTGCATTAATGTTTTAGCCTGTTTTTTTTTACCTGCATTTTCCGGAAATCAGTTATATTTGAAGATGGCAACCAAAGCACTGTTCAATTCTGTCGTAAACTGGTTTATCAAACAAAGGATAGATCAGATTGAAAACTTTATCAAAAATCCCATCGAGACGCAGAATGGTGTCCTTTTTTCGCAGCTTTTCCATGCCGAAAACACGGAATACGGCCAGATCCACGGTTTCAGTTCCATCAGTTCGTATAATGATTTTAAGGATCGTGTGCCGGTGGTGGCTTATGAGGACTTTGAACCTTATATTGAACGCGCAAGAAAAGGTGAAAAAGATGTTTTCTGGCCGGGGCAGATTAAGCAGTTTGCAAAATCCTCGGGTACCACCAATGCCAAAAGCAAATTCATACCTATTTCCGACGAAAGTCTTGATCAATGTCATTTCAAGGCCGGTAAAGACCTGCTTTCCATCTATGCGAACAACCATCCCGATAATACGCTTTTCCTTAACAAAAACCTGAGGCTGGGTGGCAGTGCCGAGCTCTACCAGGATTTTAACACGAAGTTTGGTGACCTTTCGGCTATTATGATCGAGAATCTTCCGTTTTGGGTTGAAATTACGACTACACCCAGCAAGAAGACCTCACTCATGTCCGAATGGGAAAGTAAACTGAAGGCAATTGTAGCGGAGGTAAGAAATGAAGACGTGGGCAGTCTTACCGGTGTGCCCAGCTGGATGCTGGTATTGCTGCAGCGTATATTGGCAGATACCGGACTGCGCAGTATAAGCGAACTGTGGCCCAATCTGGAAGTGTTTTTCCATGGAGGCATCAGCTTTAAACCCTATCGAGAGCAGTACCGCAATATAATTGGCAAAGACATTAATTATTACGAAATTTATAATGCCTCAGAGGGTTTTTTCGGCATCCAGGACCAGTCCGGCAGTGATGAGATGCTGCTGATGCTTGATTACGGAATCTTCTATGAATTCATACCCATGGATAGATTTAACCCCGATGACCTGCAGGCAATTCCTTTGGAACAGGTGGAAATAGGTAAGAATTACGCAATCGTAATCACCACTAATGGCGGTCTTTGGCGCTATCTTATTGGGGATACCGTGAAATTTACCTCCCTGAGTCCGTTCAGGATTAAAATTTCCGGCCGTACCAAGCATTATATCAATGCTTTTGGCGAAGAACTCATGATTGATAATGTAGAGGCTGCACTTGAAAAGGCCTGCGAAGCTACGCAAGCATCAGTGTCTGATTACACCGGGGCACCGGTTTTCATGAAAGACGGCCAAAGTGGGGCTCATGAGTGGATCTTTGAATTCTGCAACGCTCCGAGGGATATGGACCTCTTTAGAGAAGTTTTTGATAATCATCTGAAATCAATTAACTCTGATTATGAAGCCAAGCGATATAATAATATGACCCTTAGCAAACCAATTATCCACGTTGCCAGACCGAAACTTTTCTACAGCTGGATGTCCGAAAGGGGTAAATTGGGCGGGCAGAACAAAGTACCCCGGTTAAGCAATGACCGGGAGTATATTGAACCGCTTCTCAGGCTGAACGCAGCAGATTAGTTGTTCTTAAGGTCTGCCTCTGCTTTTTCGGCAGAGCGTTCTACCTTTTCAGCACCTTTTTTCGTGGCTACTTTCACATCTTCACCGGCCTTTTTCAGTTCGGTACCGGCTTTATCGGCTGCCTTTTCTATTTTCTCGCCGGCTATGTTAAGTTTTTCCTTAGCGGTCTCCACGGTGTTGGTAATGGCAACGGTATCCAGTCCGGTCGTTTCTTCATTCTCAACCACTGTGGTAGTTACAGTGCCGTCGGGGTTTTCTATTGTTTCCGTCTTCGTTTCAGAATTTGTGCAGGCGGTTAAGACGAGCGAAATAGTTCCCGTAATCATCAGCTTTTTCATAGTATTTGTCATTTGGTTAAATTAATATCAGGGATTTTGTTGAGATGTTTTTTCTGAAGATGCAGACATATCCGGACCGGTTTCCGTCCGGATTGTCACATCCGTTTTATTCGCGATATCCTTCTCATCCTTCTGTAAGTCGGCTGCTGAATCTGTACTTCGGATCACAGACTGCCGCATCCCTGCCGCTATCGCGGCCGAAGTTGCTCCGGGCGAAAACGAGTCAATAGGCACGGTGTCATACTCTGCGTGCACATCCTCATCCACCGCTGCAGCCCGGCTCACGGATTTTTTTTCAGAACAGGATATCATTAATAAAACGTAAATAAAAATGAACTTTTTCATCTTTTACTCAATTTTAAATTCAGCAATCACTGGAAAGTGGTCAGATATTTTTACATTCCGGTCCACACGGAAGCTTATGGCCTTTATGCTTTCAGATGTAAAAATATAATCAATCCTTATCGGCACTTTATAGTCATGGAAACTCGTAGCAGAACCCCTGCCAACTTCCACAAAAGCATCTTTCAAATCGCCCAACAGCGTATAATATTCATACGAATTAGGTACTGCATTAAAATCTCCTGCCAAAATTACAGGATAAGGTGATTTTCGCACGGCATCAGCAATAAGATCCACTTCATCTTCGTGAATTCTGAAGGTTGGAATAAGGCGCTTAAGTATGTATTTTGCCTTGCTTCTGTTTTTTTCCAGATCCTCTGCGGGGCGCACTTTGTTTTTGTCGAAGAAGAAAGGAGTTAGATAAACATTTATGACGCGGATCACTTTGCCCTGATGTTTGATGTCTGCATAAAAAGAATAGCCATCGTCCCCGAAGAGTGGTCCCTGTGCGATAATTTCCGTAGCCGAGGATGTAGAGACTACCCAATAATCTCTTGATTTGTGGGCGAGACCTATCATATTCTGTACTTCACCAGGGTCCTGAAGAATCATCACGTCCGCACCGGTTTCGTTCAGATAGTCAGCAGCGGCCTTTTCGCCAAGTTTTCCCGTTTTCAGATTGGCCGAAACGACCTTCAAAGTGGGGGTGTCTGCTGATTGGGGATTATAGTTCAGCCACCTGCGGACGGGATTCAGGAATAGAATTGACACGGCCAGAAAGAGCACGGCCTGCTTCTTCCATAAAAATATCCAAAAGAGGCACAATAAAAGATGTACGGCAAACAGGCCGGGGAACGCAAGAGAAAGCAGGTTCAGTCCCGGAAGCACCGACGGCGGAATATAGGCATTCAGCAATGTGGCGGCTAACAGCATCACAACGGCCGTATGCGCAAGCACAAAAAATTTGCGGACGATCATTCTTAAAATCTGTCGAAGCGGTTTTGATTGCTTTTCCAGTTCCGTATCCAGAGAAATCCGATCAGAGCTCCGCCCAGGTGCGCGAAGTGCGCAATATTATCACCTTCAAACTGGCTGAAACCCAAATACAGGGAGCCCGCAATGACTATGGGCAATAACACTTTCGCTTTTATAGGTACCGGAATGAACATCAACATCAGTTCGGCATTTGGAAAGAGGATCGCAAATGCGGTAATCACCCCAAAAATGGCTCCGGAAGCGCCTACCATGGGAGTTACAAGTAACTGAAATAGCTGTTTACCATCCGGATTCAGGGAATTGTAAAAGGCGTTATTAATATTGAAGATATCGGCATTGGCAAAAACCGCCGCGGGATTGACATTCGTAGCTGTAAGTTCGCGCGCAAGCTGCATGATCTGGAAATAATTCCACAAATTGTAGATTACAAAGGAGCCCAGACCACAAACAAGGTAGAACATTATGAATTTCCGCTGACCCAGGATTTTCTCGAGTACAGGTCCGAAACTGAACAGGGTAAACATGTTGAAGAGCAGGTGCATCCAGCCACCGTGGGTAAACATATGGGTGATGATCTGCCAGCTTTTGAAACTTTCGGACATCGGGTAATAGGCTGCCAGATAATAAAGCAAGTTAGGATATATATAGTAGGTCAGGATAAACAGGACCGCGTTAATTATGATAATGGCCTTAACCAGTGGGGTGATCTCTCTGAACATAATTTCTTAAAATTTATTTTTCAAATCCTCCAGCGGAAGCTCCACATAACAGCATTTCCCATCCGGGAGATACGCCGGAAATCCAAGCTGCGAAAAATCGCGGATTACCTGCTCCGCGTCATTTTTATAAATGAAGTCAAAACGGGACTTACTCTGCATCTTACTCCATTTGCCGTTATAGAACTCCATGAACTGATCTTCTGTACGGTATTCCATGATTTCAAAAAGTTCCTCAATAAACTTCACGACCTGAGTTTCTTTCAAGCCGGTAGGAACAGCGTCTACACGAAGTACGTTCTCGTGTGCAACCTTGATGTCGAATCCGAGTTCGGGCAGGAATTTCTTTATTGATTTGTATTTGTTTTTTTCGATTTCATTCATGTGGTACTCCAGGGAGAACAGAAGAGAATGGGAAACCTGTTCCTTTTTTCTGTTCCGGTTTTGCTCCGTCACCACCAGTCGGTGCATCCTGCCTAAATCTAGCATCAGTGTCTTTTCGCCTTTATTAAGCAGCCAGTAACCGTTTGGAAGCCGCATCAAATCTTCGTCAAAATCTTCATCTTCAAACAGATTGATCTTAGACGGTGCCGCTTCAATGGTATGATGGTACATCTGCGCCAGGTTTTGTATCTCTTCACTTTTCACCTGTGTCTCGTCGCGGAAGGGATTGTAATTGCGGTCTACCTGGATCTCCGGCATCCGGAAACTGCTGTCGCTACCCTGTTTTGGAGTACTGAAAAAGTCCATCTGCGGGTCACGGTCAAAATCCAGGCTGGGAGCGATATTATAAATACCCAATGCTTTCTTTACCGTGGAACGGACGAGGGCAAAGATTACATGTTCATCTTCAAATTTTACTTCTGTTTTTTGTGGATGAATATTAACGTCAATCTTCTCCGCATCCAACTCCAGGTAGAGGAAGAATGTAGGAATCAGACCGGGCAGTAAAAGTCCTTCAAAAGCTTCCTGAACGGCCTTGTTTAAATAGGGACTGCGGAAAAACCTGCCGTTCACAAAGAAAAACTGTTCACCGCGTACTTTCTTCGCACCCTCAGGCTTGGCCACAAAACCGTCCAGTTTCACCCAACCCAGATCTTCCTTTACCGGAATCAGGAGTGGATGCAGTTTACGGCCGAAGATTTCCACAATACGCTGCATCTGCGAACCTTTGCGTAAGCGGAACACCGGGTCATCGTCGTGGAAAAGTGAAAATTCAATATGCTCATGTGCCAGTGCCACGCGGTGGAATTCATCCATGATGTGACGGAACTCCACATTATTGTTCTTAAGGAACTTCCGGCGCGCGGGAACGTTGTAGAACAGGTTTTTTACACAGAAATTAGAGCCGGCCACGGTTTGTACAGGTTCCTGAAACTGCAGGCCGCCACCCTCGATATAGATGTTGGTCCCTACGGTGGCGCCTTCTTTTTTTGTTTTGAGTTCCACCTGGGCTACGGCGGCTATTGAAGCCAAAGCCTCGCCGCGGAAACCTTTGGTTGAAATCTTAAATATATCTTCAGTCGTCCTAATCTTGGAGGTGGCATGTCTTTCAAACGCCATACGTGCATCAGTTTCAGACATTCCTGCACCGTCATCAACCACCTGTATCAGGTTTCGGCCGGCTTCACGGACAATGAGTTCAATTTTGGAAGCACCGGCATCAATGGCATTTTCCAGCAGCTCCTTTACAATGGAGGCCGGTCTCTGTACCACTTCACCTGCCGCAATCTGGTTGGCAACGTGATCCGGTAAAAGCTGTATGATATCTGACATTTTAAGGTGCTTAATTGGCAAAAATAATCAATTGTAAAGGAAAACGCATGCAAAAGGTCCGCAGTTGGCATAACTTCAGCGCATGTCCGGAAGCGAGACTTTAGGAAATGGAGAATGGTGGTTCATCCGCACCTGAGTTTTACAGAAATTTATCAGGGATAATTACCCTGTACCTAATTTAAAGCTTGTTCAGTATCTGCTGGATATGGATTTCCTGCAGGCAGGCATAGTCGCCGCGGAAACATTCGCGGTCTCCAAAGACAGAACAGGGTCTGCAGGTTAGGTCTTTAACCTGAACAATGTCGTCTTCACTCTGACCGTATCCCAGAAAGCCGGCAAAATGGTGCGTAGATCCCCAAACCGATATGCACCGTGTTCCGGCCAGGCTGGCCAGATGCATATTTGCTGAATCCATTGAGATCATGACGTCAAGACAGGATATTTTTTCCAGTTCCTGACTAAGCGTGAGGCTACCAGCCAAACTTCTTGTATTGGGAATCTGTTTTTCCCACTTGCTCAAAGTTTCAGTCTCCTCCTTTCCGCCGCCAAAAAAATAGACTTCATATTTCTTTGCCAGAAGCCGGGCCAGTTCATAAGATTTGTCCAGTGGTAGCATCTTCCCTTTATGCTGTGCAAAAGGGGCAAAACCAACACCCGACCGGGGCTTGCTGTCCGTCCTAAGCTTGTGTGCAAGAGTCAGGCCGAAACCCAGTTCTCTGAAAACATCCGCATAACGTTCTACTGTACTTCGCAGCTGCTGTTTTTCCAGGTTCCAGATGTCAGTAAGTATTTCCTTTTCTTCCTTACCCTTATTAATTACTGCAACGTTAAAACCTTTTCTGGCAAATTTTCTGTCAAGGATTTTGGTACGTATCACATCATGCAAATCCGCAATATGCGTTGGGCTGAATTCCCTTATAAGCTGTGTCGCAAGTCGCTGCATGCCAAAGAATCCTTTAAAATCGTCAAGATTTACTCCTTTGAAAAATAAGTTGGGAATACCGCCGAACAGAGGTTTGAAATGTTCCCGGGAGACCATTACCAAACGTACGTCCGGATTTTGCTCTACAAACTCACGGATCACGATGGCGGCCATTGCCACATCGCCAAATGCAGAAAACCGGTATGCAAGAACGGTACTCACGATTTGAGTTGATATGCGACAGCGTAAAATTTAATTTGCTTGGTCATAGCCATCAGCCCGTTGGCGCGTGAGGGCGAAAGAAACTCCTGCAGTCCGATCTTTGAGATAAAATCAAAATCAGAAGCCAGGATTTCTTCAGTAGTGTGTCCGCTGTAGATGGAAGTAAGCAGTGCTACAATCCCTTTGGGCAGAATTCCGTCGGAGTCCGCGTTGAAAAACAGTTTTCCCTCACGGAAACTGGCGTCTATCCAAACTTTGGACTGACAGCCTTTAATGAGATTTTCATCAGTCTTCTTATCTTCGGGAAAGCTGTCGAGCTGTTTCCCCAGGTCAATCAGGTATTCGTATTTTTGCTCCCAGTCTTCCAGAAATTCAAACTCATCAATCAGCTCCTGCTGTTTCTCTTTAATTGTCATAGTGCAAAATTAGCGAAAGTTTTCCTTTTTCACTTTTTCGAAAAGAGCCAGGATCTGATGCTCCTCGTTCTCCCAGTTCAGGTGTTCTGCCGCCTTCTCAAGCTCAGGCTGATAATATGACCTTCCTTTCTCCAGGACGGTTTTTATCATGGCCGCCAGGTTTTCAGGATCATGATTTTGCACCACCTCACCCACTTTAAAATCATTATATATTTTCATCATTTCAGGGAAGTTGATCATAACAACCGGAACCCGCGACTGTATATAATCGGCCACTTTGTTAGGCAGCGAATAAAGGTAACTTACTCCGCCGTTTTCCTCCAGGCTCAGGCCAACGTCTGCGGTACGGGTGAGTTTGCGCAGGTCGTCCGGATGAAGTTTGCCGGCAAAATGAACCCGGTCTTTCAGTCCTTCATCAACCGAAAGTTTTTCATATTGGGTACGCATCGGTCCGTCACCTGCAATGACCAGCTTAGCGCCGTTTATATGGTGCATAGCCCTTATTGCGCTGGGTATTCCACGTGACTGATTTACAGCACCCTGATATAATATAATCTTTGTTTGATTTTCGGGGAGGGTTATTTGTTCTTTGATGATACGGGGTATGTTGCGTACCACAACAGGATGTACACCGTATTCTCGGGTAAACCATTCCGCATAACTCTCACTTTCCGTCATCATATATCTGAGGCCGGGTACGAGTCTTCTTTCAAGGAATTTCCACACCTTCTGCGTCCAGCGGCCTTTGATGGCGGGCATCTCAGTGAAAATTTCATGACTGTCAAAGACCAGCGGGATCTTATATTTCCGGGCAATGATCATATTGGGTAAAAGCGCGTCCAGGTCATTTGCCAACAAAACCGTTTTCGTGTCTGTTTTTCTGTCCAGTTCCTTATAGAGTTTCCACATAAACTCGGGGTAGGCAAACCGGAGAACACGGGATCTTATGCGAATCCGAGAAAACGGATAAGGCCTATGCATCTCTTCTGCGCCGCCCCAGTCGTTACCAATCAGCTGAATACCCTGCCCATTCTCATAAAGTGTGCGGCAAACCTTTTCAATCCGCTGATCTGTATAGAGACTGCTGAACGCCGAAACCAGAATTTTCATGAAGGCGTTTTTTCATTTCTGACCAGATGATACACCTGTATAAAACACAAAATTGCATTGGGAATGATTATGGGCCACAGCATACCGCTGAAAATGCCGTAAATGACAAAGAGGATACAGCCTATCATATTAACAAAGCGGATTTTCCTTACATCTTTCAGTATAAAACTTAAAACGATAAAGACCGAGGCTGCATACCCGCAATAACTGGCGATTTCTGGGCTCATAAAAATTGATTTTGGAGCGCAAATCTAATCATTTCCAGTAAGATATTGAAAATGGGCCTGCCAGAAAGTCATTATTTGAATTTTGGTAAAGTATTTGTAACTTAGAGTGTAACTAAGGCCGGAATTCGCCGCCTTATTTTTAAACGAGAACCTAATTATGGATTATAAATTTTCAGATGGTTTGGACAAAGTTTTCAAACACAGCAAAAGCGAGGCTCGACGGCTGAAAAGTGAATTCCTGAACACTGAACATCTGCTTCTGGGAATCATAAAAACCGAAAATTCCGCGCGTGAAATTCTGCAGAACCTTAATGCAGACCTAACTCAAATCCGCAGAAAGATTGAAACAATGAGCGTTTCGGGAGTAAATGTGCTGAATGATGAAATTCCGAATATATCATTTACCAAACTGGCAGATCAGGCGGTAAAGCGTTCTGAACTGGAATGCCGTCAGTATAAAAGTTCAGAAATCAATACAGTACACCTTCTTCTGGGCATACTTTATAAGTTTGAAGACCCGACTTCCAGCATTTTGAGTGCTTACGATGTTGATTACGAAGGTGTATCACGTGAATATCAGCTGATGCTTAAGAATTCAGGGGAAACTCCGAAGATGAGTGCTTATGACGATGATGATGAGAGGGAAGAGTATGGCCAGATGCGCAAGCCGGGTGCCAGTCTGGGCGCAGGTAAAAGTAAAACTCCAACACTTGATAATTTCGGCAGAGATCTCACCACGCTGGCAAAAGACGGTAAGCTGGATCCCGTAATAGGACGCGAAAAGGAAATCGAAAGAGTTTCGCAAATCCTGTCGCGCCGCAAAAAGAACAACCCGCTTCTTATAGGTGAACCCGGGGTGGGAAAGTCAGCCATTGCTGAGGGCTTGGCACTACGTATTCACCAGAAGAAAGTTTCCCGCGTTTTATACGGTAAACGGGTGATTACTTTAGACTTAGCCAGTTTGGTGGCGGGTACAAAGTACCGTGGTCAGTTTGAGGAAAGAATGAAGGCAATAATGACTGAGCTGGAGAAAAACCGCGATGTCATACTGTTCATTGATGAACTTCACACTATCGTTGGAGCAGGAAGCTCTACAGGCAGCCTCGATGCATCAAATATGTTTAAGCCTGCTCTCGCACGGGGAGAGATCCAGTGCATAGGCGCTACAACCCTGGATGAATACCGTCAGTATATTGAAAAGGACGGTGCTTTAGAGCGCAGGTTCCAAAAGGTGATGGTTGAACCCACATCAATTGATGAGACAATACAGATCCTTAAGCAGATTAAGGACAAATATGAAGACCATCATAATGTTACCTATACAGACGAAGCTATTACTGCCTGTGTTAATCTGACTTCTAGATACATTACAGACCGTTTCCTGCCGGATAAAGCAATTGATGCGATGGATGAAGCGGGCTCCCGTGTCTATATCAAGAACATGAAGGTTCCTACTGAAATCATTGTCAATGAAAAGAAAATAGAGGAAATAAAAACCCAAAAGCAGCAGGCTGTAAAAGCCCAGGATTATCTTGAAGCACGTAAACTTAAAGATGAAGAGGAAAGGCTTACCCGTGAACTAGCCGCAGCTCAGGAGCAGTGGGATAAGGATGTGAAGGAAAAGAAAGAAGTTGTTAGCGAGGAAAGTGTGGCGGAGGTCGTTTCCATGATGAGTGGTATACCTGTAACCAAGGTAGGTAAAAATGAACTGGACAAGCTGGCGCAGATGGATGATAAACTGAACGGCAAGGTGATCGGTCAGGAAGATGCTGTGAAAAAGGTGGTGAAAGCCATTCAAAGAAACCGTGCCGGTCTTAAAGATCCTAACCGACCTATTGGTACGTTTATCTTCCTGGGAACCACCGGCGTTGGTAAGACAGAACTGGCGAAAGTGATGGCCCGCGAACTCTTTGACAGCGATGATGCGCTTATCCGTATTGACATGAGCGAATATATGGAGAAGTTCGCTGTTTCCAGGCTGGTAGGTGCGCCTCCGGGATATGTAGGATACGAAGAAGGAGGGCAGCTCACTGAAGCCGTCCGGAGAAAGCCTTACGCAGTACTGCTTTTGGACGAAATTGAAAAAGCGCATCCTGATGTATTCAATATACTTCTGCAGATTCTGGACGAAGGACACATTACCGACAGTTTGGGCCGTAAGATTGACTTCCGGAATACGATAATCATCCTTACATCTAATATCGGAACCCGGGACCTTAAGGATTTTGGAGATGGAGTAGGATTCGGCACAACAGCCAAAAAATCATCTTCGGACGCACGTGCCAGAGCAACTATTGAAAATGCGCTGAAGAAGGCTTTCGCACCGGAATTCCTGAACAGAATTGATGACATTATCATCTTTAACTCACTTTCCAAAGAAGACATTAAACAGATTATTAATCTGGAACTTTCCAAATTGTACGCGAGACTCGAAAAACTGGGCTATTCTGTAGAACTGACCGAAGAAGCTCAGGATTTTATTGCCGAAAAAGGTTGGGACAAAGACTTTGGTGCACGTCCGCTGAAGAGAGCTATTCAGAAATATATCGAAGATCTTATAGCTGAAATGCTTGTAAATAAGCAGATCTCCGAGGGTCAGACCATTGTGTTAAAACTGAATGAGGAAAAAGATGGGCTGGAGAAGGAAGTGGCTCCTAAAACAAAGAAAGAAAAAGCCTAATAGCTGAATTTATTAAACCGGGGACCGCAGAAATGCGGTCTTTTTTATAGCGTGTTACCGCGCAGGCTTAGGAAATAAGTGTACTGTCGATGACGCTGATGCACAGCATAAATCCTTGGAACGCGTACAATCATTCCTAAAACCTTAATTTTGCAAAAATTTACTTAATAATGAAGATTGTAGTTGGACTTTCCGGCGGAGTGGATTCTTCAGTAGCTGCGTACCTTTTGCAGCAACAGGGTCACGAGGTGATCGCTCTCTTTATGCGGAACTGGAACGACGCTTCTGTCACATTAGAGGATGAATGCCCCTGGGTAGAGGACAGCAATGATGCCCTTATGGTAGCTCAAAAACTGGGAATTCCTTTTCAGGTGATTGATATGAGCGACCTGTATAAAGAAAGAATCGTGGATTATATGTTTGCCGAATATCAGAACGGGCGTACACCCAATCCGGATATTCTGTGCAACCGTGAGGTTAAGTTTGATGTTTTCCTGGAAACTGCGCTGTCTCTGGGTGCTGATAAGGTAGCCACAGGACACTACGCCCGTGTTGATTCGTTTGAAAATGAAAGCGGTGATACCACCTACCGTTTAATGGCGGGTAAGGACAATAATAAGGACCAGTCGTATTTCCTGTGCCAGCTTAGCCAGGAGCAGCTGTCAAAAGCCCTGTTCCCCATTGGCGAACTTACAAAGCCGGAGGTTCGTGCGATTGCGAAGGAAATAGGACTTGTTACTGCAGAAAAGAAAGATTCCCAGGGACTTTGCTTCATAGGTAAAGTTAGTCTTCCAACTTTCCTTCAGCAGCAGTTGGTGCCGAAACAAGGCGAGATTGTTGAAATATTCAATGATTTTCCCGCTTTTCACGAGGAAATCCCGGAATTTAACTCCAAGCAGGAGGAGTTGGAGTTCCTGTCAGCTAAAATAAAATACAGTAAAGAGGACGGTAAAGTGATCGGAACCCACCAGGGCGCACAGTTCTTTACAATTGGCCAAAGCAAGGGTTTAGGAATAGGTGGGCACAAAGAGAGCTGCTTTATTATTTCCAGGGATATGGAACACAATATCATTTACGTAGGTGAAGGCCGTAACTTTCCGGGACTCTTCAGAAAGGCGCTTAAGATTGATAATGCCGATGTTCACTGGGTTCGCGAAGATTTAAGGCTGGAAAACGGCGGATCAATGCCGGTGCAGGCCCGGATCAGATACAGGCAGGGCTTGGAAGAAGCGGTCTTGTATCAGTTTGAGGACGGCCTCTACATCGAGTTTGCTGAACCGCAGTCCGCTATTGCGGAGGGTCAGTTTGCAGCTTGGTACAACGGTGAAGAACTGCTGGGGAGCGGTGTGATATCTTAAATACCTCAGTTGATTACAGAATTCAGAGTGAAACTTTCATATTGGCCATTTGACGTTGATTACTCATTTAAATAGTACTAAATTTACGGTAAAAATTTCTGCAATGACTAAAACGACATTCTCCGTAGCCGCTGTGCTGGCTTTAATGCTCACTTCCTGTGCTACAACCAAGACGTATACAATTGAATCAAAAAGCAACTCCGAGGTTCAGGGAACCGCAATGTTTACCCAAAAAGGGGGTTCAGTAGAACTGGATATGAATGTGCTGAAACTGAAACCAAACGGCATACATGCGGCACACATTCATGAAAACGGAGACTGCAGTGCTGCGGACGGAAGTTCAGCCGGTGGACACTGGAATCCGACTTCACACGACCACGGTAAATGGGGTATGGGCGAACACCATATCGGCGACCTGGGAAATCTGAAAGCGGATGGTAACGGTACTTCAAGACTGGTGATGAAAACGGACAAATGGTGTCTGGGTTGTAGTGATCCTGCAAAAAACCTCTACGGAAAATCAATTATCATTCATGCTCAGGCCGATGATTTCAAAACCCAACCTACCGGAAACGCAGGGGGAAGAATAGGGTGCGTGGAAATAAAATAATCCAAATACTTATAGAACAAAAAAATCGTCATTGGAAAATGACGATTTTTTTTGTTTATGATTGATGGCTGTTAAATCATTTCAGAAATTATATTGACTGCTTCTTCCAGATAAACATCTTTGGAAAGCATCTTTTTCCAGTTCTCAGTCTTTTTCCTGAAGACTTCATCTGTCTTTTCCCGCTGCACTTCCTGAGGATAAATGGAAAACACCAGTCCGTTATTGAATTTATCCAGTTTCTCAAATTTCCTGATTTCATCTTTTCGCTGTTTCATCAGTGCGAAAAACTTGGTTTGGTTCACCGTAATACTCTCTTCCTTACCCATTTTTTCCTTCCACTGTGCAGATTCAAGCAATAACTGATAATTGGAGTTTACGCTCATTCGCTGCGCGCTGTTTTGCTGCATTTTCGGAATATTGATGCCGTTTACTTTATTGAAAGCTACCTGAGGAATTTTGTCCCAGGCCAAGGCATAATCGTCATAGCGTTCTCCAATTTCGGAAAATGTGAAGAAGTCCTTCATCTTTATATCCGATTCAATACCTTTCTTCTGCGTGGATTCGCCGGTAATACGGTAGAACTTCTGAATGGTGAGTTTCAGCGAACCGAAATCATCATTGGTATTCAGGAAACGGTTCAGGTCCACAAACGTCTGTACAGTTCCTTTACCGAAGGACTGGGGAGATCCCAGCACTACCGCGCGGCCGTAATCCTGCATGGCCCCTGCCAGAATTTCGGAAGCCGAGGCAGAAAGTTCATTCTGCATAATTGCCAGTGGTCCCGTCCAGATTGGTGCATTGGTTTTATTTCTAAGAGTCTGAATCTTACCCTGTCCATCCTTAACCTGCACATAAGGCCCGGCATTCATGAAAAGCCCCATGATGTCACCAACTTCAGTCAGTGATCCACCGCCATTATTCCGCAAATCCAAGATAATTCCCTGTACATTCTGCGCTTTCAGCTTGATGATCTCATTTTTAATATCGTCAGAGGCATTACGGCCATCTTCCTTGTCAAACTCGGCATTGAATCCCGGAAGGTTAATGAATCCGAATTTCTTGCCGTCTTTAGAATTTATGATGATGCTTCGGGCATAAGTATCCTCCATGGCCACTTCCTCACGTATCATTGTGACTTCCTTCACAGTTTTATCTTTCTTCTCAACGGTTAAAGTTACTGCCGTGCCTTCCTTGCCGCGAATAAGCCTTACCGCCTCATCAGACAGCATGCCTACCACATTGACGGCCTCCTTGTTTGGCAGTGATTTTACTTTGAGGATTTTGTCGCCTTCGGAAAGCTGTTTGGATTTCCAGGCAGGTGCTCCAACAGTAAGTGCTCCCAGAAATAGGTTTCCTTTTCTCTCCTGGATAATGGCTCCGATGCCTATCACTTTGCCGGTGAAGTTTACATCAAAATCTTCTTTATCCCGGGGTGAAAAATAATTGGTATGCGGATCGAAAACCTCAGAATAAGCATTCATATAGACCGTAAACCAGTCCATTTTCTTTCTTTTCTTAAAACGTGTAAAGGTTTCTCCCATAAGATCCTTCACCTCACCTGTCGCCTTAGTCAGTTTTTGCTCGGGGGTCAGAATTTCCAGTTTTATGGTATCCTTAAGACCGAATTTCTGAACACTGTCCTTCTTTTTTCGCTGGCTTTCTTCCCTGCTGTTAAGCGTTTCCATTTCCTGAAGGATATTGTACTTGATGAATTTCTTCCATTCATTATACTGCTCCTCGCGGTTAACCGGTGCTTTTTTAATTTTGTGTTCCAGGACAAGCACTTCATCCTCATTCAGATTTATAGGCTTGCTGAAGATTTCCTGCGTGATCTTGTCTATCTCGTCCACACGCTGATAAAGCCTGTCCACAGTAAGTTTGTAGAAGGTAAGGTCACCTCGGTTCAGATAATCATCAAGTTTAGTACGGTGTTTGCTGAATTCAGCCATATCGGACTGCAGGAAATACCTCTTGCCGAAATCTACCATCTCAAAATATTTATCGTATACCTCCTGGGAATACGCATCGTTAATGGGTTTCGGACTGTAATGAAGATAAGAGAGCGTGTTTTTCACGCTAACCATGATGGTCTGCATCTTTTCGTCGTCATTCTGGGCTGCATTGAAACAGAACATCAGACTCATTAAAGGAACAAATAAAAGTAATTTATTTAGTTTGGACTTTTTAAACATACTGTAAACTTATACTGTTATTAGTTAAAATATAGCCGTGGTTGTTACACGGCTCGTCAGAACTTCAAATTTAATACCTAATTGCAAGATAACGGGGTTTTTTAATTATTTTTGTTAAAAATAGAAAGGAATATGCAGAGACCTCAGATATTAGTCACCAATGATGATGGCATAACCGCTCCGGGTGTTCGGAATCTGGTTGAATTTATGAATGAAATAGGCGATGTGACTGTGGTTGCACCTAACTCTCCACAAAGTGGCAAAGGTCACGCTATTACCATTAATTCTACCCTGACATTTGAAGAAATACAGCTGGAAGGCCCACAAAGGGATTTTTCACTGAGCGGTACACCGGTGGACTGTGTAAAATTCGCCCTGGACAAGATATTAACTCGTCGCCCGGACATTGTTGTCTCAGGAATTAACCACGGAGCCAATTCATCCATCAACGTCATCTACTCAGGTACCATGTCTGCAGCGGTAGAAGCGGGAGTCGAAGGCTTGCAGGCAATAGGATTCTCGCTGCTGGACTTCAGCTGGGACGCCGATTTCAGCCAGGCCAAGGAGTATATACAGCAAATAGTTACCAGGTCTCTGGAAAACCCAATGCCTAAAGGAGTGGTTCTTAATGTGAATATTCCTAAACTAAACAAAAACAAGATCAAGGGAATCCGTGTTTGCCGTCAGGCAGTAGCTAAATGGGAAGAAAATTTTGATGAAAGAATCAATCCGCACGGCAAGAAGTATTACTGGCTGACAGGTTATTTCAACAATATGGACTCGGGCGCCGATGCAGATGAGAATGCGCTCGCTGAAGGTTATATATCGGTGGTGCCGGTGAAGTTTGACCTTACCGCACACGAGCATATGATCAGCCTCGGTGAAATACTGAATTCAGATGCTAACGCGTCTTAGACTTAATGCTAACAAACTGAATGTCATACGGCACCGTGAGTGCCAGATGAATCAGCACGGCGGGAAGCGGTGATTCAAACCAAATAGCCATCGCGCAAAGTAAAATACCAAAGGGAATGCAGGACAGCATCTCCCTTTTTCCGTTTACAGCATGCAGAAGAACATACAAAACAACATTTAATGCGACGGCGTTAAAGGTTCCGAACCGGTCTATGCAGATAAACAGAAAAAATCCCCTGAACCATATCTCATAAGTGGCTATAAAGGCAATCCGCACTGTAAAATACAGGAGAAGGAACCCGCTGCTCAGGAGTTTCGGATGAACAGAAACCTTATTTTGCTGAAGGTCTTTTTCAGCAATAAAATAGGCGAAACAGGACGTAAGCAAGACCAAACCGCCAAGCAACAGCCATTTTGATAAGCCTGCGTCTACCGGAAACATTTCTGGCAGGGGAAAATAAAGCAGTGGCAGAAGTCCGAACGTCAGGATTCCTGTCACATTCAGCAAAATAAGCAGTGAAGGACTTCCCACAGCGGTTTCCGGGTTAAGCAGGCGAAGTGAATTTCTTCTGTATGCAACCAGAAGGACAGCAGTGAATACGGCGATGCTGACAATGAAGGGTTCCATGAGCACAAATTTCCGCAAATATAGATGCTTCCAACCTAATCAAGCTGATTTGAAATAATAGTTGAGTCCGCAAATAAATTTTCTTAACTTCACTCTACTAAATAAAGTACTCATGTCCAGGAATTTAAGCGCACTTTCAAGCCGTAAAGGACTTCAGCGGAATTTGTTTGAACAAATGGGACTGGCAGCGATAGCCGCTGACGGTACGCCGGCTCCTGAAGATCTTGCCCGGTTGGCAGATGAATTTCTTATCGGTGATGCGAATACCTACGGCAGCATCACAGCTTATGATTTTATGAAACCTGAAAACAGGGGAAAGCAAATCTACATCTGCAATGGTTCCGCCTGCCTCTGTGCCGGTACACAGGAAAAGATTAACGAAATAGTGAAACAGCATTTTGAGGAGTCTGCGATAGGCCATATGACCTGTTTGGGTCGCTGCCACGAAAGTTCCTCTTTCCATTATCAGGGAAAAAATTACTCAGGTAACAGTATTGACCAACTGGAAAATCTTCTTAAAAAAGAAGAAGTGGTTCAGAACGGACATTATGGAGTTTCTGCCGCTTACCCGCTCCTCACGGAATCTTTTAATGATGTGAAGGAATTTAAAGCGCTGCTTTACACTGCTTTGCAAAGTGGTCCTGAGAAACTCCTGGATGAAATAAAAATTTCTCAGATTCGCGGTCGGGGTGGCGCCGGTTTTCCTATGGGAATAAAATGGGAAGGTTGCCGTAATGAAATTTCAAACGAAAAATTCATCATTTGTAATGCCGATGAGGGAGATCCGGGTGCGTTTTCAGACCGCTATCTTTTGGAGGAGAGGCCTTTGTCCGTGCTTTTCGGTATGCTGATAGCCGGTATCTGCACGGGTGCAAATTGGGGTGTCCTCTTTATCCGTGCGGAATATCCTGAGGCTGTACATACAGTTGAAGAGACAATCCGGCAGCTATTAGCAAATAAACTGATTGGAGAAGATATTCTAGGTTCAGGTTTTACTTTTAATTTTAAGGTAATAAAAGCACAGGGTGCCTACATTTGTGGCGAGGAAACCGCGCTTATAAACGCCATAGAAGGGCAGCGCCCTGAAGTACGTACAAGACCGCCGTTCCCTACCCAACAAGGGCTTTTCCTTAAACCCACTGTGGTGAATAATGTAGAAACACTGGCAGCCGCCAAATGGATTGTACAGCACGGAGGATCTGCATATGCCCGATTGGGAACCGAAAAATCAAGAGGTACCAAACTGGTGTCTCTGGACGGAATCTTCAACAGACCGGGGATTGTAGAGGTTGAAATGGGTACACCGCTGGAGAAAGTTATTTATGAATTGGGTGGTGGCTTCCGCAAGCCGGTTAAGGCGCTTCACATTGGAGGGCCCTTGGGTGGCATTGTACCTGTAGAGAAAATTTCGTCACTTACGGTGGATTTTGAATCTTTTGCGGCAGAAGGTTTTCTATTAGGCCATGCATCTATAGTCTGTATACCTTCGGATTTTCCCATGATAAAATATCTGGAACATCTTTTCCAGTTTGCGGCTTTTGAAAGCTGCGGAAAATGTTTCCCCTGCCGTTTGGGCACTAAACGCGCGCATGAGATGCTGCACGCGGCAGCCCATGATATGAAGACAGTAAACAGGGAACTTTTTATGGATTTGCTGAACACCCTGCAGCAGGGTTCATTATGTGCACATGGCGGCGGAATTCCTCTGCCGGCACGAAATGCACTTATGTATTTTGTGGATGAGCTGAACCTGCATTTCAATTAATATCTCCAGAATGATGGAAAACATTGCCTATATCAATAACCAGCCATTTGAATTCTATCCCGGCGAAACCATGCTTACCTTCATACGGAGGCATAAAGGGCAGCAGTCAGTTCCCACGCTTTGTGATGCACCTAATCTGGAGCCCTTTGGCTCCTGCAGGGTTTGCTGCGTTGATGTGGCGCTGGAACGGGACGGGAAAACAAAAGCGATGGCTTCCTGCCACTCACCCATGGCGAAAAACCTTTTTATTTACCCGGAATCGCCTAATATCCAGAGTCTAAGGAAAAACATCCTTGAACTGGTACTTTCGGATCTGCCGCCTGACCGACGTTTCAGTAAAAGTACCCAGCCTTCGGAGTTTGACCGTGTGGTTCAGAATATCGGTATAAAGGGTGTCAGATATGAAACATCAGGTAAAGATTATTTCTTACCGGATACAAGCCATCCTTATATGCGGTCGGACCTGAATAACTGCATCAACTGTTTCCGCTGCGTTCGCGCCTGCGATGAGGTTCAGGGCCAGATGGTACTCAATATGGCCGGCAGGGGATATGAAGCACATATCATCAAAGGGATGGACGTTAGTTTTATGGAATCAGACTGCGTAAGCTGTGGCGCCTGCTCACAAACCTGTCCTACCGATGCCATCACCGATATTTTCCAACTGTCTGAAACTGTTCCTGAAAAGATAACAAGAACTGTCTGTACCTACTGCGGGGTGGGTTGTAACCTCAATGTCGCAAGCCGGGGTAATGAAATAATTTCTATAACAAGTCCCTATGATGCTGAAGCCAATTTGGGTCATACCTGTCTGAAAGGCCGCTATGCCTTTAAATTTTACAATCATACGGACCGGCTTCGCAGCCCCATGATCAGGAGAAACGGTCAGTTCGAGGAGGTTAGTTGGGATGAGGCCTACTCATTTATAGTTGAGAATTTCAAAAAAATACTCCTAAATGACGGACCGGATGCCATTGCCGGCATATCATCGGCACGCACCCCCAACGAAGAGAATTATCTGATGCAGAAATTCATGCGTGCAGTTATTGGTACTAATAATATAGACTGTTGTGCCCGGGTTTGCCATTCGCCAACTGCTTTGGGTATGCAGCGGGCCTTTGGAACCGGAGCTGCCACCAATTCCATAGATGATTTGGCCTACACGGACTGTATCCTGGTGATCGGTGCCAATCCTACTGTTGCGCATCCTGTAACAGGTGCCCGGATCAAGCAAAGAATGATGAAGGGAGTAACTGGCATCGTGATCGATCCCAGGAAAATAGAGTTGGCCAAATTCGCAAAATATCACCTTCAGCTCAGACCGGGTACAAACGTCGCCTTGCTCAACATGATGTTGTACTATATTATTAGTGAAGGATTGGAGGATCAGGAATTCATACGTAACAGAACAGAGGGTTATGAGGAAATGAAAGGCGAAGTCCTGAAACTGGATATTGATGAACTGGAGCGCATCACAGGTGTTGATAAAAATCTGGTCCGGGAAGCCTCAGTTGCATACGCTGCGGCAGGGGCTGCCATGGAATTTCATGGTTTGGGTGTTACTGAGCAGATGCAGGGAACATTTACAGTACAGCTTATTGCAGATCTTGCGATGATCACAGGCAATATCGGAAAAAAGGGCGCCGGCGTAAATCCTCTGCGCGGGCAGAATAATGTTCAGGGTGCTGCAGATATGGGTTGCCAGCCTCACCAGGGTGCTGGCTATCTGGATGTAACCGATCCCAAAATTAATGAAAGATACAGTCTTTTTTACGGCCGTAACCTGCCAATGCATATTGGCTACAAGATTCCCGAAATGTTTGATGCAGCTATTGCAGGAAAATTAAAGGCGCTTTGGCTCATTGGTGAAGATGTCGTGCAGACGGACCCCAACACGAAGAAGGTGATCAATGCACTGAACAGTCTGGAAATGCTCATCGTGCAGGAGCTTTTCATGACAGAAACTGCGCGTCATGCCACAGTAATCCTGCCCGGGACTTCGTTCCTGGAAAAAGAAGGCACATTTACAAACGGCGAGCGACGAATCCAGCGCGTACAAAGAGTAGTACAGCCATTGCAAGGAACAAAGACCGACGGTCAAATTATAGTTGATATAATGAATTTAATGGGTTATCCCCAGCCGGATTATAGTGCGGGCGTAATGTTGCAGGAGATTTCCCAGATCGTTCCCTTCTTTGCAGGCGTAAAATGGACCGAACTGGGAAACAGCGGAAAACAGTGGCCGGTGGCGCCGGATGGCACTGATACCAAACTTTTGCATGTGGAAAAATTTAACCGCGGCCTGGGAAAATTTACCTTCATCAATTTTAAAGAATCCAATGAAATCGAAAATTACGGTAAGGACTATCCCTACATAATCACCACCAACCGTGAGTTGGAACATTATAACTGTGGTGCAATGACGCGCCGTACCGGCAATGTAGAAATTCTTACTGAAGATCTTTTGCTCATTAACCCGGAAGATGCGGCCAGGGAAAAAATTCAGAACGGCGATTTTGTGTGTGTGGAGTCTCCGCGTGGAAAAGTAGACATCAAAGCCAGAATAACGGAGGAAATGAAACCGGGAATATTGAGTTCAACCTTTCATTTCCCTGAGGTTATGCTGAACATCATCACCTCGGACGAACATTGTTCCGAAGCGATGTGTCCAGAATATAAAGTGGTGAGCTGCCGGATAAGGAAAAGCAAAGGAAAGTATAAGAAGATGATGGACGCGCAGGAAAAACGTTGACGTTATCGTGAAAGGGTATAGGAACAGATTTTGCCGCACTTTCCGTAATATATAAGTATGAATAATATTCTTCAACATATAACAGAATTTGCAGACAGAGCTCATGGTGAACAACTCCGCAAATACGCACCGGACAGATATATTGTTCATCCGATTAGGGTGATGGAAACTTTAAAAATATATACCTCTGATATTTCTGTTCTTGCTGCTGCACTGCTGCATGATGTGTTGGAAGATACTCCGGTTACCGCCGGGGAAATGCGAAAGTTCCTGAATATATACCTGAATGAAGACGAGACAGAAAGAACGGTGGATCTGGTGATCGAGCTGACGGATGTTTATATTAAAAAGAATTATCCACTTTTGAACCGTCGAACCCGTAAAGAAAAAGATCTGCAGCGGTTAATACGCATATCGCCTGACGCGCAGACAATAAAGTATGCCGACATTATGGATAATGCGCAGGAAATTTCTGCCGGGGACGGCGATTTTGCACGCGTTTATCTGCGTGAAGTACGTCAAATACTCCTCAAACTTAACCGTGGAAACAGCGAATTAAGGGAGAAAGCTTTGGTGGTGGTAGATGCGGCGCTTGTGGCCTTGAAATCCAAATGACTGTCAATAATAAAATGGCAACGAATGAGAATTGAAAATGATATAAAACTTGGTTTTAAGGATGTGATGATCCGGCCAAAACGTTCTACATTAAAGTCACGCGCCGAAGTGGATTTAACAAGAAAATTTATCTTCAGGAACTCGCAGAAAGAGTGGAACGGTATACCGCTTATCGCAGCGAATATGGATACGGTGGGCACATTTGAAATGGCTGTTGCACTGGCAAAAGATGGATGGATGACTGCTGTTCATAAACATTACTCGCTGCAGGAATGGGATCAATTTCTCAGTACTCCTACAGATGGAATTTACGAACATATTGCAGTGAGCACAGGTACAGGTAAAGAAGATGAGCAAAAAATCAGAAACCTCTTTCAACACCACTCGCGGCTGCAGTTTCTGTGTATTGATGTGGCAAATGGTTATTCGGAATATTTTGTAGAATTTGTTCAGAAAATGAGACATCATTTTCCAGCTAAAACGATTATGGCGGGAAATGTGGTGACGGGCGAAATGGTGGAAGAACTGATTCTCGCCGGTGCAGACATTATTAAGGTCGGTATTGGTCCCGGCTCCGTATGCACCACCCGAATAAAGACAGGTGTGGGATATCCGCAACTTTCTGCTATCGTTGAGTGTGCTGATGCCGCACACGGTTTGGGCGGACATATTATTTCGGATGGAGGCTGCAGAGTTCCCGGCGATGTGGCCAAAGCCTTTGGTGGCGGAGCCGATTTTGTGATGCTTGGCGGCATGCTGGCCGGACATGCCGAAAGCGGTGGTGAGATTGTTGAGGTTGACGGTAAAAAATTCCGCCAGTTTTATGGTATGAGCTCAAAGACCGCTATGGACAAACATGCTGGTGGTGTCGCAGGATATCGTGCCTCCGAAGGCAAGACTGTCCAGGTGCCCTACCGTGGTGCCGTAGCAGAAACCGTTCGGGATATCCTGGGCGGCGTGCGTTCTGCGTGTACCTATGTAGGTGCGTCAAAACTTAAAGAGCTTTCCAAACGAACCACATTTATCCGTGTGGCCGAACAGCATAATGAGGTTTTCGGTGACTGATAATCTGTATACGAAATAAACCGCTCCGCCCATTGCGCTCGGCATATTCTTTACCCAAAGAACATATAGGCCAAAATAACAGATGTAGTAATACCCACCAGGTCAGCCAGCAGCATGGCTCCAACCGTATATCTTGTGTTCCGGATATTTACCGCTCCATAATATACCGCGATTACATAAAATGTAGTGTCTGAACTTCCCTGAAGAATACCAGCTAAACGTGAGGGGAAGGAGTCCGCGCCGAAGGTGGCCATAGTATCTACCATCATACCGCGTGCTCCCGACCCCGACAGAGGTTTGATGAGCGCAGTCGGAAGTCCGTCCACAAACCTTGTATCGGTGCCTGCAGCCGCAGCCAGCCACTTCATTCCGTCTATGATCACCTCGAACACACCGGAAGTTCTGAGCATGGAAATTGCGATAAGCATCCCAACCAGGTAAGGAATGATTTTCACGCAGGTCCAGAAACCTTCTTTTGCCCCTTCAATAAAAGCATCAAAAACATTAATTTTCTTATAAATCCCGCCCAGAACAATAGCGAAGAAGATAAGCAGGATAATTCCGTTGCTCAGCACTTTGGAGAAACTGGCAAGTTCGGACTGGTTAAGGCGTAGCAGGAATACGACCAGAGCAGCAATTACCGCTGAGATCCCGCCGATATACGCCAGTATTACAGGCTGAAACAGATTTATTCTCTGCTTAACGGATACGATGATCATAGCGGCCATTGTAGCGGCAAATGTAGCAATAAGGCATGGCAGGAAGATATCAGTTGGGTTCTGAGCATTCATCGAGGCCCTGATGGCAATAATCGATACGGGAATAAGCGTTAGGCCACTTGCATGAAGACACAGAAACATGATCTGCGCATTGGATGCCCGCTCAGCAGATGGATTCAGGGTCTGCAGGCTTTCCATGGCTTTCAGTCCAAATGGGGTGGCGGCGTTATCCAGACCCAGGAGATTAGCGCTGAAATTCAGCATCATATGTCCGAATGAGGGGTGGTTTTTAGGAACTTCAGGAAACAGTCTGGAAAAAAACGGCTGTATCATCCTGGAAAGCAGGTTGATGCCACCGGCCTTTTCAGCAATACTCATAAAGCCCATAAACAGGGTCATAATACCGATAAGCCCTATGCAGATTTTTACTGCCGTTTCGGAAGTGCCGATTACGCCGTCCGTAGCCTGTACGCGGTAGACCTGAACATTCTGTTTCAGGCTGTCCGTTTTATAGGAAATATGCTGCTCTTCGTAGAGATCGGTTTTTTTCAGTGCCTCCTGCACCGTTGGCGTCATGCTGGCAAGCGGCTGCTGTGCAATTTGGACAGTGTCTCCGCCCTTTCCCACAACCATGTCATTATAAATATCGCCGTAGGCCGGGAAAAAAAGATACTTTATGCTCGCTACTAAGATGGCAACAATGATGAAGGCTGACCATATTCTGCTTAAAACCATTCTTCTGAAAATTTCGTTAAAAATAGGCCTTTTCGGAAAACAATGTTAAATATCATGGATAAACCATGGAAACTTTTTTATTGCGCATTTTAAAGTTTCGTAACTTTAGTATGTCAAAATGCAGATGATGGGCTTACCTTGATGCAGCATCCTTTCCTAGAAACTAAAAACCATCAATACTATGAGTGCACAAACACAAGATTTACGTAATGTGGTGATGCTGGGACATTCCGGTTCCGGCAAAACCACGCTTATAGAGGCAATGTTGTATGAAGGAGGAGCCATAAGGCGCCGCGGCAGCGTAGAGGGTCACAATACCGTAAGTGATAACACAGATCTGGAACATCAGCGGGAAAATACAGTCTTTTCGCACCAGATGTTCGTAAACTGGAAAAACAATAAGATCAATGTTCTGGATACTCCGGGTTTTGATGACTTTGTGGGTGAGGTAGTGTCTTCGCTGAAGGTTTCCGATACTGCCGTTATTGTCCTGAACGCTGCTAATGGTGTAGAGGTAGGTACCGAACTTGTATGGGAATATGTTCAGCGTTATGAAACACCCGCAATTTTCGTTATCAATCAGATGGATCATCCCAAGGCTGACTATGACAGTACCCTGCAGCAAGCTCGTGAAAGATTCGGTTCCCGCATTGTACCAGTACAGTATCCGCTGAACGCTGGCGACAAGTTTAACCGGATTATTGATGCGTTAAGGATGGTGATGTATGAATTTCCTGAAAGTGGCGGCAAGCCCGAAAAGATGCCTATTCCCGAAAGTGAGATACAGCGGGCAAATGAGATGCATAATGCTCTTGTAGAGATTGCCGCTGAAAATGAGGAAGGACTCATGGAAAAATATTTTGAACAGGGAACACTTACGGAGGAAGAACTGGCAAAAGGGATAACCATCGCATTAGCGCACCAGCAGTTTTTCCCGGTTTTTGTCTCTTCGGGCCTGAAAGACATGGGCAGTGGGAGAGTCATGGGCTTTATTGATGATATTGCGCCCTCACCGCTGGACCGTCCGGCCAGGAGGCTGCTAGATGGCAGTGAGCTGACCTGTGATCCCACTGAAAAAACCACCGTATTTATTTACAAAACAAGCTCCGAACCTCAGGTGGGGCTCCTTTCCTACTTTAAGGTGATGTCCGGAATCCTGAAACCGGGAGATGAACTTGTGAATGCCGAAACCGGAGAAATTGAACGAATTGCGCAGTTATTTGTCTCTGAAGGAAAAGAGCGAATTCCCGTCGGTCAGCTGGAGGCTGGTGATTTGGGGGTAACTGTAAAACTTAAGTCTGCGCGCACCAACAGCACCCTTAATGCCCGTGGTGGCACCAGGAGCATAAGGCCGATGGAATTTCCCGAAAGCCGTGTAAGGAAGGCTGTTTGGGCTGAAACTACAGCCGATACGGAAAAGCTTTTTGCAGCTCTTAACAAAATGAAAGAGGAAGATCCAACCCTGAAACTTGATATTGATGCGGACACCCATGAAGCCATCATTGGCGGACAGGGGCAGTTGCATCTGGATTTGCTGAAACAAAGGTTGGAGAAGGATTTTGGGGTAAAGATGCAGATGAAAGATCCGCGGATTTCTTACAGGGAAACCATTACGGGACGTGCTGATGCAAGTTACCGTCATAAAAAACAGTCAGGTGGTGCGGGACAGTTTGCTGAGATCCATATGCGTGTTGAAAATTATTACGACGGAATGGACGAACCATCCGGACTGAGTATCCGTCAGAAAGATTTTGAGGAGCTGCCCTGGGGCGGTAAACTGGCTTTCTACTGGTGTATTGTAGGAGGCACCATAGACAACCGTTACATCGGAGCCATCAAGAAAGGGATCATGCAGCAGATGAAAAACGGCCCTTTAACTGGATCTCCATGTCAGAACGTACGGGTAGTGGTATACGACGGAAAGATGCACAGTGTGGACAGTAACGATATATCATTCCAGCTGGCAGCTTCCGGCGCATTCAGAGATGGTTTTAACAATGCGAAGCCCCAGCTGCTGGAACCCATGTACCATGTTGACATTCTATGCCCAGAGGAAGCCACCGGGGATGTGATGGGTGATCTGCAAACCCGACGTGCCATGATCACCGGTATGGACACTGAAGGTCATTACCAAAAGATTATGGCTGAGGTGCCGCTGTCCGAAATGAACGACTATGGATCTTCACTAAGATCTATTACCGGCGGCAAAGCGAAGTTCAGCATGAAATTCTCGGACTACCAGCTGGTGCCGTCAAATGTGCAGCAAGATTTGGTGCAGAATTACCGCGCAACGGCAGTTGAAGTGTAATTATTGATTAAATATTGACCGGATGGCCATTTCTTTACGGGATGGCCGTCCTCTTTAATGAGAACCGTCTACTCCTCCAGGTAAACCAGTTCCTCACCCGGATTCTGATTAATATCTGAAAGTATTACCGCAGTTTTTGTCTTGGCCATCAGGTGTTCCACAAAAAATGAAGTTTCAAAAAACTGTCTGTGAATGCCCTGTAGCAGTTTCATAAACAAATCCATACCTACCTTGTTGTTGTGCAGGTCCATTTTTTTTTCCAGCGGTTTATTGGGGAAAAGTTCCTCGTGCAGGTCGGTAATTTTCTTACAGTAATTCAACGCCTTTTGCGGAGAGGAAACCTTGCAGCAGTACATCAAAATCAGGCAGGTCCATAAGGCATGCCGGTAAGCATTGCCGATTCCGTTTGCAGCACTGGTCTTCGGAAAATGTTTTTGCGCAATGGAAAAAGACCTTACAGTTGCGTAAAAACTCAAAAGTGTGAATAAAGGATGAGGAGCCGTGGCTCTGATAAGCATCACGATCTTTTCAAAGCTTAAGGTAGAAAGAGTATGGACAAACAGGGTAGGTAACTTCCGCATAAACAGAAATCTCACCCGATAAGGTGAGATCTATAGAGTGTTTTAAAATTAAGCCGGGGTCAGTAGTTTAACCGTTTTGGAAACTGTTTCCTTGATTTCGGTGCGGCGTACGATGAAATCAACAAATCCTTTTTCCTGAATGAATTCAGATGTCTGGAAACCTTCCGGCAAATCACGGCCAATGGTCTCTTTAATAACGCGCGGGCCTGCAAATCCGATAAGCGCACCCGGTTCTGCCATAATGATATCTGCCGTCATCGCAAACGAAGCGGTGATCCCGCCAAAAGTTGGGTCGCACAGATATGCAATATAGGGAAGGCCGGCTTCAGACAGCTGTGCAAGTTTACTCTGCACTTTAGCCAATTGCATCAGCGAATAAGTGGCTTCCTGCATTCGGGCACCACCGGACTGACATATAATCATGTACGGAAGTTTATTTTCGATGCAGTAATCCACCGCACGGCGGATTTTCTCACCCATTACAGAGCCCAAAGATCCTCCAATGAAAGAGAAATCCATACAGGAAACCACCATAGGCGCACCGTTCACGGTTCCGGTAGCGTTCCGTATTGAATCTGTGAGTTTGGTTTTGGCCTTCACCTCCTTCAATCTTTCTGAATATGCTTTTGTATCCTTAAAGTTCAGCATATCCACACTTTCCACGTCCTTATCCAGTTCTTTGTACTGATTTCCGTCAAAAAGCATTTCAAAGAATTCGGTACTGCCTATGCGCACATGGAACCCGTCTTCAGGAGAAACATAATTGTTTTTCCTGAGCTCTTCATGCTCCACTATCTTTCCGGATGGGGTCTGGTGCCACAAACCTTTAGGAACGTCCTTTTTGTCTTCTGTAGAAGTTGTTATATTCTGCGCCTTTCTTTTAAACCAGTCAAATGCCATTATCTAATATTTATTAAAACTGAATTCCAAAGGAGTTCTGTAATTTTCCGATTTACTGAGCTCCTTTGGAATTCTAACTGTTACTTAAGGGTGTTTACATTGTTCAGGTCCTCAAATGCCTGAACCAGTCTTGTTCCGAATGTTTCTTCACCTTTTCTGATCCAAACCCTTGGATCGTAGAATTTCTTGTTAGGTTTGTCATCACCGTCCGGGTTTCCGATCTGCGCTTTCAGATATTCCATCTTTTCAGCCACATAGTCGCGAACACCTTCAGTATATGCAAACTGAAGATCAGTATCGATATTCATCTTAATTACTCCGTAATCAATTGCTTCCCTGATTTCTTCCAGTGAGGAACCGGAACCGCCATGGAATACAAAATTGATCGGTTTTTCAGCTGTGCCAAATTTTTCCTGTACAAATTTCTGTGAATTGTCCAGAATCTTAGGGGTAAGTTTTACATTACCCGGCTTATAAACTCCGTGAACATTACCAAATGCTGCAGCAATAGTGAAGTTATCAGAAATCGCCTTCAGTTTTTCATAAGCGTAAGCCACCTCATCAGGTTGTGTGTAAAGTTTGGAGGAATCAACACCTGTATTGTCTACACCATCTTCTTCACCACCTGTAACACCAAGTTCAATCTCCAGTGTCATGCCCATCTTTGCCATTCTTTCAAAATATCTGCAGGAAATTTCCATATTTTCTTCCAAAGATTCTTCAGAAAGGTCCAGCATATGCGAACTGTAAAGTGATTTACCGGTTCTTTTGTAGAAATCTTCGTTGGCATCCATAAGACCGTCAATCCATGGAAGTAGTTTTTTCGCGCAATGGTCGGTATGTAAAATCACGGTAGCACCGTAGGCTTCAGCCAATGTGTGAATGTGCTGTGCACCAGCAATACCGCCCAGGATAGCAGATTTTTGTCCTTCAGTACTCAGGCCTTTACCACCGTTGAAAGCAGCACCGCCATTCGAAAACTGAATAATTACCGGCGAGTTTAGGTTGGCAGCGGTTTCCATGGTAGCATTTACATTGCTGGAACCAATAACATTTACAGCGGGAAGCGCAAATTTATTCTCTTTAGCATACTGAAAAAGGTCTGTTACCATTTCACCTGTGGCAACTCCTGCCGGAAACATTCTACTCATAATTTTTACTTTTTAAGGATTGAATCTGTGTTTTGAAATATCCTGTAAAGTTAAGGTTTTTTTGCGAATGACTTCAGTTGCGTCTGTCTTTTCCCCAAAGTAATCTTTCCCGGAGTTTGTCAAAGAAATTAATATCCCTGGGCAGGAGCAGATTCAGTTCAAAAGGTGCTTTCTTAAGCCGTACTTCTTCCTCAATATCAAGTTCATAAAGACGGGAGTCCAGTGACAGCGAATACTGTGGGACACGGCTGGTGACCTTCAGATGAATTTCTACATCGTCCTGCACTACAATGGGCCGCACATTCAGGTTATGGGGCGCAATGGGCGTCAGTACAAAATTATCGTTGGTGGGCGATATGATGGGTCCGCCACAACTCAGTGAATACGCTGTTGAGCCTGTAGGGGTGGACACGATGAGACCGTCTGCCCAGAAAACCGTCAGGAAATCATCGTTGATATAGGTGTCAACCGTGATCATTGCCGTGGTTTGTTTACGGCTGATGGAAACATCATTGAGCGCGTAAGGGAATGCGATGCTGTTTTTTTCGGTAAAGACTTCAATGACCGACCTTTTACTTAGGACCAGGTCGCCTTTCACTATACTGTCTATATTATTGAATATGTCTTCTTTGCTGAAACTCGCCAGGAAGCCCAGCCTGCCGGTATTTACGCCAATGACCGGAATCTCGAGGTCCTGAATATAGATAAGTGCGTTAAGGATGGTTCCGTCTCCTCCAAAACTGAAAAAGAAATCCACACCGTGGGTCTGGAGTTCGGCTCTTGAACTGAAAGTTTCAAAATCCTTTGAGAACTGCAGGTCGTTCGCAGTGTCGCTGTGCAGTACGGATTCTATTCCGCGGCCCGCAAGCTCAGATATGAACCTGCTTAGGTACAGAAAAGTATCCAGATCCTTTTTCTGAGAATATATGGCAACTTTCATTGATATCTGTTTGTTAAAATTCCAGGAATTTCTGAAAAAATCCAAAACGGTCCTTCAGTAAATCCTCTTTCTCGTCGCTGTAATGTTTATGTACCACATTATAGCCATATCTTTCGAAAGTCTCGTCTATGGAGGTTAGGTTTTCACTGCTGATCTTCATCGTAAGCCAGAAATTATCTTCGTTGATTGCACTTACATAGCAACCGTAAATCTTGGCATTATTGGTTTCCACAATCTGGGAAATTTCTGTAAATGAATAGTGTTTGGAGTTGGTCTGTATAGTGAGTATGGCGCCCGGTTCGGAAAAAAGAGGGTATTTAGAAAATTCACTGAATATATCGTCGCAGGAAATGTAACCAAGATATTTTTCGGTAGCGCCGATCACGGGTACGACATTGGAATTGAAAGTGTGAAATAGCTTTACGGTGTCCAGAATACTTCCGTCTGCCTGAATAGCAAATTTCTCAAAATGCAGTTCCAGACTGCCCAGCGGGCCTTCGGGACTTTCCTCCAGAAATATCTGGCTTAGGGCACCTGCATAGATTCCTTTCTTTTTTATGAAGACATGCGAATATCCAAACTCCTTGGCAAATTCCGAAGCAGCCTCTACAGAATCGGTCCAGTTAAACGCAGGATAGTCCTTGGAAATATAATCTTTAATAAACATACGCTAAAATAATAAAATTTGAAGACTAGCGCATTTTTTGTGTAATGTTTCGCTTAAGCTGTTAAATAGTTTGGAAGATAAGGCTCAATTGTAATATCTTTGTCGCCTTTCATTTTTACTTTTTATTAGATTTATTTCAAACTGCACTGCCTTTCAGGGCTTTGCAGTTTTTTTATTTCAAATCTTTAAAGAAGTGCCACATCGCAATCCCCGCACATACCGAAACATTCAGTGAGTGTTTGGTGCCTAACTGCGGAATTTCCAGAAAAGTGTCGTACAGTGCGAGGGCATCGTCAGAAAGGCCGTCCACTTCATTTCCAAGTACGAGAGCGTACTTTTCCCCGCGCTTGACTATGTAACTGTCGATATTTACACTGGCTGTGGTTTGTTCCAGACCGACAACCGTGCATCCCTGATTTTTAAGGATTTGCAAAGCCTCGGAAATATCCTTTACATAAATCCATTCCACAGTTTCGGTTGCGCCCAGCGCTGCTTTATGGATTTCCCGGTGTGGAGGTACAGGCGTGA
Organism: Kaistella sp. PBT33-4; assembly: GCF_029194425.1. Lineage (NCBI taxonomy): Bacteria > Pseudomonadati > Bacteroidota > Flavobacteriia > Flavobacteriales > Weeksellaceae > Kaistella > Kaistella sp. PBT33-4. Next base: position 148,588 of record NZ_JARFYL010000002.1, on the reverse strand, counting down.
TCCCGCAAAGGATGACTCTTTCTACAATAAATGCGTCTGCAGTACGGAAAACGGCACCTACATTGTGCATGCTCCGCACGTTATCCAACACCACGGTAACCGGGATTTTGGTGATCTGCTTAAAGGTTTCCCTGTCCACACGCCCTAAATCTTCAAGTTTTAATTTCGTTGCCATAATTTTTCTGTGCTGCAAAGATACTTTATCGGAACATATGGTGCGGGCATGAACGCCTGTTTTCCCTCTTGTTTATGTGTGGCTCACCTAAGGGCTTCCTGAGAATATTTGTATTTTTACCCTCAATTTTAATTTTAACGATGGCCAAAGCGAAGAAAGAAACCCCCTTGATGTTGCAGTATAATACAATTAAGGCTAAATACCCGGATGCCTTGCTGCTTTTCAGGGTGGGGGACTTTTATGAGACTTTTGGTCAGGATGCCATCCGTGCTTCGCAAATCCTCGGTATCGTGCTTACGAAAAGGGCAAATGGTGAGGGTCATATTGAACTCGCAGGATTTCCGCATCATTCAGTAGACTCGTATTTGCCGAAATTGGTTCGCGCAGGACTGCGTGTGGCCATCTGTGACCAGCTGGAGGATCCCAAAGCCGTAAAAGGCATTGTAAAACGGGGTGTTACAGAACTTGTTACACCAGGAGTTACCTTCAATGACCAGGTACTGAATTCAAAGAAAAACAATTTCCTGCTGGCTGTTCATAAAGAGAAAGAAATGTACGGGCTGGCACTGGTAGATGTATCTACAGGTGAGTTTCTCGTTTCCGAAGGCAATCTGGAAAAGCTGCTGCACATTGTAAACACCTTTGATCCCAGCGAAATCCTGTTCCAGCGTACCAAAGACGTTCCTCCACAGCTGAAAAACCGCAGTTTTTTCCGGCTGGAGGACTGGGCATTCCAGTATAATTATGCGGTAGAGAAACTTACAGCTCACTTTAAGACTTCGTCGCTGCGCGGGTTCGGTGTAAGCGAACTTAAACTTGCCATCACTGCCGCGGGTGCCATATTTGCTTATTTGGTAGAGGATACCCACCACGATCTGCTCACCCATATTACGCGCATTCAGAAAATCCCGCAGGAGGATTATCTTATGATGGATCCCTTTACCCTCCGAAATCTGGAGGTGGTTTTGCCGGCCCACAGGGAAGGCCGGAGTTTGCTGGATATCATTGACAGAACCTCTACACCTATGGGAGGCAGACTTCTGAGAAGGAGAATTATCCTTCCGCTGAAAAATATAGTTGAAATACAGTCCCGGCTTTCGCTGATAGAATTTTTTAACGGTCAGGATATGCTAAAATACGATATTCAGATTCTGCTGAAATCCATTTCAGACCTGGAAAGGCTCATGGGTAAACTTGCATCAGAGAAAATCTCGCCCAAGGAACTGGGGTTTTTGCGTCACAGTTTGCGAAGCATTGCGGAAATCCGGAGTAAAATCCTTGCCTATCCCGAAATTGGGAATTCGCTGGAGATACTCGCAGATCATTCGGAACTTATACATTATCTGGATATGCACCTTAACGCTGAACTGCCTGTTATGCTCTCAAAAGGAAATGTAATCAAGAGCGGCGTTTCCGAAGAACTGGATTATTTACGTGGTCTGCAGCAGAAGGGTAAGTCTTTTCTGGACGAAATGTGCCAGCGTGAAGTGGAAAGAACGGGTATTGCATCGCTTAAGATAGATTTTAACAATGTATTCGGTTATTATATAGAAGTGCGTAATACCCATAAGGACAAAGTCCCTGCAGAGTGGATCCGAAAGCAGACGCTGGTTAATGCAGAACGGTACATCACCGAAGAACTTAAAGAATATGAAACCCAGATCCTGGGGGCAGAGGAGAAGATTTCGGTGATAGAGTACAGGCTATACCGCGGCATATGCAATCATGTAATGTCTTTTATGGCAGAAATCCAGCGCAATTCCGGACTTATAGCACAGCTGGATGTAGCCGTAGGTTTTTCCGAACTGGCGGTGTCCGAAAGTTACACCCGGCCAGTCTTAAATGAAGGTTTCGCCATTGATATCCGTGAAGGCCGGCATCCTATAATTGAGAGTGCTCTGCCCCTTGGGGAGAAATACATCCCGAACGATGTCTTTCTGGATCGCGATACGCAGCAGATTATTATGGTTACCGGTCCCAATATGGCAGGTAAATCGGCGATACTTCGGCAGACCGCCCTCATTTGTCTGCTGGCTCAGATTGGCAGTTTTGTACCTGCAAAATACGCGGAAATTGGGCTGTTAGACAGGATATTTACCCGTGTTGGAGCCACCGATAATATCTCCGCAGGCGAATCTACTTTTATGGTAGAGATGAATGAGGCTGCCAGCATCCTTAACAATATAACCGACCGCAGTCTCATCCTGCTTGATGAACTTGGCAGGGGAACATCAACCTACGACGGTGTCTCGATTGCATGGGCCATTGCTGAATATCTGCATCAGCATCCTACACAGGCCAAAACGCTTTTCGCGACGCACTACCATGAACTGAATGAAATGACCCTGAACTTTACCAGGATCAGAAATTTTCATGTTTCCATTCAGGAGAACAAAGGGTCTGTTATCTTCCTGCGCAAGCTTTTGCCGGGCGGAAGTGAACACAGTTTCGGTATCCATGTGGCTAAGTTGGCCGGGATGCCGGCAAAAGTTGTTCACCGCGCCGCCGAGATACTGAAAACCCTGGAGCAGAGCCGAAATGCCGGCGATGGGCGTGAGTCTGTTAAAAAACTGACCGAGGAAAATCTGCAGCTGTCCTTTTTTCAGTTGGATGACCCGGTGTTGGAGAACATCAGGGAAGAACTCCATAAGATCGATATCAACACACTGACGCCAATTGAAGCCTTAATGAAATTAAATGCAATTAAGAAGATGATTGGGAAGTAGTCCTTCACAAAATTGCTTTGGTTATTCCGCTTGTCCTTTTCTGCAAAAGTAAATTTTAAGGTGTGCTGAAAAAGAATAACTTTGAGGCATAACAGAAACTATGAAAAGAGACCTCTACATTGACTTTGCGAAGGGCTTTGCCACGCTTTCCATTATTTTTATTCACACAGTTTTTTGGTCCGGACAGTTTTATATCCCTACCGAACTCAGGGTACTTTCACTGCTGATTGACGTGCCGCTTTTCTATGCACTTTCCGGTCTGACCTCGGGAGGAAATGTGGAAAAAACTTTATACAGGCTGTTGAAACTGCAGATAACCTTTATGATTTTTGTGACCTTTCTCTTTTTTCTTGATTACCTGTTCAAGGTCTTCGGCCTCAATCTTTTTGGTCTTGCCTGGATGCAGGAATTCTATTCGACTTTTGGTGCCAAGTATGTTCCTCAGAATATCTCAAGCATGCCACAGTGGCAAAACCTGGGTAACTGGTACCTGCATCAGTATACAAATGCCGATACATTTCCCGTGGTAATGGGGAGTTTCTGGTATCTGAAGGTCTATTTTATTCTCACCGTTCTTGGCGTGCTCATTATCCGCTTTTTTCCTAAGCATCTTAATTGGTTCATCGCTCTGTGTTTCGGACTCACCGCACTGTTTAATCTTATGCCGCAATATTATCCCAGCGGTCAGGTGGGATATGTTACTTTATACCTGGGGATTTTCCTTCTGGCAAACCGATTGAAAGGGAAGAAGATTCCTATGCACTGGGTTTTGTCACTTTTGAGCCTTATGCTTATCATTTTGGCGGTAATTTACTGGAACGAGGGAAAAGACTACATCCTGAAAATGAATAAGGCCAAATTTCCGCCAAAGGCACTTTATATTCTTTGGTCATCCTTTTCACTGATAACTCTGTTTGCGCTTTACAACCGTCTGAAGGTCAACAAGGAGAGTTTTGTTACCTATATTGGCCGCAATGCCATCTTTTTCTATTTCGCACAGGGCATAAGCTCGTCGCTTGTCTATTTTGCAGTGGTCCCGCTGAAAGAGCAAATGCCCTGGTGGATACTTATGGTCCTGATTTACATTATGAATATTGTTTTGGCAGTAATAATTGCGGAAGCAATGAAAAAATTGGACGCATTCGGCTGGAAAACCCTGCATTTTCTCCGCAAAAAAACCGCCTCAGGTTAATCTGAGACGGTTTCGTGACAATATATATGAAGTGATTTAGTCGTTTGCTCTGTTGCCTCTTGCTACAAGGGCAATAATTACAATCAGTACCAGGGCACCTACTACCCAGTACAGTGGGTTAGTAAACCACTCTTCGGTAGTAGTGGTAGTGGTAGTTTCAGATGTCGTGATATCTACATCGGCTGCATCCTGCGCAAATGCAATTATACTGGAGAAAAACATAATGGTAAGGAGGAAAAGTTTCTCGGATCTTCTTTTGATGATGTTAGTCGTTTTCATAATTTATTTTTTTTAATGTTGAGTTGATATTTCCAATTTGAATGCCACGACACCTCACTGTTGGGCTCATAATACTAATGATGTAAGCAATCGCTGAAATTCTGAAAGACGCAAATCCACGCTCGGATATTTAGAATAATAGTAACTTTACAGAAATTATCAAGTTCATGTTTAAGCTGAAACTCCCTACTGATCCCAGATGGGCAAATATTGCCGAGGGAAATCTTAGTGAAATTCTTACCGATCACGCATGGTGCGAACAGAAAGCCGCAACCAATTCCATTACGCTGATCACCTTACTGCCTGAATATCCTGAAATTGTATCGGAACTTCTGAAAATTGCACAGGAAGAACTGGATCACTTTAATCAGGTGCACGAAATCATCAAAGCCCGGGGCTATGATCTGGGACGCCCGCGGAAAGATGATTATGTGAACGACCTGGCAAAGTTTATGATTCAGGGCAGCCGCGAAGATCTGATTATTGATAAAATGCTCTTTGCAGCAATGATTGAAGCCCGAAGCTGCGAACGCTTTAAGGTTTTAACAGAGAATATAAAAGATGAAGAGCTGAAAGTGTTCTACCGCGAACTGATGATTTCCGAAGCAGGACATTATACCACCTTTATAGGATTTGCGAGACAGCTCGGCAATGAAGAAAAGGTGAACAGGCGCTGGGAACAGTGGCTTGAGTATGAGGCTCAGGTGATAAGCAGCTACGGAAAAAGAGAAACCATTCATGGTTAAATTCGCACAGGTTTCATGACAAAAGAGCAGGTTCAACAGCTATTAAATATGCTACTGAAATCTTTTTTTCAGGGCCTGATGATTGTCGGTCCGTTTGGACTTACCGTTTTCTTTATTTGGTATATTGTTTCCAGTGTAGACAATCTTTATCCGGCTATCTCAGCTAAATGGCCCGGAGTGGTGTTTATTTCCATTATCTGTACGATTACTCTGCTTGGCTTTTTAGGAAATAAATTCCTGGTAGGGCGCCTGCTGCTGGACCGCATGGACCTTCTGCTGGAGAAAACGCCGGGAATTAAACATATTTATACCCCTACAAAAGATGTGATGTCATCCTTCGTTGGGGACAAAAAGAAATTTACGAAGCCCGTATGGGTTAAGACTTCCGAGAACCCTGTGGTATGGCGGATAGGCTTCCTTACACAGGAAGACATGACTGACGTGGATAAGGACCATTATGTTGCAGTATATCTGCCGCATTCCTATGCCATTTCTGGCTGGGTAATTATTACGGAAGAAAAAAATGTAAAGGAGGTTCAGGGCATGAGTGCCGCCGCGGCAATGAAATTTGCCGTAAGTGGTGGTGTGGCCGGTTTCCACAGTGATAAGACTGTCTTTAAGGCTCCGGAATAAACCGGGTGTACCTGTAACAGTTCGTGATGCGAGTTCCGCATCAGTTTTCCATTTAACATTAATCCAACTTTAAATAAAATAATGAAATTACCTTACGCAGAACCCTACAGAATAAAAATGATTGAAGAAATCCGTCAGTCCTCCCGCGAAGAAAGGGAGACCTGGTTGAAAGAGGCCAATTTTAATCTTTTCAATTTAAAATCCTCACAGGTATATATTGACCTGCTTACGGATTCGGGTACCGGCGCCATGAGCGATTCCCAGTGGGGCGCCATGATGACAGGAGATGAAAGTTACGCCGGTTCACGGTCTTTTCAGGCACTTTTTGATACGGTAAATAAAATTACTGGCTTTCCCTATCTACTGCCTACCCACCAGGGACGCGCAGCGGAGAATGTGCTTTTCTCTGTTCTCGTAAAGGATGGTGATGTAATTCCCGGAAATTCACATTTTGACACTACCAAGGGACACATTGAATTCCGTAAAGCCCACGCGGTAGACTGTACAATTGATGAAGCATTTGACATTGAAAATGATCATCCTTTTAAAGGCAATATTGATCTTGAAAAACTGGAAGCGGTATACAAAAAGTACCCAAAGGAGCAGATACCTTTCTGTTTGATTACCATCACATGTAATACTTCCGGAGGTCAGCCGGTTTCACTGGAAAATATTAAAGCGGTGAAGTCACTCTCTGACCGTTATGGTATTCCGATCTATTTCGACAGTGCACGGTATGCTGAAAATGCTTATTTCATTAAGACCCGTGAAGCCGGCCAGGCCGACAGGACCATTAAGGAAATTTGCGCGGAAATCTTTTCTTACGGAGAAGGTATGACCATGAGTTCCAAAAAGGACGGTTTGGTTAATATTGGTGGTTTTATAGCGCTTCGTAACGAAGAGGTTTTCCAGAAAGCTTCTAACTTTACTATTATATATGAAGGATTCATTACCTACGGCGGACTGGCGGGTCGGGATATGAACGCTCTTGCAGTGGGGCTTGATGAAGCAACGGAATTTGATTACCTGCACAGCCGTATTTCGCAGGTGGAATATCTAGGAAACAAACTTATTGAGTACGGAATTCCTGTGCAGAAGCCTATTGGCGGACACGCGGTTTTTGTAGATGCGCTTAAATTTTTGCCTAATGTTCCGCGTGCTGAATATCCTGCCCAAACTCTTGGACTCGAACTTTATAAAGAAGCCGGAATCCGCGGTGTGGAGATTGGAACGCTGCTGGCCGACCGTGATCCTGAAACCAGGGAAAACAGATACCCTAAGCTGGAACTTCTGCGTTTGGCAATTCCGCGCCGGACCTACACCAATAACCATATGGATTATATAGCTGCGGGCCTGAAAAATGTTTTTGACCGCAGGGAAGACATAAGCAAAGGATATAACATCACCTGGGAGCCCCCCATCCTCAGACACTTCACTGTAAAGCTGGAAGAGGCAAAGTAGATTTGCAGGTTCAGCACTGAAACAAAAAAACCGGAAAATATAATTTTCCGGTTTAGTCTTTTATAAAGTTTTGTTATTCACCAACTGGTCTGGCACTTCTGCCAAGGTCGAAAGAGGCTCCGATCAGGAAGGCAAACTGGTTGTTAAGTCTTCTGTATCCGGTTCCTTCGGTATTGTATTTTGCAATCGGGAACTGTGTTTCCGCAAATACACCGAATCCTTTGTCGAAGAAATATCTGACGCCGGCATGACCTCCGAAATTCTTAAGACCAAGGTTCAGACCTGGATAAATGTCAAAATTTTGTGGCAAACCCAATACATCGCCAAGGTGTGCGCTAACTCTGGCTTTGGCATCAAAACGGTGTTCTGCCTTCACGTCTCCGTCCAGCAGATTTTCTTCAACACCCAGCAGGTAGCCAGCCTGTGCGCCCACGGAAAAACTTTCGCCCAAACCATAATCCAGCATGGCAGCTATTCCAGTACCGCCTGCCTGGAAATTGGCGCCTACATTTACACGCAGGTCACCCGGACCGCGGAAAGCATCATTGTCACTTTGTGCACCTGCAAACCCGAAAGCTGCTACTGCCACTGTTAATATTAACTTTTTCATAATTTATTTTTTCTTCGGCAAAGATACTTCTTATTATTTTTTGGCCACTCTATACAGTTTGCCACTGTCTGTTACGGCATAAAGATTTCCGTCCGCACCATTAAGTACATCCCGGAAACGTTCATTCTGGTCTCCCAGTAGCCATTCTTCTCCTGTTACCTTATTGTTCTCAATTACCAAACGGATAATTTTTTTACCGCTCAGGCAGCCTACCATCATATTGTTTTTCCATTCCGGTATTGTACCTGTGTAAAAGTCAATACCACTTGGAGACACCGAAGGATCCCAGAAATAGACCGGCTGCTCCAGACCTTCTTTTTGTCCTATCCCCTCACCAATAGTCATACCGCTATACTCTTCGCCATAAGTAATGGTAGGCCAGCCGTAATTTTTACCAGGGGTAATTCTGTTTACTTCATCACCCCCTTTAGGTCCCATTTCGGCCACCCAAAGTTCACCCGTTAGAGGATGTAATGCTATGCCTTGCGGATTACGGTGACCGGTGCTGTAAATTTCCGGTTTCCAGCCGCTTATTTTAGGGTTGGCTGCATCTGCCTTACCGTCTTTATTGATTTTAATGATTTTACCGTAGTAAGCCTGTTGGTCCTGTGCCAACGGTCTTGTTTCCATATCCGAACGCTCACCCGTACTTAGGAAAAGGTTGCCGTCTTTGGCAAAAACCAGGCGACTGCCAAAATGCTTGTCGCCATCATATGTGGGTGTCGCGCGGAAAATTACTGATACATTTTCGATTGTTTTTTCATCCGCCGAAAGTTTGCCTTTGGCAACAGCCGTATGATTTCCCCCGCTTACCGGCTCAGAATAAGTCCAGTACAGCATCCGGTTATTCGCGAAATCAGGATCCAGAGCTACATCCAACAGGCCGCCCTGCCCGTCAGTGTCTACCTTCGGAAATCCTGTTATTTTGGAAACAGTGCTGCCATCAGCTGAAACGATGCTCATGTATCCGGATTTGTCCGTTACGAGGAACCTGCCGCCGGGATAATTTATAATTCCCCAGGGTTTTCCCAAGCCTTTGGCAATGACATCAACGCTGAAGGGTGTAGAGGTGCTGACTCCGGCTACGCGGGTCTGCCCGCTGAAGGCCGGAGCGATATCGGTGTTTCGGGAACCGCGTTCAGGGTTCCTGGTATCAGGTGATGCTGTTGTTTCAGAACCGGTACTGGTCTGGCTTTTGGTACCGTTTTGGCAGGAAACTGCTAAGCATGACGCTGCAACAGTAATAAGGATGAAGGTTGTCCGCATAATGTTATTTTTACAAAAATACGCTTACTGCACAATTTAGGTTTATATGATTTAAGGCCGATGTATCAAAATTAATTTCCTGAAATACCACTCATGTTTTTTGTACTTTTGACTTATGAAATTTAAACTTCAGTCCGAGTTTCAACCGTCTGGTGATCAGCCTGATGCAATAGCACAGTTGACACAGGGAGTTGTTGCCGGTGAAAAATATCAGACCCTCCTGGGAGTTACGGGTTCGGGTAAAACCTTTACGGTTGCCAACCTTGTAAATAATGTACAGCGTCCCACGCTGGTACTGGCGCACAACAAAACCCTGGCTGCCCAGCTATTCATGGAATTCAAGGAATTTTTCCCTGATAATGCTGTGGAATATTTTGTTTCCTATTACGATTATTATCAGCCTGAAGCCTTCATTGCTTCATCAAATACTTATATCGAAAAAGATCTTTCCATTAACGAAGAAGTGGAGAAACTGCGGCTTTCTGCTACAGCGAGTTTGCTTTCCGGCAGGAGAGATGTGCTGATTGTGGCCTCTGTGTCGTGTATTTACGGTATAGGTAATCCTTCGGAATTCCATAAGTCGCTTGTTTCCCTTAAAATGGGTGAAAAAATGACGCGTACAAGTCTCCTGCATTCGCTGGTGAGCGCCCTGTATTCCAGAACACTGAACGAATTTCAGCGTGGAACATTCCGTGTGAAAGGTGATGTGGTAGATGTTTATCCGGCTTATGCGGATAACGCCATCAGGATTGAGTTTTTTGGAGACCAGATAGAGAAAATTGTTTCATTTGATCCGGTTTCGGGAAACACTATTTCTGTATTTGATGAAATCAACATTTACCCGGCTAACATGTTTGTAACCAGTAAGGAAACAATGGTAGGTGCCGTACGTGCCATCCAGGACGATCTTGTGAAACAGGTGGATTTCTTCGAAAGCATTGAGAAGCCGCTCGAGGCCAAACGTCTACAGGAAAGGACCGAGCTCGATCTGGAGATGATAAAGGAATTGGGTTACTGTTCCGGCATAGAGAACTACTCCAGATATCTGGACGGAAGACTGCCCGGTTCCCGGCCCTTCTGTTTGCTGGATTATTTTCCCAAAGATTTTCTGATGGTAATTGATGAAAGTCACGTAACCATACCGCAGGTGCATGCGATGTACGGTGGTGACAGAAGCCGTAAGGAAGCGCTTGTAGATTATGGGTTCCGTTTGCCCGCAGCGATGGACAACCGTCCGCTGAAATTTGAGGAATTTGAGGCGATGCAGAATCAGGTCATTTACGTTTCTGCGACACCCGCGGACTATGAGCTTGAGAAAACCGGCGGCCAGTATGTGGAGCAGATTATACGTCCCACTGGTCTTCTGGATCCGGTGATTGATATCCGGCCCACCATAAACCAGATTGACGATTTGATTGAAGAGATCCAGATGAGGGCTGAAATTGATGAACGCGTATTGGTAACCACACTGACCAAGAAGATGGCGGAGGAACTTACGAAGTATTTTACCAAATTCGGTATTCGCTGCCGCTATATCCACTCTGATGTGGAAACGCTGGAGCGTATTCAGATTATGCAGGATTTGCGAACGGGCCTCTTCGATGTGCTGATTGGTGTGAACCTGCTGCGGGAAGGTCTGGACTTGCCGGAAGTTTCTCTGGTGGCCATACTGGATGCCGATAAAGAGGGTATGCTGAGATCGAGAAGGTCCATGATCCAAACCATTGGGCGGGCTGCCCGTAATATCAATGGTAAGGCCATTATGTATGCGGACAAGATTACCAAAAGTATGCAGGCAGCTATAGACGAAACCAACTACCGCCGCGAAAAACAGATGGCATATAATGCCGCTAATAATCTCGTGCCGGTACAGATCAATAAGAAAATATCGGAGGCTCTTGTGGGTCGCGCCAAAGATTTCCCCGACGAAAAATACACGCAGAAAACAATTATGAAGCAGGTTGCCGAGGAGCGCCTGGCATACGGTTCTGAAAATGTTGAAATACTGATAGGTGAAAAACAGAAAGCGATGGAGGTTGCAGCCCGGAACCTGGATTTTATTAAAGCAGCCAAGCTCCGCGATGAGATAGCCGCGCTCAGGGCCGGTGTTTAAAATATTGGCCAAATTCTATAACACCGGCCCACCACAGTTTCGTATTTTTGAGTAGATCAAATACAAATAAATTATGGAAACCCCAAGACCTATGCTCACCATGAGCCAAGTGATGCACAAACTGATGCAGAAAGGAGTAACACAGGAATTCCGCATGAACGAAGCCGGTGAAATGAAACTCAGCAGTTCGGAAAAAGTCTATCAGCCCGGTGACCTTAAGATCCTGAAATCCTACCGTTTTGAAGGCTTCAGTAATCCTGAGGATAATGAAGTACTTTATGTAGCTGAAGATTCAGACGGTCATCGCGGGATGATCATTGATTCTTACGGGGCCGACAGTAATTATCCGGGCGACATGTTCGACAGTTTTATCCGCGATATCCCCATTGAGGAGCAGGACGAATATGATTTTGAAGCAGACCGGACGGATGGCTGAATCTAATTGCCGGGCTCTTTCTTTTTAAAGAGCCGCTTCAGCAAGCCTTCTTTTTTGGCAGGTTTTTCCTCGTTGTCCTTTATTTTTTCCCCTACATTTTCAACCTTGGTTTTAACCGAGGTTTTTGTTTGTTCCGCGGTAACTTTAGTGTCTTTTATCGTATTGCGCACTGTTTTTTCAGTATTTTCCACATTAGCGCCAATCAGCGTCTTTTTGAGTCCTTCCTGAATCCCCTGCCAAAACAGGTTGAAGAACGATTTGGAAGGGTCGCGCTTCACATTGTCTACCACAACCGAAGCAGGAAAGGCTCCCGAGTTAGATTTTACAAATACATTGACCACAGCCGACAGCAGTTTCTTCTTTTCACCGGTTTCCTTCAAAAGAGCCACCTGCAGTTTCTGATGCTTCATATTCAAAGTACCGTTAAGTCCTGAAGCATTACCGCGGAAGTTGAAACTGAGATCCTGGATGGTCCCGGTCGCACGGGCCTTCAGGTAAGGTTCAATGAACGCATTGATTCTTGGGGCAGGTAAGTCCGAAATATTTCCCGAAATACTGAAAGCATCGTTGGGTGCGCCTGTATCCATATCCCACCGAACATTCATTGGCGATGCATTCATAAACCTACATTTTACGGTGATCGGAATTTTTTTGGACTTTCCCTTCAACTTTGCGGAGTTCAGATTGCGCACATTAGCATTAAAGTTGGCGAAGGTGAGTTTGCCGGGTCCTTCGCTTTTTTTTGTGTCTTCCTCATATTCCAGTACCGAATTTGTGACATCGAGATTTTTTACCACCAATGGAAATTTAATCCTGCGCAGAAGCTCTGTGTACATAGGTTTCCTGCTTGGGTCATCATTGGGGATCTTGCTGCGGAAGATATTGGCGTTTGCCCTGTTGATGGTTACGTTATCCGCAAACAGATGTTTGTTGGCAGTGGTGAGGCTCCAGTTACCGGTAGCCGTAATCTGCTGAGCAGTCAGGTCGTAAAGGTCCTTCTCCGTCGGTATCATCCTGATAAACTGAGCCCGGGTAACAAGTGGATTCATGGCAAAATTATTCACGGACAAACTTTTAGGATTAATTTTCAGCAGCCCCGTACTGAGGCTATAGAATTCGTTCAGCCGGCGCGAAAAACTGCTTACGGTCAAACTGTAATTCCCTGCTTTAAAAGGAACTGCTTCCTTAGCTGTTTCAGCATTCATTACTACGTTTTGCGCTTTCAGGTTAAGGTTGGTGTAAGAGGTCTTTTTGCCCTCCGTGGTTACTTCAAGTTCCGGGCTTCGCACCTGCAGTTTTTTCAGCGTCAGCGGAAATGAGATCCACTCGTAATCCGCTTTTTTGCCAGCTTTCGCCGGATTGGTTACCAGGTTTCCGCGTAAATCATGGATCAGTGCACTTTCAGCATTCAGCTTAAGTTTGCTGTTTTGATATTCCCAGTAATCCATTGCTACCGCAATATGCCCTATGCTGAGGTTGGCCTGTGTGTTTCCGTTTGTGGCCCCGGACCTAACTTTAATATTGCGTAACTCCGCTTTTTCCGGCAAAATGGAAACATGAGAGGCGGCGATTTGATGCGTGCCTGCTGTGTAACCTATATTTTTTCCCACCACGTTAAATTTCTCATAGGAAAACGGGATGTTGCCTTTTGATGTTTCTTCATCCATTAGAAACTTATGGATGTTGATGTCCATATTTTGGGCATTGAAAATTTTGCTGCCGTCTGCTTTAAGAATTTCTACCCGTGCATTATTTAGGGAAATATCTTCAAGATTCAATTCGTAGTTAAACTTCTTCTTGCTTTTTTCTGGAGCAGTAGAGGTATATACCTTAAGCTCCGGATTGGATATGGCAAAGTTAGAAAGTGAAATTTTGTTCTTTACCAAAAGGACATCCTTAAAGTCCATTTCGCGCGCTTTAAAATCAAAGAGGGCGCTTTTGGCAGAGTTTTTCTGAAAAGCTTCCGCAGGAGCCATAAGTAGTGTCACTTTAAAATTGCGGATATTCATCAGGCCGTTTTCAGTGGTTATTTGATCGGCAGTTAAACCGTATACGTCATCCGGCCGGAAATAGAAATTTTTTCCGCTGATGTCGTAACTGTCAAAAACTACCGGCAGTCTGGATTCTACCGATTCTTCTGTCATCTGAAGGTTCTCCACACTGAGTTTTAGGTCCTGCACCTCTACAAACTTCTGTTTTGTGTGCCTGAAAAGCCTGATGTTGCCATTTTGAATTTTTATATTGTTAAAGACAAAAGGGCTGCGTTTTTTTCCTGTTCTGTCATCAACAGGTTTTGCAAGCACGACATTCAGGTCAGGATTAACCATCAGCAGGTCGGAGGTATTGATCTGTTTGTTAAACAGTGCATCATAAATCCCCAATCTGCTTACTTCAAGCCTGTCCATAGTACCAGTCAATCCTATGACATTCAGGTTTTGAGGATTTTTGGTGTTTACAGATATTCCAGTGGCTGTTATATTACCCGTCACGACTGCGACCTCCAGAGACTTATAGGAAATTTTATACTCCGAATTATTCTTTATATAATCCGGCAGTTTATACTTGATCCACAGATTAATGCCAATGTGAGCCAGCACAAGGATGCCGGCCAATATTCCGAATACGGTGAGGAATTTGCGGATGGTAATTTTTTTCACAAGGTTTCTGCGTTGTGAGGCAAAATTAGCTTATGACATCCGCGCTGCCTTATACCCTGCACCTTTTATCTTACATTATTTATGCGCCTTTATAAGTGACTTACATCCAGGTTGATCACATAGCCTTCATGCGCACGAACATTAATGAAAAATCCGCCCTCAAAAGAGAGATACTGACCTTTAATGCCGGTAAGTGTACCGCTGAACTCGGGATTTTTCTCCAGCGTAACAGAGGTGATCTTCTCCGGAGCTTCATACGGATAGTCCAGTCTTTCCATCTCATGCTCCATCGAGTAAAAATTCTGAAAATCTGCAGGGAAGTATCCGCGTATTTTGTCCCGGAAATCTTTCAGGTCCAGGTCGCCTTCAAAATCATCTTCCAGCATTTTTCGCCAGTTCGTCTTATCAGACAGATGTTCTTTAAGGGCCACCTCTATCATACCCGCCTCGTATCGGTTTTCTGTCCTTGCAATGGGTAGGGCGAAAGTGGCACCCTGGTCAATCCATCTTGTCGGAATCTGACTTTCTCGCGTTACACCCACTTTCACATCGCCCGTATAGGCCAGATATACGATATGCGGACGCAGCTGTATCGATTTTTCCACCTCCAGATCCCGCTCGCCAATTCCCAGATGTGCGGTTGAAAGTTCCGGGCGTATAATCGTGTCACTCGCGTACGGGCTTTCGAAAAAACATTTTTTGCAGTATCCCATCCGGTAAAGTTTCTCATCGCGGTCACAGCAGACACACTGATAGCCTGTGTGCCGGATTGAAAGTTTCTTACCAATCAGCTGGTTTATCATAATAAGATCTGAACCCAAAGTCATGTAGTACTGAATGGGCTTACCGTTTTGAGTGCACATCTTTAAAATCTGTCCGGAGAACTGCATTTTTTAATATTTGATGTAAAATTACGGAATAAAGATTTGACCGTCTAAAATTAATAGCTTTGTGAAAGTAAACAGCAGCAGATGAAATACCTCGTAACGGGCGGCAGCGGCTTTATAGGATCACACCTTATAGAGCAGCTTTTAAATTTGGGACATTCTGTCATAAATATTGACAACTTTGATGATTTCTATGATTACAGAATTAAAATCAGCAACACATTTACCAGCACCGGTAAAAAATTGCCATTTACCTTTGAAAGCAGAGAAAAGGATATTGCGCGCGCAATAAAGTATACGTCTTCAGACAGATACAGCCTTTGGTATTTGGATATTCGCAATAAAGAAGCTTTGGCTGAAGTTTTCCGTACGCAAAAACCGGATTTTGTCATACACCTGGCCGCACTGGCGGGCGTAAGACCTTCCATAGAACGGCCGTTGGATTATGAAGAAGTAAATATCCGCGGCACTATGAATATTTGGGAGCTTTGCCGCGAGCTTGATGTACATAAGTTTGTCTGCGCTTCGTCTTCCAGTGTTTACGGCAGTAATGAGAAGGTTCCTTTTTCCGAAAACGACCCTGTGGACCGGCCTGTGTCGCCTTATGCCGCGACAAAAAGATGCGGCGAAATACTGGGACATGTTTACCATCATCTCTATAAAATAGACATGATCCAGCTGCGATTTTTCACCGTCTATGGTCCGCGGCAGCGACCTGATTTGGCCATACATAAGTTTACCAGGCTTATTTCAGAGGGTAGGGAGGTTCCCTTTTATGGCGATGGCAGCACTGCCCGGGATTATACTTATATAGACGACATTGTGTCAGGAATTCTGAAAGCTGCCGAATTTCTTCAGAAGCATCAAGGTGTTTACGAAATTGTTAACCTTGGTGAAAGCCAAGTCATCAATCTGAATGAAATGCTGGGTACGGTAGAAGATTTTCTGGATAAAAAAGCCCTTAAAAAGGAGCTTCCCCATCAGCCGGGCGATGTTCCCCAAACTTATGCAGATATAACAAAAGCAAAAGAGATGCTGGGATACAAACCGGCTACAGATTTCCGCAATGGCATAAAAAAGTTTGTGGAATGGTTTTTGAGAAAATGAGTGCGGTTGCCTGCGGGAGTGCGCAAGTTGAGCAATTAAGCAGGGTTGTTTAACTGCTGCCAAATAAAAATCAAATTAATTGGAAATCAGATAGGAAAAGATTATTTTTCACATCTATTTTTTTACTTTTGCAAAAATTTAATATACAACAAAAGATATGTACTGGACACTAGAATTAGCTTCTTTTTTAAGTGATGCTCCCTGGCCTATGACGAAGGCGGAATTAATTGATTATGCCATCAGGACCGGAGCTCCCATGGAAGTTGTGGAAAATCTTCAGGCCATTGAAGACGAAGGTGAAATTTATGAATCCATTGAAGAAGTCTGGAGCGACTATCCGACAGATGACGACTTCCTTTGGAACGAAGACGAATACTAAAAATCCGTTAATCGGATGCATTACGGTGCATCCGTTTTATTTTTGGATTTGTGTTAAATTAATTATTATTAGTGGCCCGATCCATTGGATGGGCAGAAATCAATCAATATGAGTTTTTTAAACAAAGTTCTTAAAGGCTTTCTGGGAGACAAAAATGTTACCGATCTTAAGGAAGTTAAAAAAGTAGTAGGAAAAATTAAAGCAGCAGAAGGTGATATTCAGCAGCTTAGCGACGATGGCTTACGTAATAAGACTGCCGAGTTCAGAGAAAAAATTAAGGCTGCCGCAGCTCACATCACTTCTCAGATAGAGGCCACCCGGGAACAGATAAAAAACAGTTCTAATATTGATGAAAAAGAAGCCCTATTTGCAAAGGTAGATACATTAAATAAAGAGGCGTATGCTGCTGAGGAAAAGGTTTTGGATGAAATCCTTCCCGAAGCATTCGCACTCATCAAAGAAACGGCCCGCCGCTGGGCACAGAATGGCGAAATCCGTGTAACCGCTACCGATTGGGACAGACAATTGGCTGCAAACAAGGATTTTGTTGAAATCCAGGGTGAGGAGGCAGTATGGAAAAAAAGCTGGAATGCACATGGTACCGAGGTGGTTTGGGATATGGTTCATTATGATACCCAGTTCATTGGTGGTGTTGTACTGCACAGCGGTAAAATTGCCGAGATGGCTACAGGTGAAGGTAAGACCCTCGTGGGTACCCTGCCAATCTATCTGAACGCACTTCCCGGACGTGGGGTGCATGTAGTTACCGTAAACGACTATCTTGCGAAGCGTGACTCCGCGTGGATGGGACCACTTTACCAATTCCATCAGCTTTCAATAGACTGTATAGACAATCACCAGCCAAATTCGGAAGGTCGCCGGAAAGCGTACAACTCCAATATCACCTACGGTACTAACAATGAGTTCGGTTTCGACTACCTGAGAGATAATATGGTAACATCCCCGGACGAACTTGTTCAGGGTGAACTTAATTTCGCGATTGTAGATGAGGTGGATTCAGTTCTTGTTGATGATGCCAGAACCCCGCTTATCATTTCCGGACCGGTTCCTCAGGGTGACCGTCAGGAATATGACGTTTTGAAACCTTCCGTGGACAGGATCGTGGCTGTGCAGAAGCAAACTGTTTCACAGATCTTTAACGAAGCCAAGAAGCTCATCGCAGCCGGAAATACCAAAGAAGGAGGATTCAAACTGCTGCAGGCCTACCGTGGTCTTCCAAAGAACCGTCAGTTAATTAAGTTTCTTTCCGAAAGTGGTAACAGAGCCCTTCTTCAAAAGGTGGAGGGCCAGTATATGCAGGATAACAACCGCGATATGCCCATCGTGGATAAAGACCTGTATTTCGTAATTGATGAAAAGAATAACCAGATAGACCTTACCGACAAAGGCGTGGAATACATGTCCCAGGGTAACGACGATAAAGACTTTTTCGTACTTCAGGACATTGCCACAGAAATTGCTGAACTGGAAGCGAAAAACCTGTCTAAAGACGAGGAGTTTGCAGCCAGAGAAGAGCTTTTCCGCGATTTTGCCGTAAAGTCAGAGCGCGTTCATACGATGAACCAGTTGCTTAAGGCTTACACTCTTTTTGAAAAAGACGATGAATATGTAGTTATCGACGGTGAAGTAAAGATCGTGGATGAGCAGACAGGCCGTATTATGGATGGCCGAAGATACTCCGATGGTCTTCACCAGGCTATTGAAGCTAAGGAAAACGTAAAAATCGAAGCCGCTACACAAACTTTTGCCACCATCACGCTTCAGAACTACTTCCGTATGTACAACAAGCTTGCGGGTATGACCGGTACAGCTGAAACGGAAGCTGGTGAACTTTGGCAGATCTATAAACTGGATGTAGTGGTAATTCCTACCAACAGACCTATTATCAGGGACGACAGACAGGATTTGGTTTTCAAAACCAACCGCGAAAAATACAATGCTGTAATCGAGGAAATTGAAAGGCTTACCGCTGCCGGACGTCCGGTACTGGTGGGAACCACTTCCGTTGAGATTTCACAATTGCTTTCCAAGGCGATGCAGCTAAGAAAAATCCCGCACCAGGTACTGAATGCGAAGCTTCACAAGAAAGAAGCCGAGATTGTAGCTGAAGCCGGCCGTCCGGGTCAGGTGACCATTGCCACCAACATGGCAGGTAGGGGTACCGACATTAAACTGCGTGAAGGCGTGAAGGAAGCTGGTGGTCTGGCCATTATTGGTACAGAAAGACACGACTCCAGAAGGGTGGACAGACAGCTTCGCGGTCGTGCCGGACGTCAGGGAGACCCGGGTAGCTCACAGTTCTATGTGTCCCTGGAAGACAACCTTATGCGTCTTTTCGGTTCAGAGAAAATTGCCAAGATGATGGACCGTATGGGCCATAAAGAAGGAGAGGTAATACAGCATTCCATGATCACCAAGTCTATTGAAAGAGCTCAGAAAAAGGTGGAGGAAAACAACTTCGGTATCCGTAAAAGACTTCTGGAATATGACGACGTTATGAATAAGCAGCGCGATGTCATCTACAAAAGAAGAAAGAATGCGCTGTTTGGAGATCACCTGAAGTATGACATCTCAAATATGATCTACGACGTGTCCCATTCCATTGTTTCAAAAACAAAAGCTGACGGAGATTACAAGGTTTTTGAATTTGAGATGATCAAAAACTTTACAATGGAGTCTCCTATATCTGAGAATGATTTCAAAAACAAGTCCGTGGCCGACCTTACTGAAGCAGTATACCGTGCCGCTGAGGAAGATTATTCAAAAAGACTGGAACTCATGAAGGAGAAGTCTTTCCCGATTATCGAAAATGTGTACGTTAATCAGGGCAGTATGTTTAAGATGATACAGGTGCCGTTCTCCGACGGAATTAAGACGATGACAATCGTGACCGACCTTCAGAAAGCTTACGATACCAAATGTCAGAGTTTGGTGGATGATTTTGAGAAAAACATTACCCTTTCTCTTATCGACGAGAACTGGAAACTGCACCTTCGTGAAATGGACGACTTGCGCCGTTCCTCACAGGGAGCTGTCTATGAGCAGAAAGACCCGCTTGTAATTTACAAACAGGAATCCTTCTACCTTTTCAGCGAAATGGTAGACAGGGTAAACAGGGAAACAATTTCCTTCCTGTTTAAAGGTGAAATTCCTCAGTAAGAGTACAGAAATCTGATATATGGCGGCGGAAAATTTTTCCGCCGCTCTTTATTTGCCCGATGTTTGCTTTAATTTTTACTAATTTTAGATTCCAATTCAAACATATGGCATTAACAGACTTGTCAGGGCGTATGGCCATAGGAATAGATATCGGAGGGACTAATACCAAATTTGGACTGATAAATCACCGTGGTGAAATATTGGCAAAAGGTAGTATGAAAACTGACGTCCATGCCGAGGTTGAAAGCTTTATTGATGAACTTTACCATCACCTGGAACCGCTGATTCAGCAAAACGGCGGAATGATAATGGTTGAGGGAATTGGTGTAGGGGCTCCTAACGCCAATTACTATAAAGGTACAATTGAGCATCCGCCTAACCTGAATTGGAAAGGTATCATTCCTTTTGCTGAACTTATGAGCCGTAAATTTGGAAAGCCGTGCACCATGACAAATGACGCTAATGCGGCGGCCCTTGGCGAGATGATGTACGGAGCAGCACGCGGAATGAGAGACTTTATCATGATCACTCTCGGAACCGGTGTAGGCGGCGGTATAATCTCTGGCGGAAAGTTGGTTTACGGTCACGATGGATTTGCCGGTGAGTTAGGCCACACCATAGTAAAGCCGGGCGGCCGGCGCCACTGGAGTACAGGTTTGGATGGCAGTCTGGAGGCATATGCTTCAGCAACCGGAATCACCATCACCGCAAAAAAAATGCGTGCCGAATTTCAGACTTCATTGCTCAATGAATACTCAGAAGAAGATATTAATGCTAAAACGGTCTATGATTGTGCCTTAAAAGGCGATGCTACTGCCATAGAAGTGTTCCGCTACACAGGTCAGAAGCTGGGCGAAGCATTTGCAAATTTTGTAATGTTTTCATCTCCGGAGGCCATACTTTTGTTCGGCGGCGTTATTAAAGCCGGCGATTTTATACTGAAGCCTGCAAAAGAACATATGGAACAGAATCTTCTGCCCGTGTTCCGTAATAAGGTGAAACTTGTACTCAGTGAACTTAGCGAAGCAGATGCTGCTATACTTGGAGCCAGTGCATTAGTGTGGACTAAAGGATAATTTACAGTCATGAAAAAATTACTGCTCTTTGTAATCAGTTTAATCGTAATTTCCTGCAGCGGGCAGGAAGATAAAACCGTTAATAATAAAACCAAGAAAATGGATAGTAACAGAAAAATGGAGCAACTTGTTTTTGGAGGCGGATGTTTCTGGTGTGTAGAAAGCTGCTTTAATATGCTGAATGGTGTAGAATCTGCAGTTTCCGGATATGCCGGCGGTCATAAGGACCATCCGACTTATGAAGAAGTCTCTACCGGCGAAACCGGGCATGCAGAAGTGGTACAGATCAATTACGATCCTACAGTTATTTCATACGAACAGCTCATGGAAGTGTTTTTTTTCCTTCACGATCCCACTCAGCTTAACCGTCAGGGAAATGACGTAGGCACACAGTACCGCTCGGTAATCTTCTATAAGGATGAGGCGGAAAAAGCCAAAGCTCAGGCTGCCATCAAACTTTCGGAAAGTTCAGGAAAATGGAATGGTAAATATGTGACCGAACTTGCACCGCTGGAGAAATTCTGGACCGCCGAGAGTTACCACCAAGGCTATTACAATCAGAATCCTAATCAGCCCTACTGCTCAGCAGTTGTGGGACCCAAGATCCAGAAATTCAAAAAGTATTTTGGAGAAAAAGGTTGGCTGGAAGCGGAGGCTCAATAATAAAAAAATGGCGAAGTTAATTTCTTCGCCATTTTTTTGGGACCATTTTACCGTTTTACCATTTCAGTGTGCGGAATATTGTCTTCCAAGTATTTCCTGCCGGTATCTTCGAAACCAAGGTCGCCATAAAACTTCAGAAGATAATCCTGAGCTGAAATCCGGATGGTAGATGTTCGGTAGCGCGCCTCAATTGTGCTGATGGCAAAGTTCATCAGAACTTTGCCCAGTTTCATCTTGCGGTAGTTTTGTGTGGTAAGGACTCTTCCAATGGAAGCATCTGGATATTTGACGGCCGGTGCAAAGATCCGGCAGTAGGCAGCAATTTCGCCCCTCTTCACTGCCCAAAGATGTAAAGCCTGCTGGTCGTAGCCATCCAGGTCAGGATAGGGGCATTCCTGTTCCACCACAAACACGTCTACCCGTGCTTTGATAATTGTATAAAGTTCGGAGGCTGTCAGTTCATCAAATGATTTTACCGTCCAGATGATATCATCCATCAAACCTGATTTTATTTTTCTTAAGATAGTCGTTGGTCTTTGAAATGTTTTTCAGCAGTTCTGCACAACCTTCTTTTTTCTCTGCCGAAGTGATGAAGATGGGCGGAAGTTCCTCCCAGGACTCAAGCAGTTTGGCCTTGTAATCCTCCACGTTTTTCAGTGCTGCATTAGGCCGGAGTTTGTCAGCTTTTGTAAAGACAATTGAAAAAGGCACACCACTTTCGCCGCACCATTCCATAAATTCCAGGTCGATCTGCTGAGGCGTATGGCGAACATCTACAAGCACATATAGGTTAACGAGGTTTTTGCGGTTCAGGATATAATTGGTATTGAGTTTTTCAAAATCCTTACGCATCACTTTGGAAACGCGGGCGTAACCGTAGCCGGGCAAGTCGGTCAGGAACCATTCTTCGTTCACTATAAAATGGTTAATCAGCTGCGTTTTCCCGGGCGTTTGCGAAGTCTTGGCCAGGTCCTTATGATTCATCAGCGCATTTATCAGTGACGACTTTCCCACATTGGAGCGTCCTATGAAGGCATACTCGGGCAAAGTGGGTTCGGGGCAGTCCTGCCATTTTTGTGAGCTCTTTACAAACTCAACGGTTTTAATAATCATATTTAAAATTTAAAAAAAAATGGAAGTTGATCACTTCCATATATTTTTCCTTACTCCCTGCTCTTCAGCCAGTCATAAAGGATTTCATTAAAGGATTCCGGTTTCTCCATCATTGCGGCATGGCCACATTTATCAATCCAGAAAAGGTCGGAGTCGGGTATCAGCCTGTCCATTTCTATGGCCACTTCCGGCGGCGTTACGTTGTCCTGTTTGCCCCAGATAATGCAGGTAGGTGTGGTAATTTTGTGCAGTTCCGGTTCCATATTGTGTTTGATGGCGCTGCGGGCAAGCATCACGGTCTTAATGCCTTTGCTGCGGTCGTTCACTACGGAAAATACCTCATCCACTAAATCTTCAGTAGCTACTGAAGGATCATAAAAGACTTCTTCAGCTTTTTTTCGGATATAGTCGCGGTCATTTTTACGCGGAAAACTGTCTCCAAAGGAGCGTTCATACAAACCCGAACTTCCGGTCAGCACTAAATAGCGCACAAGATCCGGACGGGCGAGGGTAAGGATAAGGCCTACATGGCCTCCCATGGAATTACCTATGACAATTGCCGGTTCGCCCACTTCCTCTTCGATAAATTTGGCGACGTATTTGGCCAGACTGGAAAGGTTGGTGTTTAAAATTGGCAAATCGTATATAGGTAAGTTAGGAAAATAAACCCTGTAACCACGTTTTGAGAAAAAATCAATAAGCAGCGTAAAATTGCTCAGGCCACCCATCAGTCCCTGCAGGAGCACTATAGGCTTGCCCTCGCCCTCCTGAATAAAGGTAAATTTTTTCTTCTTTTTCGTTTTAAAAATCATAGATTTTGTTCAGTATCTGCAAAATTACGAAATACAACGGTGGTGCCGAATAGTTCATAACATTTTATAAAAATAATCTTTTATTCTGAAATCGGCAGCTTAGGTCCCTGAATTTTAAAGGTAATTCGCAAGGATTTTCCAACTGCTTTTATTACAGATACTTCCGTTTACATTACAGCACTTTCAAAAGTTATAAACAATAAGGTAAAAAGTGGTAGAAAGTGGGAATTTTTGGAAATAAATATATAATTTTGTCCCAAATGAAGAGTTTCATCGGAACATACGAATGTAAAATTGACGACAAAGGCCGTCTGAAGTTACCTGCATCGCTCGCGAAGCAGATGGAGGACTTTGGAGGAGATGCTTTTGTGGTGAAGCGTTCCGTGTTCCAGCCATGCCTGGAAGTGTATCCTATGAAGGCCTGGGAGAAACTGATGGTGAAGATAAACCGTCTGAACCGTTTTCAGAAAAAAAACGCTGATTTTATCCGGAGTTTTACGGCCGGATTAAAGACGGTGGAACCCGATACTGCAGGCAGACTGCAGATTTCAAGAGATCTTACTCTTTTTGCCGGTCTTACCAAAGACGTAGTGATTACGAGTGCCGGCGAACTGTTCGAAATATGGGACAAAGAGGCCTACGAGAAAGTGATTGTCACCACAGAAGCTGATTTCGCAACACTTGCGGAAGATGTGATGGGCGATATCAGTTTCGACGAAGAAATTTAACAACAGAATTTTAATCAATGTATCATAATCCCGTCCTTCTTAAGCAGAGCGTAGATGATTTGGTCACCAGTCCAGACGGCATTTATGTGGACTGTACTTTCGGTGGTGGCGGCCACTCCAGGGAAATCCTGAGCAGGCTTTCGCCTCAGGGCAGGCTTTTCAGCTTTGACCAGGATCTGGATGCGCTGAAGAATAGTATTGAGGACGACCGCTTTACCTTGGTTAATCAGAATTTCCGATATCTGGAAAATTCTTTGCTGCTTTACGGAATAACGCAGGTGGATGGCGTGCTGGCAGATTTGGGAGTCTCGTCTCATCAGTTTGATGCCGCCGAGAGGGGGTTTTCCACACGAAGTGATGCGCCTTTGGACATGAGAATGAATGTCCTGCAGCAGCTGGATGCCCGTGCGGTGATAAACGATTACGAGGAAGAGCATCTTGCCGATATTTTTTATCATTATGGTGAACTGCGGGAGGCCCGCCGGTTGGCCCGCGAGATCGTTCATAACAGGAAAATAAAAAGAATTGAAACTACCGAAGATCTGAAAAAGGTCTTCAGTTATATCCCTCAGTTTAAGCAGAATAAATTTTTTGCCCAGCTGTTTCAGGCAGTGCGGATTGAGGTTAACCAGGAGCTGGAAGTGCTGAAAGATATGCTGCAGCAGGCCTATTCGGTATTGAAACCAGGTGGACGCTTGGTTGTAATCTCATATCATTCTCTGGAAGACCGGCTGGTAAAGCGTTTTCTGAAAAATGGGATGTTTGAAGGTGAGCCTGCCCGCGATATTTACGGCAATTACAGTAAAACTTTTGAATTGCTGAAAAGCAAAGCCACCGTTCCCGACGGTACTGAAATAGAAACGAACTCGCGTGCGAGAAGTGCAAAGATGAGAACCGGAATTAAGCTTTGAATCAAACTCAGGTATAAATAGTATTGGCAAAGAAAACAGCATATAAGCCTCAGAAGAAACTGACCTTTATTGACCTGATAAAGGGAAACTTCCTGAACCGTGATGAAATCAAGATTCATTACCGGTATTTCCTTTTGTTGTTTGTGCTGATGATGATAATGATTTACAGTAATCACCTTGTGAACCAGAAAATTGAAATTGTAAACGAACTGAAGGAGCAGACGGAGGAATATAAATCGAGGAATGCCTATGCCCAAAGTCGGCTGATAAAAGTGAAAATGGAATCCCAGCTGGGTAAAGAAATGATCCAGGATTCACTTTTGCCGCTGGAAAGCCACCCTCACAAATTATTGATAAAACTGGACAGTAGCTATGCAAAAGCAGAGTGATTTTGACAGAAAAAGACGTAAAACGTTACGATGGGGCTACCTTTTTGCATTGGTGGCATTTCTTGTTTTTGTCCTTTTCCTGATACGCATCCTGATTTTGCAGAATACAAATGTAGAGGCTATTAAGGAAGATTACATCAGTAAAAATTACAGAGAGGCCAAATTGAAAGCTGCGCGCGGCAACCTGTACGCTGCAGACGGTTCCATACTTGCCACCACCGTAATGCGATACGATATCTACATTGACTTTAAGGTTATCCGCGACAGCGTATACAGCAATAATATAGGTGCGCTTACAGACTCTCTTAATGTAATGTTCGGCAAGCCCCGAAATATTTACCGTCAGCGTTTTGATGAGCAGCGCCGGAAAAAAAACCAATATTATGCGCTTGTAAAAGGTCTTGATTTCGATGAATACGACCGTATCCGTAAATTTCCGATTTTTAACCGTGGCAAAAACCGAGGCGGATTTATTGTAGACCGGAAATTCAAACGTGAGCTGGCTACCACCGAAATTGGTGCCGGAACGATTGGAATGGATAACGGGCAGTACAAATCCGGACTGGAGGCCGCTTTTTCCAAATATCTGTCCGGTACCGACGGCACCAGGCTGGAACAGCGCGTCAACTCCAGTCAGTGGAAGCCTATTGATTTCTGGAAAGCCATTGAACCTGTAGACGGGCACGATGTCTTTACCACGCTTGATCTCCGCATTCAGGATATAGCGCATTCAGCGCTGGAGAAGCAGCTTATTAAGTTTGACGCTCATCACGGCAGTGTTCTCGTAATGGAAGTGGCTACAGGTAAGGTGCGTGCTATGGTGAACCTCACACGTACGGAACCGGGTATTTATGTAGATTCCTATAATTATATTCTGAAAGACGGAATTGAACCCGGCTCTACTTTCAAGACCGTATCTCTGCTGGCCGCAATGGACGATGGTTTCATCACCGAAAAATCCACAGTGAACGTGGGCAGTGGGGTTTGGACCTATGCCGGACAGCGTATTTCCGACGGGCATGGTGGCGGTACCTACGAAATAAGTGATGTTCTGGCAAAATCCAGCAACGTAGGAACAGCAAAACTCATTACACAGCATTACGCAGACAATCCCCAGATCTTCCTGAATCATCTGAAGAGGTGGAAGATGTTTGATAAAATGGATATTGAACTGCCGGGCGTTACCAAACCATCCATAGTAACCCCTGAACATAAAAGGTGGAATGCAGCCACACTGGCTTCTATATCTTATGGATATTCCACGAACTTCAACCTGCTGCAGCTTTCTACTTTTTATAATGGCATTGCCAATAAAGGAACCATGCTGAAGCCCCTTTTCATCGACAGAATAATGAAGGACGGAAAAGTGGTATACGAAGCAAAACCGGAGGTTATGGTAAAAAAAATGGCCTCTCCGGAAGCGATCTCAATGATGACCAGTGCGCTTACTAAGGCTGTTGAAAAAGGTACAGCCAGAAGCATCTTTACGCCAAATCTTAAAATGGCCGGAAAAACCGGAACAGCCAGATTTGAATACTGGTTGCCCGGACCTATGAAATACAGAGCCTCTTTTGCAGGTTTTTACCCTGCCGACAATCCTAAGTATACCTGCTATGTGATGGTAGACCAGCCTGATAATTCCAAAGGGTTCTACGGCGGAGTGGTTTCGGCTCCCGTATTTAAAGAAATTGCCGGGAAGACTTTTCTCAAAACACCTCAAAATATTGAACAGGCCATGCTGGTGGACCGTAAGGTTGATCTTTCCAAAATGACTGCCAGGAATGTCAAGGTGAATTTTACAGACGGCAGGATGCCTGCCCTTGTAGGTTTAATAGGCAAGAATGTTATTCCACAGCTTGAAAATGCCGGATACAGGGTTGATTATAAAGGTGTGGGAAAAGTTAGGGAACAGTTCCCGGAAGTGGGTGCCATTATCGGAAAAAATCAGAAAGTGTACCTCACTCTGCAATAAAATAAGAATATAAATAGAGCCCCAGGCAGGCATATAGCTCATGAATTTAAAGTTATTAATAAACAGAATCCCAACACTTGAAATTTCCGGCGACATAAACCGTGAAGTTTCCGGAGTGTTTTCGGACAGCCGCCTGGCCACGGAGGGATCGCTCTATGTGGCACTGAAAGGTGTGTCTGCAGATGGGCATCAGTTTATTGGTGCGGCTATAGAAAAAGGTGCAGCTGTTGTGGTTTGCGACCTGTTTCCGGAGCAGATGCGTTCGGAGGTCACCTATATACGGGTAAAAGATACCGCTGTAGCTTTGGGAGCTATTGCTTCAAACTGGTATGGGAATCCTTCAGAAAAGCTGAAACTTGTAGGAATTACAGGAACCAACGGCAAAACATCAGTCTGTACGCTTTTGTTTGACCTTTTCACGAAGCTGGATCACAAGTGTGCGTTAATTTCTACTGTAGAATACAGGATCGCCGACCGCGTGATGCCTTCTACACATACCACACCCGATGTACTTACCCTTAACAGAATATTGGCAGAAGCTGTGGCGGAAGGCTGCACTTATGCTTTCATGGAAGTCAGTTCACATGGTATTCATCAGCGCCGCACAGATGGTTTAAGTTTCAGTGTTGCCGGATTTACGAATATCACACATGATCATCTGGATTATCACAATACTTTTGATGAATACCTGCGCACAAAGAAAAGTTTCTTTGACAACCTGAATCCGGATGCCACAGCAATTACAAACCTGGACGACAGGAATGGAAGGGTGATGATGCAGAATACGTCCGCCAAGCAGAAAGCCTACGCTGTAAAGACTATAGCCGACTATCACGGGCGCATGCTGGAAGCAGATTTTAACGGTATGATGCTTCACTTTAACGGCAAGGAATTCTGGACTACACTTACCGGTAGGTTCAACGTCTATAATCTGCTGCTGGCATTTGCTGTTGCAGTAGAGTTGGGATGTACTGAAGATGAGGTGCTGACAGCTATGTCTCAACTGAACCGGGTAAACGGCCGCTTCGAGATTATAAAGTCCGGCGGTGGGATTTTCTTTGTTGTAGATTATGCGCACACCCCTGACGCACTGGAGAATCTGCTGGACAGCATTAACGAAATCCGCACAAAAAATGAAAGGCTGATTACCGTTTTTGGCTGCGGCGGAGACCGCGACCGTGAAAAGAGACCGTTGATGGGTAAGCTGGCAGCACGTAAATCCACATTGGCTATACTTACCTCCGATAATCCGCGTACGGAGAATCCGGAAGCGATCATCAGGGAAATTGAAGCCGGAATTGAGCCTCAGTATTATGGTAAATATACCGTGATCCCAGACAGAAAGGAAGCCATCAAAATGGCTATAAAATTTGCAGAGCCGAAAGATATTGTTCTCGTTGCCGGCAAAGGCCACGAAACTTACCAGGAAATCAATGGTGTACGGCACCACTTTGACGACCGCGAAGTCATAGACCAACTGTGGAAGCAGATGTCCAAATAGAAGATGATACCTACTAATTTAACAAGTTAAAATGCTATACTACCTGTACGAATATTTCACTGCGAAAGGAATCCACATTCCGGGACTTAATCTGTTCCGCTATATTTCCTTCAGGGCAGCGCTGGCAGTACTGTTTTCACTGCTTATTGCACTGGTATATGGTAAAAGGATCATCAATTACCTGCGCAGCAGGCAGATGGGCGAACTGGTACGCGATCTTGGGCTGGAAGGTCAGAAGCAGAAAGAAGGTACGCCGACCATGGGTGGGCTGATAATAATAATTGCGACCCTGATTCCCGTGCTGCTCTTCACAAAGATTCTGAATGTATATATCGCTTTGCTTATCGTATCTGTGGTATGGATGGGCGCCATCGGATTTATAGATGACTATCTGAAGAAAATCAAGAAGAATAAAGACGGGCTTTCAGGCCGTTTCAAGGTGATCGGTCAGGTTGGTTTAGGTTTAATCGTAGGTGTAACCATGTACTTCCATTCGGATGTTACGGTAAAGCGAAAGTATGCTGATGCCACGGTGGTGAACCGCAATAATGTGGAAAGTAATTTTATGCCCACTGAAAAATCGACAGTCTCTACCGTGCCTTTCTTTAAGAACAATGAGTTTGATTACAGCAAAATACTTTTCTGGATGGATGAGCAAGGTCAGCAGGAATGGGCCTGGGCTGTATTTATCCCTTTAGTCATCTTTATCGTGACAGCGGTTTCCAACGGAGCCAATATCACAGACGGAATAGACGGTCTGGCGGCGGGTACCAGTGTGGTCATACTCCTTACTCTCGCCTTTCTGGCCTATGTGTCAGGAAATATTATTTTCGCCGATTATCTCAACATTATGTTCCTGCCCAATATGGGAGAAACCACCATCTTCACTGTGGCACTCGTAGGTGCGGTTATCGGTTTCTTTTGGTACAATACTTATCCGGCGCAGGTTTTTATGGGTGATACAGGCAGTTTGATGCTGGGCGGTGTAATTGCCGTTCTGGCTATTATTTTACGTAAGGAACTGCTTATCCCGGTTCTTTGCGGCATTTTCCTGGTCGAAAATATTTCCGTGATGCTTCAGGTAGCTGTATTTAAATACAGAAAACGGAAATTCGGACTGGAGTATGCCCAGAATAACAGGTTTTTCAAGATGTCACCGCTGCACCATCATTATCAGAAAAGCGGTTATCACGAAAGCAAAATTGTAAACAGAATGATCATTATTGGGGTAATGCTGGCGATTATCTGCCTGATTACGCTTAAAGTAAGATAATAATACCGGTTGGTCCGGTTACACTATAAGATGATTAATAAAGCAGAAATGAAAATAGTTGTTTTAGGCGGCGGCGAAAGTGGCGTAGGAGCAGCATATCTGGCCATGAAAAAGGGGCTGGATGTTTTCCTGTCGGACAAAGGCGTCATCAAGGATGAGTATAAAGCCATACTTACAGAAAACAATATTGAGTTTGAAGAAGGAAATCATGATGAAGAAAGGATCTTAAATGCTGACTGGATTATAAAATCACCCGGGATCCCTAAAAAAGCAGATCTGATTGTCAAAATTAATGAGAAAGGCATCAGACTCTCTTCAGAAATTGAATTCGCAGCAGAATTTACCAGTGCCAAGATTATCGCGGTTACAGGCAGTAACGGCAAAACTACTACAACGTCGCTTATTTACCATATACTGAAAAACGATAATATGAATGTCGGTTTGGGTGGTAATATCGGTAAGAGTTTCGCCAAACAGGTGGCCGACGAAAACCATGAATATTATGTTCTGGAGGTTAGCTCTTTCCAGCTGGACGATATCCAGAACTTCAGACCTTATATCTCATTGCTGCTGAATCTGAGCCAGGACCACCTGGACCAGTATAATTATAACTACGAAGAGTACGCGCTTGCAAAGTTCCGGATCGCCGAAAATCAGGAAAATGACAACTTCTTCATCTATAACCGTGATGATGAAATGAGCCTGAACCTGCTGGAGAGGCTTGAAATTAAAGCAAAGAAACTGCCTTTTTCCCTTAAGGAAAAACTTAAGGAGGGAGCTTACGCGGATGAAGATAAGATCTATGTAAAGATGCAGGATCACTTTTCCATGAAAGTAGATGAACTGTCCCTTATCGGTCAACACAATATCGCCAACAGCCTGGCGGCCTCACTGGCCGGTAAGATACTGAATATCACCAGTGAAAGCATCAGAAACTCGCTGATGACTTTTCAGGCGGTAGAGCACAGACTTGAACTGATTACAGAAGCCGAAGGTGTAAAATACATCAATGACAGTAAAGCAACTAATGTAAATGCTGCATATTACGCCCTGGAAAGTATGAAAGGACCGACAGTATGGATTGTGGGCGGAGTGGACAAAGGTAACGACTACACCGAAATTGAAGAGCTGGTGAAAAGAAAAGTTAAAGCCATCATTTGCCTCGGTCTTGATAACGAAAAAATCATCAGCTTCTTCCGGGACAAAAAGGAACTTATTTACGATACGTCCAGTATGGAAGAGGCTATAAAAATAAGCAGGATAGTTGCGCAGAAAGGGGACACGGTTCTTTTGTCTCCGTGCTGTGCAAGTTTTGATCTTTTCAAAAGCTACGAAGACCGTGGCAATCAGTTTAAGAAAGAGGTATTGCAGAAACTGGCTGTTTAGTCAGCATTAAAAAAAAGATAAGTCATGAACGAATTAAAAGCAGAAAGCAGTAAGGAGTTTCTGAAGGGCGATAAAGTCCTTTGGATGGCCATCATTGTGATTTCTGTCTTTTCCATTTTCCCGGTATATTCAGCCAGTTCCAACCTGGAATATATCGTAAACAACGGGACTACTACAGGTCACGTCATAAAGCATATGTTCTTTGTGATCATTGGTCTCGTAATCATGCGTATGGTGGGTATGATTAAGTATGAGGTCATAGGCAAGTTAAGCAGTGGGCTTCTGCTGGTAACCATTGCACTGCTGGTATTTACGATGTTTACGGGGCAAACCATAGAAGGAGCCAGTGCCGCGCGGTGGATCAAGATACCTGGTACCCCGGTTTCCTTCCAGCCTTCTTCTTTCGCTTATCTTATGCTGATCATCTACCTGTGCCGCTATCTCACAAAAAAAATTAAGCGGGACAGGCTGCCCATAGAGAATATATTTTACATTTTTGGCTCCATCCTTCTCGTACTCCTCCTGGTGGGCAAAGACAACGGGTCTACGGCACTGATGATACTTATCGTGTCGGTTGCCGTTCTTATTATTGGTCAGCTCAACTGGAAGTACATCGCCGGATTCATCGGCACCTCAATACTTGCAATCACACTTTTCATCATGGTGGCTCTTAACACCAACCTTATTGGTGGCAACAGGGTACATACCTGGATGAGCCGCGTGGAAGTTTTCCTGAACTCTAAGCAGGGAGCCCAGGTTGAAGATGAAAGTGATAAGGCCAAAAACTATCAGGTCATGCAGGCCAAGGCAGCTATCGTTCACGGTGGCATCACAGGGATGGGTCCCGGTAAAAGCGCACTGAAGCAGATGCTTCCACAGTCGGCCTCAGATTTCATCTTTGCCATTATTGTAGAAGAATATGGATTTTTTGGCGCCGCATTCCTCATTGCGCTGTATCTGATCATCATCATCAGGATTGTAATGATCGCAAGTAAGATGCCCGCATTTTTCGGCTCTCTGCTTGTACTGGCCATGGGCATCATGATATTTGTACAGCTTGCTGTAAACATTGCCGTAGCGGTGAATATTATTCCGGTAACAGGACAGCCCTTGCCTCTCATCAGTTATGGAGGTACTTCCATGCTGGTAACTTATATACAGCTCGGGTTGGTACTTAATGTAAGCTCCAGGATACAGGTTTTTGATGAGGAAGGGATGGGCAAGAAACAGAGTATTGAAGAAATTAATGACATTGCGTAAGTCTATATGACCAGACAGCTCAAAATAGTATTAAGCGGCGGTGGAACAGGTGGACACATCTTTCCGGCCATTGCTGTGGCTGATGAGATCCGCAGGCGTTTTCCCGATGCCGAATTTCTGTTCATTGGTGCAAACGGCAAGATGGAAATGGAGAAAATTCCGCAGGCTGGTTATGCGATTCAGGGAATCGATATTTCCGGAATAGACCGCGGCAATATGCTCTCCAACTTTGGATTACCTTTCAAATTACTGAAGAGCGTACTCAGAACCCGTAAGATACTGAAGGATTTTAAGCCCGATTTCGCCGTGGGAACTGGCGGATATGCCAGCGGACCGGCTTTGTTTACGGCCTCCCGTCTGGGAATACCCGTCTTTATACAAGAACAGAATTCCCATGCAGGAATTACCAACAGGATACTCAGCGGCAAAGCAAAGAAAGTATTTACCGCTTACCCAAATGTCAATGGATTCCCACCGGAGAAGACTGTCTTTACAGGAAATCCGGTACGGCAGAATATTGTAGCTGGCCTAACCGATAGCCGGACGGCTAAAGAAAAGATGGGTCTGGACCCTAACAAACTTACCATTCTTTCAGTAGGTGGCTCTCTGGGATCTGCAACCTTGAATGACGCCTGGAAAGAGAATATTGGAAAGCTTGCAGAGAAGGATTTGCAGTTGATCTGGCAGACCGGTAAATCCGGGTACCGTGATCTGCAGAATGATGAACAGCTAAGAAAGCTTTCTGGTGCTCTGGTTCAGATGCATGAATTTATAGCAGATATGGCCCTGGCTTATTCTGCTGCCGATGTCATTGTTTCCCGGGCCGGTGCCATCGCTATTTCTGAACTCGCAATTGCGGGAAAACCCGTGCTGCTCGTCCCCTTTCCTTTTGCAGCCGAGGATCATCAGACAAAAAATGCCGAAAGCCTGGTGAGTATGAATGCGGCAAAAATGGTTAAGGATAGCGAAATGAAACATCTTTTTTGGAGTGCGCTTCTCGAATTGTGTGAAAAGCCAGAATTGCGTGCCGGGATGAGTAAGAATATGACAGCTTTCAGCAAACCTGAAGCGACTGTACAGATAGTTGATGAAATCTTTAAAACACTGAAAGTATGAATGTAGATCAGTATCAAAACTTCTACTTCGTAGGAATTGGTGGCATTGGGATGAGTGCCCTGGCCCGTTATTTCCAGGCTTCAGGTAAAAAAGTCCTGGGATATGACAGGACGCCTACCAAACTGACGACCGCCCTGCTTATGGAGGGTATTGAGATTGCCTTTGAGGACACCGTTGATTCTGGCCTGGAGAGCCTGGACAAAGACTCCACGCTGGTTATTTATACACCGGCCATCAAACAGCTGTCTATACTTTCCTTTTTTCAGGAAAATGGTTTCACCATACTTAAAAGAGCCGAGGTACTTGGTTTGATTACCCGCAATACCAACTGTCTGGCCGTGGCCGGAACTCATGGCAAAACAACAACATCATCGCTTATCGCCCATCTCTGCAAAGAAGCGAACTTACCGTTCTCCTGTTTCCTGGGTGGTATCGCAGAGAATTTCAAATCCAATTTTCTGTTTAACGGCAGCGAATATTCTGTGGTTGAAGCTGACGAGTACGACCGCAGTTTCTTGAAACTGTCGCCGGATTGGGCGGTAATCACGTCAACGGATGCGGATCATCTGGATATTTATGGTGACAGGCAGACTATTGAGCAGGGTTTTCGTGAATTCAGTGCGCTGGTTCCCGAAAATAATCAGCTTTTTGTGCGTAAAGGTATAGATATTGGAAGGCCATGCAGGTCTTACGCGGTTAATGAGCCTGCAGATTATTATTCCGATAACCTGCGTATGGACAGGGACCGCATTTATTTCGACTTTCATACACCTACTGAAGTGGTTCGGGATTTCGTTTGGGAAATACCCGGCATCCATAACGTGGAAAATGCAACGGCCGCCATTGCACTGCTGCATAACCTAGGCGTTGATTTCAATACCTTAAAAGCAGCTATTGCTTCGTTCAAAGGCATCAAAAGACGTTATACCAAGCATTTTTTTGAGAGTGGAAAAATTTATATTGACGATTACGCGCACCATCCCACCGAACTGGATGCTGTCATTGGCTCCATCAGGACCTTTTATCCGGAGAAGAAACTCTTGGTAGTGTTCCAGCCACATCTTTTCAGCCGGACCCGTGATTTTGCTGATGATTTCGCCGCAAGCCTTGAAAATTCGGACGAACTGATGCTCTTAGATATTTACCCCGCACGTGAAATTCAGCAGAATTTTCCGGGTATCACCTCAGACTGGCTGGCAGATAAAGTTAAGGCAAAAGTGAAAGAAGTAGCCGGTCTGGACGCGGCTTTGGAAAAGATAAAAGAAAAGGATTTTGACATCCTGCTTACAGTTGGTGCAGGAAATATAGATACCTTATATGACCCCATTGTAGCCTGGCTGTCGCAAGGTGAACACGTAAATAGTTAAATAGGAGAATTATTCCCGAAGGGAAAAAGGATATGAAAAAAAAATGGAGACTTCTGAAGATTCTGGCAACCGTAATTATTTTCGGCTTGCTGCTCAGCTTTTCCCTGAAACGCTTCAATAATGCGCCTATGGAAAATGTATCCATTAACATGGTCTATCCAAAGGGGTTGGAAAAGGTATACTTCATTGACGAGAAAAACGTAATGGATTTCATACGCAAGGCCAATCCATCAAGGAAAATCGGCGACATTGATATTCCGGCACTGGAAAAGGAAATCAATAATTTCCCCTCCGTAGACAGTGCCAACGTATATCTGAACCTGAACGGTGCTTTGAATGTGGATATCATGCAGCGCGTGCCGGCCTTCCGCCTGAACAGGGGCGGTGAGAACTTCTATGTGGACAGAAAAGGAAATGAATTCCCTTTATCCAGAATTTATTCTCATCCTACAATGCTGGTTCAGGGCAATGTAAAGCGAAGTGAGTATCTGCAGGTGGCCGAACTGGTTAACAAAATAGAGACTGATGATTTCAGCAGGAAATATTTTATAGGTATCGCCAAGGAGGGTGCAGATTATAACCTGCTGACCAGTGACGGTTACTACAGGGTGGAAATAGGTACATTGGATAATATTGACCTGAAGGTAAAAGGCTTCCGGACCTTTGTAGAGAAATTTCTGGTTTTCCAGGAACCCGAGAAGTACAGCCGCGTTTCGGTGAAATATGATAACCAGATTGTGACAACCCTTAATCCGGGTTACGGAAAGAATGACAGTATTATCAGTGCCTCCAGTAAGGAACTCGTGAAACTCGCCGCGGAGAGGGCGCAACTCACTTCAAGCAGTGCTGGCAGAAGGTAAGCGGCTGAGAAAACGCAACTGCCGTCCGTAAGGAGCGGAACAGTATGAATGAATTAGGTAAAGTAGAAAAAAATCAAATCGGCAATTAATGGAAAATCAAGAGTATTCAGTAGGACTCGATATCGGAACAACAAAGATTGTTGCGATCGTGGGCCGGCGCAACTCTCACGGAAAAATTGAAGTTCTGGGAGTAGGAAAGGCCAAAAGTTTGGGTGTTCATAAGGGAATTGTGAACAATATTTCACAAACCATCAGCTCCATACGTGCAGCTGTGGCAGAAGCCCAGGCAAGCTCGGGCGTGGAAATTAAAAAGGTAACTGTGGGCATTGCCGGAAAACATATCCGGTCGCTGCAGCATTCCGATTATATAATGAGGGAAAACCCCGACAAGTTTATAGGTGAAGACGATATTGACGCACTTAAAGAACAGGTGAAGAAACTCGTGATGCTTCCCGGCGAGGAAATCATTCACGTACTTCCGCAGGAATACAAGGTAGACAGTGAGGGCGAAATTCACGAGCCTGTAGGTATGCACGGCAAACGTCTTGAAGCTAACTTCCATGTGGTTGTAGGCCAAATGGGCAGCATCCGCAACATCGCAAGATGTGTGAAAGAGGCCGGTCTGGAAATGGAAGCGCTAACACTTGAGCCGCTTGCATCCTCCGAAGCTGTGCTTACCAAGGAAGAAAAAGAAGCCGGCGTTGCAATTATTGATATAGGTGGCGGTACCACAGATATCGCTATATTTAAGGATAACATTATCCGCCACACCTGTGTCATTCCCTATGGCGGCGGCATCATAACGGATGATATCAAAGAGGGCTGTTCCATCATCGAGAAGCATGCAGAGCAGCTTAAGGTGAAGTTTGGCTCCTCACTTCCCGATATGGAAAAGGAAAGTACTTATGTAACCATTCCGGGACTGCACGGTCGCCCCGATAAGGAAATTTCCCTGCGGACGCTGGCCGAAATCATTGGCGCGCGTGTAGAGGAAATCCTGGAAATGGTGAATATTGAACTGAAAGCCTATGGAGCTTTCGAACAGAAGAAAAAACTTATCGCTGGAATCGTGCTTACAGGGGGCGGTTCCAATCTTAAGAACCTGCGCCAGCTGGCCAATTTCATTACCGGTTTCGACAGCCGCATTGGGTTTGCCAATGAATACGTAGCCAACGACAAGAATCAGTATCTTAAAGGACCGGAATATGCAACATCCATCGGCTTGCTTATGGAAAGCTTGAAGATCCGCGATAAGAAAGCCGGGATGCCGGAAGAGGTAATTGAGGAGAAAGCAGCGGAGCCGGAAATGCGGGAAGAAAAACCTGTGGCAGAAATGATGGACGCGGCAGTACAGACCGCAGCTGAGCAGGAAACGGTTCAGAAAAAAAGAAAAAGTCTGACCTTTGGCCAGTCACTGATGGAAAAAGTAAAAAAATTCTTCGAAGAGGTAGAGTAGCAGCTTAAATCTTCGATCAACTTCAATATAAAAAACAAACAGTTATGGAAAATTATAGCACTGAGGGGTTTTCATTTGATTTGCCGAAAGGGAATTCCTCCATAATAAAAGTAATCGGTGTAGGTGGCGGCGGTAACAATGCTTTGATGCACATGTACGAGAAAGGGATTCACGGTGTAGATTTCATCATCTGCAACACGGATGCACAGACTCTGGATAATAATCCCGTTTCCAATAAAGTTCAGTTAGGGGTAACCATTACGGAAGGCCTGGGTGCAGGAGCCGACCCTGACGTAGGTGAGAAGGCCGCTATAGAAAGCATTGACGATATTAAAGCTGCTTTGGGACAGAATACCAAGATGGTTTTCATCACTGCCGGTATGGGTGGTGGTACCGGAACCGGTGCGGCGCCGGTAATCGCCAAGATTGCCAAGGAAATGGGCATCCTAACCGTAGGTATCGTTACTGTACCTTTCAGTTTTGAAGGCCGCCGCCGTCTGGATCAGGCAGATCTGGGTCTGGAAAAACTTAGAAACAACGTAGATTCACTTATTGTAATCAACAACGATAAACTGAGACAGCAGTTCGGCAACCTGGGCTTCAAGCAGGGTTTCTCCAAAGCGGATGAGGTGCTTACGAACGCTGCCAAAGGTATGGCTGAGGTTATTACCGCACCATTCACCATTAATATTGACTTCCGTGATGCCAAATCTGTACTTCAGAACTCCGGAACTGCACTGATGTCCACAGGCATCGCCACCGGCGAAAAACGCGCTGATGAAGCTGTACGTAAAGCACTGGACTCTCCATTGCTGAATGACAATAAAATTACAGGTGCGAAAGATGTTCTGCTGTTAATCCAAAGTGGTGTGGAAGAGGCCAATGAGGCTACCATGGACGAAATAGGCCTTATTAACGATTATATCCAGAGCGAAGCCGGCAACACCGCCAACATCATCTTCGGTGTAGGTACAGACGAGGAACTGGGTGCAGCAATCAAAGTACTAGTAATCGCAACGGGTTTTGCGAATGACAACAAGAAAAACACCGGCCCTGCCGAGAAAATCAGCATCAAGCTGGAAGATGCAAGCGAAGTTTCGGTTCCAAAGCAGTCTCCATTCCGTTTGAAAAATGAAAGACAGGACAGCGAGGCACCGGCAGCTTTGGCTTCACAGGGCTTCTTCCGCCTGGATCAGGAAGATGAAGACCAAAATTCCGGCATAAATATGCAGGCGGCATCTCAAACTTTACCAACGCCGCGTAACGAATTCAGAATTATTGAAAAGGACGACCTTCCTGCAAAAGATTACCGTTCAGAAGCTGAGAGTAAGCAAGATTATGACCTTTTTACTATTGATGAGGATGCTGCCGATCAGGCGGACCTTCAGGCACAGTCTTTCAGATTTGAAACTGAAGACAGACCGAACCCGGCTGATAATTCAGCCTCTGCGCAGGAAACACCGGAGATTAAATCGTTCAGTGAGGAGAAGCCAATGGAGTTCAGTTTTTTCGTAAACGAACCGATTAATGAAACCTTAGCCGATTTCAGCACGCCTAAGGAAGAAATTAAGCCGGAACCGGTTCAGCAGAAGGAAGAAATTAAGATAGAAGAGAAAGCGGAAGTTCCAGCCGCTAAAACACCGGAAACCAAAACGGTTGAGGTGCAGGAAGAGTTTACTTTCATTAACAAGACCGTTAATCAGGAAAAGGTTTTCGAGAGAAGGAATAAACTGAAGGAATTTAATTCCCGTTATCAGGTTTCCGAAAGTGAAAATGATTTCGAAACTGTTCCTGCCTTCAAAAGAAAGAATATCTCGATTGAAACTTCAGATGCTTCACAACAACGGATCAATACCTATCTTTCTGAAAACAGCAGCGGGCAGATGCAGGTTCGCGAGAACAGGTTCCTGAACAAGGACGTAGATTAAGCCCTTCTGTTTAACTTAATATATAATTAAGATGAGTTTAGAACACAACATTACAGAAGCCATAAAGACTGCAATGCGCGAAAAGGACAAAACAGCCCTGGATGCACTTCGTGCGGTGAAAGCACAGATCTTACTCGTGAAAACGGAGGCAAAAGGTGCCGAGGTTTCAGAAGAGCAGGAAATTGCTATCCTCCAGCGTATGATTAAGCAGCGGAAAGACTCTTTCGAACAGTTTTCGGCGCAGGGCCGTACGGACCTTGCTGACGTTGAAACCGCGCAGACAGCAGTCATTGAGAAATTTTTGCCAAAACAGCTTACTGCTGAAGAACTGGAGACGGAGATCCGCAGTATCATTGCCGAAACCGGTGCTGAATCCATGAAGGATTTGGGAAAAGTAATGGGAATGGCCTCCAAAACACTTGCCGGCAAATCTGACGGCAAGAGTATTTCAGAAATGGTGAAGAAGCTGCTTTCCTGAAAACGCTTGGGGCTAAGCCCTGCGCACATTTGTGCATTAAATTAGGATATCCAACCTTTGCATATCGATTTGATTTGAACCCGGAGCATTGCCGCTTCGGGTTTTTTATTATCTCCTACAGATAAATAGTTGTACCCCGTATTGAAAAAGCAGATAAGATTAGTGTGTTTTGGGCAGCGGGGAGTTGGGAGATTTAACAACTGCGCTAAATACAGGTTGATAACTTTGAAGTATAATAATGAACGATGTGGTTACATCTCAAAATCGGCAGACGTTGCTTTGCGGGTAGTGGTAGTCTTTTTAGTGGTGCCGGATTTTGGTATATTAGCAAAAAAATCTATATGAAAATAAAACTACTTTTTATTATTAGCTTTTTCTCTGCATTCTCACTGGCTCAATCTGTAAAAAAAGTCTTTTTTGTTGGAAACAGCTATACTGCCTTTAACAATTTGCCGCAGTTGGTACAGAACATTGCAGTAAGTACGGGTGATAACCTTGTATATGAGGCTTATACGCCTGGAGGAAACACTTTAAAGCAACATGCCACCAATCCTGCTGTTACTTCAACAATTGATTTGGGAACATGGGACTATGTAGTACTGCAGGAACAAAGCCAGATACCGGCATTTCCATTACCTTATGTGCAGGCAGAACTTTTTCCCTATGGCGCACAGTTAGTCACCCGTATTAGAAACAGCAATCCTTGTGGCAATGCTATATTTTATATGACATGGGGAAGAAAAAATGGCGATGCGTCCAACTGTTCACCAGGCTCCTATATGTGTACCTATACCGGCATGGATGATAAAATCAGTGAAAGGTATATGCATATGGCATTAGAAAATGAAGCCTTGGTTTCCCCCGTAGGAAAGGTTTGGAGATGGCTTCGCACCAATTATCCAAATATGGAATTGTATGAAACTGATGAGTCGCATCCCAGCGAAATAGGTTCTATGGTTGCCGCATATACTTTCTACACCACTATTTTCAAGAAAGATCCTTTGCTGGCGACTTATAACGGAAATATAAGTGCGGCAGAAGCGCAAATCGTAAGAACGGCAGTTCATAATGTTGTTTTTAACAATATGAATACGTACTATATTTTATCACATGATGTTAATTCAAGATTTTCCACAAGTATGGTAAATTCGCAAACGGTCCAGTTTCAAAATGAATCTTCACCTTCTGCTACAACCTATTTTTGGGATTTCGGTGACGGAACCACCTCTACATTGGAAAATCCCCAGCACTCCTACGCGGCCACAGGAAACTATACCGTCTCCTTTACTACAAATGCATGTGGGAGAAATACGACTGCAACAAAGAATATTGAGATTCTTGCATTGGGTGTAGAAGAATCCTCAGCAAAAGCGTTTTTGCTGTATCCAAATCCTGTAGAAAAATTCTTGAAAATACAATCCAGAAACAGATTATCCTCTTTTCAACTTTTTGATGCCAGTGGCAGAAGAATCGAGACTTCAATTGAAGAGCAGTATCCTACCTACGCTATCGATATGCAAAGATTAACCAAAGGTTTGTATTTCCTGAAATTCACTGACGGTGCTAAGCAATATTCAGAAAAAATTCAGAAAAAGTAAAATCATAAATCGTGGTTTTGCAAAGTCTCATTTCCTGAGACTGTGGGAGCGATCAAAATAATTTTTTGCCTCCCTTTGAG
Source organism: Kaistella sp. PBT33-4 (assembly GCF_029194425.1). Taxonomy (NCBI): domain Bacteria; kingdom Pseudomonadati; phylum Bacteroidota; class Flavobacteriia; order Flavobacteriales; family Weeksellaceae; genus Kaistella; species Kaistella sp. PBT33-4. Next base: position 106,774 of record NZ_JARFYL010000002.1, on the reverse strand, counting down.
TTACCGTGCTGCGTAATGCAAAGGGAGGCAATTAAATTGATTTTATGCGGACAAACAGACCATTTTGAAGAGAAAGGAATCGGTCATAGATCATCCGCAGGCTGAAAGCCGATCTAAATTACCTGTTCAGAAATGCATCCCAGCCCTGGGCGTTTAGCGCAATCAGTTCGTTGCTTCCAGCCGCAACGAGGTAATTGCCTTCTTCAAAAGTCGTTACATGGCCAATGATGGTAAAGTCCGGGTGATTTTTAATTCTGTCATAATCAGCGGCCGGAATTGTAAACAGCAGCTCAAAATCCTCACCTCCGTTCAGCGCGCACATTACCGGATTAAGGTTAAGCTCATCTGCCGTGGTCATAGTCAGAGGATCCATCGGTATTTTGGACTCATAAAGCCTGAAACCTACCTTGCTTTGGTCAGAAAGATGCAGGATTTCAGACGAAAGTCCGTCCGAAACATCAATCATGGAAGTCGGCTGTACGCCCAGTTCCTTAAGGGTATTCTTGATGTCCGTGCGGGCTTCCGGTTTCAACTGTCTTTGCAGGATATAATCGTAGCCTTCCATTTCAGGCTGCATATTGGGATTGGCCAGATATACGGAATGTTCGCGCTCCAGGATCTGTAAACCCATATAGGCACCGCCCAAATCACCGGTTACGACAAGTAAATCGCCGGCTTTGGCACCGCTACGGCCTACCAGGTTTTCAGAATGCTCCAAACCTATCGCGGTAATGCTCATTACCAGACCAGATGTGGAACTTGTAGTATCGCCGCCCACCAGATCTACCTTATACCGTTCACAAGCCAGCGCGATTCCTTCATAAATCTCTTCCAGCGCCTCCACTGGGAAGCGGTTTGATACGGCCAGTGAAACCAATATCTGTGTAGGCGTTGCATTCATGGCAGCCAGGTCGCTGATGTTTACTGCCACCCCTTTATAGCCCAAATGCTTTAAAGGCACATAACCCAGATTAAAATGTACACCTTCAGCCAGGACATCGGTTGTGACAACCACTTTCTGACCTTGTGGATCGATCACCGCAGCATCGTCGCCAATGGAAATCTCCGTAGATTCATTGTTGAAACTAAAGTTTTCGGTCAGATGCTTTATCAGTCCGAATTCCCCGTACTGCGAAATAGGCGTTAACTGTGGGTTTTTATCTTCTAGCATAATTTCTGGGTTTGGTGAGTCGGTTCGGGAATCAGATGGAATTTAAGAGCGCAGGATCAATGTCTTCCGCACGGAAAGGAAGTGCCTTGATGTCCTCGCGCGTAAATATTTTATGATTTTCGGATTTATACTTCGTCAATACCTCCAGGATATCATCCGGCGGAGTGGTGGATTTTCTCAGCATCATGTCAATCCATACACCAAAAGCTTCCGAGGTAGCGCAATGGGTACCGTCCGGCAGATAGAATTTATGCAGGAACTGATAGATGGCGCCGTCTTCAGAAAAACCGTCGATTTCCAGGGTTACATAAACTTCCTGATCCATCAGGATTTCCCGGAAGAAGGAATATCTTTCATGCAGGATTACGGGACCGATTCCCCAGCGGTTCAGCTCCTTCAGGCCCATTTTGTTTTTAGACATAAAGGACATTCTGGTTTGGGCACAATACTCTACGTAAGTAGAATTTGCAAGGTGACGGTTGGCATCAATATCGCTCCAGCGGACTTCAAATTTATGGTGATATACGGACATTTTTATATGTTTATTTAGGGGCGTAAATTTACGATTAAAAGGTGGGTTCTAAAAATCGTAATTTTGCCCTGCGATATGGATAAGAAATCAGTCATTATTATTGGAGGCGGTGCAGCGGGTTTTTTTTGTGCCGCCAATCTGGACGAATCAAAATTTAAGGTAAAGATCCTTGAACAGAATTCAGATGTGCTGCAGAAGGTTAAGATCTCCGGTGGCGGTCGCTGCAATGTGACTCATGCTTGCTTCGACCCAAAAGATCTTGTAGGTTTTTATCCGCGTGGGAATAAGGAGCTCATCAGCGTCTTTCACAACTTTCAGCCGGGTGATACCATGGATTGGTTTGAGCAGCGGGGCGTTGCCTTGAAGGTTGAAGCGGATAGCCGCGTATTTCCCGAAAGTAATTCATCGCAGTCCATCATAGATGCACTTCTGCAGACCGTTAACCAAAAAGCTTTTGAGATTCTAACGAAAACTGTTGTGCAGAACATTCAGCAAAATGAGCATGGATATGAGGTGTCCACTACCAATGGAAGTTTTTCTGCAGACTATATCGTATATGCGCCGGGCAGCGCACCGAAATCCCTGAAGCTGATTCAGCAGTTGGGACACAAACTGGTTCCGGCTGTGCCTTCGCTTTTTACATTCAACATAAAAAATGAAGTCCTGAAGGATTTGATGGGTACCAGCTTTCCCAATGCCATAATTACAATCCCATCGCTTAAGTCCGATGAATCCGGACCGCTGCTCATTACGCACTGGGGACTTTCCGGACCGGCGGTTCTTAAGATTTCTGCCTGGAAAGCCCGCGAGCTGGCGGAATGTGGCTACAAAACTGAAATCTTGGTGAATTTCCTGGGAATGGACACCGAAAATGCTGCGAATATTCTTCAGACCTACCGTAAGGAGAATCCGAAGAAAACGGTTGGCGCTTCCAAAATATTCGATGTAACCACACGTTTCTGGCACCGTGTCCTCTGGCTTTCCAAAGTAGATCTGGATAAGAACATCTCCAATCTTAGCAGTAAAGACATGGAAAGCATGATCGGGAACCTTTGTGCAAACAGGATGCAGGTCACAGGTAAATCTACCTATAAGGACGAGTTCGTAACGGCAGGCGGTGTAGAGCTGAAAGAGATTAATTTCAAGAATATGTCATCACGCATTCTGCCCAACTTTTATTTGGCCGGTGAAGTGCTGAATGTTGACGGTGTGACGGGTGGATTTAACTTCCAGGCGTGCTGGAGCGAGGCCTGGCTAATTGCTCAGGATCTGAACAGTAACTAACGAAAGAGTAATATTTTGCAATTAATCTTTTTAACTCGCTGAATTTGCAGTGCAAAGGCTTGTTATTCAGAAAATTTTATTACTTTTGCACACTCAAATATATAGTTAACAACCAATAAATTTATAAACAATGTTTGCAATTGTAGAAATAGCAGGGCTTCAATACAAAGTTGAGCAAGACCAGAAGTTGTTTGTAAACCGTTTGAAAGGTGAAAAAGGAGACAAGGTATCTTTTGATAAGGTTCTTCTTACCGTAAACGGTTCAACAACAGTAGGCGCCCCGGCTGTAAGCGGTATCACAGTGGATATCGAAATTTTAGACCACGTTCAGGCGGACAAGGTAATCATCTTCAAGAAGAAAAGAAGAAAAGGTTATGCTAAAAAGAACGGTCACAGACAACAGCTTACTCAAATCATCGTAACCGGTATCACTGGTTTCGAAGGTGAGAAAAAGACGAAGAAAGCTGAGCCTAAAGCAAAAAAAGAAGCTGCAGCAACTGAAGAAGCTAAAGCAACAAACGACAGCGCAACAGCTGAATAATTTAAACCGAAAAACCTTAGAATAAAATGGCACACAAAAAAGGAGTTGGTAGTTCCAAAAACGGTAGAGAATCGCATTCCAAGAGACTGGGTGTAAAGATTTTCGGAGGACAGGCAGCGATTGCCGGAAACATTATTGTAAGACAGAGAGGTACTCAGCACCACCCGGGTGAAAACGTGGGTATGGGTAAGGACCACACTCTCCATGCACTTGTAGACGGAAAGGTTGTCTTCAGAAAGAAGCAAAACAACAGATCTTTTGTATCTGTTGAGCCTAACGCATAAGTAAAGCGTTCCGGTTTTACCGGCATAAAATATAAATCCCTGATTCTTAATGAGTCGGGGATTTTTTTGTCTGTTCATATTGATCTTGCTCAATATCCGGGATCATTTGAATGGTTATAAAAAATCCAGCCCATTTATGAGCCGGAATATATTCTTTGTTAATATGAACTGCTAAGCGTTGCGACGCCTGAAACCGTACAGCAGGTAAAGGGCATAAACCATTATCAGTATTCCTGATACCATTATTGTATTGTACATAAACCCACTCTCCTCTGTTCCGCGGAACATAATCCCCGCTCCCGTGAGCACAGTTACAGCTCCCAGAAGAATCATCCTTACTATCTGTTTCATATATGTAGTTGCAGTCATTTCTGTGTGTGAAGACCTGATAGCCTTCTGAATGAATTAAGACTTAAAATCGTGCCAGACTTATAAAACTACAATGAAATTGTGTAAATGTAATAGTTAAGTGTTTGATAATGAATTGAAATAGAAAAATCTGCTAGTAAAAGAACTGGATTCCCGCCTTGATTCCGAATTTTTGTACATCGGGCCTGGTCAGGTAATTGCCCCGCCAGTTGAAATCTACTCGCAGGAACCGGAGGTTGCCCCAGCCGATGTTTTCAATCCCAAATCCGTATTCATAATAGATATTCCGGTCCGGAGCTGAATACTTATATCCTTCCAGGTTAATATTCTTTGAGGCTTCGCTCAGTGTACCGTACGCCCCGCGGATAAATGCGACTTCGCGAAGTTTCAGTTTTTTGATTAAAGGGATAAAGGAAAGGATCTTCCCGTTGAAGTGATGTTCCAAATGTCCGGTGGTATACGTATCAGCTACGAATTCATAATAATTAAGCTGCGAAAAGGTATTGGCCACCAAACTGTAGGACTGGTTTCCGGGGATCACATTCTGCAGCGCCAGCGGAACAGGGTCGAAATTCTTTCCGGCTTCCAGGTTAATGAAGGACTTGCCCCAGCTTCCGATAAGCATGGGCTTAAAAAACATAAACTGCAGCTTGTTATAGCCGTAGTCTGCATTGAATACGTTTTCCAGTCCTCGCGTATATTTCAGGACAATTGTTGGAGCCAGCGTGCTGTGTTCGTACCGGTCTACACCGGTTTGCGAGAATTTTGCGCCCGGCCTTGCGATCAGGCTGAGGGTAACATGGGAATCATTTACTGTTTTACGCAACATGCCGTCATTATCATGATAATACAGGTTGAATCCTTCCTCATTAGCCGATTTTATACTTTGCAGCGTCCCATCCAGCCTTACTGTGAAGTTTTTTAAGGGATCAATAGCGGCAAATACATTCGTTTGGTTTACGGAGCTTAAAGAGGCATTTTCACCCCTTCCGAATACAGAGGACGAGGCAAAGCTCCGGGACATAATTCCATCGTCTGTAGTAAGTTGTACGCCCAGCTGCATCACATCTCTGCGGGTACCTGCACCCAGGGTGAATCTGTTTAGCTTATTGAACATATATTTGGCCTCGGCACCGTACTTGAACTTGCGGTCTTTGAAGCCGTAGGCACCATAACCCTGGATGCGCCAGTCGTCATTTTGCGAGAAGTAAGTTCGGCCGCCCAGGCGGATCCGGTGTCCTTCCACTTCATTGTTGCCGTAAACAGAATACAGATCGCCAATATCAACAGCATTACCCACATTATAATATCCGGAGGCAAAGGTCTCATAGGTTTTTGTGATGCGACGGAAGCGGGGTGTTTCCTCCAGTTTTTCCAGCATTTCATAAATTCCTTTTTCCTGTTGGTTTAACGAGTCTGTACGGGCTGCCTCCCAATATTGCTCATCTTTACGGACAAAATTCTCGCTTAACTCCTCTTCCTTAGTTTCAAAGTCCGCATTTGTAAGCGCCGGATTGAATTTATAGTCCGTATAGTCTACACTTCGGGTGGCGGTAAGGCTTTTGGCATCTTTATTTTTGGAAAAGGCTGAAAGATCAAGTACAGTCCGGTATTTTTTGGGGATAAAAGTGCTGTCGTCAGGATTATCATATTCAAGTTCGGTGAATATCCCATTCACGAAATTTACACTCATCTTTTTGGTGGAACGCAGGGTAGCCTGGGTCACGGCGTAGTGGTCTGTGGAAATGTAAAGTTGTCCTTCAAAAGCGAGAACATCAGAGCGGCGGGGTTCGTAACGGATATGGTAAACCTCCTGCCCGTTTATGGTCAGGGTATCCATAAGCTCGTAATTATAGGTGCTGAACCCGTCCCGTGATACAGGACTTTGAAAACCGATGTCGAAGTAATTGATCGTATTGTCATAAATGTCGATCTCCCTGTAAAGGTTCTTCGCGGTGAGGGTAACGATCTGGTTATCCTCGAAGCCGGAAGTCTTTTGGGCCACCAGGAACCGTTTCTTTTTTTTGGACGGATTGTTCTGGCCTAAATTGGTGTATACCGATTCATTAAGGAAGAGGGGGAGCGCCAGTCTGCCGTTGGCTGCAGAATCGGCATAATCAAATATAAAATCGAGTTTCCTGAAGATCCGGCGGTTCATAAATGCACTGTCCAGGTTGGCCATATCGAACTGGATCTTTTCGTATTCGCGGAAGGAGTAGGTGTCAAATTTATCAAGGCCATTGTTGCGTTTGCGCTTCCAGACTTCCTGCATAATGGCATAGGCAGGGTTTTCTTTCTTATTCTTATAAACCTTTTTGCCTTTTTTGAGGATGATTTCGTCCATCTGTCTTTCATCTGTCTGCGCTGCAGAAAACAATGAAAGGAGAAGCAGTGCAGTTGTCAGGAGCCGTGGCCAGTAGGTGTTATTCACTTTAAAGTCTGTGTAAATCATGGAACTCTTTGCAATAACTATGCTAAAGAAATGGAAAGGAAATAGGCTGAAAAAACAAAAAACCATCAGAAAATTCTGATGGTTTTGCTCCTCTTGCTGGGCTCGAACCAGCGACCCTCTGATTAACAGTCAGATGCTCTAACCAACTGAGCTAAAGAGGAGTGTTGCTCTTTGCTGTAAGCGTGTGCAAATATAGCACTATTTTTATTTGCCGCAAATTTTTTCGGCGAAAAATTAAATTTTACCGGTAAAAATTTTGAAGATGTCGTTGCCGAAGATGAGCAGCATCAGTCCCAGCAGGAAAATCACGCCTATCATCTGCGCATTTTCAAGCACTTTCTGCGGTACAGGCTTCCCGGTGATTATTTCCCATAGGGTAAACATTACATGTCCGCCATCCAGACCCGGAATAGGAATCAGGTTCAGGAAAGCCAGCCAAACAGAAAACATAGCTGTAAAACTCCAGAATGCAGGCCAGTTAATACTGAAACTACCATCTGCATCAGTTTCTACAGGCATCATTTTTACGATGGCAATTGGTCCGCCCACACTTTTATAACCCTGAATTTTGGAATTAAAGATAATTCTGAACTGCTTCACCTGTGTCGTCAGTGCGTCTATGGTTCTGGTAAAACCACGGGGAATCGCTTCGAAGAAACTGTATTCCCGGGTTACCTTAACAAGCTCATCGGCTTTCTGAAGCTCATCAGCATCAAAGGCGAAACCTAATTTCCCGTCTTTTGTTACATTGGCAGTTACCTGGGTAGGAGTATTGGCTCTTAAAATGCCCAGACTTACTGGTTTACCTTTATTGTTGCTGAGTTCTTGTGACATTTCATCAAAATACTCAGTCTTCTTACCATTTACGGATACGATCTGGTCGCCCTTCTGAAGTCCTGCTTTCATGGCGGCGCTGTTGGGCAGCAGTGAGTCTACAACCGTCTTAAACCTTGGTGTAAGATACAGTTTGGCCTCGCGCTGACGGATCACCTCGGCAATTCCGTCTTCATCTACAGTAAAAGTATGTTCCTTGCCGTCCCTTTCTACAGTAACTTCATTACTGAATAGGATATTCAGCGATGCGGTTTCATATCTGTCCACCGGTTTACCGTCAACTTTCAGGATTTTGTCACCATTGCGGAAGCCCATTTTCTGTCCAGAACCCATGACGCCGATACCGTTCTCAAATTTATTAAGGTCGCGGTAGGTTTCACCGTTGAAGAAACTCAGGCAGGAATAGATTAACCAGGCCAGAAAGAAATTAACGGTAACTCCGCCTAACATGATAATCAGACGCTGCCAGGCCGGCTTGCTTCGGAATTCATAAGGTTCAGCCGGCTTTTTCAGCTGTTCCGTATCCATACTTTCGTCCACCATACCCGCGATTTTCACATAACCACCTAATGGCAGCCAGCCAATGCCGTACTTAGTGCTCTCCGGATGTTTGCGCCAGTCGCTGTCCGGCAATGCATCTATGTTGATGGGAACTTCTTTTCTTTCTCCGTTTATAAGGACAGTTTCCGTATCCGGCAGGTTCTTGGATATAAATTTGAATTTCCACTGTCCGTTGATTTTCTTCATGGAGAAAAGTGAAAAATAAGGATCGAAAAACAGGAAGAATTTCTCTGCGCGGGTGCGGAACCACCTTGCTGGCAGGAAGTGTCCCAGTTCATGTAGGAGCACCAGAATGGATATACTTAGGATAAACTGAAAGATCTGAATCGTTAATTCCATTAAAAATTTTTATTAATTTGCGAAGGTACTAATTATCAAAGGCATGCCAAAACGAAACTTTTGATATTGCTTAAATTCTCACTATCTTACCCATCAGGCTTAACTGCCTGTAGAATTCATTTCCTAAAAAAACTATTTATGAAAATATCAGGTTTGAATCTGGACATCAGCTGGAAGAATAAAGAAGAGAATTTCTCAAAAATTACGGAGCAATTCAGTGATGTTGTGGCCGATATTTATCTTCTGCCGGAAATGTTTGCCACAGGTTTCTGCATGGAGCCGGCTGAAATTGCCGACAGGACGGGGGAGACCTTAAAGTGGATGCAGGAATTTGCCCGCGATAAAGACGCAGCGGTGTGCGGAAGCGTCTCTGTGGAGGACAGCGGGAAATTCTACAACAGGATGTATTTTGTGAAACCCGACGGTTCCTGGGAAAAGTATGACAAACGACACCTCTTTTCTTTTTCAGGCGAGGATAAAGTGTACACAGCCGGGAAGGAGCGGGTAGTGGTGAACTACAATGGTTTCCGCATATTGCTGCAGGTTTGTTACGACCTCAGATTCCCTGTGTTTTCGCGGAATAAAGGTGATTATGACCTGGCTCTATATGTTGCCAACTGGCCGGAGAAAAGGGTTGCCGCCTGGCAGCACCTCCTGAAAGCCCGTGCCATCGAAAACCTGGCAGGTGTTTTTGGTCTGAACCGGATCGGTAAGGATGGTAATGACCTCGTTTACACCGAAAGCTCACATGCCTTTTTCGCCGATGGAACGGAACTGAGTACAAAAGACGGCAATATTATTTCGGCAGAATTTAATCTGACCGAACTGCAGGACTTTCGCAGTCATTTCCGTTTTCTGGATGATGGGGACCGTTTTGCAATCGAAGATTAATTGTCTGAGGCAAACCCCGTAAGCAGTTGGGTTAGGGTGTTTACATCATGAACACCGCTTTCTTTCCATAAAAGTTCGCCTTTTTTAAAGACCGCAAGTGTGGGAACGCCCCGGACTCCATACTGTGCGGCGATGGCGGGATATTGGTCTACATCAATTTTTATGATTCTGGCCGCCTCGCCAATATTGTCCTTTACTGTGGTCAGAACAGAAGACTGAACCTTACAAGGGCCGCACCATGTGGCGAAGAAGTCTATAAGCACCGGCCGTTCAGACTGGATTAATTCCTGAAATTTCTGTGACATCTTTCTAAAATTAAATGGTTAAGTCAATTTTTTTCTCAATTTCCTTTGGCTCCGGAAGTTCCAGTTCAGGAGTGTCTTCGTCGGAGAATTCATCCCGGTACACCTGAATAAGAAGAACAGTCATAGAAACCAAAATAGGACCGAAAATAAGACCCATAAACCCGAAAAGGTTCATTCCCATAATTATACCAAATACGGTATTCAGCGGGTGGATGTTCTCCAGTCTCTTTAGGAGCGTAAAACGCAGTACATTATCAGTTAAGCCTACAACGATCATACAGTAAATCAGAAGGCTGATTCCGCCGGTGGTATCCCCTTCTGCCACCATAAATATTCCTACAGGAACATATACCATGGCACCGCCCACGATTGGGATCATCGACGTTACGGCAGTAAGTGCAAATAAGAGCATAGGACTGGGCGCATCAAATATATAGTACCCGATTAATGCTACAAGTCCCTGTCCCAGAGCTACTACGGGAATTCCGACTGCATTTGCTATAACCAGTTTCCTGAACTTTTCGGCAATCAGATTAATGTTGGCTTTCTTCAATGGTGCTGCCGAAGCAACCAGTCTTTCAAAAAGTCTTGGTTTCTCCAGCATAAAATACAGCATGAAAAACATGGAAAGCACTATGGATAGCGTATTGAAAGTGCTGCTAACCGCCGAAGTGGAAATCCGACCCACATAATCTTTCACTTTAGTGAGGTTGTCCCGGCTCAGAATATCAAATTTGGTTCTGGAATACACGTAATCGTGAATTTTATCCAGAAACACATTAAATTTTTTCATGTACTCTTTGGAGTCACCAAGTTTTTCAATGATCATGTCACCTATAAGGTATACCGGTATCACCAATACAACTACGCAGATTAGGATGATCAGCATTGAAGACCATACCGGTTTCCATTCTTTTTCTTCCTGCAGATAGAAGTTTAATCTCCTGCACACAATATAAAGTGTAACAGCACCCAGCAGCGACGGTATAAAGAGAGTGAGATTGCTAACTATAAGTGCAAGTAACGCGGTAATGATAAGGATCAGGAAAACCTGCTTGATCTTTACTCCACTGATCTGATGCTTTTTGTTAGGCATTTGGGGAAGGGTATTAAAAGGCGGCAGTGTTGTTTACTGCCGCCCTTGTTATAAATTTTATTAGTTGTCGCGCTTAATGGGAGGGGTTTTGGATTTCCCGCGGAACCCCGATGTAGGCACAGTATGCAGAATACATGGCTGCATAGAAAAATGGTGCCGTAAGCAGAATTCCGATACCGCACAAAATAATACCTGCTATTGTGATGATTATTGAGATGAAACTTACTGCCAGCATGGTACCGTAATTGGAGCCGCCAGTACTGAAACTTTTCTTCAGCGCATCTATGCCGCTCGCATTTTCAAAGAGGATGAAGGGAATCCCCAGGAAAAAAAAGGGGATAATAAAAAATACCGGCAGCACACACAGCATAAAACCTATCATAACAGCGATTCCCATTATAAGCCCATAGACAATGTACTGTAAGGCGTTCTGGCTAAATCCGATGAAAAAATCAGACAAAGAAACCGTTTGACCTGTATTTGCACGGTGCATGGCATACACGTATCCGGCATATACCGGGTACATAAGCAAACCAAGGACTCCGGAAAGAAGCATGCTTTCCAGATATCCCGGAATCTGAAACATACGCGTAACGAAGCTGCCGTCAGCAAAAGAACCGTCTTTCATCAGTTCTTCCATCTCGGACTGTGATTCCAGTGCGTTATATCCCACCAACGGTCCTGTAAGGCTTGATATCAGGATGCTTACTACAAAAGTCAGTAATGTAACCAAAATACTCCACCCAATAATTTTCATATAATTATTGAATGCGTGACCGATAATGTCGCTGAAATTGCGCTGGGGAGCAGTTCCCTTTAAATCAAATTCGCTGAAATTTTCCATAGTTTTTTTTAAAAATCTAAAATATCATTTTTTTCTCATTCTTACTGCACTTCTTCATGCTCTTTAAACAGAGACGAATAAAGGGCGTAAATCATTGCCGTTGGGAAAGCCATTGTGAACGGCAGTCCGATTATCGTAAGCATGCCTGCATATTTAAAAACAGCCGCCACCAGAAGACCTACCAGCATAGCAGGAAAGAAGTTTCGCCAGACACTTATATTATAGCGGAAGGTTTCGAAAATTTTCCTGTTCATAAAAAACATCAGTGGCGCAGTGAAAACTGTTAACGCAATCCACACGCCGGCTAGGATAACGGTGGGCGCCATGTATAGGAAAACCATGAACCAGAATACATAATAGCTGATGTAAATGAAGAAATTAACGCCCATATAACCGGCAAAGAGGTCGTGAACATTTATCTTCTCACCCAGGTCTGTTTTTCTGTACATTTTCAGCAGGCCCAAATTAAGTGGGTACAGGAAGATGAACGTACCGATGATAATCCATGAAAAAGTGATATAATTTGGATTTGAAACCAGCACTTCCTGAGCCTGCGCATAGGTAGATCCGGAATTTACCATTTCGATGGTTTTTAAGTAATCATTAAGAATGCCGTAATGCTCTGCAAAAAGAAACCAAACAGTAATGAGTACGGAGAGGTAAATCAAACTGTACATGATCTGGTAACCAAGGGTCTTGCTCCAGTAAAAAAAGGCCTGTTTTAATATATAGGAAATATCACTTTTCTGGGGGTAATTCTGCTGCATGAACTTTTCTGTTTTGTGCAAAGTAAGGGTAAAAAAAATTACTTTTGCCCTATGATGCTGCCTTTTCACCCTAATTTCGATAAAATGGACAAGCTTTCCCGGCAGGGTGTTCCGTTTTTTTTTATAACCGATTTTTTAATGCAGACTGTTGAGGTTTTTACCGTGGATGAATTGGCCGGTGACCGTATATCAATACGTTTCCCAAAATTCTCTTACGGACCAGCTGAAAAAGCAGAGTCGGATCTGGATATGCAGTCATTCCCCGAATCTCTTGCAGCGTACCAACGGGGCTTTGATATTGTACAGCATCATCTGAAAATCGGGAATTCATACCTGATGAATTATACTCGCAAAACTGAAATTACGGTAAACCGCACTTTACGTGAGATTTTCAGTTTCTCCGAAGCAAAATATAAGGTTTTATACAGGGATCAATTCGTCTTCTTTTCCCCCGAAACCTTTATCGAAATCCAGGATGACTGCATTTTCACCCATCCAATGAAAGGAACAATTGATGCTTCACTTCCCAATGCGGCAGAAACGCTGAAGAACGATACAAAGGAGAGGGCAGAGCATTACACCGTTGTAGATTTGCTCCGTAACGACCTCAGCATGGTGGCCGATAAAGTGCAGCTGGACGAATTTCAGCGGATTGACTTTCTGAAAACCAAACAAAAAAATCTCTTTGCCATGAGTTCTGAGATTTCGGGTAAGCTGAAGCCTGAATATATCGGTAAAATGGGCAGCATTCTAAAAACGCTTCTGCCTGCCGGATCCATATTGGGTGCTCCCAAGAAAAAAACGCTGGAAGTTCTGCTTGAAGCCGAAAACTATGACCGTGGCTTTTATACAGGTGTCTGTGGCTTCTTCGACGGGGCCAATCTGGATTCCTGCGTCATGATCCGGTTTATGCAAAAGGAAGACGATAAAATATACTTTAAAAGCGGTGGTGGCATCACCCACCTAAGTCAACTGGAAGATGAATATGAGGAAATGAAAAACAAGATTTATGTACCGGTTTCTTGAAAGTATAAAAGTGTCAGACGGCCAGTCCTTCCTGCTTAAACATCATCAAAAAAGGGTAAATGACACTTTTGCCTGCTTTGGGAAAGAAAACTTTATTGATCTTGAAAGTATTTTGAAAAGTATATCCGTCCCATCAAAAGGCCTGTACAAATTCCGCATTTCATACAGTTTGGATAGCATGTGCAGAACTGAATTGATTCCGTATGAACGCTCCGAAATCAGCAGATTTCTGCTTGTGGTGAATGATGAAATTAATTACCCTTTCAAGTTTGAAGACCGTAAAGGATTTGAAGCGATGAAAGTTGGGGCGAACGGAGCCGAAATCATCATCGTTAAGGATAACCATATAACCGATACGTCCTTTTCCAATCTGATTTTTCTGAAAGATAATGTGTGGTTCACCCCGTCCGCTTTTCTGCTGAACGGTGTGCAGCGTCAGGAACTGCTTCAGTCCGGAAAAATCACAATCGCTGACATATCCCCCAATAACCTGAGAGAGTATTCACACTTCAAGCTGATTAATGCACTGAATGATTTTGATGATGCGCTGGCTTATCCGCTTTCGCGAATCCTTAACCTTCCCGGCAAAAACTCTGTTGAGACTGAAATTAATTAAGCCAGAAACTCAAAATAGCTTTTCAGGATTTCCGCGTTCCCGATTTGGGACGTATCCACCTCCAAAATTTTTGGTTTGCTGTCGGGGTTGAAGAAATTATCCAGCACGCGAAGCAGCGTGTCTTCCTCATCTACTCTGGTGTAGGAAAATCCGAAGTTTTTCGCCAGAAGTTCGGCATTTTTGTGATGTTTGGTCAGGATGAATTCGTCCAGTGCATTGGTTGAACCCGGTCCCGGAATGATCCTGAAGATGTCGCCACCGCCGTTATTGAAGATAATGATCCTCGTATATGGCGGGATATATTGGTTCCAGAGCCCATTGATGTCATACATGAAGCTTACCTCGCCAGTAATTAGCAGCGTAGGGCTCTTGCTGCGCATTGCATATCCCATGGCTGTACTTGTGCTTCCATCTATGCCGCTTGTCCCGCGGTTGCAGTGAATCCTGAATTGCTGGAAATTAAAGAGCTGCGCATATCGGATAGCTGAACTGTTACTGATGTGAACGTGGTAGTTGTTGGGTATCTTTAAAGAAAGTATTTCAAAAAGTTTAAAATCCGAGAATGGAGCGTCTGCACAGTATTGCTCATGTTTTATGTCACGTTTATCGCGCAGTACATCCCAAAGGTTGTAATAGGCCTGGGGTTCCAGATTTACATGGTTCAGAAGTTTCCCGAAAAATACCTCAGCGCGTGTTACCACCTTCTGAGTAAGCGAGAAATAGGTGTCGGGCTGCCAAACGGCATCAATATGCCAATGATTTTGCGGGCGGGCTTTCCTGAGGAACTGCTTTACTTTTTTTGAAACTACATTTTGCCCTACTGTAATCAGCAGGTCGGGTGCATATTTCTTAAAGTCCTCTTCATCAAATTTAAACACATACCGGTCTATATGGCTGAAGAATTTTTCATTGTTCAGATTGGAATTTGCTTCTGTCAGAACCACCGCACTGTGGTTTTTCACCAGCTGGCTCAGCTGCATCTGCAGTTCTTCACTATAGTCACGCGTACCCACCAGGATCAGTATGCGGCGTGCAAGGTTCCATCCGGCCACTAAAGCCGGCGAAAGGTCAAAGGCTTTACGCTGCAGGGTTTTCTCCACCGAAGGATAAACCGGGATTTCCGGTACCAGCTCATAAAGTGGTTCAGCCAGCGGTATATTAATATGAACCGGACCTTGCTTTTCAATACAGATTTCAATGGCCTTTTTAATCAGGCTGTAATTTTCATCGTCTGCGTTTTCACGGTCATCTTCTAGCAATTGAAAATCCCCGTAAGAATGCTGACTGAAAATTTCTTTCTGCCGGATGGTTTGTCCGTCAAAAATATCAACATAATCAGACGGTCTGTCGGCTGTAAGGACCAGCAAAGGAATGTTCTGATAAAAAGCTTCTGTAACCGCAGGGTAATAATTGGCTGCTGCAGATCCACTTGTACAGGTTACGGCTACAGGCATCTTTTCGGTTTTGGCCATTCCCAGACCTACAAAACCCGCACTCCTCTCGTCGGTGATGCTGTAACAGTTGAAGCCGTCGGTTTCTGAGAAATGTATGGCCAGAGGTGCATTACGCGAACCGGGGGAGATCACGATGTTATTAATGCCGTATTCCTTCAGGAGGTGGGCTAAAATCTGTATGCTGTGTTTGGAAGAATATTGTTTCATTAGGAAGATCAAATTTTCATTTCGGCCCATCTCATTTTGGACGGTGAATCTGAAACCGCGCAAATTTACTGATAATTAAATCTTAATATTTTAAATTCTTCTAAATTTGCAGTTCATACTTAATATAAAATCTATGAAACAGATTCCCAGTGTGGATTTGCGTGATTTCCTTTCGGGTGACCCGGAACGCAAGCAGAAATTTGTAAATGAAATCGGAAAAGCATACGAAGAAATCGGTTTTGTAGCCCTGAAGGGCCATTTCCTGGATGACAAACTCGTAAAGAATCTTTATGAAGAGGTTAAAAATTTCTTTGATTTACCCGTGGAGACCAAGCAGAAGTACGAAATTCCGGGAATCGGCGGCCAGCGCGGCTATGTAGGTTTCGGAAAAGAAACTGCAAAAGGGTTCAAGAAAGGTGATTTGAAGGAATTCTGGCATTTTGGGCAGTATCTTGAAGACGGATCTGAATATGCATCTGTCTATCCGGATAATGTGGAGGTAGCTGAAGTTCCTGAATTCAATAAAGTAGGTAAGGAGGCGTACAAGATGCTGGAAAAAACCGGAATTTATGTTTTACGGGCACTGGCACTGCATCTCGGTCTGGATGAATTCTATTTTGACAGGTTTGTTAAGGAAGGAAACTCAATCCTGAGACCTATCCATTATCCGCCAATTACTGAAGAGCCGGATAATGCTGTCCGAGCGGCAGCCCATGGCGACATTAACCTCATTACCCTGCTGATGGGGGCACAGGGCAAAGGACTTCAGGTAAAGAATCATGACGGCGAATGGGTAGATGCCATTGCTGAACCGGACGAACTTATGATTAACGTGGGCGATATGCTGTCCAGGCTTACCAATAATAAGCTGAAATCAACCATTCACCAGGTGGTGAACCCACCGCGTGAGCTTTGGGGCACTTCCCGTTACTCCATACCGTTCTTCATGCATCCGGTAAGCGAAATGCCGCTTAACGCGCTGGAAAATACGGTTGATAAAGATCATCCTAAACTCTATGAGGATACAACAGCGGGTGAATTTCTGCACGAGAGACTAGTAGAACTGGGACTGATTAAGATTTAAGGACAACAGGGCGTACGAAAGTTCGCCTTTTACTTTTAAAATAAGCGCAGTTGCTGGTCACGCGAACCGGTGAAATGCTCCGTAGAAAGTTGCCGCCTTTCCTGATTGGGAAAATATTTCCTTTCGCCCAATGCGAAGGTGTTGTGAATCATCTCTGCAATATTTCCTTCGCCCTTATACCGTTCATGGAATCTTTTCTCTCCCAGTTTTCCACCACGCATAGACCGGATTAAATTGAGGACTTTCTGCGCACGCTCCGGGAAAGCTGCATTGATCCAGTTAATGAAAACAGGCTCCACGGTATCATTAAGCCGTACAATGATGTATCCGAAACTCTTCGCACCGGCTTCGGACACGGCTTTCAGGATGCTCAGGCTCTCATCACTAGTTAGGCCGGGAATTACCGGAGCAACCATCACACCCGTGGGAATATTGTTTTCAGAAAGCACCTGTATGGCTTTCAGTTTATTGCTTACCGAGGAGGTCCGGGGTTCCATCTTACGGCGGATTTCTTCGTTGACGGTGGGAATGCTGAAAGAAACAGATACCAGATTTTTTTCCGCGAGTTGGGTCAGGAGATCCAGATCCCGCAGGACTAGTGCATTCTTGGTGAGTATGCTTACCGGATGTCTGTAATCCAGACACAGCTGCAGGATTTTCCGGGTAATCTCAAATTTTCTTTCAGCAGGCTGATAACAGTCTGTGTTTCCGGACAGCGACAGGGTTTTGGGAGTATAATTTCTTTTTCTGAAGAATTTCTCAAGAAGTTCCGGTGCATTTTTCTTCACCATTATTTTCCTTTCAAAATCGGTACCTGCAGAGTAACCCCAAAATTCATGAGTGGGGCGGGCAAAACAGTAAGAGCAGCCATGTTCGCAACCCTGGTACGGGTTCAGGGAATATTCCATGAAAAGGTCCGGACTGGTGATTTTGTTAACTACTGTTTTCGGAAATACTTCTGTGAATGTAACTTTTACATTCTCTTCAAAGTCGTCTTCCGGCTCATAAGTATATCTTTCGAACCGGTTTAATTCGTTGCGCTGAGCTCCCTGGCCTTTCCTGAAATTACCATCCATAAACTCTATCTGTGACAAAAACGAAAATCCTGCTTTATAACAGGATCTGTACTTTATATGAATACGATGCTAAAGCGCAGAGAGATATTCTACACCATGGTGTGCCTCATCCCGATATCTTTTGTCAAAATGGCGGTGAAAATCAGAGTAATAATCATCATATTCCCTGCCTTTCTTACGCATCATCCTGCGGAATCCGTAAATTCCCAAACCTATAATAATTCCGACGGTTCCGGCCAAAATAATCCCCGTTCCTGTTTTCATACTGATCAAATATTTAAAATTCACGAGCAAATCCTGTACCTTTTAAAATGTTCTGACATTAACAACCAGTTAAATTTTGCTAAATTTGAAAAAAGTAAACGTATGAAAATTAAAGCTGTTATACAGTCTGCCGCCGTAGTATTCCTGGCTTCGTGCGCCACTCAAACAATGAACAAGCCCCTTAAATATCCTGAAACCAGGAAGGTTTCACATACAGACAGTTATTTCGGAACGGAAGTGGCCGATCCCTATCGCTGGCTGGAAGACGACCGTGCCGAAGATACCAAAGATTGGGTACAGCGCGAAGTAAAGTTCACCCAGGACTATCTTTCAAAAATCGGTTTTCGCGAACAAATCCGCACACAATTGAAGGATCTTTGGAACTACGAGAAAATCGGCGCACCTTTTAAAGAAGGAGACTATACCTATTTTTATAAGAATGACGGTCTTCAGGCTCAATCGGTACTTTACCGTACAGACCGCAACGGCAAAACTGAAGTTTTTCTGGATCCAAATAAATTTTCGGAGAAGGGAACCACTTCCCTGGCCGGTGTTTCCTTTAACAAGAAGGGAAATCTGGTAGCCTATTCCATTTCCGAAGGGGGCAGTGACTGGAATAAGATCATCATTATGAACGCCCTTACCAAAGAGATCATCGATGAAACTATCGTTGATGTTAAATTTTCCGGTGCCAGCTGGCTGGGTGATGAGGGATTCTTTTACTCAAGTTATGATAAACCCAAAGGCAGCGAACTTTCTGCGCAAACCGACACTCACAAAGTGTACTTTCATAAACTTGGAACCAGGCAAAGTGCGGATCAGCTGGTGATTGGCGGGCCGTCCTTTAAAAGAAGATATATGGGTGTCGGGGTTTCCGATGACGGGCGTTTTCAGGTTCTGAGCGCTTCAGAAGCTACGAACGGTAACGAGCTTTATATCAAAGATCCGAAAAAACATAAAGATTTTGTCGCTGTACAGAAAGGCTACGACCACAACACGGACTTTATAGACTCCAAAGGTGACTGGGTCTATGCCCTTACGGATAAAAACGCACCGAACATGCGGCTTGTGAAGTTTCATATAGACAAACCGGACGTGTGGACGGATGTAATTCCTGAATCCGACAATGTGCTGAGTGTCTCCACCGGTGCTGGTTATATTTTTGCGCGCTATATGAAGGATGCGGTTACGTCTGTAAAGCAGTTTGATTATGACGGAAAACTGATCCGGACCGTAGAGTTGCCTGGAATTGGTACCGCTGCGGGATTTGGAGGGAAGGACGAAGCTGCTGAAGTTTATTATTCCTTTACCAACTACATCACTCCCGGAACCATCTACAAATTCAATCCGAAAACCGGCAAGTCGGAGGTGTATCAGAAGCCAAATGTGAAATTTAATCCGGCGGATTATGTCTCGGAGCAGGTATTTTATACAAGTAAGGACGGCACGCGTATACCGATGATGATCAATTACCGTAAAGGCACTAAGCTCGATGGTAAAAATCCGACCATTTTATATTCCTACGGAGGTTTTAACATCAGCCTGCAGCCGGCTTTCTCTGTGGTAAATGCAGTTTGGATGGATAACGGCGGTATCTACGCGGTTCCCAATATCCGTGGTGGCGGCGAATATGGTAAGAAATGGCACGATGCAGGAACCAAGCTTCAGAAGAAAAATGTGTTTGATGACTTCATCGCTGAGGCGAATATCTTAAGCAGAAAGGCTACACATCGCCGGAATATATGGCTCTGTCCGGAAGGTCCAACGGTGGTCTGCTTGTTGGCGCTGTAATGACCATGCGTCCGGATCTGGCCAAAGTAACCTTCCCGGGGGTTGGTGTGCTGGACATGCTGAGGTATAACAAATTTACCGCAGGCGCAGGCTGGAGCTACGATTACGGTACTGCCGAAGACTCCAGAGAGATGTTTGAGTATCTGAAGTCCTACTCACCGGTACATAATGTAAGAAAAGGAGTTTGCTATCCTTCCACAATGATCATTACAAGCGACCATGATGATAGGGTAGTTCCTGCGCATTCCTTTAAATTTGGAGGGGAACTTCAGGAAAAACAGTCCTGCGCGAATCCTGTTTTGGTACGTATCGAGGTCAATGCCGGTCATGGTGCCGGCCGGAGTACGGATCAGGTGATTGCTGAGAATACCGACCTCTTGAGTTTTGCCCTTTATGAAATGGGTTTCCGCGAAATAAATAAGTAAAAATAATAGGCTTCCGGTGTGGAAGCCTATTTTATTAAGTTCGTTAGGTTAACCTCTCAACCTTTTTTTAATTGGGATCAGAAGTTCTGTAAGTCCGTTCAGTTTTATCTCATAAATCGTCGAAAGTTGCATTCCCAACTTTCCGGGTGGCATTCCCTGGCCCTGAAACCATTCCAGATAAGAAATGGGCAAATCGGCGATGGTGACACCTTTGTATTTGCCAAAGGGCATCTTTTCCGTACATATCTCTACCAGGATCTGTGAGTTCAGTCCGTCTGTCATTCGCTGTCGGGATTGAGTTCCTTCGTAATCAGAAAGAGGTTTTTCTCCATCATCCCCTGTACACTGTGTTCCACATCCACAGGTATCTCATAAACGTCAAGTTCCTGCAGGTCCAGCTGCAGGTCCGGCAGATTAAATTTTAAAGCTCCTTTCAGTACCACCAGTGTGGCGGGAACAGAGGTGGTGTGTTTTTCAAGGACGGTTTCCTGTCCCAGAGCCACTGCAAACTGCTGGATGTGATCTGTTTTCTTGATCTGGAAGACAGAAGGCTTGTGCAGCAGGAAATCGGTGTATTTTAAGATATTCATCACTTTTTATTTTAAGGTCTTGCTTTGGCAGACAAAATTAGAAGTCGGTATGAAGGTTTTCTTTATCCCGTTAAAACCGTCTGCTATTTCGGTAAAATTGCGTATTCCCCGGGAATTCAGGATGCTGGCTGCAATCATGCTTCGGTAACCGCCGGCACAGTGCAGGAAGAAATGACCCTCCTCTTCGGCGAGGCTACCAGCCCATCCGGCAATTCCATCCAGAGGTGCATTATAGGCATCTTCAATGTGTTCTGCCGCAAATTCGGCTTCCTTACGTACGTCAATCACTTTCGCATCCTTTGAAAACCGCCCGGCAAATTCCTCCGGAGTAATACGGTTCACACTATCGGTCTCCAGTCCCTCAGTTTTCCATTTTTCAAAACCTCCTTCCAGATAACCGATAACTTTGTCGAATCCCACACGTGACAGCCGCGTGATGGCCTCTTCCTCAGTGCCGGGCTCACACACCAGGGCAATGGCCTGTTTTACATCAACGATCATTGCACCAACCCATGGCGCAAAATCCCCTTTCAGGCCGATATTTACTGAGTTGGGTACAAAACCCTGATGAAAATCGGCCGCGCTTCTGGTATCCAGAATAAGGGCTCCCGTCTGTTCCACAACAGATTCAAAATCCTGCGGTGCAATGGGTTTCATACCATTGTTCATCACTTCTTCAAAACTTTCATATCCGCCTTTATTCATGGCTACGTTCATTCCGAAGTATTTCGGCGGGGCAGGAAGTCCATCCAGGACCGCCTCAATAAAGGATTCCCGGTCAGGCTGCAGCAGGGCATAGTTGGTCCTTCTCTGATTTCCGAGCGTGTCCACAGTTTCCTTCTGCATATTCTTGCCACACGCAGAACCCGCACCATGAGCAGGATAAACCGTGATCTCATCAGGCAGCGGAAGTATTTTGCTTTGAAGGCTGTCGTACAGCATCCCGGCCAGTTCGTCCTGAGTCATGTTGGCGGACTTCTGTGCAAGGTCCGGCCTTCCAACATCGCCTAAAAAAAGAGTGTCGCCGGAAAATATGGCGTGCTCACTGCCTTTTTCGTCAAGCAGTAGGTAGGTCGTGCTTTCAAGCGTGTGCCCTGGAGTGTGGAGGGCTTTTATCTGAATATCGCCGATGTTGAAAATTTCACCGTCTTCCGCAATGATGGTTTCAAACTCCGCCTCGGCATTAGGTCCGAAAATAATGGGAGCGCCGGTCTTTCTGCTCAGGTCCAGATGTCCGGAAACAAAATCGGCGTGGAAGTGGGTTTCAAAAATGTATTTCAATGTAACTCCGTCTTTTTCCAGACGGTCCAGGTAGGGCTGCACTTCGCGCAATGGATCTATTATCGCGGCTTCCTTGCCGGAAACAATATAATATGCTCCCTGTGCCAGGCATCCTGTATATATCTGTTCTATCTTCATTTTTTTATAAATTGATGGTTGCAAATTTCGGTGTTTTAGTTTTATATGTTTCCGCCTCACCAGATGTGCTTACTTTTTATCATACAATCTGCTTCAGAAAAAGTTCATTCAGGATGATGAAGACAGCCATCGCCAGGACAAACCAGCCGAACAGCGGCCGGAGTTTACGGCCTTCAATGCGTTTCGCCAGCTGAACTCCTATAAGAATACCCAACACGGACAGTGCACTGAAAAAGAGCAGAAAAGGCCAGTCAACATCCACTTTATCCAGCGATGATACGAAGCCAATCATTGAATTGATTGCGATGATGAAAAGTGAAGTCGCAACTGCCTGTTTCATAGACACGCCCAGAAGCATGACCAAGGCCGGCACAATCAGAAATCCGCCGCCTGCACCTATGAATCCGGTAATGATTCCTACCAGCAGCCCCTGTGAGATAAGCAGGGTGTAATTTACATCTTCTGATTTCCTGATGCGCTGCCGGTCTGTTTTGCTGATCATTTTAAAGGCTGAAATCAGCATCAGTAACGCGAAGAGTACCAGGATGAACATCTCTTTTGTAATGCTGATGCCCCAGCGGTTGATAATAAATGGCGGCAGATGCGGCAGTACCACGCGCCGGGAGAAGAGGATCCCCAGGACGGAAGGCAGACCAAACATAAATGCGGTCTTAAAATTGATGCTGCCCTGTCTGAGGAAACCCACAGAACCTGCTGAACTGGTGACTCCTACAACAAAAAGCGACAGCGTAGTGGCTGTTATGGCGTCGATCTTAAAGATATACGCAAAAACAGGCACGCTCAGAATGCTTCCGCCACCGCCTATGAGGCCCATAACGAGCCCAATAACGATTGCAAAGAAATATCCCAGAACGTGCATGATGATAATTTTTAATGTTTTTCTTTAATTTGGAATTAGGAGATGCCAATTATTTCAAGGGTGCGGTCACCCATCTGAAGGGAGTCACCCTGCTTTTTTCCTCTTATCTTAGCGTAGATAGGTGCTTCCGGAGAGATGCAGTAAACATCTTTATCATTATACTTAAATGCAGGTAAGGCTACGCCCAGGAAAAAATAGTTGTTTTCAGTTTCAACCAGTGCTCCATGTTCGGCCACAGCATAATTCTTATCTTTTTCACCAAGTACAAAGTTCAGATCAGCCTTTTCTTTACTGAGCATTTTCTCAAATCTCAACTGCATGTCTTTTGCTTCAGTTTGACGGGCATAATCGTCGGGGTCGGAAGTATCGTCCTCATCCTTATCCGATTCTTTCTTATACAGGTTTACAGAATTTTGCAGGTTCGAAATCACCTTGTACTGCTCTTCCAGAATTCTGGAGAGTATCTCTTCTCTTTTCATTACTCTTGGTTTATAAATGTACCAAATATAGGGAAATAAAAGATGTTTAATAACTAATAGGTCACCATAAAAATGACCTTATTTATGCATTTTATCAGGTTTTTTATGTAAGTAGATTTCATGCACGCCTTTTCCACATTATTTGTCTCTTTTAAGCGCTGATCCATATTAAACACATTGCGCCGGCCCTGCACGGCACAGCATTTTAATTTTCATTCAAAAAAAATTACCTTTAACAATTCAATTCACAAACTATGGATAACCGGGCAAAATTTATACAGGACCTTAATGCGCGCTATGTACCCAAAGGAGAACATATTATCCTGGGAAAGGGGATCCTGGATGGCGAAGTGGTAAAAGAAGTGGATGTAATGCTGCCGCTGAAGACCATTAACCGCCACGGACTTATAGCCGGTGCTACCGGCACAGGTAAAACTAAGACGGTACAGGTGTTCGCCGAGCAGCTTTCACATGCCGGAATCCCGTCACTCGTACTCGATATTAAAGGTGATTTTTCAGGGATTTCCCGCGCCGGCGAGAGAAATGCCATAATAGAAGAGCGTTATGCCAAGACAGGGCTTAGCTGGAATGCGCAGGATTTTCCCGTAGAACTGATGACCATTTCCGGCGAGCAGGGAGTGAAGCTACGGGCCACGGTTACGGAGTTCGGACCCCTGCTGCTTTCAAAAATACTGGACCTCAATGAAACCCAAACGGGTATTATGTCCATCGTTTTTAAGTACTGTGATGATAAAGGCCTGCCTTTAATTGATCTTGAAGACCTTAAGAAGGTGTTCAAATATGTAACTGATACGCCTCAGGGTAAGGCCGATATTTCCAATAACTACGGTTCAGTTTCTTCGGCCTCGTTAGGTGCAATCCTGCGGTCCATTGTTGCCATGGAGCAGCAGGGTGCGGCAGAGTTTTTTGGCGAACCGAGTTTTGATGTAGAGGATTTGCTGCATAAAAAGAATGGTAAAGGGGTAGTAAATATCCTGCGTGTGGGAAACATCCAAAGCCAGCCCCAGCTTTTTTCAACATTTATGCTGTCACTTTTTGCCGAGATATATCTTACTTTTCCGGAAGAAGGCGATACCGGTAAACCCAAACTGGTCTTGTTCATTGATGAAGCACATTTAATCTTCAAGGAAGCGTCCAAAACGCTGCTTAATCAGATTGAAACTATGGTGAAGCTGATCCGTTCCAAAGGTGTCGGAATCTACTTTATCACACAGATTCCGGGCGATGTGCCGGAAAACGTGCTTAGTCAGCTGGGGCTTAAAATTCAGCATGCTTTGCGGGGTTTTACGGCAAAAGACAGAAAGGAAATCAATAAGGCGGTGGAGAATTACCCGATTACTGAATTTTATGACGCCGGCCAGCTGATTCAGAATCTGGGTATTGGCGAGGCTTTTGTTACAGCACTGGACGAAAAAGGGATTCCTACCCCTTTGGTTCATACTTATCTGATCTCACCGGAAAGCCGCATGGATGTTTTGACAGATGCTGAGGTTGCTGAACTGACCTCCCGCTCGGCTTTGGTGGCTAAATATGAGCAGTCCGTAAACAAAGATTCGGCATACGAAATGCTTACCTCGCGGATGGAGCAGGCAGTAGCAGAAGCCGTGCCGGGGCAGAAGACAAAGCCGGTGAAGGAAGAGCCGGGAATGTTTGAAACCGTAATGAAATCGAGTGCCGGGCGAACGTTTACAAATACGCTGATGCGCGAAGGTGCCCGGGCAATCCTGGGAATGTTCGGGCTGAAACGGAGAAGATAAGACAGGGAAATTTTAGAAATGTATTCAGTAATAGACATAGAAAGTAACGGCGCCGGATTCCGTAAAGAGAGCATCATTGAGATCGCGGTCTATAAGTATGACGGACACGAAATTGTGGATCAGTTCATGTCCCTGGTTAATCCGGATAGTGATATAACGCCTTTTGTACAGAAACTTACCGGTATTACACCCAAAATGGTGCGTACAGCACCGCGTTTTCATGAAATTGCCAAAAGGGTGGTTGAAATGACAGCCGGTACAACGCTTGTGGGACACAATATCGAATTCGACTACCGTATGCTGAGACAGGAGTTTAAACGCCTGGGTTATGACTATCGTATCAACACACTGGATACCATTCCTTTAGCTAAGAAACTAATTCCGGAAGCCGACAGTTATTCGCTGGGAAAACTGGTAAAATCACTCGGAATTCCGTTAGTAGACCATCACCGTGCAGCAGGTGATGCCAGAGCTACATTAGACCTTTTTAAGCTTTTGATTATCAAGGATAAAGATTCCGAAATCATTCAGCAGCAGCATGAGCACCTTAATGCAGATACCTATCTGAACAAAATCCGCGACCTTACTCAGGATTTGCCTTCAGAAAGAGGAATTATATATTTTCAGAATGAAGACGGGAAAATCATCTATTCCGATTTTACAGATGACCTCCGCAAATTTGCGAAAAGTGTTTTCATCTCCAAACTGAAAAAATGGAAACAGATTCAGGACGATGTAAAACAGATTCATTACGAGCTTACCGGAAATGATGTGCTGGCGAAGCTCATGATGCGCACCAAAGGACTGTACAGGAAAGAAAGTCTTCCATTTGGTCTTTTCTTCCGGAACGGAAAATACGTCGTGGAGAAAATTAATCCCCGGGAAGAAAGTTTGCCCATTCTAAGGTTTAAATCTTTTACACAGGGTCTTAAAGTGGCGAGTTTTATTAAATCCCGTGAGGAGTTTCAGAATGCAGACGAATTAATAAAACTGTTGTCTCTTCAGGACCGAAGCGAAATGTGGATTTGCGAAGGCCGTACCCGCGGCGAAAAGGCATTTATTATCCTGAAAGAAGGAAAAATAACCTCCTATGGTTTTTATGATCTCTATACGCAGATTCAGACCTGGAGCAAGATTTCTAAGATTAAGATTGACCTTTCCAAGCCTACCGGTGATCTGCAGAATGATCTCCGGCTCCTGCTGCTGAAAGGTGACTGCGAGATTCAGGAGGTACCGGCATAAGCCGAAGTTACAGTGCTGCCCACGTACATGATGGGCTGCATATATTCAATAAAGACGAAATAAAATAATGACAGACAAAGACTTGCTTAAGATTGCAGAACAGTACGGAACCCCGGTATATGTGTATGATGCGGAAAGTATAAAAATTCAGTACGAAAAACTTACTTCATCATTCCACCGACATACCCGTTTTTTTTATGCCGCCAAGGCGCTAACCAACATCAATATCCTTAAGTATATAGAAAAACTGGGTGCGGGTTTGGACTGTGTATCAATAAATGAAGTGAAACTGGGGTTGCGTGCCGGCTTCACTCATGACCGTATTCTGTTTACGCCCAACTGCGTAGACCTGAAGGAAATTGAAGATGCAATGGAACTTAAGGTGCATATCAATATAGATAACATCTCCATTCTGGAGCAGTTTGGCAACAGACATGGATCTTCTTATCCAATTTTTATAAGGATCAATCCGCACATTTATGCAGGGGGAAACCATAAGATCTCAACCGGACATATTGATTCGAAGTTCGGAATCTCCATCCATCAGCTCAGGCATATTGAGCGGGTAATGAAATCCACGAATGTTTTGGTTGAGGGGCTTCATATGCATACCGGAAGTGAGATCAAAGACCCGGATGTATTCTTGCAGGGTCTGGAAATCATGTTTGAACTTGCGGAACATTTCCCGGACCTGAAATATCTGGACATGGGCAGCGGTTTCAAAATTCCCTATCAGGAAGGTGATCTGGAAACAGATGTGAAGACTCTGGGGAAAAAGGTGGAGAAAGCGCTTTCAGTTTATCAGAAGGAGACCGGCAAGAAATTCCAGCTCTGGTTTGAACCCGGCAAGTTTCTGGTGGGAAACAGTGGTCATTTTCTGGTAAAGGCCAATGTGATCAAGCAAACCACAGCAACTGTATTCTGTGGTATCAACTCAGGCTTCAATCATCTGATAAGGCCCATGTTCTATGATTCCTATCACCATATAGAAAATCTCAGCAATCCTAAAGGCGCACAGCGTATTTACACTGTAGTCGGCAATATTTGTGAAACGGATACCTTCGCCTGGGACCGCAAACTTAACGAAGTGCGGGAAAGTGATGTGCTTGTGTTCAGAAATGCCGGAGCTTACGGTTTTGAGATGAGCTCCAACTTCAATTCCCGTTTGAAACCCGCCGAAGTACTTTTTATGGACGGTAAAGCGCATCTGATCAGAAAGCGGGATGAATTTGAGGACTTGCTGCGCAACCAGATCGAGGTACTGTAGATGGTAACTCTTGCCGAAGTGGCGTACCGTTTTTTTGGAAAATATCTCGTGTGTTATTGATTTTAAAAATAAGCATCACAGATCTCTATTATGCCTTAACTTTGTAAAAATTTAACATCATGATGCGTCTTATATTCATTCTGTTGTTTACTGGTGCTTTTGTGCAGGCG
Organism: Kaistella sp. PBT33-4; assembly: GCF_029194425.1. Lineage (NCBI taxonomy): Bacteria > Pseudomonadati > Bacteroidota > Flavobacteriia > Flavobacteriales > Weeksellaceae > Kaistella > Kaistella sp. PBT33-4. The sequence continues at coordinate 78,736 of NZ_JARFYL010000002.1, read as the reverse complement.
CAAACCCTGATTGAGGACAGCGAGATTTCTGAAAATTCTGAAGAATTTGTCCGTGTTGCCATTTCATATGAGCTTGATCATCCCACGGAGTATTACCGCCTGAAGTGCAGCTCGCCAGTCTATGCCCGGTTTACCGGTGGTGAAAGTGCCTTTAAGCAGAACATCAGCAAACAGATGAAAGGTTTTCTGGATACAGGTCTTTATACTGTAAATGGCACCTTTGAGCTTATTCTTTTTATTGGAAAAAACGGTTCGCTGCAGCGTTTTCAGTTAAAACCTGAAGTTACCAACGGACATCTTCTGGAACGTGATGTGGAACTTGCTTTAAGGAATATGAACCCTTCCTGGACGCCCGCAACCTGCAATGGAATACCTGTGGATTCCCGCATACGCCAAAAAATTAATTTCCGGACAGACAGTTTTGATCTGTAACTCAGCTTTCATAAATATTTTTATTGGTTTTTTGATGAATTTTAAATACTTGCTGCTTTTCGCAGGCAGTCTTTTTTACAGCCAGGAGGTAAGCAGATTTCCGGCGGACCAGCACAGTTATATGGGTGGGCGCGAATTCTTTTACAGAGATTTTCACAAGGTTGTTACAGAACGAAATCTGAAACAGTGCAAAAAAGACAAAGATTTTTACAGTGCACCTGTTCTGGTTAACGTAGATGGTACAGCAAAGCTTTATAAGTCCGATAAGCAGTCTGAAAGCGACTCCGACTGCACAGCAAAACTGGTTGAAGAGGTAGTGAAAAATATGAAAGGTTGGCTGCCTGCAAAAATTAAAGGTACACCTGTACCTGCTGTTTCGTACTATTTTATTTATCCGGATGCTCTTTTTGACAAATATCAGGAGGGTTATAAGCCAGATAATTTTGCTGAAAGTGCCGAATTTCCCGGTGGTATTGAAAAATTTAGGGAGGAGGTGATAAAGAGGATTGATGTATCCGATTATTATGTGAAGGGAAAGGGTAAAGTAACGGTAAAGGTTAGATTTGTCGTGTCCGAGAAGGGGATCATTGAGGAAATTGCATTAGCAGAAACTTCAGGGTTTCAGGAATATGACGATATGCTGCTGCGTGCCGTTAAAAAGACCCGTCAGGTCTGGACTCCGGCAAAGATTCATGGTATTCCGGTTCCTGACAGATTTGCCATTCCAATTACGCTGGCCAACTGATATTAAGATTTAGGCGACAACCGTTTTCTGTCGTAAATTAATTGTTCTTTTTTCATATTATATTTGCTCCGGATTTTTATAAAAAAATTAAATGCCTGATAAAATCCTTGTAGCAACTCCAAAAAAAAAAATATGAGTAAAATATTTACCCTCTGTTCAGTCTTTTTATGTGTTTTAGCCTTCGGACAGAATCAACTTGTCATTTATGAATCCTACCCCGTTGGCCAGGATTTTTATGTTGGTGGCCGTAAGGCACTGCATCAGGAAATGAAGGATATTTCCCTTACCCTTGGTCTGCAGCCCTGCCCGGTGGATCAAACCTATAAGCTGCCAATTCTGGTGGAGTCCTCCGGTTCAATTAAACTGGTAAAGGATGAGGACAGTTTAAACCTTTCAAATAATAAATGTGCTGTAGAATACGGTAAAAAGTTATTGCCGCATCTGCGCCGATGGCTTGCAGCGCGTGTAGATGGCCAACCGGTAAATGCCATCGCTGAAATTACTGTAAATCCTTATATAATTTACCACAGCAAACCCATAATTGCCCAGAATGTATACAAGGAACCACACTTTAAATTGGGTATGCATGAATTCAGACTGTATATGTTAGAGGCTCTTAAAAAGCCTGTGAAGGAAAATGAAAATCAATATATGGTAATGACCTTTGCGGTGAGTGACACGGGCATAATGGAGCGTGTAGAATTTACGGGCAGTTTTGATCAGAATGTGATTAAGGCCGGTTATGATGCTGTGGAAAAACTGAATCGGAGGAAACTGTGGAAGCCCGGAACAGTCAATGGATTTCCAATATACCAGTGGTTTAGAATGCCTGTGAGACAGGAATTTAGTTTTGAAGAAAGTAAAAAGGAAAATTTCGGTTTCCCGCCGCGACCTTAAAACACTTTTAAGGTCGTTATCCCGTGCCTGCCATTCTGTCACAATAATTCTTATCTTTGCACTTTAATTGAAGTGAATTCAGCGCTTTACCTGAATTTACTCTAATAACGACTACTGTGCAGGATAAATATATAGACGAAACAAAGCAGGGCGAAGCCTTTGCCATAGCCGAAAAACCCAGCAATTCCAAGAAGCTCTTTTTGGAAAGTTACGGTTGCCAGATGAATTTCTCTGATTCAGAGATTGTAGCCTCCATCCTGAATGAGCAGGGTTATAACACGACACTAAACCAGGATGAGGCAGATCTTATTCTGCTGAATACCTGTTCCATTCGCGAAAAAGCCGAGCAAACGGTAAGGATGCGCCTTTCGCAGTTCAAAAACCTTAAAAAAGCCAAACCCGGTTTAACAGTAGGGGTGCTTGGCTGCATGGCAGAACGGCTGAAAACTAAATTTTTGGAGGAAGAGCAACTGGTAGATCTGGTGGTGGGCCCGGACGCTTACCGCGACCTTCCCAATCTCCTGAAGGAAACAGAAGGAGGACGCGACGCCATAAACGTCATTCTTTCGAAAGAGGAAACCTATGCAGATATCAATCCGGTCCGTTTGGGCGGAAACGGTGTTACAGCATTTGTGACGATCACAAGAGGCTGCGACAATATGTGCACTTTCTGTGTTGTCCCTTTCACACGCGGCCGGGAGCGCAGCCGTGACCCGCACTCCATCATTTCTGAATGTCAGGAACTTTGGAACAGCGGTTATAAGGAAATTACCCTGCTGGGTCAGAATGTGGATTCATACCTCTGGTATGGCGGTGGAGCCAAGAAGGACTTCAAGAATGCAACGGAGATGCAGAAGCTTACCGCAGTCAATTTTGCACAGCTCCTGAATATGGTAGCTGTAGCGGTACCGGAGATGCGTATTCGCTTCTCTACTTCCAATCCGCATGATATGACCATGGATGTCTTCACCGTAATGGCGAAGCATAAGAACATCTGTAAATACGTTCATTTGCCTGTACAGAGCGGCAGTAACAGGATTCTGGAGCGCATGAACCGCCAGCATACACGTGAGGAATATCTTGAACTTATCAGGAAGGCAAAGGAAATTGTTCCTGAAATTGCATTCTCCCAGGACATGATTATCGGTTTCTGCGGCGAAACCGAAGCCGACCATGAGCAGACTCTTTCACTCATGAAAGAGGTGGAGTACGATTATGGTTATATGTTCGCTTATTCCGAAAGGCCCGGTACTCCAGCACATAAAAAGATGGAGGACGATGTTCCGGCAGAAGTTAAGCAGAGAAGGCTTTCAGAAGTGATCGCACTGCAGGGTCAACTCTCGCGAAAGCGGATGGAGAGTTATGTGGGCCGTGAGCATGAGGTGCTTATTGAAGGTGTTTCCAAAAAAAATGAAAATCAATGGAAGGGCCGTAACTCCCAGAATGCAGTTTGTGTGTTCGATAAAAAACCGGGGCAGAAACCTGGAGACATTGTGACCGTTTTGGTATACGGAAATACGCAGGGTACACTTTTAGGGGCCTGCGAATAGACAGATTCCCGCCGGGACTTCTATAATCATAAAATTTTGATTTAAAATGACAGACCTACAATCCATAAAGACCCGTTTTGGGATCATTGGTAATTTTCCGGCACTGCACCGTGCGCTGGAAAAGGCCATTCAGGTAGCTCCGACCGATATTTCCGTTTTGGTGATGGGTGAATCCGGTGTGGGCAAGGAGTTTATTCCGAAAATTATACACGGGGAGTCACGCCGTAAGCATCAGCCCTATATTGTTGTAAACTGTGGAGCCATCCCTGAAGGTACAATTGATTCTGAGCTTTTTGGCCACGAAAAAGGAGCTTTTACAGGAGCCACCGCTACCCGAAAAGGCTATTTTGAGGTGGCTGATGGTGGAACGATTTTTCTGGATGAAGTGGGCGAATTGCCGCTGCAAACTCAGGTGCGCTTGCTTAGGGTCCTGGAAAGCGGCGAATTTATGAAGGTAGGTTCCTCCCAAATTCAGAAGACCAACGTGAGAATTGTAGCTGCCACCAACGTAAATATGCTTAAAGCTATTGAAGACGGTCGTTTTCGTGAGGATCTTTATTACCGTCTGAACACAGTCCAGATTGACATGCCGCCGCTGCGCGAAAGAAAGGGCGATGTGCACCTGCTTTTCAGGAAGTTCGCCATTGATTTTGCTGAAAAGTACAGAATGCCGGAACTTGTACTTACCGATGATGCGGTGAACTATCTGGAAAATTATGCTTTCCCCGGAAATGTGCGTCAGCTCCGTAATCTTGTAGAACAGATGACAGTGGTAGAGCAAAACCGGACCGTAAATTCCACCAAACTGGCGGAGTATATTCCGATGAACGCGCATCTCCCGGCCGTGGTTCAGAAATCCGGTCCCGGTCATGTATCCAGTTCTGAGTTTCATTCTGAGAGGGAAATTATGTACAAAATCCTTTTCGATATGCGTAACGACCTTAATGACCTTAAGTCACTTACTTCGGAACTGATTAAAAACCGTGGCAGCGAAGACCTCAGCAATCAGGAAAAGAATCTGATTAACCGCGTATTTACGGGAGAAAGCAATTCTCAGAATCAGAACTCACTGCTTTATTTTGAAAATGGAAATCAAAACCCCACTAGCCGTGCCTCTATTTATACTGAACCCAGCGGCGAGTATGATGATGTGGAGGACATTGAAATTGAAGAAAGTCATTCACTGTCTCTGCAGAATAATGAACGTGAACTTATCGTGAAGGCATTGGAAAAACATAAGGGGCGCCGGAATAAAGCCGCGGACGAGCTGGGTATTTCCCAGCGTACACTTTACCGAAAAATAAAACAGTATAACCTGGAAGATTGATATGAAAATAAACCGAATTTTAAACACCTTCCTCGTATTGGCAATGCTTGCTGGCGGCTTGATGCAGTCCTGTTATACGTTCACGGGATCCTCGCTGAGCCCTGAAATAAAGACCGTACAGATCAACGAATTCATCAACAATGCACCTCTGGTTAATCCTACCCTGGCGCAGCAGTTCTCCACTGATATCCAGAACCGCTTCCTGCAGCGTACCACACTGAAAGGTACAAAGGAGAACCCTGATCTGCTTATTGAAGGCGAGATTACCGACTACAGTATTTCGCCCACTACAATCTCATCAAATGTTGATGCAGCAGGAGGAAATATCCAGGCGGCCCAGAATAAGCTCACTATCTCTGTAAAAGTGCATTACGAAAACAGGATTGAACCCGATAAAAGTTTTGACAGGACATTTTCAGACGAAGCTGTATTCAGCAGCGACCTGGACATAAATGCCATTGAAGCCTCACAGGTTAAACTGGTTAATGAGCGGATCATCAATAAGATTTTTAACGATATTGTAGCCAACTGGTAATATGAACACGCGTATACTGGACCTTTTAGAAAACCCAAATCTTTTACAGGCGGATGATCTTAAACTACTGAATGAGCAGATCAAGGCCACGCCTTACGTGCAGAGTTTGCGTGCGCTCGCACTGCTTGCTGCCTCACGCTTCGATCCTGAAGATTACCGCAATGTTCTTTCAAGAACCGCCGCCTATACTACAGATAAAAAGATTCTGTTTCAGCTTGTAAATGGCCGAACTACAGCCCTTACCGTGGCTGGGGAAGCTGGAACTCCTGCGGTTTCTGCGGAACAGTCCGGATCAACCCATGGTACTGACGAAAAGTCACAAGTTGATGATGTTGTTGCAGATATAGCGGCCAACCTTCCCGCCGGCAGGCCTGTGAATGCAGAAACAGACAGCACGACTGAGGTTGAGGATGCCCCCGGGCTGGCAGAAAAGGCTGAAGAGAAGATATTTACAAAAATCACACCTGCCGAAACCAGTGCTGCAAAGCCCGTTTATGTAAATGGAGAACTGAACAGAATCTTATTTGAAGGTGAAGAAGACTTTCTGCAACAGGCTACTCCGGTGATTGATAAGGAAGCCTCGGCGGAAAGTGGTAAGTTAGTTATCGCAGATGCAAATGTGACGGCACCGAAGGTTTTCAGTGAAGAATCGGCACCGGTTAATGAGCTGGCTGCCAGGGAAGATGAAGTTTTTGAAGCTGAGGAAGAAGCAGTTTCAGATGCTGCCCCTGAAACGGAAACACATGAAGATATTCAGATATTGCCGGAAGCATACGGGGAGGAACCGGCAGCCGCCGATGTTAGTTTCCACGGTATCGCTCCGTTCCTGCCCGAAGTAAAGATTACCGCAACACCAAAAAAGGATGAAACCACAGTGCCTCCCGCACCGGTATCGAACAAACATGAAGCAGAAATGCAGCGGCTGATCGCTGAAGTGGAGAGGAAAATCAAGGAGAAAAAGGCTGCGCAGATACAGAAGACACCGCTGGAAGAGGAAGCTCAAAGTTCAGAAATCAGTTTCAGTGATACTCAGGATTTTTTGGTGAAATCAGGAACGCCTGTACCTGTAACTCCCCCCACTATGGCAGAAGAGCCTAGTCAATCCGTTTCCGGCTCTGATTCAGCGACTATGGATGATGTTCCGGCATCGTCTGCCGGTGAAACTGATAAGAGCCGGACAATTGACGCATCTAACGCCTCAGTCAGAACGGGCTGGAAACCAATGAGTGTATCTTTGCATACACCTGATGCTCTGCTTAAAACAGAAGAGCAGCTGCCTAAAGCAGAATTTGAAATTACGCAAGAGGCGACCGAAGAACTGAAAACTGTAGAGGAAGTTCCTGTTATTCAGAAACAACCTTCAGGAATAGAGGCAAAATCAGTGGATCAAGTAACGGAGCCTATTCAAACCATCGCTGATGACGACAGTAATGTGCCTCAGTTTATCAATACATGGCAAAACTGGCTCAAAATCGACCGCAAAGAAGCTGCTCCGCCAGTTGTGCCGGTACCGGAAGAGGACAGGAAAACAGAGATTATTGAAAAGTTTATCGAAACTGCCCCCCGTATCTCGCAGTTGCGTGAAGAGGGAAACTTTGTCATTAAAGAAAAGAAGAGTGATATTTCCCACCTGATGACCGAGACATTAGCCAATATTTACGTGGAACAGAAACTTTACGCGCGGGCTATTCATGCTTTCCACATCCTGGCCGAAAAACACCCGCAAAAAGCCGACTATTTCAAATCGAAAGTAAAGGAAGTGCGTGATTTGAGAAACAATTTCCAGTAACCCAACCCAAATGAAGATGGACAACACCACATTAGTGATCGGACTTATCCTGCTTGGCCTGTTGGCCGGGTATCTAAGCGGCCTGGTAGGCATAGGCGGCGGTATAGTAATGGTTCCTGTACTCGTGCTTCTGTTTGGTTTTACCCAACATAAAGCCCAGGGTACAACACTGGCGCTCCTTATGGTGCCGGTCGGCTTTTTTGGGGTGATGAATTACTACAAAACCGGTAATGTGGACATTAAAACCGCGCTTTTACTGTGCTGCGGCTTTGTGCTGGGCAGTTATCTGGGCAGTAAAACGGCCATTTCGCTATCGCAGGATATGATCAGAAAAGTCTTTGCTGTGCTGATGTTTGTGGTGGCTGTTAAAATGTTCTTTCAGAAATAATGGTGCAGAAATGGACGGTCCTGTTGGCTATGCTAATGTATACTGCGGCATTCGCATGTAAATGCAGCCATCATGATATTGAAAGTTCCTTTAAAACTGCCGATTTTGTGTTTGTTGCCGATATTTACAGTGCAGCTCACGAATTTCCGGGTATTCAGCCCAATAATCCAATCCTCCTTAGTAAAGCCAGGCTTGTAAAAAGTTATAAGTCACCATTTGATTCATCTTTTTTTCGTACCCGAGAGATAACTTTACTTTCTTCCTCCTTAGATACATGTGATTACCCGTTCAGTGAGCGGGGGAAACACCTGATTTTCGGATTCTTCGATTCCGATAGCGATTTTGTGTATTCAAGCCATTGCCTGTCAACAAAAGCATTCTCTCAAATTTCGACGTCGGAGCTGGCGATCTTAAGCAGGCTCACTACTGAATTTCAAAATGCAAATCAGGACAGTATGGAGGTGGATGAAAATGTGGTTGAAATTGTGGACTGGGGCTCCAACCGTAAAATGAACACATTACTTTTAGAGAATAAAAGGCTGATATCGGAAAATAAGATCCTAAAATACGGTCTCATCTTTATTACTGCTTTGGGATTCATTCCGCTGTTTTATAAACTGCGAAAAAAACAGTAGCAGATTCCAGCCTATTCCAGGTTCTTACGCTCAACAACTTCCACATCAATTACTTTTGAATTTCGGTCCGATCTGAAATTTCTGAACTTGTTCCACAACTTTTTCCCCAGTACAAGAACAGTGAGCACCAGGATGATGGCTGCTATTGCTGCAATTATGGGCGCCGCCAAAGCCAATATGGACATAATACCTGCACCGGCAGTTTCCGTGGTGGCAACTACAGAATTACCGAGTCCACCCGTGGTGGCCGTGGATGCTGCCCGTGTGCCCGCAAACCCCGAGCTTATGGCTGCTGCTGTGCCGCCACCTGCGATCAGGGCAAGTGCCCATTGTGGAAATGTACCCAAATCTGCAAACTGACTTGCAAATAGAACTGAGCCTGCAAGTGTGGCCAGTGGAACCGACAGTGTGTCCAGCAAATGATCAACAATGGGAATATAATAAGCCAGGATTTCAAAGATCATGGCAATCCCTGTAGTTATCAATGTAGGAAGGCCCGCGAGCCACTCAAAAGAGTCACTCATTGGAATCCAGCCCATATAGGAGGCCAGACTAACAGTAAACATTGGCAGGAATACGCGGAAGCCCGACGCAGCGGCCAGTCCAATGCCGATAAAGGTGCTTAGTAGGTAGGGTAGGAAAGGAATTTGGTCCGCCATTTCGCAGTTTTGATTTGATTTAACCAATCAAATTTACGAAAAGGATAATTACCGGGGTATTTATTTTTTAGGCGTGCAAAGCTTCAGAAAAGCTTCCCGTACTTCGTTATAATCCTTAGGCATTACAGATGAAACCCAAAACAGCATGAAATTACCTTCCGTACCAAAAGCTTCCGAAAAACTGTTTTTATTCAGCCTGTAAGCTTCCCGCAAAAGTCTTTTTATGCGGTTGCGGTGCACGGCTTTCTTAAAATACCGTTTGGACACGGAAACACCAATCTTAATTCCGGTAAGGTCGGGACTGCTATAGGTAACGATCCGGAGATTACCCACCGTTTTCCACCTGCCTTTTTCAAAAAGTAAATCCAGCTCGCGCTTTGACTTCAGTTTTTGTGCTTTGGGATAGCGCGTGTCGCCCGCTGCTGAATCAGTCATTCTGTAAGAGATGGTTTATCACTTCGGCCGCGGCGTAAAGACCGAACATTGCGGGAATATAACTGATGGTTCCATAGAAGGACTTCTTGTAATTGGTGCCGTCAGTTAGTTTCAGGCTGTCTTCCTGTTGTATCTCATTTGAGAATACGCAGCGGATGCCTTTGTTTATGCCATCTTTCTTCAGGCGCTTCCGTACCTGTTTCGCCAGGAAACAGTTATGGGTCTTGCTGATGTCGCGTACCATTACCTTACTTGGATCCGTCTTACCACCGGCACCCATACAGCTTATCACTTTGATCTTTTTTCGTCTTGCCGCTTTTATAAGAGTGATTTTAGGAGTTACACTGTCTATGCAGTCCAGCACATAATCAAACTTTTCAGCTTCCAGGATCTCTGTCATGTCTTCAGGTTCCAGAAAGCGGCTCACTTGGGTTAGTTTCAGCTGGGGGTTGATGTCCAGCAGGCGCGTATTCATGAGGTCCGCTTTGGAAAGTCCAATGGTGCTGTGAAGTGCCGGCAGCTGGCGGTTGATGTTGGTAATGTCCACTGTGTCGCCGTCAACTATCGTCATTTTACCTACGCCCGCACGGGCCAGAAATTCGGCGGCAAAGGAGCCTACACCACCCAGCCCAATAACGAGTACGTTGGATTCCAGCAGTTTCCGGGCCCCTTTTTCCTTAATCAGCAGTTCGGTACGTTCCAGCCAGTTTTTTTCCATAAAATAAAATCAGGGCAAAATTGCCTTAAGGTTTTTTTCAATTTGAAGTATCAGCATTTCTTCGGAAATGCCCTTCAGGGAACTGACTGTTCGGTACAGTTCATCAATACTGCCTTCTTCCGCATCAGTCTCAAGAAACATTTTCTCAAGCGGCAAATCCTTCAGCAGCAGCTGCAAATTTACATTTTGTAACAGTGACTTTCCAAAACTGAGATAGAAATCATGTTTCCTGAGTTCATTTGCCACTGACTGTTTTTTGTTGAATCCGTGAACCACCATCGGCACATTCACCTTTCTTTTAAAATGGGGCAGCTCCGAAAACCTGCGGACACAGTGAATGATGATGGGTTTCCGCAGTTTGTTTGCCAGCTCAGTCTGCCTGGCGAAAATCTCCTTCTGCAGTACATCATCACTTACGCTTGCATCCAGTCCACATTCTCCGATTGCTGCACAGTTGGGATGCTGACTTACCTTCAGCAGCCATTCCCATTTTTCATCAGTACTTTCTGAAACCGTCAGCGGATGTATCCCGGCCGAGAACAGACTGTTGGCTGGCAAATCAGGAAAATTCAGATTATAAATGCCGTTTTTACAGCGACTGTTATGATGATGGAAGTCAAAATAATTCATAGTCAAAAATAGATTACTTTGTTTAAACGCTTGTTTATTTGTTAAGATTATGTTAATTTTACTCAAAATCAAATGAATGGGAAAGAAGTTTACGGAGAAACAGAAGCATATTCTGAATATTGCTGAAGAATTAATTGCGCAGAAAGGATTTGAAGGAACCTCGGTCCGGGATATCTCGGCCCGGGCAAATATAAACGTAGCCATGATCTCTTATTATTTTGGCTCCAAGGAAAAAATGATGTATCACCTGTACCATTACAGGGTTCAGCGCACACGCGAGCATTTTGCCGAATTTGCAGACATCATAAAAGACGGAAAGCCTGAGATGCAGATGCGTGAGATTATAAAGTATATTGTAGGTCAGCTTTTTAAGTACGGTCAGTTCCACGGATTTGTTTCACAGGAATTGAGGCGCAACGAAACCTTAAAACAGGAACTGCTGGCCTTCTATCAGTTTTGTGTGAAGAAGCTGGACGAAGTTTTGAAGAAGGGTATTGCTTCCGGCGTATTTACCTTTGCCCCTAAGCCCGAAGATATTCTCTCTATAATCCTAGGAACCACTCTGTTTTCTATCAGGAATAAAAATTTTATGGAAGTTTATGTGGGCCACAGCGACGAGCAAAGTTACCTGAAGGAAGCCGAGAAAAAGGTGAAAGCCAATATGATGCTTACTGTTTTTGCACTTTTGGGTTTCGTTCAGGATTAATTCGAGTTAAATAATCATAAAACCGAAAGTATTGCTAAAAATATTATATTTTTGCAGGCTGACGGGCTTACAGTCTTAACTACGTAAGCTGCACGAGAAAATTCTATGAAAAAAATTGTTTTAATCCTTCTTACAGCGATATTCGTTACGGCATGTAATACTGTTCACGACCAGGCACTTAAAAGTGCAGACAAGGATTTTATCCTGAAGGTCGCCAATGAACATTTTGCTAATAAGAAGTGGGCCAAATCCCTTGCGTTATACGAAAGGCTTTCAAATCTTGTGGCCGGTACCGATGATGCACCCAATGTGGTTTTTAACTCTGCCTATGCCAATTATTATGATAAAAACTATAAGCTGGCTGGACATCAGTTCAAAAACTTCGCTGTAACGTTCCCTCAGGACCCCAGAAAGGAGGAAGCCGCCTATATGTCTGCGCTTTGTTATTACGAAGGCTCCATGGATTATAACCTGGACCAGACAAGTACCGAACTGGCCATTAATGAACTTCAGAACTTTCTGAACGAATATCCCAACTCAGAGCGTTCACGTAATATCAGCGAACTTACAGATGAGTTAAGCTATAAACTGGAGTACAAAGCCTATGAAAATGCACGCCAGTATTTCAAAATGGGCGAATATAAAGCTGCTGATGTGGCTTTTGAAAATGTGCTGGAAGACTTTCCGTCTACGAAACTTAGACCTTCCATTTACGATTATATCCTAAAATCCCGATTTGAATTGGCTGTTAACTCCGTGTTCAGTCTGAAACAGGAGCGTATTGAAAGAGCAATGGCCTTCACGCGCTTGGTCGAAAAGGAAATGCCCGGCACTGAAAATGCCAAAACTGCACAGGCTCTCCGCAGCCGCCTTGTGAAGGAGCAGGAAAACTTCGCGCGTCAGCAAAAAGAGTTTGAAGCGCAGAAGGCTGCCCTGGTTGCCAGACAGCAGCGTGAATCTGAACGTACTGCCACGGATGCGGAAAAGCAAACGAAGCAGGCATTAAGAGACAGTGCGAAGCTGAGCACACCGCCACCGGCAGTGACTTTACCACTTGAAAAATAATCACTATATTTGCACCCTTAATTATAAATAACTCTCTCAAAATGAGCGCAAAAGATACAAGAGCTGAACTGAATACCATTACTTACGACAGAGACAAGATTGAGCAAAATGTAGGTTCTATCTACGAAGCGATCGTAATCATGGGAAAACGCGCGGAGCAGATCAATGCTGAGATCCGTACTGAACTGCACGGAAAACTGGACGAGTTTGCAGTACACAATGCTACCCTGGAGGAAGTTTTTGAAAACAGAGAGCAAATCGAGATTTCCAAACATTACGAAAAACTGCCAAAACCTACTTCTATCGCTATAAAAGAGTGGTTGGACGGCGAAATCTACTACAGAAAAACGGAAGACAGAGCATAGGTTCTTTTTTCATCATAACTCATTGTCACAGCGGTTTTCCGCTGTGATTTTTTATGCATTTTAGCAAAAAAAGGGGTAATTTAGTGGTCAAACATTTTCAATGATTCTGCAGGACAAAAAAATACTGATCGCGGTAACCGGAGGTATCGCAGCATATAAAATTAACCTTCTGGTACGCCGGTTGGTTACGGAAGGTGCGGAAGTCCAGGTGATTATGACGCCGGCAGCTTCGGCTTTCGTTTCAGCGCTTACGCTTTCTACCTTATCCAAAAAACCTGTATACTCAGATTTTTATTCAGAAAACGGTACCTGGAACAGTCATGTAGACCTGGCCCTCTGGGCAGATCTGATGCTTATTGCGCCCTGTACCGCCAACACCTTGGCTAAGATGATGCACGGACAGTGCGATAATCTGGTTATAGCCACCTATCTCTCAGCCAAGTGTCCGGTTTTCATCGCACCTGCAATGGACCTGGATATGTACGCCCATCCTTCCACCCGGCAAAATCTCGAGATGGCGCAGGACTTCGGTCACCTGATCATTCCTGCTGAGACGGGAGAACTCGCCAGCGGCCTGGTAGGCGAAGGGCGGATGGCTGAGCCGGAAAGCATCCTTCAGTCCATTACTGATTATCTTAATATATTTAATGATTTAGAGTCTTTTTCCGGAAAGACGGTGCTTGTTACTGCAGGACCGACTTATGAAGCTATAGATCCCGTTCGTTTTATCGGCAACCACTCTTCAGGTAAGATGGGATTCTCCATTGCGGAAGCCGCGGCCGCACGGGGTGCTCAGGTCATCCTGATTTCTGGGCCAACCTCCCTGCAGGTGAGGCATGAACGCATTAAGTTGGTTAGGGTTACATCTGCCCGGGAGATGTATGAACAGGTATTTAAATTCTATGATCATGTTGATATCGCCATTGCCAGTGCAGCAGTGGCCGATTATGCCCCTGCAACTGTAGCAGCCCAGAAAATTAAGAAGTCCGATGAGCACCTTACCATAGAGCTTGTAAAGAATCCGGATATCCTGGGAGAAATGGGGCTTCGGAAAAAGAGTCAGTTTCTGGTAGGATTCGCCCTGGAAACCGAAAATGAAGAAGAAAACGCCCGTGGAAAACTGCAGCGAAAAAATCTGGATATGATTGTTCTTAATTCATTGAGCGATGAGGGTGCAGGTTTCGGCAAAGACACCAATCTGGTGAAGTTCATTACTGCCGATGCGGTATATGAATTCGGCCTGAAATCGAAAAAGGCCGTTGCTGCCGACATTCTGGAATTCATACAGAAAGAAACATTAAAATAATTTGAGTATTTTTCCGTTTTCAAACACAATACTTTAAATGAAAAATTTCCTTTCTATATTCATATTGCTATTATTCTCCGGCTCTGCCTTCGCGCAGGAGATTATGGCTAATGTAACTGTGAATGCGCAGCAACTTTCCGGCAGTAACCAGCAGGTATACAGAACACTTGAGAAAAATGTGCGTGATTTCATCAACAAAACCAGCTGGACGGGAAAAAGGCTTCAGAACTTTGAAAAAGTGAAATCCAATTTCGCCTTTGTCATTACCGGCCGCGAAGGAAACCGTTTCAACGGCACCCTGGTGGTGCAGGCAGTAAGACCGGTGTTTAACTCCACATATGAGTCGCCGCTTATGAATGTTAATGACACCAAAATCGATTTTGAATATGTTGAGAACGAAAACCTCATCTTCAACGAGCGTCAGTTTTCCGGCAAAAACCTGACAGACATCATCAGTTTCTATGTCTATCTGATTTTGGGTTATGATGCCGACAGTTTTCAGTCTATGGGCGGTCAGCCCCATTTCACAAAAGCGCAGCAAATTTCGCGTAATGCCATGAACAAAGGCTACGAAGGCTGGTCCGTGGTGGAAGGTCCCCGCACCAGAGGCGCACTTATCGACGGGATTATTGCACCTTCTTACAATCCGGTTCGGATTGTTTTTTACAACTATCACCGCTCCGGACTCGATAATATGTACAACCAGGACCAGTCCAGCCCAAAGAAGGTGATTGCAGATGCGCTGATGGCACTCAGGCAGTTTGAAAACTCCTTCCAGCAGAATTATGCCATTAATCTGTTCCTGGATACAAAAGCAGCTGAAATTTATAATATTTTTGATTCCCGGAATAACGGAGCTGTCAACATGAATGACCTTAAACAGCTTATGATCACGCTTTCTCCAAAGAATACGGAAGCGCGCTGGAATAACTGGAAATAACTTGCGCCATCAACTATTAACCAATATTTTTGTAGAGCTTTAGGAATTCTTAAAGCTCATTTTTATTATGCTGAACCGAATTTTTATAAAGAATTTCGCCCTTATAGACTCGCTGGAACTTCAGCTGCACAAAGGCCTGCAGGTAATTACCGGTGAAACGGGTGCAGGTAAATCCATTATCCTGGGTGCACTGCGTCTTATAATGGGTGAGCGTGCAGATGTGAAAGCCATTCAGGATTCGGCCACAAAAAGCGTTGTAGAAGCAGAATTTCTCCTGGACGATTCTTACCGGCCGTTCTTTCTGAAAAATGACCTTGATTTTGAAATCCACACACTTGTGCGAAGGGAATTGCTGCCCAGCGGCAAGTCACGTGCTTTTATCAACGATGTACCGGTAACGCTGGAGGTCCTGAAATCACTGTCCGGCAAATTAATAGATATTCATTCCCAATTTGAAAGTTCTGATCTCTTTAATGAAGAATACCAGTTCAGTATTGTAGACGGTCTGTCTGAGAATAAATCACTTATCGCTGAATATAAGACTGCCTTCGAAGCTTTTGGTACGCTGAAAACCCAACTTCAGCATTATATGCTCAGGTTGCACGAAGGTAACAGAGAGGCCGATTATAAGCAGTTCCTGCTCAATGAACTTAATGAGGCCAACCTGGACGATGTGGATTGGGAAGATTTGCTGAGCCAACTGAAAAAGCAGGAGAATGCAGATGCCATCACCGAAAACCTGAAGGAAATCTTTCTGAAACTAGATGCGGAACAGATTGGCTTGCTGGATACTATAAATGAAGTAAAATCGAGGCTGAACCGGATCGCAGACCTCTCGCATGAATTTACACTTCTGAACACACGCTTGGCTGAAAATATTGTGGAATTCAAGGATATTGTGTTTGACCTGCAGAATGAAGCCGAGAAGATTGAAACGGATCCCGGGGTTCTGGAAAGGCTGAATGAGAGAGTAAACAGCCTGAATGCACTATTCCTGAAGCATCAGGCCGCAACTGTTTCCGAGCTTATCGTGGTTCGTGATGCACTGGCCGGCGAGCAAACGGGTATGGAAGAGCTTCAGCAGCTTATTGAGGCTACACAGACCGAGATTAAGGAAAAGGAGAGAAATCTCGCCCGTTTGGCGGCGCTGCTTGCCGCAAACCGGAAAAAAGCGGCCCCTATATTTAAAGCAAAAATGGAAGCCTTGCTTAAAAAATTGGGTCTGGAAAAGGCCAGGATTGAAGTAGAACTTACACCACGGCCAGATTTTGGACGGTTTGGAAATGAGAATATACGACTGCTTTTTCAGGCAAATAGTGGATTTCCGCTTAAACCGGTTGAAACGGCAATTTCCGGTGGTGAACGTTCACGAGTTATGCTTTCAATAAAGAAACTGATGGCCGAGAATGCCGAACTGCCTACCCTGATCCTGGACGAAATTGACACCGGTGTCTCGGGCAAAATTGCTGAGGAAATGGGCAATGTAATGCGTGAGATGTCGCAGAATATGCAGCTGGTCGTAATCACACATCTGGCGCAGGTGGCTGCTAAAGGAGACAATCACTTTAAAGTTCATAAGGAGGAAGTTTCCGGTCGGACCCAAAGTTCAATCAGGCCTCTGGACGACCTGGAAAAACTTCAGGAGATTGCCCAGCTTTTATCCGGCACCAAAGTAACACAAGCCGCGTTGGAGCAGGCCAGGCTGCTTATGAAATAATTTTTATTAAATTTAGAAGATGTATATTAAATTACTATCGCTGGAATTGAAGCATTTTCTCCGCAATCCGCAGTTTGGAGTAAACCTGGTTATGAAACTGCTCATGGCATTTACCTATTTCTGGATAGGGGCCATGTTTGTGGGAATGGCATTAGTCCTTTATTTTATAGCCAAAGAAGAAGGAGGCCAGGATCCGCTTAGGATTTTTTCTAAATATTTTCTTTATTATGCAGTCCTGGATCTGGTTGTCCGGTATTTCCTGCAGCAAATGCCTACGCAAAATATCAAACCCTTCCTGGCCCAGAACATCAGCAAAAAACAACTTGTAAATTACACGGTTCTCCGGATTTTCCTGCATTTCTTCAACTGGGGTTATCTCCTTTTTATGCTGCCGTTCTGTGCTCTGCTTATTTTTCATGGAGGTTATTCGGTTCCCGGCGTACTCATGTTTTTGCTGGGCATTATGGCGGTCTTCTATTTCAATAACTTTCTCAACATTCTGCTGAACAAAAAAAATGCGGTTCTGTTCTCCGTTGCAGCTTTGGTTATAGCACTGGGCACCCTCGATTACTACGGTTTTGTACCTTTTTCATCCTATTCGGAGGCTTTTTTCTATTCGTTTTATGAGATACCTGGCGCGTTCCTGATTACGGTGGTCCTGGCCGGACTTGTGAGTTATCTGTGTTACCGGGCTATCCTCGGTAATTTCTACCTGGACAAAGGCCTTGAGCTGGAAAAGGCGGAAGGCAAGACGGAGGATATCAAATACCTGCGGCGTTTTGGTACCATCGGCACATTCATTAACAATGACATCCGCCTGCTGAAGCGAAGCAAAGCGGCTAAGGTTACAATGTATATGAGTATTGCATTTCTCTTTTATGGTTTGCTGTTCTTCAATGATATGTACCAGTCTGATTTTATGAAACTTTTTGCGGCTATTTTCGTAACCGGAGGATTTATGATGATGTTCGGCCAACGTGTGCCTGCCTGGGACTCATCCTATTACCCGCTTATGATGACGCAACAGGTTCCTTATAAGAAGTTTCTTATGGCTAAATGGTCACTTATCATTCTCAGCATATTCATAGGTATGATTCTGTCCACAGCGTATCTGTACTTCGGCTGGGAAACCTATCTAACAATTTTGGGAGCAGGACTTTATAATCTTGGTGTAAATTCCTACCTCACCTTACTTGCGGGTGCCTATAATAAGCAGGCAATTGATCTGAATTCCACAGCAAAA
Source organism: Kaistella sp. PBT33-4 (assembly GCF_029194425.1). Classification (NCBI taxonomy): domain Bacteria; kingdom Pseudomonadati; phylum Bacteroidota; class Flavobacteriia; order Flavobacteriales; family Weeksellaceae; genus Kaistella; species Kaistella sp. PBT33-4. The sequence continues at coordinate 60,654 of NZ_JARFYL010000002.1, read as the reverse complement.
AGTTTTGGTGGAGGGAAGAACAGTTTCAATATGAAGGTTCTGCTTATTGCAATACCCCAAATGGTGTTGCCTATGGCCGTCTTTGCCACAGTAAAATACTTTATTGGTATGTACGCGGCTGTAGCGGCATTGGGTCTGTTGGGAGCGGCCGGTTTTATGCTCCGGAACTATATTTTTGATTTTATTGTGAATGTGTACAAAACCCAAAAATATTCCACACTCGAAGCCTTTAAAAAAGAAAACTAATAATGATGATAACAGTTCAGAATATTTCGAAAGTCTATGGCAGTACTGAGGTTTTAAATGTGCCTTTTTTGGAAATCACCAAGGGTGAAAGTTTCGGTTTGGTAGGAAATAACGGCGCGGGCAAAACGACGCTTTTTTCGCTGCTGCTGGACCTAATTGAAGCCACCTCCGGCAAAGTACTTATAGCAGGTGAGAATGTGGCAGAAAGTGAGAACTGGAAAACACTTACTTCTGCATTTATAGATGATTCTTTCCTGATAGGTTACCTTACACCCGAAGAATATTTTTATTTTCTGGGTGAACTGCGGGGGCAAAACAGAGCGGCTGTCGACCTGTTTCTGCAGCAGTTCACGGATTTCTTTAACGGTGAGATCCTGGATGGAAAGAAATATGTTCGCGACCTTTCCAAAGGAAACCAAAAGAAGGTGGGAATTGTGGGTGCTCTCATAGGAACGCCGGAAATTATTATTCTGGACGAACCTTTTGCCAATCTGGATCCAAGCACACAGTTCAAACTTAAGAAGCTGATCCGTAGCTGGTCTCAGACTCACCAGGTCACTTTCCTGATCTCCAGTCATGATCTGGCCCATACTACTGAGGTAAGCGACCGGATTGTGGTCTTAAACCGCGGAAAAATTGTCAGGGATATTGCTACCAGTCCGGAGACGCTGCGGGAGCTTGAAGCCTTTTTCTCAGGAGGAGGACAGGAAGTTTTGTAGCTTGATTTTTCTTTAACGCAAATAGTCCCAAAGGAATTTGCGCTGCGATTCAAAGGCAAGTTCTTCAAGGTCAATTTTGGTGCGGTCTATCCAGAGTGTTTCTGAAATTTCTGAAAGTTCCAGTTCCACTTGGAATTTTTCGTCAACTTCATATTCGTAAAAGAGGTCCAGAGTATTATAACTGATGTCCTTGAACCTGTAAATGTTGGGTAAGGAGGCAAGGTACTTCAGCCGGCTTATATCAATCAGAAGACCCAGTTCCTCAAACAGTTCACGGCAGCAGGTGTCTTCAGCAGATTCGTGGGGATCCACAAAACCGCCCGCCATGTCCAGTTTCCCTTTCTGGGGCTCCCGGTTGCGGCGCGTAAAGAGAAGTTCGTTACCATGACGGATTATAACTGCCACAGCAGACGCCACATTATGGTACAGAACAAATCCGCAGTCACAGGACCATTTCTTATCTTCAGTCCATTCCAGGGTTTCTGTACCGCAATTGGGACAGTATTTCAGGGAAGCGTTCATGTAATGTTCCTTGGATGGTAATTTAAGATGACATCCCGAAGCTCCTCGGTCTTCAGGTGTGTATAGATTTCAGTGGTAGTAATGCTTGAGTGTCCCAGCATTTCCTGTATATAGCGAAGGTCTGCGCCGTTCTGGAGCAGATGTGTAGCAAAGGAATGCCTGAAGGTATGCGGAGAGATCCGTTTGCTGATGCCGGCCTTTTCCGTAAGTTCTTTAATGATGATGAAAACAATTACCCTGGACATGGCAGACCCCCGGCTGTTCAGAAAAAGTACGTCTTCAAATTTTTTGTTGATTTTGTACTGTGACCGTACATTCCTGATATAATCACGGATAAGTCTTGTAGTATAGTCGGCCAGAGGTACAAACCTTGATTTGTCCCCTTTACCGTCCACTTTCAGGTAATTTTCCTTAAAGTTGATATTGGATATCTTAATATCAATAAGTTCAGATACCCGTAATCCGCATCCATACAGAACTTCGATCATGCATTGGTTACGTTTGCCCAGGTCTGTTGATACATCTATGGCGGTGATTATTCGTTCAATATCATCAAACGAGAGGGTGTCCGGCAGATAAAGCCCCAGCTTGGGCCCTTCCAGCAGAACCGCCGGGTTATCTGTACGGATTTCGTCTTCAACAAGATATTTGAAGAAGGCCTTGATGGACGAAACCCACCTTGCCTGCGAACGTTCACTGAATTTCTGTTTGGAGAGCTGGTACAGGTACTCCTGCAGTTGTGGAAAGGAAATATCTTCAGGCGCGGTATCTGCAAGATGGCTCTCGGCATAGGTTTGCAGTTTCCGTATGTCCCGCAGATAGGCATCCAGTGTATTGTCGGAAAAATTCCTTTCAAATTTCAGGAAGTTTTCAAAATCTTTAATCTTTTCTGTCCAGCTCATGTCTTGTGTTTCTGATTAATTTAGTTGCAGGTTTTCTTCAGCAATCTGCAGAATATCTATCCCATGATTGCGCAGAAAAGAGATACCTTCTCCGTCTGAATATTCGCTAATGTAAACAAGGCGTCTGATCCCGGCCTGCAGTACCAGTTTACTGCATTCCTTGCAGGGTGAAAGCGTTAAATATAAAGTGGCGCCTTTCGCCGAGTTGGTGGATGCAGCCAGTTTCAGGATTGCATTGGCCTCCGCGTGTAGAACATACCAGTGTGTTTTTCCCTCGGCATCCTCACAGGTATTTTCAAATCCGGAAGGCGTGCCGTTATAGCCGTCCGAGATAATCATTCTGTCCTTTACAATAAGAGCCCCAACCTGTTTCCGGTGGCAATAGGAGAGTCGGGCCCACTCTCTGGCCATCCGTAAATAGGCAATATCAAATTTATTAAGTGTCACAGCAGTTCAGCTTAGATGTTTCGGAGCAGGAATGTTAAAAATTCGGTTTCCTTTTTTCCAGAAAAGCGGTGACCCCTTCTTTTTTATCTTCCTTTTCAAACAAAACCCCAAAGGATTTAATTTCTGCTTCATACCCACGGTCCGTATCAGAAAGATTCACTGCATTGATGGCTTCCGCAATGGCCATTGGCGAGTTTGCTGCAATAGATGCAGCCAGTTCTTTTGCTTTCGGAAGCAACTCTTCCAAACTGAAAACTTCGTTTACAAGGCCAATCTCGGCAGCACGTGTCGCACTGATCATTTTAGCCGAAAAAATGATTTCGTTGGCAAGGCCTTTTCCAATGAGTTTTGGAAGCCTTTGGGTTCCTCCGTAACCCGGAATAAGACCCAGAGTTACTTCCGGCAGACCTAACCTTGCATTTTGCGAGGCATAGCGAATATGACAGGCCAGTGCCAGTTCCAGACCACCGCCCAGTGCAAATCCGTTTATGGCAGCAATCACCGGTTTGGTCATATGTTCTATTCTGGTGAAGAGGGTACGCTGCCCGTTCCGGGCAAGTTCTTCCGCTTCTGCGGTGCCGAAATCGCTGAATTCTTTAATATCTGCACCAGCAACAAAGGATTTGTCGCCGCTTCCTGTAATAATAACCACCCTGCATGATGCATCGGAATCAAGACGGTCCAGGACATCTCCAAGTTCGGAAATAGTTGCTGCATTAAGTGCATTTAGCGCCTGTGGCCGGGATATGGTGATTACAGTTGTCTTTCCTTCTGTAGAAACCGCAATATTTTCGTAATTCATAATCATTTATCGTTAAAATCATCAATGGATTGCAAATTACGAATAATTTAAGAATATTAATGCCGTATCTCTTTTGTTTATTGTGCAGGACTTTCTTTTCCGTGTGTAAACATGGCTGCATCTATTTCCACGTCCAGTCCCGCGGCAATCCGCATCCCCAGTTCAACATTCGCACGGAAAAAATGGCAAAGCTGCCGGTTGATGATCTCCGCCCTGCGGAGTCCGGAAATCTGTCTCATGCTGTTCACGATATTTTGTACGAGAGAATCTCTGTCCACGCCTTTCAATGCTTTCGAATAAAACAGTCCGGGTTGGGTATAGTGATCATCTTCATTTTCACTACGGCTGTATTCAGCCAACATTTCTGGTTCTAAATTCCTGCATTCTGCTGAGCCGGCTGTTTGCTGCCCGGCACCTGGAAAAGGGCAGCGGTTTACATGCAGCTGTGTGGCGTTAAGACCAACCCTGTGCCGCTGTGCGTCTCCATAGGTGAACAGGCGGGCCTGCAACAGCCTGTCCGGTGAGAGACCTATCCCCTCAATCAGATTCGCTGGCGAAAAGACGGCCTGCTCTACATGATTAAAGTAATCGTTCGGCATTTCACTGAACTCCAGAATTCCTACTTCATGGAGAGGAAATTCATCATGGAACCACACCTTTGTTGCATCAAAAGGGTTCCAGCGGAAGGATTTTGCCTGATCTTCTGTCATTACCTGAATGTACATTTTCCATTTCGGGATGTGGCCACTCTGCAAAGAATGGCAGAGGTCTTCCTGGAAAAAATCGGGATTAGGGACACCTGTTTCATCCAGTTCCGGCTCCGAAAGGTTCCGGATCCCGTGTTCGCTCCTGAAGTGGAATTTCACCCATACCCGTTGCGCTGCATCATTAACCAGGGAAAAGGTATGGTTTCCATAGCCGTGCATAAAGCGGTAACTGCGTGGGTTCCCACGGTCAGACATCAGCATAAGAAGATAGTGAAGGCTTTCGGGATTTAGACTCCAGAAATCCCACAGTGCCGTGACGCTTTTCAGGTTGGTGGTCGCATCTCTGCTCTGTGCCAGAATAAGGGCGGGGAATTTTTCGGGATCCTTTACGGCGAATACTGGTAAATTACTGCCGGCAATGTCCCAATTGCCTTGCTCTGTGTAGAACTTCAGCGCGAAACCGCGAAGGTCGCGCGTTGCATCGGCTGTTCCCTTTTCCCCCGTAAATCCGGAAAAACGTGCAAATACGCGGCAGCTTTTTCCTGGTGCTGAAAATATCGGCGCTTTTGAAAATCGTGAAATATCATGAGTGACGGTAAAAGTTCCGTATAAGCCCGACCCCTTTGCCCCAAAGTTCCTTTCGGCAAGAACTTTCGTTGTGTGATGCGCGAGATTTTCACGGAGGATAAAATCCTGCACTAACTGTGCAGAAATTCCGCTTAGAGGATGAATCTGCACTGCAGAAGAAGCCACCTGCGGTTCCGGATGGTTATGTATTGCGTCCATATTCAATATTTTGCTTCACAAATTTACTAAATTACGGTTTGTAGGACTTGCGCAGGCCACGAGATGTAATGAAAAACAATGTATATTTGTCCAAGGTAAAAGTCTTAAAATGAACATTCAGCAGTTAGAATATTTAATCGCGGTAGATAAATATAAACATTTTGGAAAGGCAGCGCAGGCTTGTTTTATTACGCAGCCTACGCTGAGCGCCATGATCCAGAAATTTGAAGATGAGCTGGATGTTAAAATCTTTGACCGCACAAGCCACCCCATACGAACTACAGATGTAGGCGTTCAGATGGTGGCCCACGCCAAAAGTATCATTGATTCGGTTAATGAACTGCGCAACAAGGCCGATTTACTGAATAATGTCCTTGGTGGCAAGATCAATCTGGGAATTATACCTACCGTCTCCACTTATATTATTCCGGTTGAAATCTTTTCTTTCCTGAAAGAGAATCCGAAAGTAGAGATGGCTGTAAAGGAAATGACCACGGATAATATTATCAAAGCACTTAAGTCCGGTGAACTGGATGCAGGAATCATTGCGACGCCATACGACGGTGCCAACGAATTCTATCAGGAGTTTCTGTTTAATGAGGAACTTATGCTCTATGCTTCAGACGTGCCGGAAAAAAGTGACAGTTTCGTAGTGCCGGAAGAGATCGATGTAGAGAAAGTTTGGCTTTTGGAGGAAGGTAACTGTCTCCGGACCCAGTTTGAAAACATCTGCCACCTTAAGGAGAATGCTCTGAAACCCAAAAATCTGGACTTTAAAGCTTCCAATATCAGTACACTTGTACAAATGGTAGATAAGGTAGGCGGTATTTCCATCTTGCCGGAACTGGCTGTTCTGCAGCTCACGGATGAACAGGCGCAGAAGGTGTCGCGATTCCGAAAGCCCTTTCCGTATCGTGAGATCAGCATCATTTATTATAAACCTACCTACAAACAGAAAATCATTGATGAGCTTCTTGCTGCCATACGTGATTCTATGCAGGCAAAGCTTAACTTTACGAAAGCACCGGCAGATTATGTGAATGTTAAACCACAGTAAAGGTGGTCTCCATTTTTGGGCAAATGTCTTTTTGCTCTCAGAAATAGTCGTAAATTTGCAGCACTTTAAGGGAGGATAAATTTGACTGATTGCTACCTCAGAAAAAAATGCTAAAACAGAATTTCTCTTTTTCTGTGTGTTTTCTTTCAGATTAATCTCTATTTATTAATACAGTAAAACACACAAAATATGTCTTATTTATTTACGTCTGAATCGGTTTCCGAAGGACATCCCGACAAGATTGCGGATCAGATCTCAGATGCACTGATCGATAACTTTCTGGCCTACGATAAACAGTCGAAGGTGGCCTGTGAAACTCTTGTAACTACCGGTCAGGTGGTATTGGCTGGTGAGGTGAAATCTGAGGCTTATCTTGATGTTCAGACCATAGCCCGCGACGTCATTAACGGTATAGGATATACCAAAGGCGAGTATATGTTCAACGGTGATTCTTGCGGAGTGATTTCGGCGATCCATGAGCAGTCTCCCGATATTAACCAAGGTGTAGACAGGACTAATGAGGAGGCGGATTTTGAAACCCGTGCCAACCTGCAGGGAGCCGGCGACCAGGGAATGATGTTTGGTTATGCCACGAATGAAACCGATAACTATATGCCGCTTGCGCTGGATCTGGCACATTCCATCCTGAAAGAACTGTCTGTAATGCGCCGCGAAGGATCTGAAGTTTCGTATTTGAGACCTGACGCAAAATCACAGGTCACCATAGAGTATTCGGACGACCATAAACCCATCCGTATAGACAGTATTGTCATTTCCACTCAACACGACGAATTTGGCAGCGACGAAGCAATGCTGGCCAGAATCCGCAAGGATATGATTGATGTACTTATACCGAAGGTGAAATATAAGCAGAAGCGTGAAATTCAGGAACTCTTTAACGACCAGATCAAATACCATATAAATCCAACCGGCAAGTTTGTAATCGGAGGGCCACATGGTGATACCGGTTTGACAGGCCGTAAAATCATTGTTGATACCTATGGCGGCAAAGGGGCTCACGGAGGCGGGGCCTTCAGCGGGAAAGATCCTTCCAAGGTAGACCGCAGTGCTGCGTATGCCACGCGCCATATTGCCAAAAACCTTGTAGCTGCCGGTGTGGCCGATGAAGTACTTGTGCAGGTTTCCTATGCAATAGGCGTTGCCCAGCCTTGTGGTCTGTACATCAATACATACGGAACCTCGAACGTGAATTTAACAGATGGCGAGATCGCCCAACGGGTACAAACCTTGTTTGATCTGCGCCCTTATGCAATAGAACATAATCTGAAGCTTCGTAACCCCATCTATCAGGAAACAGCGTCCTACGGACATATGGGGCGTGAACCTTTTACAGCGACACGCGTCTTCAATAAAGGCCGTAAAGACGAAAAGATAATAGAGGACCTGGAATTCTTCACCTGGGAAAAACTGGACCGAGTGAACGATATTAAAAAGGAATTCGAACTCCAATAATCTCTTAAGAGTAAAAACTGCTTCGTCGGATGATTGAAGCAGTTTTTTTTAACTTTGCCATCCGCTTACAATCTATATTATGAAATCAAAGATCTTCGGTTCGTTACTCTTGCTTCTGCTCTGCACCGGTCTGTCTAAAGCTCAGTTTACCGTGCACAAGCTTGTAAACGCAGGATATGTTTATCAGAACGGAAGTTTTGGAGAGGTAGGCGGCAAGTTGCTTTTCCTTAAAAATGATGACTTTATTTTCCGCGTAGGTGCCGGTGCCCTGTTGGGCGCTGTGAACGGGAAGTTTGCCGCGATGCCTAAAGTGCAGGGTGATGTGCTGGTGAATTTTGAGAGGAATGTGGACCTTTATCACTCCTATTATTTTTTAAGTGGTGCCGAGGTGACCACCAAATATATAGCCCCGAAGGTTGGAGTGAGCTTCTTCGGACTGTTGGACCTCAGTGGCGGCTATGCTTTCCCTTTAGGAACTAAAGGGTTGAACGGAAAGGAGATGAAAGGGTTGAACATCAATGTAGCCCTTAACATACCTACGGTTCTGCTACATGATCTTCTGAACTGAATTATCAACAGATTGGATTCATTTCGTGTAAATTTGGAATCATAATGAAATAATTTTTATATTTACAACATCATAACAGCGCCTATAGATAAAATTTTACTTCTTTAAATTAACAAAAAAACCGCGGTCCTCTTTGGGTAAGGGCTGTTGGCTGCAATATTGAAGTAATTATGAAATCTAAATCGGACAGTTCACTAATATCACAGTATCAGTCAGGTGACGAAAAAGCGCTTGCTGTACTTATCGAAAGACATCAGAACGAATTATATACCTATATATTTTATAAGGTAATGGACTCGGATCTGGCTAATGACATTTTTCAGGATGCTTTCATGAAAATCATTGTCACGCTGAAAAGCGGAAAGTATAATGAGGAAGGCAAGTTTATACTTTGGGCGAAGCGGATCTCGCACAACCTGATCATTGATCATTACAGGTTAAAAGCCAAGCACAATAAAGTTTCTGAAACTTCCTATGATAACGAGGAGTTCTCCATCTTCGACCTGATCCGGGAGCAGGAGGAGAATATAGAAGAGCGCCTTGTAACACAGCAAATCCACAGTGACCTTTTCAAACTGCTGGAATTTTTGCCGGAAAACCAGCAGGAGGTAATCAGACTCCGCTTCTTTGACGGGCTAAGCTTCAAGGAAATTGCTGACCAGACTGACAGCAGCATCAACACCACTCTGGGAAGGGTGAGGTATGCGCTCATCAACCTGAGAAAAATCATGGAGGAAAACAGGATTATTCTCACGAGGTAGCAATATTTTTAAAAATACGGCGTTTTTCAGGTAAACCAAATCTTCAGCCTATGAAAAAAAATGACACCTTAAACGCCAAACTATTGAAACCCAGAAAATCCACGGTCAGTTTACTGCTTAACTTCTCCAAGAGCATCACTGTTCTTAAAACTCGAACTAAAGTAGTGGCCGTTTCGCAAAACTGATTTCAAAAACCTAATTTTGTGCTGTATGAAAATGCAGCACATTTTTTTTGACCTGGACAATACTCTGTGGGACCACCGCAGGAACGCCTATCTAACCCTGCGGGAGATTTATTCGCGCGAAAGGGCGCAGGAGCGCTACGGCATAGGCTTCGAAGAATTCCATAAGGAATATTTTACCATCAATGAAAGGCTTTGGGCGCAGATCCGTGATGGGGAGATTGATAAAGAATTTCTCCGAAAGCATCGCTTCTACGACTCATTCCTGTTTTTTGGAATTGATGATTTTGAGCTGGCTCAGGTATTCGAGCACAACTTCCTGGACGAAATCCTGAATTATAACGAGCTTGTAGATGGGGCTTTTGAACTTTTGGAATATCTCGCAGATAAGGGATATACCCTCCATATCCTTTCCAATGGTTTTGAAGAAGTGACCTACAGAAAGTGTGAACTGTCCGGCATAAAGAACTATTTCGCGACAATCACCAGTGCCGATGAGCTTAACATCCGTAAACCGCACCCTGAAATATATGCACATGCACTGCAGAAAGCCGGTGCAGCCGCAGGAGAATCTGTGATGATCGGTGATGACTGGGTGGCCGACGTGGAGGGAGGAAAAGCGTTTGGCCTAAAGGTCGTTTTCTTTGATGTTTTCGATGACAAATATACCGCAGAAGGTGTTGATGTCATCCGACATCTATCTGAGCTGAAACAGTTGCTTTAAAACAAAAAAAAATCCTCCACAGCGGAAGGATATTTTTTTTCAGTATCAATTTTTTTTATTTAGCTTCCAGCTCTACTTCGTAGGTTTTCTTTTGATATTTTGTTAGAGAGCCTGTTGCCGCATCAACTGCAACGCCAATTGCTCCACCTATGAGGATGTTTACAAGGCTTACGGGATTAAAGGTCTTTTCCAATTTAACACTTTGATCCTGATAACCGTCAAGTTTAAGCTCTGCGGTGGATTTAGATAAGGTGCGCTGCACGGTCGCGTTACACGGAGTTTTGCACTTTTCAACGTTTTTTACAAATACGCTGGCTCCTGAGGGATTGGAGGTGAAGGAAACATCATCACTTGTACCTGTCAATATAGTGGCACAGGATACGGAAGACATTCCGATTAGGATCAGAAAAGGTAGATTTCTTTTTTTCATCAAGGTTTAGTTATTGTATTGTTTTATTTAAAAGTGAGTCTGCAAGTATCTGCCTCTTACATTCCAAGACTTTGTCTGGCTCTCTGAAGCGTACTGGCGGCAATCTTCCTCGTTTTTTCTGCTCCTTCCTGAAGTTTCTGTTCCAGTTCCGGCAGGTTATCCATATAATACGCAAAGAGTTCGCGCTCCCGCGAAAATTTGGTCAGGATCAGTTCGAGCAGCGCATTCTTAGCATGTCCATAACCGAAATTACCGGCCAGGTATTTTTCTTCCAGTTCAGAGGTTTCCTCAGCTGTTGCGATTAATTTGTAGATGGCAAAAACTTTGTCCGTTTCAGGGTCTTTAGGCTCTTCCAGTGTTCTGGAATCTGTTTCAATGGCCATGATCTGTTTTTTAAGCTGCTTCTCCGGCAGGAATATATTGATAATATTCCCTCTGGACTTGGACATCTTCTGGCCATCAGTGCCGGGAACATATTTGGTGTCCTCCTGCAGTTCTGCCTGGGGAAGTACAAAGACCTCACCCATCTGATTATTAAACCGTGCGCCCATATCTCTGGCCATTTCCAGGTGCTGCAGCTGGTCTTTGCCTACAGGTACCACTTCGGCATCGTAAAGGAGTATGTCTGCGGCCATCAGTACAGGATAGGTAAACAGTCCGGCATTCACGTCGGCCAGGCGGTCGGCCTTATCCTTGAAGGAGTGGGCCAAGGTAAGCCGCTGATAAGGAAAGAAACAGGAAAGGTACCAGGAAAGTTCGCAGACCTCGGGAATATCACTTTGGCGGTAGAAGTAGGTCTTGTCCGTATCAAGGCCGCAGGCTAGCCAGGCGGCTGCGATTTCATAGGTATTCCTTTTCAGTTCCTCAGCATCTTTTATCTGTGTCAGTGAGTGCATATTGGCGATAAACAGAAAAGATTCGTTGTCCGCTTTTTTGGAGAGTTCAATAGCTGGAATAATGGCTCCGAGTAGATTGCCCAGATGAGGCGTTCCGGTAGCCTGGATTCCGGTTAGGATTCGTGACATTGAAACAGTAATTAGGATTGATAATTAAAGGTGAGCCGTTTAGAAGTCCAGACCCTCGGGAAAGGCCTTCTTGCGGAATATCAGCAGGAGAAGGGCGCCGACTGTGATTGCCGAATCGGCCACATTGAAGATGTATTTGAAGAACTCAATATGTTTGCCTCCAATTAAAGGCCAGTCTGCAGGTACATACCAGTCTACAAGTGGGAAGTGAAACATATCCACCACACATCCTTTCATAAAGGTAGAATATCCCTGGCCGAATTCCACCACTTTCGAAATTCCGCCATAATCGATCCAGCGCTGCACACCTTCGTCATAAACCGTACCGCTGTCAAAGATCAGTCCGTAGAACATACCGTCTATAAGGTTGCCGATGGCTCCCGCGAAGATCATTGACATTGGAATCAGTAGATAGTTGGAGGCGCCTTGCTTCAGCCATTTCCGGAACAGGTATACCATCCCGCCAATCAGGAAAATACGGATCAGCACGAGCAAATATTTTCCCAGGAGTCCGCCGAAGTGGAATCCGTATGCCATCCCGGGGTTCTCTACAAAAGTGAGTTTAAACCCGGGCATTACATCTACGCTTTCACCCAGGTGGAAGTTGGTTTTGATATAGAACTTGGAAATTTGGTCAATTAAAAGGATGATGATGGTGATGATTGCGATCTTCTTCATTATTCCCCTGTCTTTGGTTTATCCCGGAAGCTGCCGGATGGTCTGCCGGATTTTTTTTCTCCTGATCTGCCCTCTGAAGTTGAACGCGGTTTCAGTGTCCGGTTATGAAATTTTTCGTATTTGATTCCCATTTCCTTCATCACGCTTTTCAGCGCGTTCAGTTCCATCTGGTTCTTGGGGTGAACGATTAGTGATTCCATTTTATTTTTATTTTTTTGACAGTTCCTCCAGTCTCAGACTGTCTTTCTCGGAGAGATCTGCGATGCCGTTTTTACCCATTTTATTCAGTAACCGGTCAATTTCCAGCTCCCGAGCTCTTCTTTCTGCATTAAATCGGTCGTCTATGGAAGTAAACTTCTCACTTCGGACACCAGATTGTTTTGTGGAGTATTTCCTGAAGCAATAAATGATAAGTGCAAGTGCGGCAATAATCAGTATGGCTTCCGGCATGCAGTGTTATTTTTAAATTGAAATAGGTTTATAATGCACCGTTTATTTCACATTACAAACCTATTCGGTTAAAATATCAGAAAACTTCTTCTATCTCTGCAGATTTTTTGCCTCAATGCTCAGTGTGGCGTGCGGTACAGCCCGCAAACGCTCCTTGCCAATGAGTTTACCTGTAACACGGCAGATTCCGTAAGTCTTGTTTTCGATACGGATAAGCGCATTTTTCAAATCGCGGACAAATTTCTCCTGTCTGCCTGCCAGAATTGCATTCTGCTCTTTACTGAGTGTCTCTGCTCCTTCTTCAAAAGCCTTGAAGGTGGGCGAGGTGTCATCGGTACCGTTATTCTGGTCGTTGATGAAGCTCTCGCGGATGAGCATTAAATCTTTTTCTGCTTTTTCTATTTTTTGCTGAATAAGTTCTTTAAACTCCTTCAGGTCTGCGTCACTATAACGTTGTCTTTCTTCTGCCATTATGTTCTTTTTTATGTTTCTTCCTCCGGGACTGCGGGGTGTATTCAATTAATAACCATACCCCGGAAGCGGTCAAATCCTGTTTACAAATACTTTAAATTTTATGTCATCAATCTCAATTTCATTGAAATTCGAAAGTGAATTTACAATTTCTATTTTATCTGACAATACTTCCTCGGAAATATACTGATTATTGTTAATAAGTTCAGCTTCAAACGGTGAATTCTCTTCAATTTGGATTGTAATCCTGTCGGTTAGGTCGAAATTCTTATCTTTTCTCAGATTCTGTACCCTGTTGATGAATTCACGCGCAACTCCTTCGGCTTTAAGCTCCTCCGTAAGCGTAAGATCCAGGGCTACAGTCAGTTTCCCTTCGCTCGCCACGGTCCAGCCGGGGATGTCCTTAGTGAAGATTTCTACATCGTCCAGCATGATTTCATGACCTTCAATGTTCATCTTTCCCTCCTTCTCCAGTGTGGCTATCTGTTCTGAAGTCATGGCCGAGATCTGTGATCCTACCACTTTCATGTCCTTGCCCAGTTTGGCTCCAAGTGTTTTGAAATTGGGTTTAATTTGTTTCACGATCAGATGTGATGCTTCCTCAGCGTTTATCAGCACCAGTTCTTTTACATTTACTTCCTGCTTAATCAGTTCCGAAACCGCCTGGATCTGTGTTTCGCTCTTGGCATCCAGGACCGGTACCATCACTTTTTGGAGTGGCTGGCGAACCTTCAGATTCTCTTTTTTCCTTAGCGAGAAAACCATTGACGTGATCTGCTGCGCCAAGTGGGTTTTTTCAACAAGATCCTGGTCAATCAGGTTCTGGTCGGCTGTTGGGAAATCAGTTAAATGTACCGATTCAGCCGTGTTCCTGCCTGTGCTGCGGTTCAGGTCCTGATAAAGCCTGTCCATAAAGAACGGTGCAATTGGAGCTGAAATTTTGGCTACCGTTTCCAGGCAGGTATAAAGAGTTTGGTAGGCTGAAATCTTATCCTCAGAATATTCGCCTTTCCAGAAACGTCTTCTGCAAAGCCTCACGTACCAATTGCTCAGGTTGTCATTGACAAAATTATTGATGGCACGGGCTACCTTAGTGGGTTCGTAGTCATTATAAAATTCAGTAACTTCTTTTACCAGAAGGTTTAGTTCCGATAGGATCCAGCGGTCAATTTCCGGACGGTCTTCGATGTCTTTTTCAGAATAGGTAAATCCATCTACATTGGCATACAGCGCAAAGAATGAATAGGTGTTGTAAAGTGTACCGAAGAATTTTCTTCTCACCTCGTCAATTCCTTCAACGTCGAACTTCAGGTTTTCCCAGGGATTTGCATTGGCAATCATGTACCAACGGGTTGCATCGGGACCGTATTTCTGAAGAGTTTCAAAAGGATCCACCGCATTGCCCAAACGCTTAGACATTTTCTGCCCGTTTTTATCGAGAACCAGGCCATTGGACATTACATTTTTATATGCTACAGAATCGAAAACTGCTGTTCCAATTGCGTGAAGTGTGTAAAACCAACCTCTCGTCTGGTCCACACCTTCAGCAATAAAGTCAGCCGGGAAGGCTTTCCTGTCATCAATCAGTTCCCTGTTTTCGAAAGGATAATGAAGTTGTGCATAAGGCATTGAGCCTGAATCAAACCATACGTCGATTAGATCGGCTTCACGCCTCATCGGCTTACCGGTTTTTGAAACCAAAACGATTTCATCTACAATGTTCTTATGAAGGTCAATCTTAGCATAATTTTCTGCCGACATATTTCCTGTTTCGAAACCTTCAAAAGGGTTTTTGTCCATAAATCCGGCTTCAATGGATTTCTGAATTTCATTTATCAGTTCTTCTACAGAACCTATGATGATTTCTTCTTTCAGGTCCTCCGTTCTCCAGATAGGCAAGGGGATGCCCCAATATCTTGAGCGCGACAGGTTCCAGTCATTAACATTCTCCAGCCAGTTGGCAAAACGGCCTTCACCGGTGGACTTAGGCTTCCAGTTGATGGACTGGTTCAGTTCCACCAGGCGGTCTTTAACGGCGGTCATTCTCACAAACCAGGAATCAAGCGGATAATAAAGCACCGGTTTGTCGGTTCTCCAGCAGTGTGGATAGCTGTGAACATATTTCTCCACCTTAAAGGCTTTGTTTTCAGTCTTTAGAAGGATAGCGAGTTCTACGTCCCATGATTTTTCAGGAGCGGTTCCGGCCTCGTAATATTCGTTCTTAATGTATTTACCTGCAAAAAGTTCCGGCGTTTGGCCGCCTTCAATAAATCTTCCCTGAAGATCTACCAGCGGAACTGAATTGCCGTTTTCATCCTTCACGAGCATTGGCGAAATTCCGTTTTCCTTCGCTACACGTGCATCGTCAGCACCGAAAGTCGGCGCTATGTGTACGATTCCTGTACCGTCTTCAGTGGTCACAAAATCTCCAACAATAACTTTGAAAGCATTTTCCGGATTTTCAGCGGGTAAAAACCATGGAATCAACTGTTCGTAATCTGTTCCGGCCAAATCTTCACCGGTTAGTTCAGCGATGATTTTATAAGGAATAGTTTTACTTTCAGAAGTATAACTGGCAAAATCCTCATCAGTTCCTTCGGCATATTTCTTACCGAAATTCTTTTGCAGAAGTACTTTGGCCAGAATGATATTAACAGGCTTAAAAGTATACTGGTTGAAGGTTTTCACCAAAACATATTCAATGTCTTTTCCAACAGCCAATGCTGTATTTGAAGGCAAAGTCCAGGGCGTGGTGGTCCAGGCCAGGATGTGAATGTCTGTTTGGATTTCTGAATTTTCCTTGTCAAATTCTTCCCAGTGAAGGGCGCCGCCACAACTTGCGCCGGCAATTTCACCCGTATCAATGGATACCTGACTTTCACCTATTTTCAGCGCTGCCTTTTCCGAAAGTTTCCTAACCTTAAACTGAGCAACTACTGTTGTGTCACTTACATCGCGGTACGTGCCCGGCTGGTTAAGTTCGTGTGAACTTAAACCGGTGCCGGCAGCTGGTGAATAGGGCTGTATGGTATAGCCCTTGTAGAGCAGGTCTTTGGTGTAGAGCTGCTTAAGGAGCCACCATACCGTTTCCATGTATTTGGGTTCATAGGTAATGTAAGGATCATCAAGATCCACCCAATAGCCGATTTTTTCCGTAAGGTCATTCCAAACATCCGTGTAGCGCATTACGGCATCCCGGCAGGCCTGGTTATAGTCCTCAACCGAAATTTTCTTGCCTATGTCTTCTTTGGTAATTCCAAGTTCTTTTTCAACGCCAAGTTCAATGGGTAATCCATGGGTGTCCCAACCCGCCTTACGGAAAACCTGTTTTCCGTTCTGGGTCTGGTAACGGCAGAAGATGTCCTTCAGGGCGCGGGCCATCACATGATGAATCCCCGGCATTCCGTTCGCTGAAGGTGGACCTTCATAAAAAACATATTCAGGCTGTCCTTCACGAATCTGCACTGATTTTCTGAAAGTTTCATGTTGATTCCAGTACTCCGAAACACTCGAAGCAACAGCAGTGAGGTCCAGGTTTTTATATTCGTTAAACTTCTTCATTTTCAGTAAGTTCAATTAGAATGATCCTAATTAATTTAAGTTTGCGAATATAGCGTTTTTTGACGTAAAATTGACGGGTATTGTGCAGGTTTTTAGCCCTGTTCAGCGTAAAAAAATGTATTTTTGAACACATTTTTCCTAAAGATACCAATTTGAACCTATTTCCATCTATTGAATATGCATCGCCGGCAGAAATAAGATCGCTGCAGGAGCAAAAGCTGGCAGAACTTCTGAAATACCTGCAGGATCATTCGGTTTTCTACCAACGCATGTTTTCTGCGAATGGGATCAATGTTGAAAATATCAGGAAACTGGAAGACCTGCAACAGTTGCCCCTCACCTCCAAATCAGATCTTCAGCAGTATAATCATGATTTTTTCTGTGTTCCAGGTCATAAGATCGTGGATTACAGCACGACCTCGGGAACCCTGGGTGATCCGGTTACCTTCGGCCTGTCCGACAGCGATCTGGAGCGGCTGGCTTATAACGAGGCCATTTCTTTCGCCTGTGCGGGCATTAAAGAAGGTGATCTGGTGCAGATGATGACTACAGTAGACAAGCGGTTTATGGCAGGTCTGGCTTATTTCCTCGGACTTCGGAAGATGGGAGCGGGTGTCATCAGGATGGGGCCTGGTATTCCGGAACTGCAGTGGGACAGCATTCTGCGCTATAAACCAAAATGGCTGATTACGGTGCCCTCTTTCCTGCTTAAAATGATTGAATTTGCTGAAAATCATGGAATCGATTACAGGAACTCTTCTGTTTACGGTGCTGTGTGCATTGGTGAAAGTCTGCGTGAGCAGGATTTCACAGACTCTGCGCTTTCCAGAAAAATCGGTGAAAAATGGGGTATCAGATTGTTTTCTACTTACGCATCCACAGAGATGAGTACTGCCTTCGCTGAATGCGGATTGCAGCAGGGAGGCCATCAGCATCCGGAGCTTATCATCACGGAAATTCTGGACGAAAATGGGGAGCCCGTGCTGCCAGGAGAAGCCGGAGAGTTGGTTGTTACTACCCTGGGAGTTGAAGCGTTACCTTTGCTGAGATTTAAGACCGGCGATCTTGTGACTGCTCATCATGAGCCTTGCGGATGTGGCAGAACCACTATGCGTCTGGGGCCTGTGGTAGGCAGGAAACAGCATATGATAAAATACCGCGGAACCACGCTTTACCCACCGGCTCTGAATGATATACTGAATGACTTTGATGGAATTACAGTTTACCAGATTGTAATTCGCACCAACAGTATCGGTACGGATGAAATTATCGTAAAAATCAGTACGGATGATAAAAGGGAGGAATTATTAAATGAAGTGAAAGACCGTTTCCGGGCAAAGCTACGCGTTAGTCCTAAGATTGAAATTATACCCGCGGAGGAACTGACGCTGCAGGTTCATAATCCAAAAAGCCGTAAACCCTTACATTTTCTGGATTTACGGCTTTAGAATCTGTCCCTTAGGTGAAGAAACGGTAGCCTGCTTAAAGTTTTATTTCCTTTTCGCTCTCAATCATGTAAGCCAGATTGCGGATTACATGATCATGTTTTTTCACGAAGGGATTGTCCTTGTTCCATACGTATCCTGCCAATACAGCACATATTTTCCTTTTGATATCCGGGTTTTCAGGCTGATGGAAAAACAGGGTCTGAAGGTTGCCGGTATACCATTCCTTTACATAAGTGGAGAATACACGTACTCCCGAAAGGATGTAGTCCGAATAATCGCGTTCCCAATTAACCATTTCACCTTCAATCTGTCTTTTGGCCAGTTTCGCCGCCAGCATGCCCGACTCTGTGGCAAAAGCCATTCCTGAGGAGAAAACAGGGTCCAGGAATTCTGCGGCATTCCCGGTTAGTGCATAACCCTCACCGTAAAGTTGCTTTACTGCGCAGGAATAATTGGTGAGCCGTCTGGGTTCGACAAGAAATTCCAGATCACCATAACGTTCACGGTAATAGTCCGATTTATTGATGGCATTCCGCAGCGCTTCAGCAGTGTTGCCGGTGGCCGAAAGCTGGTCAATGTATTCAGTTGGACCTACGATACCCACACTCGTATTTCCGTTGGAGAAAGGAATAACCCAAAGCCAAACCTCAGTTTCCAGGATGTCGAAAGATATGAGTGTTCCTTCCTGTCCCGGCACACGGGTAGTGTCTTTTACATGAGTGAAAATGGAAGAGTGGGGTTCCAGTGTGGATGGTTTTTCCAGATCCAGCAGGCGGGGGAGCACCCGTCCGTAACCGCTGCTGTCAATGACGAACTTAGCTTGGATTTCTTTGCTTTCACCGTTCTTATCTTTTACAGTGGTAATGGAATTGCTGCCGATAAACCTGATGGCGGTGACTTCCGACTCAAACTCAAGATCCACACCTTTTCGGATGATTTCCTGAGCCATCACATTGTCGAAATCGGCACGTGGTACCTGCCAGGTCCAGTCCCATCCTTCACCGAATTTATCGCTGAAATCAAAGACGCAAACTTCTTCACCTCTGATGAACCTGGCACCGGGCTTAATCTCGAAGTTCTGTTTTTTCAGTGCTTCCAGAAGACCAGCCTCATCAAAATGATCCATCACCCTGGGAATCAGGCTTTCACCAATAACGAAGCGCGGAAATCTGGTTTTTTCAACCACCTTAACTTTTAAACCATTATTGTGCAGCCAGGCCGAAGAAACACAGCCTGAAGGGCCTGCACCAATCACTAATACGTCCACAACTTCGTTATCCATGATTTGTATAGTTTTAATATCTTTGCGACAAATTTAGTCAAAATAGGCTATTTTTTATTTTTTTAAGACAATATTGAATGAGACTAGTCAATAATTTAAAGATTGAAGACTTCCAGAAGGTGATTTTTGAAAATGAAAAGGTTGAACTGGACGAATCCCTGGTAAGTAGGGTGGAGCAGAGTTTTCAGTTTTTAAAGGAGTTTTCGGAGAAAAAAGTCATTTACGGAGTTAATACCGGTTTTGGGCCCATGGCTCAGTACCGAATTCCCGAAAAAGATAAATACCAACTTCAGTACAACCTGATCAGAAGCCACGCTTCCGGAGTTGGTACTCCACTGAAACCTGCCGCGGCTAAGGCCTCTATGCTGGCGCGTCTCAATACGCTTTCGCAGGGAAAGTCTGCTGTTCATCCTTCTGTGATTCTGTTGCTTACCGAGCTAATAAATCAGGATGTTACACCACTCATCTTTGAGCACGGTGGGGTAGGAGCCAGCGGCGACCTTGTACAGCTTGCCCACCTGGCACTGGTGCTTATTGGTGAAGGCGAGGTTTTTTATAATGGCGAAAGAAGACCCACATCCGATGTTTATAAGGAGCTGGGACTGACACCCATAAATATTGAACTGCGGGAAGGTATTGGCCTGATGAACGGCACGTCGGTGATGTCCGGCATTGGGATCATTAATTCTTATAATACAAAGAAACTCATTGATCTCAGTATCAGGATGAGTTGTGCAATTAATGAAATTGTACAGGCTTATGACGATCATTTTTCTGAATCCCTGAACAGTACAAAAAGACATACCGGTCAGCAGAAAGTGGCGGCCAAAATGAGGGAATACCTTCAGGACAGCCAACTGATCCGTAAGCGCGAAGACCATCTTTATAATAAGGAAACACAGGAAGAGATCTTCAAGGATAAAGTTCAGGAGTATTATTCACTCAGATGTGTGCCGCAAATCCTGGGGCCTGTCCTGGACACGCTGGAATTTTCAGAAAAGGTTTTGGAGGACGAGATTAACTCTGCCAACGATAATCCCATCATCATTCCGGAAGAAAAACATGTGTACCACGGCGGTAACTTCCACGGCGACTATGTGTCCCTGGAAATGGACAAGCTGAAACTGGTAGTTACGAGACTCACCATGCTTGCAGAAAGACAGTTGAATTACCTTCTCAATTCAAAAATCAACGAAATCCTGCCTCCGTTCGTCAACCTTGGCCGTCTCGGCTTTAATTTTGGGATGCAGGGCGTACAGTTTACAGCTGTTTCTACGACGGCCGAAAACCAGGCACTTTCAACCTCAATGTATATTCACAGCATTCCCAATAATAACGATAATCAGGACATTGTGAGTATGGGCACCAATGCCGCTGTAATGTGTGAGAAAGTGATCAATAATGCCTATGAGGTGCTTGCTATTGAGCTCATCACCATTGTTCAGGCTATTGAGTATCTTGAATTTAAAGACAGTGTTTCTTCATCAACAAGAAAAATGTATGATGAGGTTAGGGAAATCGTGCCGGTCTTCAAGGAAGACATGGTGATGTATCCCTTTGTGCAGAAAATCAAGGATTACCTCATCAATAAATAAACTGAAAACCATGAAATGTGCAATAGTAACGGGAGGTTCGCGTGGTATTGGCAGTGCCATATGTGTAAAGCTGGCACAGGAGCAAAACTATCATATTATTATCAATTATACGTCCAACGGGGCAGCGGCAAATGATACTTTACAGAAGGTAATAGAAGCGGGCGCTACAGGTGAGATTCTGAAGTTTGATGTTTCCAATTATGAAGAAACCCAGTCTGTTCTGAACTCCTGGCAGGAAAATAATCCTGATGCTGTAGTAGAAGTGATTGTAAACAACGCCGGCATCACCCGTGACGGACTTTTTATGTGGATGCAGCCGGAGGACTGGAACAGTGTTATTAACACCAGCCTGAATGGTTTCTTCAATGTAACCAATTTCTTCATTCAGAAAATGCTGCGCAACAAATATGGCAGGATCATTAATATGGTTTCTGTTTCCGGCCTGAAAGGAACCGCTGGACAAACCAACTATTCTGCGGCAAAAGGCGCTGTTATTGGTGCTACCAAAGCCCTGGCGCAGGAAGTTGCGAAAAGGAAAATAACCGTAAATGCCGTTGCACCCGGATTTATTAAGACAGATATGACTCAGGAGTTTGATGAAAACGAACTTAAGCAGATGATTCCTGCAAACCGTTTCGGCGAAGCAGAAGAAGTTGCGGACCTTGTTGCATTCCTGGCTTCAGACAAAGCGGGTTATATTACAGGCGAGGTGATAAATATCAATGGTGGCATATATTCATAGAAAAGTGCTAACTTATTGGTCATAAGAAAAATCAGTCTCAGACATGGAAAACAGAGTCGTAATCACCGGTATGGGAATTTATTCCTGCCTCGGGATTACATTGGATGAAGTTAAAAATTCACTATATAACGGAAAATCCGGCATCATTTTCAGCCAGGAGCGTAAGGATTTTGGCTACAGGTCAGGGCTCACGGGATGGGTTCCTAAACCGGATCTTAAAAATGTGCTCAACCGCCGGCAGCGCATCAGCATGGGCGAGGAGAGCGAATATGCCTACATCGCCACACTTGATGCCTTTAAGGATGCCAGCATCTCACAGGACTTTCTGGATACCAATGAAGTGGGCATCCTTTATGGGAACGACAGCGTTTCGCAGGCCGTAGTGGAGTCCACCGATATTGTACGCGCGAAGAAGGACACCACCCTTATGGGGTCGGGAGCGATATTTAAGTCAATGAATTCTACGGTGACCATGAACCTCTCTACCATCTTCGCACTGAAAGGGATTAATCTTACCGTAAGTGCAGCCTGTGCCAGCGGATCACACTCCCTGGGACTGGCCTATCTGATGATAAAAGGAGGGCTTCAGGATATCATCGTGTGTGGTGGTGCACAGGAAACCAATAAATATGGCATGGCAAGTTTTGACGGTCTTGGTGTTTTTTCAGCACGCGAAGAGGATCCGGCCAAAGCCTCACGTCCTTTCGATTCTGCCCGCGACGGCCTGATACCCAGCGGTGGAGCCGCGACCCTTATTGTAGAAAGTCTGGAGAGCGCGAAAAGACGCGGTGCACAAATCATTGCGGAAATTGCAGGCTACGGTTTTTCGTCAAACGGAGGCCATATCTCTACTCCCAATGTGGAAGGTCCGGCCCTGGCTATGGAAAGATCACTGAAAAACGCTGGAATGCGCCCCGAACAAATTGACTATATCAACGCTCATGCTACCTCTACACCTATTGGTGATGCCAACGAGGCCAAAGCCATTCACCGTATTTTCGGAAGTAAAATACCGGTAAGTTCCACCAAGTCCATGACGGGGCATGAATGCTGGATGGCCGGCGCCAGCGAAATCATTTACTCCATACTAATGATGCAAAACAGCTTTATTGCACCCAATATCAATTTGGAAAACCCGGATGAAGATGCGCGTAATATTAATTTGGTCAGTGAGACCAGACACAGCAATATTGATGTATTTTTGTCCAATTCATTTGGTTTCGGCGGAACCAACTCGTCACTGATTATAAAGAAATTTGATAGATAAATAAGATACACGATGGAAAAAGAGAAAATTGTTTCAGTTGTCAACGGTTTTTTAATTAATGAATTTGAAGTGGATGGCTCAGAGATTCACAGCCAGGCGCCACTTAAGCAAACTTTAGGTCTGGACAGTCTGGACTATATTGACCTGGTGGTCATTATTGAAAGCAATTTCGGAGTTAAGCTTGGCGAAGCCGATTTTAAGAAAATGATCACTTTTGATGATTTTTATACCGCTATTCAGGAGAAAATTGGCGAAAAAGAGTTGGTATCCTAAAACTGTAAGTTGAGATCCATTGGATCTTCGTTGTTATTATAATGGCAAAATGGACCGGAAAATCCCGTGGAACCTTATTGGGCTACAGGATTTTTGTTTTTTGTATTAAAAATTTGGGAATTAAGGCAGCCTATGGAGTTTTGTACTTCGTATCGGCCTGGTATTTCCTGTTTCTCAAGAGCAACAACCGCTATATTTATTACTACTTTAAGTGCCGACTGGGCTGGAGTTCTCTTAAATCCCGATGGGCAGTTTACCGCAATTATTTTGTCTTTGGACAGACCATCATTGATAAAACGGCCATTGGCGCTGGCCTTCGCGACTGGTTTACCTATGAATTTGACGGCATAGACCATCTTAAAAGAATGATGGCCGACCAAAAGGGAGGTGTGCTCATCAGTGCGCATATCGGAAATTTCGAAATCGCAGAACGTTTCTTTGGTGAGATTGATTTCAATTACCAGATCAATTTGGTAACTACGGATCTCGAACACAGCATCATAAAAGAGTATCTCGAAAGTGTTTCCGACAGGAAAAGCAGTGTTAAATTCATCTTCATAAAGGAGGACATGTCGCACATCTTCGCCATTAATGAAGCACTTTCAAACAACGAACTCATCTGTTTTACCGGCGACCGTTATTTTGAAGGTTCAAAATTTCTTGAAACGGAGCTTTTGGGGAGGAAAGCAAAATTTCCCGCCGGACCATTTCTGATTGCTTCACGCCTCAACGTGCCGGTAGCCTATGTGTATGTGATGAAGGAACAAAATCTGCACTATCATCTGTATACGCGTATTGCACAGGTTAAACACCGCGATGCTCAGGGGCTGCTCCATTCCTACGTTCAGAATCTTGAAGGTATGCTGACAAAATACCCGCTGCAGTGGTTCAATTACTTTGACTTCTGGGAGGAGGTAGACTGAAAATTCTTTAAGTTTGATGCAAAGCATAATTCGCAGTGTCTAAAATATTTGACATAGTAGTAATTGGCAGCGGGCTGGGAGGACTCGTTTCTGCACTCGTTCTTGCTAAAGAAGGTCTGAGTGTATGTGTACTCGAAAAGAATAATCAGTTTGGGGGTAACCTGCAGACTTTTTCACGCCGTAAACTCATCTTCGATACGGGCGTACACTATCTTGGCGGGCTTTCGGAAGGTCAGAACCTTCACCGATACTTCAGCTATCTGGGTATAATGGAAGGTTTGAAACTGCAAAAACTCGACGAGGACGGTTTTGACATGATTAGTTTTGATAATGATGATACCGTATATCCCCATGCGCAGGGTTACGATAATTTTGTTGAACAGCTCTCAAAACATTTCCCGGCGGAACGTGAAAATCTTCTACGGTATGTGAATGGCATCCAGGAAGTTTGTGCGCAGTTTCCGCGCTATAATTTGGCTGGAAGTGAAAGGTATTCAGAAGAGATGCTTTATCTTAATGCTGCTGAATTCCTAAGGTCAATAACTGAAAATAAAAAACTGCAGGCTGTGCTTGCCGGTTCGGGTTTCCTGTATGCCGGACTGGATGAAAACACGCCTCTTTATGTTCATGCGCTCACCGTAAATTCCTATATACAGAGTTCGTACAAATGTACGGATGGAGGCAGTCAGATCTCCAAACTGCTCATTAGGGAACTGCGGAAATATGGAGCTGAAGTTTACAAACATGCAGATGTGAGCAGTTTTGTATACGATGACGCGGGAAATTTAAGTGCTGTGCGCACAAAAGATGCGAAGCAATATAACGGCTTACAGTTTATTTCCAATATTGAAATACGGCGTACCATTGAGCTTGCAGGTAAAGAAATGTTCAGGAAATCATTTAGAAACCGCATCGCTGAACTCAAACCTACATCCTCCTGTTTCAGTGTTTATCTGGCCTTGAAACCAGGTGCTGTTTCCTATTTCAACTATAACTGTTACCATTACAGTACAGAGAAGTATTCATCGAATGGTGGTTGTTGCGAAGAAGCGGCCTGGCCGGAATCCTATATGCTTTCCTGTACCTCCGACCGTAAAAATCCGGGATTTGCTGAAAGCATGACCGTTATCACTTATATGGAATTTGATGAGGTAAATCAATGGGAAGGTACAGACAATACAGTAGCTGATCCTCAGGAACGAGGCGGGGAGTATGAAAGATTTAAGGAAGAGAAAGCTGACCGGATCATAGCGCGCCTGGAAGAAAAATTTCCCGGGCTTAGAAATCATATTGCTGCAGTTTATACGTCGTCACCCCTGTCTTACCGCGATTATATCGGGAATTACAGGGGGAATATGTACGGTTATGAGAAAGATTCGGGTAATCCTTTAAAAACAATGGTGTCGCCGCGGACTAAGATTCCTAACTTATTCTTAACCGGCCAGACGGTTAATATGCACGGTATCCTGGGCGTAACGATTGGCGCTTTTGCTACCTGCGCAGAAATTTTGGGTTCAGAACTTATAGACCAGAGATTATCCACAGTATGATTAAAGCGGAGAAAATCAGGTGGTTTCTGCTAACGCATGGTTTTTGTGTGATGCTTTTTTTCTCTGCCATTTCCTGTGGAGTACAAAAGTCGGCGCAGCATATCCCCAATCTCAGCTCCTTCCCGGTTACAAAACCTGTGACCACTAAACTTAACGACAGCACAACCGTTTCCGGTCATAATTTCCTCACCAAAAACAGGCAGAATCTCTGGGAACTTTATATTTCGGGTAATGCGCTGCAATTGGGATATAACCAGGGTGCGCTTACCCAGGAACTTATGCATAAGCAGGAACAGATATTTTTTTCGAAAGTGGAAGATATGGTGCCATCCAAAAGGAAGCAGCGGCTTTTAAGCAAGGTTCTGAAATTTTACAACCGGAATATGTACTGTCATGTCAGTAATGATTTTCAGGCAGAGATTTATGGACTTTCTCAATATTCGGGGGATAAGTATGATTTTATCGCACCGAAGTTCCAGCGGAACCTTTATCTGCACGGTGCACACGACATCGGGCACGCACTGCAGGATCTAATGCTGGTCGGATGTTCCTCGCTGGCGGTATGGAACGGGAAATCTGAGAACGGTAAGCTCCTCATCGGCCGGAATTTTGATTTTTATGCCGGAGATGATTTTGCCAAAGAAAAAATTGTCGCATTTGTAAATCCCGAAGCTGGAATCCCGTATATGTCGGTTACTTGGCCGGGGATGACGGGTGTAGTTTCTGGCATGAATGCCGAAGGTCTGACCGTTACTATTAATGCGGGTAAATCGAAGATACCGCTAAGTGCCAAAACACCCATTTCGTTGGTAGCGAAAGAGATTCTGCAGTTTGCGGCAAATATTTCGGAAGCGGTAAAGATCGCCAAAAAAAGAAAGATATTTGTCTCCGAGAGCATTATGGTAGGCAGTGCAGCGGACCGGAAAGCAGTGTTGATTGAAATGTCACCTAAAAATTTTGGAGTGTTCGACGTTCAGAACTCTTCGGAACTTGTTTGCTCCAATCATTTCCAGTCGCAGGCTTACAGTAATGACAGGCGAAATAAGAAACATATTGCCGAAGGCCATTCCCAATATCGCTTTGACCGAATGAATGAGCTTCTGGAAAAAAGTGAAAAACTGAATCCGGCGAAAATGGCTTCCATTCTCCGAAATAAAGACGGCCTGAAGGATATCAGGCTGGGCTACGGCAACGAAAAAGCTTTGAACCAACTGTTGGCACATCATTCAGTCATTTTTTCGCCTGAGGAAAGACTGGTTTGGGTTTCCAGCAGTCCCTATCAGCTGGGTGAAATGGTAAGTTATGACCTGAAGGAGATTTTTAAGGAAAGGAAAGGTTATGTACTGAGTACCGGCGAAAGAAATATCGCCCGTGATCCTTTTGCTGATAGTCAGGAATTTCAGGATTATGAACTCTACCGGACAATAGACAGTGAAGTGGATGATGCCCTGAAAAAAAATACCGAGCTGCCCGCAGATTACCTGCAAAAGTATCAGCGACTTAATCCTGAACTGTGGAGCGTGTACTACAAGGCCGGAAAATATTATTATGAAAGGAAAGAATACACGAAGGCGACCGTACTGTTTGAAAAGGCACTGACCAAGGAGATTACCACGGTTCCCGACCGCAAAAAAGTGGAGAGATATTTAAAGAAATTAAAAGGAATTACGAAGTAGTTCTGTCCTTCTCTTCAGAATTGAACTTTTCAAGAAAATAATAAAACCCGAACCCAAACAGAGCAGAAACTATAGTAGACAGTATCAGGCTTCCCAAAACATACTGCAAAAGGTGCCTTTTAACCAAATCCAGACTGAATTCCTGATCCATGAAATTGGTCTCTGCGCCCAAGAGATAGCCGCCAATAGCCAGTGATCCGCCAACGATCAGGGGAATAAATGGCGGAATACTTACATTGGAAAATGCAAAAGCAAGTACTTTATTCAGTTTCAGCAATACTGCCAGGGAAATGGTAAGGAAAGTCTGAAAACCCCAAAAGGGTGACAAGCCGATGAATGTACCCAAGGCAATGGACATGGCCTTCTTACGGTTGCTGCCGTCACTTTCCAGAACATCTTCTTTCAGGAAGCGTTTAAAACTTTTTTTTTTGAAGTTGCGGATGAATTTGCGTGGCGCAATGTAAAAGATGGCTATGAATACCAACACTGTGTTCAGAATACTTATCCGCACAAAATCCGTGAAAGGGCGGAAATGGGAAACCCGTTCTTCCGGGTCGTACAGCACTTTTACCGGTACATTTTTTACAGGCACGCCTTTCCAGGCGGTCCGCACCATGATCTCAATTTCAAATTCGAACTTGGGTGTATAGAACTTCTTTGGAATTTTGTTCAAAGGATAAAGCCGGTAACCGGACTGCGTGTCCTTCAGTTTAATTCCGGTCTCAAACCAATACCAGAAGGTAGAGATCCGGTTGCCTAAACTGCTTTTCTGCGGTATGCCGGCCTGCTCCATATTCCGGTCGCCTACGAGCAGAACATCGCTGCCTTCATTTTCCAGCGCCTTTACAAAAACTGGGATGTCATTGGGATAATGCTGCCCGTCGGAATCTATGGTAATTGCATGGTTAAATCCCAATCTTCTTGCTTCGTTGAAACCCGTGCTCAAGGCATTTCCTTTGCCCCCGTTTATAGGAAGGCTGATTATCTTAATACCCTGATATTGTGTAAGAATGGATGCTGTAGAATCTGTGGAGCCATCATCAACTACAATGACATCCTCTGTATAATCAAGCACACCTTCAAGGACCCGCGAAAGGGTTTTGTGGTTGTTATACGTGGCGATCAGGACGCAGATCTTATGTTTTTTTAGAAGGATACGGGTCTCAGCAGGGGTCATGCTCCTTTATTTCAGCTTTTGTTTTTCTGCAGCGGTGAAGGATTTTGAGTTAGCCGCAAATTTCCTGATATGTGACTTCAGGGAGGAGTTTTGGTCAGTGTAATTTTTTAGAAGGAAAGCTTTGTCGGCAGCAATGTGGCCGTTGTATTTAATGAATTTCGGCAGACTTTCCTGAATGCTCAAACGTATAAGGCGCAGTTCTGCATTGTCAGGGTCCGCTTTCACGGCGTTTTCCAGCGATGTGGCGCCCGCCGAAATAATTTTCTTCCGTCCTTCACCCTTGGCAAATTTTGCCTGAATGATTTTTGCAGCAGCTTTGTATCCGGCCATTGTGGAACCCGAGCCTTTTTCCACCAGTTTCGCGAAACTGTCGGCATTTTGTTTGGTCGTGTGGGCAGATGGATATTTGGCGCGGACAGCCTCAAGGTCCGGCGCCTGAAATAAAAATATAAATGCGCTTAGGAATGCGATAATCAGTTTCATAAATCAGATGAATTTATAGTTTACGGACATCTTTAGAGCAATTGTCTCTCCAAACGAGGTTACGTTCTTTACCTTTACCTGTTCGCCGTCGGATTTAATATCCAGGTCCAGCTTCAGGACAGGTGTTGCATCAGGATTAATGATGGCCATGAATTTTACGTTATTGGCAGAGGTCAGGAATAATTTTCTTTCCAGAATCCGCTCCGTGACATCCTTTACGATCTGCATCATACAGACGCCGGGCGCTACCGGGTTTCCGGGAAAATGCCCACTGAAGATCTGATGCGCAGGATCCAGCGTAATCATGGCTGAGTAAGTTCCTTCGCCAGTATTCTCGCAAGAGTTCAAAATATAAAATCCGTTCAGTATATCCATGTTTTCGTTAATTAGGCTTATTCTGACTCAGGCTTAATATGGTTAAGCTTTATTTTAAGTCTGAAGTCTTTGTGTATCAGCGTTATTGAGTCGGCGAAGATAGCAGATTTTCCGTCAAACAGAAAATTAACCTTCTCCTTTCCGTTTTGGGTGATGACTGTTTTCTTCAGCAGACCATCTTTTTTATCGTAAAAAAGAAAATTTTTTCCTTTAGGATGTTCGGTTGCAAATATTTTAAACGCTGCATCTTCAGAAACTTCGGTTACATCATAACTTTCCTTTAACAAAGCCCTGAAATCCTTCTCCAGAAAATTTTTCACCACTTTCCTGTCCAGATCGGGAATAAGGTAATTGATCTTAAAAGCAGTATCAGAGATCTCAAAATCCAGCATTTTATTGCCGAAATCAGTGGTCATCGCTACCCGATGGATATCATCAGATATCTTTTTTATGATAAGTATTCCGCTAAGGTTATTGCCGTAAATCTCAATCTGAGTCCGGTACAGATAGTCAGTTTCCGGTGAGCTGAAATAGGTGTTCTCCACGACTGTTGATGCAGAGGAGCTTATGGAAGTGCCTGCCGGCGTATAAGATTTGCAGGACTGACTTGCAATCAGCAGGCTAAAGACTGAAAGCAGCAGCAGGTACAGGCGCATTGACCTTTGTGTTTTTAAAGACAATATTGGTGGTATCACCGGAGGCTTCCAGCATATTCACCTGCGTAACCACTGACTGGTTGGGTGCAAAGTGCAGGTCAACCTGTTTAATATATTTCAGCAATTGCGCAGATTTCGGGGTGAATCTTGCGATATTGGTGCCGGCATTTTTATAATAGCTTGCATTAAAATCCGGGTCATTCAGCAGGTTACCGTTGGCACTGCCGATAATCAGCCTGTTCAGCTTCTCAAAATTCCTGGATTTGGCATCGAAAGTAGATTTTTTACCCTGATCATTAATGTGCATTTTTCCGTTTTTGAAGATGACGCTGTATTGGTAAGGCTTTGTGTACTTCCAGCTTAACATGCCCGGTGCCTGCAGCGCCATCTGTCCGGAGGTTACAAGGTCTTTGTTCAGGAAATCCATTTTCTTGGTCTGTACAAAGTTGGCCTGCAGCGTTTTTATTTTCTTACTTTCAGCCGACATTTTAGCGGTGAACTGCCTGATTTCCGCCGCGTTCATTTTGGTCTGTGCCGATGTAAATAGACCTGCAAAAAGCAGGAGGAATGCTATAATGTTTGATTTCATTTCTTGAAGTTGAAAAGTTCTGACACGGTTACGCTTTTATAGTTTTCGCGCTCCAAAAATAGCAATATTTCCTCCAGCACACGGCAGGATTTATCTGAAGTATCGTGCAGCAGGATTATACTTCCGGGTTTAATTTTAGGCAGTATCCTTTTCAGTATCTTTTTTTCGTTGCTGATGGCTGTGTCGAAACTACGTATATTCCACCCAATGGACTTCGTACCGGTTATGCTGATTGCCCTGGCGATATTGGGATTTGTAATGCCAAATGGAGGACGGTAAAGGTCTGTGGTGAGACCTGCTTTCTTCAGCATCACTCTGTCGTTACGCAAGATTTCCCTTTTCATCCTGAAAGTGGAAAGAAAACCGGTTGCTTTGGAATGTGAAAAGGTATGGTTTCCCACTTCATGACCTTCAGTAACTGTTCTGTTGAAGATTTCCGGATGCTTTATTATTTGGGTTCCAACGCAGAAAAAAGTTGCTTTTTGCTGATGAGCCAGCAGCAGGTCCAGGAATTGTGGTGTAAATTCGGTAGGTCCGTCATCAAAAGTTAGTGCAACGATGCGTTCCTCAGCCTTTGGATTACTGATAAAGCTTTTCAGGAACCAGTTGAAATCCATATTGGTCACGCCTAAAAAAGTAACCACACCGAAAATTGCCAATGTAACAAAATACATCCGTAGTTCACCTTTCAAGAAATAGACAGCCAATGTGATGGCTATAAAAATTAAGATGGAAATCCGGTGTTTCAAATGACGCAGTTAAAGCAGATTGATAAATACATTTTACCCGATTCCTGTAAGCAGAACCGGCTGTCAGGCTTTTTTGAGCAAGGTCAAACTGTGGTCTTCACCATTAAGATGGTTGTAGATAAGGATACTATTGATGAAATCTTTCTGAATGTCCTTATTAATCCTCATCGCCTCCGGAATTTCCTGACGTTTCAGAATCTGGTTGGCCATAAAGAAGGCAAATCCGCTCGAAGTATTGAACTCACCGCACAGGTGCTTGAAGTACAGCCGATCTGCCCCCTCAAATATTTCCATAGCTGTTTTATAGTAGCTATCTGTGCGCGCATCTCCGCTGAAACCCAATAAAACCGCATCAATATCTGTGGTTGCCATATTATTCTTAGCCAGAAATTCGGATATGAAAGACGTTACTTCGTCTTCTGCAAGCTTGTTGATGAAAGTTACCTCCTGCAACTGTGCGCTTGTATTTTCAGATTTTTCTGAACTGAGTACGAAAAAGGCAGAACCTTCGCCCCAAACCACACCTGCTGTGGATGAATCAAGGTAATCTGCGGGTAAATCTGTTTCTTTTTTAATAGTCCCTTTTAAACGGTACAGTTCCATCGTCCTTGCCGCCTTTTCATCTGTCGCGCCAACCAGAATGTTGTTTGCTTCGTCATGTTCGATCTGAAGCTTCGCGTCCAGCAGACTCATTTCCAGCGATGAACCCGGATTTACATACGTGAAATTATAGGCATGGCAGGAATTGGCCAAAGCAATCTGTCCTGCTACGGTATTGTGTGTGGATTGTATGAAATGTGTAGGCGTCAGGAATTCCTCGTTATTTTCGATAACGTTTTTCAGAAACTTCTCAGAGTCCTCTTCGCAGCCCATTCCCGTACCAACGATAATGGCATCCGGTGTCACTATACCGGCTTCGTTCATGGCTTTCTGCGCGGCTACAGCACTCATCCTCACCGTTTTGGACATCCGTCTGATCTGAGCCGGCGGAATAAATTCTTTATAATTGGGAGCAACCGCATTAAGCAGCACTGAGGTTTGGTCGGCTTCCATTGTATGGAAAAATACTGCATTCAGCGTGTCCTGCACCGAAATACACACGGCACTGTTAACATAAACCGGCTTCATGATTTCGAGAAAATTAAAGTGGAACAGTTGCCTCCGAACCCAAATGAATTTGAGAGTACGTGATTGATTTCCTTCCGTTTAAGTTCTGTTACAGGCGTAAGGTCAAACTCCTGCATCGGCGTTTTAAAGTTAAGATTTGGGAAGATAACTCCGTTGTTGATTGCAAGTATGGAATAGACCGCTTCTACTGCCGCAGCAGCAGCCAGAGTGTGTCCTGTAAAGGCTTTGGTAGAACTGAAATCCGGCACCTGGTCATCACCAAAAATCCTCAGCATGGCCGTACCTTCCGAAAGGTCATTATTGGGCGTCGCCGTTCCGTGCGCGTTGATATAGTCGATATCTCTTGTGTCAAGCTCCGATACTTTCAGCGCCTTTTCCATAGCCAGATAGGCACCGGTTCCGTCTTCGGAGGAAGCGGTCTGATGGTGGGCGTCGTTCGCATTGGCATACCCCGATAGCCAGGCAATCGGCTTTTTATTTTCTTTCTCTAAGACCTCATCACTTTCCAGTACCAAAAAAGCGGCTGCTTCACCAAGATTAAGACCCTTGCGGTCATTATCGAAAGGCGTATTGTAAGTATCGGTGACAATCATCAGGGTTTTGAAACCGTTCAGCGTGAATTTTGAGAGTCCGTCGGTACCGCCTACGATCACACGGTCCAGAATGCCGCTCTGTATAAGTTTCGCACCCATCATAATGGCATTGGCCGCCGATGAACATGCTGTACTTATTGTGGAAACCATGCCTTTCAGACCTAAAACCTCAGCAATTGCCAAAGAGGACTGTCCGGCATCATGAGTAGCGATGTATTTCTGTTTATCAGGTTGGTTTTCGTAGTCGTAGAAGTATTTTTCGGTAACGTCCATACCGCCCACGCTTGTTGATGAAATAAGTCCTGTGCGATATTGGTTCAGGTTCTTAATGCCGGCACTTTCTACGGCTTCCTTTGCCGCCACAATACCCAGGAGGGTGCTGCGTGCGTAATTGTTGTCTTCGGGAATACCCAACTCTGAAATCAGGTCTTCGTTAGACATTTTTATTTCCCCCAGTTTCACCTCGCCACGGTGGCGTGTTTCAAGGAATTCGATATCGGAAATCCCATGTCTGGACTCCAGAAGTGAGGTGTAATTTTCTTCTACATTCCGGCCAATGGAGGAAATGATTCCCATGCCGGTGATGGCAATCTTTCGCGACATGGACTATTTGGTTCTGTGCTGTTCGATATAGGTAGCCATCGTGTCGATGCTTTCGAAGATTTCCTTCCCTTTCTTTGGGTCAGCCAGCTTAATTCCGTACTGCTTGTCCAGTAAAACGATAAGCTCCAGCGCGTCTATGGAATCCAATCCAAGGCCGCCGCCGAAAAGTGGTGCATCGTTTGCGATTTCCTCTGCAGAAACATCTTCAAGGTTCAGTACTTCTATAATTTTATGCTTTAATTCTTCTCTTAAGTCCATAATTTCTTTTATAAGGTCAACAAATATACAAAACCTTTGTAATTCTCCCCGTACAATTCCGTCCAGCCCACCAGCACCTGCTCTGCCTTTCCTGACTTCAGGAGCTGTCCTGCGTAAAGGTTCATGAAGTCTTCATCAAACTCATCGGTGACGAAGAAAGCATTCTCGGTTTGAAGCTGATGCCTGATGCTGATCTCACCCAGACAGATATTTGGGAGGGTGTATACAAAAACCGCCGGGCTTGGGAAATAATTTTCTTCCAAATTGATACTTTCCTGATATTTCATGTCGGTATCCAGACTGGAGGACCGGTTGGCGAAAACCAAAGCGGTGTTTTTATTCTCCTCATCCCTCAATACCATTTCCGAAGCCATAAATGCAAGTTTGCTTAAAGCATCCATCTTGTGGAATTTGGGATAGTCAAAACTGAACTTTTTATAAACAGACTTGGCAAAATCGCTGAAATGGAGGTGCGCTTCCTGAAAAACCACCTCATCATCCACTGTGATGCTGCCATTTTCTATACTGCAGGTTTTCAGTGTTTTCATTGGGCACATTTTTTCAGGATAATGGCTGCATTTGACCCGCCAAAGCCGGAAGCCGTTTTCAAAATATATTCAATTTCCTGAGCTTTATTTTCGGTAATGATATTCAGAGTATGCGAAACACCGGGCTTTTCAAGATTCAGGCTTTTAATTAACGTATTGTTGCGGCCACATTCCATAGCGATAATAATTTCCAGCAATCCCGAGGCTCCCAGACAGTGTCCATAGAAGCCTTTAAGGCTGTTTGCGGGCACATTTTGTAAGCCCGCCCGTGTAAAGGCGATGCTTTCCATTTCGTCATTATAAATAGTGGCTGTACCGTGTGCGGATAGGTAATCCAGCTGTTCCGCTGAAATCTGTGCTTCTTTTAATGCATTTTCAATGCTGCGGAACAGACCTTCGCCCGTTCTGGAAGGTCCGGAAATATGGTTGGCATCATTTACCGCACTCTCACCCAGGATTTTAAAATATATACCGTCAGTTGGTGGAGTGGAGGTTACATACAACGCTGCCGCGGCCTCACCGATCGTAATTCCGTCACGGCTTTCATCGTAAGGTTTACAAGGCTCCGAACTCATAGCCTGGAAGGAGTTGAAACCCGAGATTACAAACTCCGAAACCTCATCGCCGGCTAAAACATAAGCATCTTCGTACAGCCCCGACTCGATCATGTTTTTTGCCACCGAAACCGCCATCACACCTGAAACACAGGCATTCGAAATGACCACAGGCTTTGTTTTAAAGCCGAAAACATCGGCGATTGTCTTCGCGAGCTCTGAAAGGTAAGCCTCTTCAGGTGGTGCAATTTTGTTTTTCAGCAGGGAAACGTTTCCTTTGGTAGTAGAAAGGATGAAGGCTGTTTTTTCCTTAACGCCATTTTTTTCAATCAGCGGTTTCAGGCTTAGCAGCAGCATTTTTTCCAGCCGCGTGAAATTCTCAGATTTAAATTCAGCCGTGAAAATACTTCCGAGTTCATTATTGTCAATGATCCCTGCATGAAAAGGTGGCTGGCTCTCAAAAAGATCATGCTTCCTGATTCCGGATTTTCCGTCCAGAACATTTTGCCAATTGTCTTCCGCATTGTAACCTAAAGGTGTAACGCAGTTGTAATCTGTAATGTAGGTGACCGTTTTCTCCATTATGAAAGTCCCATTTTATCCTTCCAGTGCTGAAAAAAGGTTGGATTATACAGTTGTAGGTTTCCGTCCGTATCAATAAAAACCTGAACGGTCTCGCCGGAGCAGACCAGTTTATTTTCTTCATTAAAGATCCGGTAGCGGAACATCATTTTTGCTGTGGGCAAATTCACGAAAGTGGTTTCAACGGTTATGGTTTCGCCATATTTCAAAGGGAGAAAATGTTCACAAACCGTTCTCACAATCGGTGTGGCAAATCCGTTATGCTGGACATCCAGATAGGAAATGCCGTGTTCGCGACCGAAGGCTTCGCGTCCGTCCTCAAAATAGACAATATAGTGACCGTGCCATACAATCCCGAGCGGGTCGCACTCGTTGAAGCGCACCCTAACCGTTTGCCGGTTTATGATGGCATCAGATGGAGTGTTTTTTTCTTTCATAAATTAAAGCTATAAGCACTGTTACAATATAGAACAAAAGCAAAAGGCCCACCCCGGGCAGCACCTGCGATATGCCGGCGTTCCTCAGGATAATGTCATAATAAGCATTGAGCCCCCAGTTCATTGGCGAGAAGCTTGATATCGTCTGCATAAAGTCTGGCATCATAAATACCGGCACCCAAATACCGCCAATTGCCGCCAGAATTACTACCGAGGTCGCTCCCAGAGGCGCCGACTGTTCCTGGGTGTCTGTTAATGTTCCGAGCAGGATGCCAAATCCGATGGCTGCCAATCCTGCGAAAAAGGTCACGAAAAGCAACTCAGGAAGTTTTCCGGCCACCTCAAACTTCGGCAGGTCCAGATAGGGGAAAAGGTAAACGCCCACCGCAAGCATCAGCAAAAACTGTATCATGCAGATCATGAGATAGGTGAAAGTCTTGCCGAGGACGTGTACATAATAAGGCGTATGGTTCGCCAGGATGCGGATGATGGTTCCCTGGTTTTTTTCCTTTACAAGGTTGATGGAAAGCGGCACCACAATGAAGAAGATCGCAAACAGGGCCCAGGCCGGCACATTGTGCTGTACGGAGTTGGGCAGGGCTTCGTCATCACCTTTAGGGGTTATTTCCTTAAAAGCGATAAATTTCTGGTCAAAAGAAATATCATCTTCGGTTCCCAGTTGGTCCTGAAAGGCTGCGTAGATTTTCTGATTTTCAATGGTCGCTACCATTTCATTTACCGAACTCTTCACGCCGCTCTTGAAGCCTGCGCTCGTCACCGGATCAAAATAGAGGTGGATTTCTTTGGCCTTCGGAAGTTCACGCTGCACCACTGCCGTGTCAGTTTCGCCAACGCCCAGCGAACTTACGATGGACTGAACCTTAAAGTCGATGCTTTGGTTCATGTTCTCCGTGAGATTTTCCGGAATCACGATGGCCATCTGATAATCGCCGTTGAAGACCGCCTGTCTGGCTTTAGCTTCGTCTAAATCTTTCGTGATAAGGTTGAAGGTATCGCCCTTTTTCAGTCCGTCCGTTATGATTTTCGAAACCTCGGCTTTGT
Source organism: Kaistella sp. PBT33-4 (assembly GCF_029194425.1). Lineage (NCBI taxonomy): Bacteria > Pseudomonadati > Bacteroidota > Flavobacteriia > Flavobacteriales > Weeksellaceae > Kaistella > Kaistella sp. PBT33-4. Next base: position 23,593 of record NZ_JARFYL010000002.1, on the reverse strand, counting down.
CATTGTCAACAAGTAAAAGCGGGATTTTGGTACCCTCCAGATTTTTGAAGGTGGAATCCTGAATAAGCGTAATGGTGATGATGAGCACCAGGGGCATGATGAAGATGATCAGGATGCCGCCCATGTCTCGTTTCAGCAATAAGATCTCCTTCCACAGGGCTCTCCAGAGTTTATATAACATCGCGAAGTTCTTTTCCGGTTAGTGAAATGAAAACGTCTTCCAGGTTTTCCGCTTTTGGGGTGTTGGCAATGAGTTCCTCCGGACTGCCAATGGCGTAGATCTGACCGTTGTCGATGATGGCGATCTTAGTGCAAAATTCCTCAGCTTCCTGAAGGTGGTGCGAGGTGTACACGATGCTGGTGCCATTTTGGTTGAGTTCCTTCAGGAATTCGATGATCACGTTCCGGGACTGCACATCTACACCCACAGTCGGTTCATCCAGGAAAAGGACTTTCGGGTTGTGCATAATACCAGCGATCAGGTTGCAGCGGCGCTTCATTCCGCCGGAGAAATGTTCAATTTTCTTGTTGGCGAAGTTGGTAAGGCCCACACGCTCCAGCATGGTATCGATTTTTTGGTGCAGATCAGCATGTTTCAAACCGTAGAGTGAGCCGAAGAACATCAGGTTTTCGCTGGCGGTCAGCGTAGGATAGAGGGCGTATTCCTGAGGTACGATGCCGGTGATTTTTTTAATGGAGTTCAGCCGGTTTCGTGGCGAAAGTCCGTTAATGGTATAGCTTCCGGAGGTCGGCTTAATCAGTCCGCAGAGCATGGAAATCAGGGTGGTCTTGCCGGCGCCGTTGGGCCCGAGGATGCCGTAGATTTCGTTTTCCGCAATCTCCAGCGAAATATTGTTCACAGAGAACTCGTCTGCGTTTTTATATTTCTTGTAGAGGTTTTTAATTTCGATAATATTTGTAGCCAAAAGCAATGGTTTTCAGGCTGCAAAATAGTGATTTTAGAGGGAAGGGGAAAGGGCAGTGAATTGGGTGGTAGTTGGATGTACGTCACTGAGTACTTGCCGATAAAATTAATTCGTCTGACTGCTCAAGTTAAAATCTTACAAATAAGTTTAATTTCACTAAACTTGCAGTTAAATGTTAACTCCAATAAACTGAGTTTAAAAACAGCAACTATGAAAAAATTTCTCGCTTTGTTTCTTTTGCTTTTTGGCCTGCTTATCTCTGCACAGGAAATCCAGATAAAAACTGATTCTGTTTATGCAGAGGTGGAAGAGGCAGCGGAATACCCCGGTGGTTTGCAGAAATTCCGTCAGGCAATAATGAAAGATTTTAATGCATCCAAAATCACCGGGAAAGGAATGCTAGCTTCCGAAACCACTTTTGTAATTACCACCGAAGGCCGGATTACAGACATTAAATACACAGGAAATGCGGCTTTGGGAAATGAAATGGTCCGTGTGCTTTCCAATATAAAAGAGCGGTGGATTCCTGCTAAAATTAATGGTCAGCCAGTAAAAAGCAATTATAAATTGCCTATGAACATGCGTTTCGAATAGATCAATAGACGGGGTTCTATTAAGCAATCTGTAAGCTCATTCCAAAGAATTATTATACCTAAGTCTGTTGGCTTTTATCCTGTTTCTGTATTCAGGGTTGTTCACGCGGCCCTGAAGGGGATCACTCATAAACTCATTCCTTTTTGAATATATACTGCTCGCGGGTAACTTCTATGCCTTTTTTCTGCACTAAATAACTGAGCTCATATCCAGGGTATCCTGAACAAAAGTGAATTTATATTTTACAATTATTGTTGAGGAATCCCGGGCGCCTTGACCGAATAAACTGTTGGGGCAGATCAGTAAAAACAGCATTGTAAGTGACTTCACAGACTTACAGTTTGTTCTTGTACTATTTATGATTTTTGATGTGGACGGCAGCACCTGTTGTAGGGCTAATCTCCCAATGACAGCCGAAAGTGCACTCTGCGGATCCCCGCACGCCATCGTTTTTCCAAACCCAGCCTACGGGCAGACTGTTTATTTTGGCTGCCTCCTCTTTGGTCATAAAGGAAACCTGGAGGTCGTTTTCCATCTGCATTTTACCGTCTTCCAAAACTTCGAAGGCACCACTTTCCGCATTATGCTGATGGGGCATAAAAACGCCCAGATTATATTTGGCCAGTCTTGCCATCATTTCCTTTACTTCGGGCAGGTCAATAGCCTTTTGAGCCACCTGAAACGGTTCAGGTAAGAAATCCAGTACTTCCTTTGTTAATACATTATTTTCCATGATTTTGAGTTTTATTGGTTAATAAATTCATTTAAAGTTAAAAATTTATTGACCTGTAAACCAAGTTAATGGAATTATTTACAGCGCTTTACGTAGTAGAATGAAATAACAAAAAATGGACTTCAAAAGGATTTCTAAGCGTATGTGGGTCTTAAACTTGCGAAATTGTCACGGATTACAAATCCGCGACATCGGGGGAACAGTCGCGGATTTCAAAACTGATTTGGAAGGATTTTTTCAATTTATTTATATCCAAACAAATTAGTTTCTTGAAAGTCAATGATTCCTTGACTTCGCAGAATTTCTGTGTAGGCATCAATTCTGGTAGCAATTAATCTTGATCTGTTTGTTTTGGACCACTCATTCATAATTCCCACTAGTGCAGGACCGCGTTGAAGATCGTGTGGGTTTAGATACCATAATCCACAACCACTTATTCCGAACAAGTCCGGTCCATAGCTAAACGTTCTAGACTTTAAATTGGGCGTATTTTTTCTGTCATAGTCGACTATCAGGCTTAAATACTCATGTCGATTTACTTTGTAATATTCTGCACCTCCAACACATTTTGTAAAATTGAAGAAAGGTACACTATGAAAAGAATTTTTTGTAGTTGATTTTTTTGACCAAGTGGTAGGATATCCGAAAACAGTATATAATAATAAATTACTTTGGACATGATTTATTTCTAGATGTGAGCTTTCCAAAAAAGAATAGCTTTCTTTTAATGCAGCAATGGATTCAGGGTCAAGAACTAATATTCCTACATCTAAATCATCAGTTTCCCGATTTTCTTTAGGGAAATTTTTTATTACACTACCACCAGGTTTTAATAAAGTCTTACCTTCCTTTAAAGGAATGAATAATTCATCAAAATCATCAAAAACGTGGGCAGCTGAAAATAGAAAATGTTTTGATCCAATTTTAACAAATACTCCCGTCCCATTTTGTTTATAGGAACTTAGGTCTTTAAATAAGGTACAGGTATATAGTCTTATTTGATGCAGAGTGCTGATTTGTTTTTCTGCAATTTCTTTTATAAGGTCAGGCATATTCTATGTAATAATAAAAATATGTTGTAGCTTTAATATGCATTTGGATTACTACTGCATAATTTGAATTTAATCTTCACCCAGTCGATCCTGACTAACACCTTACCTCACCACCTTCCTCAACTTTCTGAAAAAGGCCTCCTCCAGATCCGCGATATGCAGCATGGATTGGGACAGAGAGTTGTAGATGTCGAATTTGCTGTTGCGGTTTTTGTAGACGCGGGCAATATCCACCGCGAAATCACGCCAGAGGTCACCGATGTCGGTTATTTCCCTGGAAAGTTCTTTCAGTTCGGGTTTCTTTAAAACGTCTGCCGCTTCCGCCAGAAAGGCGCCGTAAATGTAACGGAACCCGCCGCCGCCGGTACCGATCTCCTCCTGCATACGGATGAGCTGGCCCAAATAATGGTTTGTCGTTTTTGCGCCTTTTTTGTCGGCCCATTTCGGGATACTGCGCGCCACCCACCGGATGGCCTTTACGCCGATGATGGGAACCGGTGCGAGCATCTTGTTGCAGGTATCCTTAATTCCTTTTACAATGGCTTTTTCCAGCTCCAGCGTGGCCGGAATGTCTGTGGGAAAATACATGTGACCTTTCGGCGCCATAACGCCTTTGGCATAGCGTACGCGTTCCAGTTCTTTCTCGGTAAGTGTGGTGGTTTCGTTCATCACCGGATCGCTTATGAGGAACCGGTTGCCTTCCTTGCCGTACACCACCAGGTTATGGGCATTGAAGTGAAATTTATATTCCTCCGGGAAGTAAGTCAGATGAAAAACGCCCACCTGCAAACCCGTGGGAATTTTGTTTTCGAGGTTTCTTTCCAGCGCCGCCTGAGCTTCTTTTGGGTTGGAAAACCTTTGTCTTTTAATTTTTATGCCGAGCCTTTTGGCGGCTTTGGAAAAGATGGCACCGGGCATGGGTCTGTAACTGAATCCGGGGGCAAAATTGACTTTCAGAAAAGGCAGGTACACAAAATATAAACCCGAGCCAATGCCGAAAATCATGGGTTCGCTCAGGTTCAGGCCTTTGTCTTTCAGCAGGTTGGACGCCACTCCGTTTTCGCAGTGTGCCGTCTGGTGGTGGGTGAAGTTCAGTTTGGTTATATCGTTCATCTATTTTCCGTCAAAATTCTTTAGTTCCTCTACAGTGATTCCGAAAGCATCGGCATATTTCTGTAAGGTTTTTTCGCTTAGTTTTCTAAATTTTCCCGGTTTGGTGTGCTGTTTTACAAAGAACGTCCAGATTCCTACATAGCTGGAGAGTATGCTGAAATCCATCTTGTTCAGCTCCATAAAGTAAAGGATTGGACTGGCAGTTCCGTTTGCCACAGCGGCTTTGGCCTCATTCACGCGTTCGTTAATGAGTTCCATGCTTTCCTCCAGCGCTTTTGCTTTAGCGTCCCAGCCGGTGCTGCGTGCGGTGGTATAGTTTCCGTTTTCATCGGTCACATAGTAAAGATCCGTCATGTTGGCGGATTCCAGTGCACTTTTTTCCTGCGGAACTTCTTCTTTTTTCATAATCAGAATTTAGATGTCATCAATAGCTGTAAAATCTGCTCACTAAAGCGCCTTGATGAAAAGGCTGATCTCAGCTTCCACAAGTAATCGGTCCTCCAGATAGGTCAGGCACGAAATAGTGCAGATATCTCCGAACTGTGAGTTAAGGTGCGCTTTGGAAATAATTTCGCTTCCAACAGGCGGCAGTTCATGGATCTTCACTTTTTTAATATTGGTAATAAAACCGATTACCCTGGAGCCCGGATCTTCATGGTTGCGGATCTCATCGCCAAAATCCTGACCGGTAATCGCGGAACAGGTTTGGGCTACATTTTCAATCAGGCCTGATTCAACAAAAAAGCCTTTATCAACAAAAATATTATCGGGCTGTATCCGGAACGAGGTAATTACTTCTTCTTTCCGGATTTCCAGTATGCGGTCCACCATCAGCAGCGGTTCGCGGTGCGGAAGGAAGTCCTGAATGTTGATGTGGTTTTCCTTTTCCAAAATTATTTAACGACCGTCTTCATTTCCGAAGTAGCAATTTCTTTTCCGTTTACCGAACTGCTGATTCTCACCAAAGTTACCCCCATCATTTCGTTCAGGATCTCGACTTCGGTTTCAATCTTATCGCCCACGGCAGGCAAGGCTGAGATTTCAAAAGTCTTGATGGCACCGATGTAACCCACAGGCGGTTCTTCATCTTTCAGATAAAACTGATAGCCGGTATGCAAAGCCACACTTTGCGCCTGATGCTCCAGCACCCCCGAGGCCTGAAAGAAGCCATTGGCCACCAGAACATGTTCCTCCGGCACCGTGAAGCCCGATTTCAGTGCAGTTTCCTGCCATGAGAACAGGGCGTCCACCATTACAAACGGTTTTTTTTGTGGAATAAGGTTTCCGACAGTGTTTTTATCCGTAACCGGAAGTGAAATTTCCATTACATTACGGTTAACAGTGCGCAGGAATAAGCAAATCGGCCACTTTCCGGGATGCAGAGCAGTACTTTTTCGTCTTTTTTAAGTTTTCCGGAAGCCATCAGTTCTTCCAGCGCGATATATATTGATGCTGCACCGATATTACCTACTTCAGAAAGGTTGTAGAACCATTTTTCCTTAGGGAAATCAAGACCTACGGCTGCGAACTCTTCTCTTAAGCCATCTTTGAAGTAGTTTGAAGAGATATGTGCCAGCACATAATCCATATCGTCCGGATTCAGATTGTTTTTGTCGAATGAAGCTCTAAGCGCCTGTGCACCTTTTTTCAGGATGAAATCTCCCAGAAGTTTGGTGTCCTGTTTCAGCGAGAATATGGATTGCTTCAGCCATTCATCCGCCGAATATTCGGCCCATGACTTCAGACTGCCGTCTTCCTGTTTTTCGCAACCCGCGTACATACAGGCTTCCAGCTCATGTGCATAGGAAAAGAAGTCGATGAACTCAATTCTAAGGTTCACTTCTCCTTCACGCGGCTGTTTCTCCAGCAGGAAGGTACCGGCGCCGTCGGAAAGCATCCATCTTAAAAATTCCCTTTTGAAAGCGATAATCGGTTTCTCTTCCAGCTGCTTCAGGTTTTCTGCTTCGTGGTTGAACTTGTCTGCTGTCATCCAGGCCGAGAATCTTTCGGAGCCAACACAAACCGCGTTATTGGAATTTCCTGATTTTACCGACATAAAACCGTATTGAAGCGCGTTCATACCCGCGTTGCAAAGTCCCATAGATGTATTAATTTCAATGGAATGACTCGGTTTCAGTACGCCGTGAACCATTGAGGCATGGGAAGGCTGGATCTGGTCTGCTGATGTGGTTCCGCAGGTAAGCAGTTCCATGTCCTCTTTGGTGAAGTTTTCGTCGAAAAGCTTTTCTACCGCTTTGGCTGTGATTTCAGCGTTGGTTTCGGTGGGTTTATTGTTTTTGTCCAGCGCGTAATATCTGGTTTTGATTCCGTTGTTCCTAAGGATAAGTGCCTTTGCTTTTGAAGGTGTATCATTAACATAACCCAGGTAGTCTTCCATTTCGTCATTGGAAATTGGATTTCCCGGAAGATACTTGGCTGCCCTTGTGATATAAACTTGATTCATATTTTAGTAAAGTTATTTTTAAAGTCCCTGATAGTGTTCAATCTGTCTTTTTCTTTTCCTGTAAAAGAAAGGAGTCAGCAATGTATAAAAAAATAAAACAATGGGCGATACCACCCAAATGGCAAACATGAGGTAGAATTTGTAGACACCTACCCAAAATTTGCGGCTCTGAGGCTTTCTGGCAATGATTCCGGAAAAGACCGTAAAGAGTTTATTGCCTACGGTTTCCACCTTGATAAGGAAGGGGCGGATCTCTACGGCTCCGTTCTGTACCAATTCTTTCTGCATTCCACCATAGCTGCCACTCCCGGCATATTTCATAATGATTTGGCCGTATTTTCCGGCTTCATCAATCTCCTTCTGGGCAACACCCGCCGGCGGAAGCGGTTTTTTCTGTGCTTTATTTCCTGTCTGCATCCAGTTCAGGATGGTGATGACGCTGGTGTAATTATCATGCCTGTCTACCAGCGCAATATTTCCGACGAGTTCGGCCTGCAGCCTTTTTAAATGCACTTTAAGTTTATCCTGAGAGAGCATCCACATGTTTCTTGTCCCACTAATGGTGACTACCGGAGTGTGGGCCATCAGTCTTTCGGCAAATTCACTTTTAAGGAAAGAGATCACAGGAATCGAAGGAGTGAGAAACCATACCTGATAGCCAAAAAGGATCAGGTCGTATTTCGTATTCAGAATTTCCTCAGACGGCGGGATGATTTCACGCGGCACCTGAAGGTAGCTTTCCGGAAAAGTGTCATAGAAAACCTCCGGCTTCCAGGGAAATTCAAAATCCTCCTTCAGCTTGATCTCGTAATAGGTAATCTCAAAATGACTGCGGTCCCGGAATGCCCCGGCAATATTCTTCATGATCTCTTCCAGCTGTCCGGTTTGTGAATAATAGGTAACCAGTATCTTCTTCGGCATTGCAGTTTATGAATTTCTACAAAAATATTAAAATTTATCCATTATCTTAAAGACGGTAAGCCCATCTGTTGCCTCTGATGTTTGATAGCCGGCAGGAGCCTGCACCTCCGGTCTGTTCAGAAATATAATTCGTGCTGGAAGTTCAACGAGTTCATCCAGCTTAAAGCTGACGTCACTGATGAGCAACACATCCGGAACTGTTTCAAGGCTGTCCAAAGAATCCAGATACTGGATTTTCCGCCGGTGCAGCAGATAGCTTTGTCTGGCGGTATGCCTTTTTTCTACATCAACATTGTAGGAATTGATCTGGAGGCCCGCTTCCTGAAGAACCAAAAGCATGTCCAGCTGTCCATAGTCCGCGGAAATATGAAGTATATTGTCTTTTGGGCCGATCCACTTATTCAGCTCGTGGTACAGCTTTTTATTCTGCTTCCAGTCGGCATGAACATCCTTCACGATTTCCTTCTCCATATAATGATAGTTCATCAGTATCTTTTTTGCGAAATAATCCTCATCTTCGAGTTCTTTTCTCAGTTCGGAAAACTTCTCACGGAACAGCGCATTTACTTTTTTTGCTCTTTGCTGGTAAGTCTCACCAAAAGACATATCATCCCAGGCAATCCGCTTGCCCGTAACTACGGTAATACTGCCGTCATGAATAAAAAGGTCGCCCTTGGGCATTACTTCGGAAGTACCGTGAATGTAAACGGGCAGGATGTCCAGTTTAAGATGTTGCGCCAGATAAAATGCACCCTTGTGAAATCTTTGCACCAAATTAGTGAACGAGCGTTCTCCTTCAGGGAAGATCATCAGTGAATATCCCTGGTCCACCTTCTTTTTCAGGCGGTCCAAATTACCCTCCAGACCTTCGGAAACCGGAAAGAATCCCAGCCGGCGCACCAACCTGCCGAAAATGGGAGAATGGTATACCCAGTCGTTTACGAAAAATATGAGTTTATGGGTGGTCATGGCCATTGCCAGAATATCCAGAGAGGACGTGTGATTGGCGATAACCACGGCAGGTTTTTCAAACTTTTCTCCCGTTTGGTTGATTACTCTTTTCCGGACAAAAGGATTGGTATAAAGAACCATGGTGAGATAAGAAGCTACTATTTTTCTTAATTTTCCTTCATTGCTTCTGCTGAAGAATGGTGCGATAATTCCAAAAACAATTCCGCCAAAAGCATAAACAGTAAGTGAGAAAAGGGAATTAAGTACTACCCTCAATTTTACAGGCATCAAACCTGTTTGCGAACGCCTGCGGATGTATCCGAACATCAGTGGGTACAGAGCAAATGAAATGACCACAACAGCCACCATTCCCACCAGGGCTACTGTAGAAACCGAATACAGCGCAGGGTGTTTCGCGAAAATCAAAGCTCCTACCGCCAGCACGGTAGTGATAAGTGCCAGAATGATGGACACCCTGTAAAGCGGCAGCTGGTCTTTTCCGGTGCTGATCTCTTTCTGAAGCGCCTGGGTCAGGAAAATATTGAAATCGACACCGGCACCGAAGATTAACGTGCATACAATAGTACTGAAAATATTGAGTTCAAGCCCCATAAAGTAAAGGATGCCCGCAGTTACGACACCGGAAAGAACGATTGGGATCACGGCCATGACCGTAAGGTCTGTGTTCCGGAAAAAAATCAGAAATATAATGATGACGGCGATCAGCGAGTAATTGATGAGGTTGTTGAAGTCGTCCTTAAGTAAACCCAGGAAATTTTCATTGATCTGCTGGCGGTCTATGGCCAGGACTTCATTGTGCTTCTCCACATTGCGGATGAATTGGGCGCGCTGTGCTTCATTAACCTTCACAATAGTGGACAGTGTATGCATTCCCGGGCTGGCGCGGTAAAATTCTGAAAACTGCATGGCTGGCAGGTTAGAGTAATCGTTAAGTGAAATTGGCTGATAATTTCTGTTCAGCATCTCTTCAAATTCAGCGAAGGCCGAGTGATTAAATCCAAGTACAGCACCACCCATCTTCAACTTCGTAATAACGTCTGCTTTTCGGTCAGCGGTCCAGAATTGATTCCACCGGCGGACCCGCTGTTGCTGTTCTTTTTCTGAAAGTACCACTTCGCCTACCGACTGAAAACTCAGTATATTTTCCTGTTCCTGCTGGTCTTTTAAGAAAGATAACAGCTTTGTATTTTTATCAACAGCATCAGACGGTGAAGTGCCGTAAGAAACCACATGGATGGACTTCTCAGTAAGGTCGGAAAGTTCCTGCAGTTTTCGTTCATTCTGCTTCATTTCCTCGGGTACAAAATTCAGGTCAGAGATGTTTTGGTTGAATTTTATATGGCTGAAGCCAAAAAAGGAAATAACAATCAGCAGAGAGCAGATGATGACCAACGCCCTGTTTTTTTCATAAGGATATGCTCCGATTTTATCGATGAAAGTTTTCTTTTGAGGCGTTTTCGTTTTACCGGGCCTGTACAGATGCGGAATGAGCACCAAAGTAAAAAGCGCGGAAAAGATGACCGTAACACTGGCAAAAATCCCCAGGTCCCTGAGTGCCTCTGAACGTACAAAAACCAGGCAGAGAAAGGAGATTGCCGTGGTAGATGCACTCATGATTATGGGATGTGTAATCTCTTTCAGGACATCCTCTATATTATTGTTGTGCTTGTAATGGGTCAGAATATGGATAGCATAATCTATCGTGATTCCAATCAGTATCGCACTGACACTTAGTGAAATCGCGGATATACTGTCCTTTATTATGTAGATGAAAATCAATCCGGTGACGGCACCGAAAACTGTGGGAATGAAAATGATGATGGGTGCCAGTATATTCCGGAAATAGAAGATAAGCAGCAACAGAAGCACTCCGGTGGAAATCAGTACGGTGGTCTGGATGTCTTTTTTGATTTGTTTGGCATTGGCAGCGGCAATCAGCGGTGCGCCAAAAAAGGAAACTTCGGTTTGTCCCCGGAATTCCCTGTTCAGGCTGTCCTTAACAATATTAAGCTGTTCCGCAAAAATTTCATTGTTTTTAGTTTCGGCACCACCAAATGAAGGCTCAAGGAACAGAAGGATGTTTTTACCGTCTTTGGTAACAATATAATCGTCCTGCAGGAGGAAGTCTTTGTTTTCACCCAGCAGATTAAGCTTCTGCAGCCCCAGCGCGGTGATACCCAACGGATCTTTCTTGATGAAATCCCTGGTGACCAATCCTGCCGGAGATGATAGTGCCCGGTAATTGGCCGCGAGCCGTTGATTGATACTGTCGCCCGAAATGCGGTCCGCAATGATCCCGTAGTCATCTTCATCCAATAGCAGCGGAATATTTTGCTGTGCAAAATCAAATGTTTCTGAAATCTGGTCTTCATCCACTTTGCCCTGTACAGATTTAATGTACGGTTTCAGGGGCTCCAGCCTCTCAATGAAGGCATCTGCTGTTTCAGTAAGTTTTGCTCCATTGCTCCTGCTGTTTATAAGAACGATTATTTTGTCGCTGAACTCCAGTTGTGACAGTACCTGAGCTGTAATGTCGGATTTGCCGTTCTTAGGCAACATCTGGCTGATGTCTTCTTCAAATTTTATTCTGGAGGCGTAAAATGCACCGGCTGTCAGGAATGCCAGAGCCAGCAATGCCGCAATCAGGCGGTATCTTTCAATCAGATTATATAAAGAAATAAAAATCCTGTGCATAATTAGGTGGCGCAAAATTAATTCTTTAAAATAAACAGGAAACAGATTTATTTGGAGGCAGATCAGGTGACCCTTGTTAAGTAACTTTAAATAACACTTCAGTTCCTGCTTTTTGCATTTCAGCCAGTTGCAGAGAAGGGAAGTTTCGTTTTCAGTGCGTTTATCGTCTGCTGATTTAAGACCTGCAGATGTGGGTGGGATTTTCACATTTAAAAAAAACTCTACTTTTGCAAAAATTTTAGTTGATGCCAAAAAATTTAGTGATTGTGGAATCACCTGCAAAAGCAAAGACCATTCAGAAGTACCTTGGGAAAGATTTTGAGGTGAAATCCAGTTTCGGTCATATCCGCGACCTGCCTAAAAAAGGAATGGGGATTGACCTCACTACTTTTACTCCCGATTACGAAGTTTCGGCAGATAAGAAAAAGATAGTTTCTGAACTCAAAGATGCAGTGAAGAAGGCGGATACCGTATGGCTGGCTTCCGATGAAGACCGTGAAGGTGAGGCCATTGCCTGGCACCTGGCCCAGGAACTGAAATTGAAAGATGACAATACAAAACGTATTGTTTTTCACGAAATTACAAAGAATGCAATCCTGAAAGCCATTGAGAATCCGAGGTCTATTGACCAAAACCTTGTAAACGCCCAGCAGGCGCGAAGGGTTCTGGACCGGATTGTAGGTTTTGAAATGTCACCGGTACTTTGGAAGAAAGTGAAGACCGGACTCTCAGCCGGACGTGTACAGTCGGTAGCTGTCCGTTTGGTTGTGGAAAGGGAGCTTGAAATCAGGAACTTTGTGCCTAAATCAAGTTTTCGGGTAGAGGGTGCTTTCCTGAACAGTGAAAAGCAACTTATTGCAGCTAAAGTGAAGAAGGATTTTGCAGAAGAGCAGGAAGCCGAAAAGTTTCTCACCCTTGCAAAAGATACAGAATTCACGGTGCTTAATGTGGAAAAGAAACCGGGCACACGTACGGCCTCAGCACCTTTTACAACATCCACTTTACAGCAGGAGGCAAGTAACCGTCTCGGTTATGGCGTGACCTCTACCATGAGAGTGGCACAGCGACTTTACGAAGAAGGTTTCATCACCTATATGCGTACCGACTCGGTAAGTCTTTCCCAGGAAGCAATAAATGGTGCGAAAGCACAGATTTTATCTGAATACGGTGAAGAATATTCCCAGCCGCGCAATTACACAACTAAATCCGCATCGGCTCAGGAAGCTCACGAAGCCATACGTCCCACAGACTTTTCTGTGAAGTCGGTTGGCGATGCACAGCTTAACAGGCTTTATCAGCTTATCTATAAAAGGACGCTGGCCAGCCAGATGGCAAATGCCAAAATTGAGAAGACTGTAATTGAAATTGGAAGTCCAAAATTGCCTCAGCATTTTGAGGCGCAGGGTGAGGTTATCGTTTTTGACGGTTTTCTGAAGGCTTACGGAATTACCAAAACTGATGAAGATGAGGAGGAAAACAATGAAAAAATTCTTCCGAAAGTAAGCGTAGGTGAGGCATTGAGCTATAAAAAGATTGAAGCCACCGAAAAATTCACAAAACCTGCAGCCCGTTATACAGAAGCCGGCCTGGTGAAAAAACTGGAAGAGTTGGGCATAGGCCGACCTTCTACCTACGCACCGACGATACAAACCATACAGAACCGTGCTTATGTAGATAAAAGAGAAATTGAACCTCAGGAAAGGGAGATTATGAAAATGTCTCTAACCAAATCCGGGCTCAAGAAGGAAGTTCTTACAGAGAAGTTCGGGGGTGACAAAAATAAATTCGTACCTACTGATATTGGTGAAGTGGTAAATGATTTCCTGACGCAGAACTTCGCCGAGATCCTGGATTACGGTTTTACCGCCAAGGTGGAGCAGGATTTTGATGATATTGCCAACGGTTCGGAAAAGTGGAAGGAGATACTACAGGGCTTCTACAGCGATTTCCATCCGCGGATTGAGGATGTGGAGGAAAATGCCGACCGCGCAAACGGAGAACGCATCCTTGGAACAGATCCCAAAAGCGGTAAGAATGTCATCGCCAGAATCGGCAGATTCGGTCCAATGGTGCAGATCGGTGAGCAGGATGATGAAGAAAAACCGGTTTTCGCCAGCCTCATGGCCTCTCAGAATATCGCGACAATTACGCTGGAAGAGGCCCTGGAGCTTTTCAGACTGCCTTTTGACCTTCAGGAATACGAGGGACAGCCGGTTTCGGTAGGAGTAGGCCGTTTTGGTCCCTATGTAAAATGGGGTGAGACCTTCATCAGTATTCCGCGTGGCGAAGACCCTCTTTCTGTAACTCAGGAACGTGCTGAGGAAATTATCCGCGAGAAACAGATTGCTGATGCACCTGTGGCTACCTATAAAGGTGAAGGAGTGACAAAAGGAACCGGCAGATTCGGACCTTTCATCAAATATAAATCACTTTTCATCAATGTTCCCAAGCGCTATGACTTTGACAACCTTACACAGGAAGAAATGCATGAGCTTATAGAAGCTAAGCTGGAAAAAGAAGCCAACAGGTACATCCGCCAGTGGGAAGACGAGAAAATTTCGATTGAAAACGGAAGGTGGGGCCCCTTCATCAAATTCGGAAAGAAAATGTTTAAGATTCCGAAGACCAAAAAAGATGAAAAATATACCGCCGAAGAGCTGGCTGAGGTCTCTCTGGATGAGGTGAAAAAGTGGATTACTGCCCAGGACAAGGATGCCTTCAAGGAGAAACCGAAAAAAGCAGCTGTAAAGAAAACTGCTGTCAAAAAACCCGCAGCAAAAAAAACCGCCAAAAAGCCCGCTGCAAAAAAGAAATAAATATGCAGTAGTAAACAGAACGCTTCCAGGATATTATTACGGAAGCGTTTTTTATTGCTGCTTTTACTACTTTTGCAGTGCTTACTGAATACTGACATCCATGAATATTGAAGATATAATCATTCCGGCCGGTAAAATTGAAACCGAAAAATGGCAGTTGGGAAATTTGATTTCCGGCGAGATTGCTGAAGGTGGTATCGTCCTTATTTTCTGTTCAGATTATCGTGGTTTAAACGGTGGTGAGGCTGAAATACATGGTTTCAGAAAGGTGAGGCGGGAACTTTATAACCTTTCCCGTCTGGATTTTGAAATTCCCGTATGTGATCTGGGCGATTTAATCTCCGGGAAATCTCATGAGGATACCCACTATATTTTGCAGGAGCTGCTTTCAATCTGTCACGATAAGAAGGCGGTTCCCGTAGTGATTGGCGGCAGCTGTGATTTTTCATTTGCGCTGTTTTCCGCACTCAGTCATTACCACCGGGAAATAAGTTATACCAACATTTCGGCTATGATTTCTCTGAATGACCAAGGCGAAGGATTAAACGAGAAAAATTATCTGGCCAGGATTCTGGGTTCCAAAAACTTCCCGTTGCGGGATTATCATCACATGGCTTACCAAAAGCATCTCAATGAGCTGGATTCCGTAAAACTGATGAAGGAAGTTGAGTTTGACGTAATCCGTCTGGTCGAGATGATGGGATCTACAGAAAACACTGAACCTTATTTCAGGAGGGCAGATCTGGTAACTGTAAACTGTGACTCCGTGGAAGGTCCTGCCGGAGGTTTCTCAGTGAATCCCCAGGTGAACGGGCTGAACCGCCGTGAGGTTTGTGCCTATATGAAGGAGATAGGTCTCAGTGAGAATCTGAAGTCGGTGGGTATATTCAATTTTAATCCGCATTCCGACTCTTTGCTTAATCAGCAGTTGCTGGCCCAGATGGTTTGGCATCTCATAGAAGGTATTAATATTCAGAGGTCGCATCCTAAGGAGCGGCGCATGGAAACCTTTTATGTACCTGTGGACGATGTTCATTTTGCTTTTAAGCGGGACAGCTTTTCAGGATTGTGGTATTTTGGAGATGATGAAGATGTAGAAAAGCTAATTCCCTGCTCTCCGGCAGAGTATGCCCAGGCTAAAAGAGGAACACTGCCCGCGCGGCTCATGCGTGACCGCATTTAGGCACTGCATCAGTCCCGGTATCTTTTCAGCTCGTATCCCAACTATTGAATAATTGTGGAAAATTTCAAAAAAAGTGCGCTGGTAGCGACTAAATTAATATTTAATTGTTTATATTTAACTAAATATTATGAATTTCGGTAATGCAAAAATGTTTTATATTTGCAAAAATTAAATACTAAAAATAACCATAATCTATATTCTCCTATGAATAAAAAATTATTACTTAGCTTGTTTGCAGTTATTCTTACAGTAGCAAGTGTAAAGGCGCAACGGCACGAATTAGGTGTGCGTTTGGGAACAAGCAATTTGGTAGGAGACATAGGAAGAACAGGTTACGTTTTACAGAAGCCATTTGGAGAGACATCTACATATGGTTTTCCGGCATACGGCGGCATTATCTACCGTATGAATTTCAATCCGTATCAAACACTCCGTTTTGACCTTGGTTACAGCCATATCCAGTTTGGTGATGCCTGGGCCAAAGAAGAATACCGCAGAAACCGTAAGCTGTGGGGAACCAACACACTGCTGGAAGCTGATGCGATTTTTGAATACAATCTTTTCCCTGTGAATAACGAACAGGAACGCGGTATGCTGAGTCCTTATATTTTTGCCGGGGTAGGTGCCATGATGCATGATGTGACTCAGGCTACGCTGAACCATGACTACCGCCGCGATGTTGACGGTGTGGCGCAGGCACCGGTAAATGAAATTGACTTCAATACCACTGCCGAATATTACAGTGGCCGCAAAGTAACAGGTTACCTGCCTTTCGGTATCGGTTTAAAATATAAATTCAACTATAACTGGGCTATTTCGGGTGAACTTATGTTCAGGCCCACACTTACAGACCAGCTGGATTATAGTACAATCAGCGCGAAAGACCTGAAATCCACTTATAACACCGATATCCTGGCTCCTAATACCAATACGTCACTTTTACAGACGGATATTTATTATGCGGTATCCAAGGAAAGGGAAAGGGAGTTTTTGAAAAACAGAGAAGTGGGAGATCCAAACGGGAATGACTGGATAAACAGTGTAACCCTGGGAATCACCTATTCCTTCGGAAGACCTCCTTGTTATTGCGATTAATAAAATGCTGTCAGTAAAAGATCAAATCAATCCCGAGCATCTTCCCCGTCATGTGGCCATTATTATGGATGGAAACGGCAGGTGGGCAAAATCACGGGGAAAGGAACGTACATACGGACACAAAAGTGCTTTAACGGCGGTAAGAGATGCCATTAATGCCTGTAATGAGATTCATATTCCCTATCTCACTCTATACACTTTTTCTTCAGAGAACTGGAACCGGCCTAATGACGAAGTAAACAGCCTCATGGATTTGCTGGCGGAAACGCTTTTGCTAGAAGCTGAGGAAATTTTTACGAAAGGTTTGCGTTTACACATCATTGGCGATATCGAAAAGCTGCCGGATTTGGTGCGTGATCAGTTGCAGAATGTAATGGATCTTACAAAAGACAACAAACGCGGAAACCTGATCCTGGCATTAAGTTACGGCTCCCAGAAAGAAATCCTTAATGCTGTTAAACAGATCAGCAGTAAAGTTAAGGCAGGTGAGATCAGTGAAGATGATATAGACGAAAAACTGTTTGAAGATCATCTTTACACAAAAGACTTCCCCCCTGTCGATCTGATGATCCGCACCAGCGGTGAAGTGAGAATAAGTAATTTTCTTCTGTGGCAGATGGCTTATGCAGAGATGCAGTTTTTGGATATGCTGTGGCCGGACTTTAACCGTGAAACTTTTTTCCGCTGTATCCTGGACTACCAGATGAAGGAAAGGAGATATGGCAAGACCAGTGAACAGTTGGAGCACGAATAATTAATTAAAAGTTATTAAATATATAATGAAGTTTAGATTCATCCCTATTATTATGTTTGTTGCCTCGGCACATTTCTATGGGCAGGTAACTCCGCAAGGGGATCCGCAGGACAATAACCCGGTTTATGCTGAAAGCCAGACAGGGTCCTACAAATTGCAGGATATTGTGGTTGATGGGGTAAAAAGATATTCTCCGGCACAGATTTTACGTTTTACCGGCCTGTCCAAAGGTGAAATTGTGGATATACCCGGTCAGAAAATAAGTAATGCTATCCGCAAACTCTGGGAAACCAACTCTTTCTCCGAAGTTGAAGTTTACATCGAAAGCCAGCAGGGCGAAAGTGTGGTGCTCCGTTTCTATCTTCAGGACCTGAAGGAACTGGGTGAGGTTACTTTTACCGGAAAGGGAATCGGAAAAGCCAAAAACGAAAAACTGGCTAAAGACAACAATCTTAAGCCCGGAACCAAAATAACCCAGAACCTCGTTTCTACCATTAAGAGCAATGTTCCGAACGAATACATAAAAAAGGGTTTTGCTGATGCCAGGGTGACCATCAAGGATAAAGTGAATGCGTCCGATCCTAACCTTGTAGACTGGACCATTGAAGTGGAGAAAGGCAAACGGGTGAAGATAGACCGTATTGATTTTGAAGGAAACGAGAATGTTTCGGATTCCAGACTCAGAAAAAAAGGTTTTAAAGATACCAAGCAGAAAAGATTTGGTATCGGTGCCATTCTGAAGCCGTCTAAATTCATAGAAGAAAAGTATGAGGCAGACAAGCAGAACCTGGTGAACTATTACAATTCCCTGGGTTACCGTGATGCACGGATACTTTCTGACTCTGTGACAAGGAATGAAAAGAATAACTTCGAAATCAACGTAAAGTTGAACGAAGGCAAAAAATACTATATCGGCGATATTTCTTTTGTAGGAAATACGGCCTTTTCCACGGATTATCTCCAGCGTGTGCTGGGTTATAAGAGTGGCGATATTTACGATGCGGTAGGATTTAACAAGAAAGTTGGTGAAGATGGCGGTAAGGAAGATGATTCCGATATCAAGTCCCTGTATATGAACAACGGTTACCTTTTTTCTAATGTAACACCAGTAGAAAAATCGGTTAACGGCGATTCCATCAATCTGGAAGTTCGCATCAGTGAAGGCGAAAAAGCGACCTGGAATAGGGTGACGTGGAGCGGTAATACCACTACTCATGACCACGTGGTACTTCGTTCGCTTAGGACAAGACCGGGCAACCTATTCGCCAAAAGTGATATAAAGAGAACCTATTTCGATCTTGCGTCCATGTCCTTCTTCGATCCTCAGCAGATTGGTCAGGACATCAAGCCAAATCCTCAGGATAACACGGTAGATGTTCACTGGTCACTGGTGGAAAAAGGATCTTCCCAGGTACAGCTTCAGGCTGGTTATGGTGGTGACAGTTTCATAGGTACGCTAGGACTTACGTTCAACAACTTCTCACTTCGGAATTTCCTGAAGTTTAAAGATTTTAAACCTGTACCACAGGGTGACGGTCAAACACTGTCCATTCAGGCACAAGCGGGATATTATTTCCAGAATTACGGTATTTCATTCACCGAGCCATGGCTGTTCGGAACCAAGCCGACAGCACTTTCCATTGGGGTAAACCAGTCGCTTGTAAACTACGAGGATCAGTTCGGAATGGATCAGAAGCTGAATATTTTTTCGGCAAATGCCGGTCTGAACCGTCTCTTACGCTGGCCGGACGATTACTTCTCCTTGTATACAGGTTTGCAGTTCCAGCGGTACAATTTTAACAATTATCCGTTCCAGTTTGGTGAAACTACGGAGTATAACGGAAATGCCAATAACTTCAGCATTAATGTAGGTTTAAGCCGTAATTCTGCAGGTATTGACCCGATTTTCCCAACCTCAGGCTCCAATGTGGAAACTTCGGTGAAGTTCACGCCACCTTATTCGCTTTTCAGCAATAAAGACTACTCTTCAATGGCTCCTGCAGAAAAGTACAACCTGATGGAGTTCTACAAAGTAAAGGTGAAGAGTGATTTCTATAATGAGATCGTTGGTAAACTTGTACTTAGAAGTACTGCCGAAATGGGCTTTATGGATGGCTACAACAGTGAACTGGGTGCACCGCCGTTCGAGAGATTCTATGTGGGTGGAACCGGGCTTTTCGGCGGAAGGTTTGACGGCCGTGAGCTTGTACCGCTGCGTGGTTATGAAAATGCGACCACAAACGGAGGTACACGTGATGATGTAACTCAGTTGGGTGGAGGTACTATTTACAACCGTTTTTCGTTAGAGTTAAGATATCCGATCTCAATGAACCAAACTGCAAAGATTTACGCGCTTACTTTCATGGAAGGAGGTAATGTTTGGAACGATTGGGGCAAGTTTAACCCATTCCAGCTGAAACGTTCAGCAGGTGTAGGGGTTAGAGTATACATGGGTGCCTTCGGTCTGATAGGTTTTGATTTTGCCTACGGATTCGATAAGCCGCTATATAACAGTGAACCGTCGGGCTGGAAAACACACTTCCTGATGAATCAATCCTTATAAAAAAAACAATGAATAAGAGAATCCTCCTGTTTGTCGCATTTCTTTTTATTACATTTTCTGCAAATGCGCAGAAGATTGGAGTCGTGGACACCGATTATATCCTGCAGCGTCTCCCTCAGTATAAAGAAGCCGAAGGCCGGCTGAACGCTCAGGTGGACACGTGGCAGAAGGAAATTCAGAACCTTCAGTCGGAATATGAGAGAAAGAAGGCCGCATTCGACAGTGAGAAAGTGCTGCTTATTGGCGAACAGTTGAAGCAGCGGGAAAGGGAAGTGGTGGATCTTGATAAAAATATTAAAACTACCCTAAGTCTGCGTTTTGGAACTAATGGCGAAATTGCCAAGTTGAGGGCCAATCTTACACAGCCTTTCCAGGACCAGATTTGGGAAGCCATAAGAACAGTATCCGAGAAAAACGGTCTTGGGATCGTACTGGACAAGAGTAACAACATCAGTGTTATTTTCCTTCAGAAAAGGTATGACTACACGGATAAAGTACTGGACCTGCTAACAAAAAATACAGGCGGTAAATCATCGGGTGCAAAATAGATTTAACTTCGCCCGCATTAAACAATCAAAAAAAAGAACCTAAATTATTAATCAAAATTATGAGAAAATTAAGTGTATTATTTGCTGCAGTAACGATGTTCATGACTGTTGGAATGGCAAAAGCGCAGAAGATGGCATCCCTGGATTACGAGCAGGTATTGTCTCTTATGCCTGAAACGAAAAAAGTTTCAACAGATCTCGAGAACTTCAGCAAATCAAAAGAAGCAGAACTCAAAAAAATGGGAGATACCTGGCAGGCAGATGTTCAGAAATATCAGGCTGAAGGAGCTAAGCTAACGGAAGCACAGAGAACTGCTAAGGAAGCTGAACTCCAGAAAACACAGCAGAACCTTCAGCAGATGGCAGTAACTGCACAGCAGGATCTTAACAAAAGAAGAGAATCATCTCTGAAGCCGATCATTGACAAGCTTAATGCAGCAATTGCAAAAGCTGCCAAAGCGAACGGATGGGATTTTGTTATTGACGCAAGCGCTTTAATCTACAAAGGTGGGCCAGACGCAACTGCCGCAGTTAAGAAAGAGCTCGGACTTTAATTTAACAAACATTTATACAGCTTAACCACCTTGCATAGAGGTGGTTTTTTTATTTTTGCGCCATGAATAAAGAAATCTCGACACTGGTAAAAGTGCGTTTCAGTGATTGCGATCCGATAGGACACCTGAATAATGTGAAGTATCTGGAATATATGATGAATGCCCGTGAAGACCATGTAGAGTCCTATTATGGTTTTACATATGAAGAATATTCGCGTAAAACCGGCTGCACCTGGATCACAGTGCAAAATGAAATTGCCTATCTTCGTGAAGTCCGTTTCAATTCCAAAGTACAGATCAGCAGCAAAACGATTGAGGTGCGCGACCGTATTTCCAAAGTTGAAATTCTGATGAAGAGCGAAGATGGTAAGACAATAAATGCGGTGCTTTGGATCACGGTAATCTATTTTAACATGAAAACCAGAAAATCTGAAATCCATCCGCCAGAAACCCGCGGAATGTTTGAAGAGTTCTTGACTGAAGTCCCGGAGAAAACGTTCGCCGAGCGCGTGGCATTTTTCAGAAAACAAAATAAATCAGCTTAATTACACATTAATGAAAAAAATACTTGTTGTTGGAGCCAATGGGCAGTTGGGGAAATGCCTGCAGAAATTATCTTCGGATTATGACTGGAGCTATAACTTTATATTTTTAGCCTCCGGCGATCTTGATATCACCGATTCAGGGGCAGTGCTTTCGGTTTTGGAAGAAGAGAAACCGCACTTCTGTATCAATGCTGCTGCTTACACCGCTGTGGACCTGGCTGAGCAGGAGGCCGCGCAAACCTTCGCAGTGAATGCGGACGGTCCGGGAAATCTGGCACAAGCCTGCAGAGAAGTGGGAGCGGTGCTCATTCATATATCTACGGATTATGTGTTTGACGGTGACACCGAAATCTCTTATGATGAGGATAACTTCACTAACCCGAATGGTATCTATGGTGCTTCTAAGCTTAAAGGTGAACAACAGGTGATGGAGTCTAATCCAAAATCTGTTATCATAAGAACTTCATGGCTCTATTCGGAATACAATAAGAATTTTGTAAAGACCATGCTACATCTTTTTTCTGAAAGAGAAGAGATAGGAGTGGTGAATGACCAGTTTGGTCAGCCCACCAATGCGAATGATCTTGCCGAAGCTATAATGCAAATTATAGAGTCAGACAAACGTGTATATGGTGTATTTCATTTTTCAAATTATGGAGAAACCACCTGGTTTCATTTTGCCAGAAAAATTGCTGAACTTTCCGGTTCTGATATAAAGATCAAAGCACTCACGACCGCAGAATATCCAACACCCGCCGCAAGGCCGCGCCGCAGTACATTGGCGCTGGACAGGATTGAGTCTGCGTACGGAATAGAACCCAGGTATTGGGAAAACAGTTTACAGGAATGTTTGCAAACAATTATGGTGTCAAAATGAGAAAACTGATCTGTTTGTCCGCATTAATTGCCACTCATTGGGCATTTGGCCAGAATGTGATCTGGAACGAAGTGGTGAAAAGCCGGGAGGGAACAGAAAGGGAGCTGTACCGGATTAACCCAGAGATTTCCAAAGCTGAATATTTGGGTGAAGTGGAAGTTCAGGGATTCTCTGCTGACGATGCGAAAGTATTTGGACTTATATATAAGAAGGCTAAAGAAATCGGAGCAAATTCATTTTCATTCCGCCCTTTTGAATCTGTGGACGGCAAAAAGCAGAAATTTGATCCGTGGAACTATCGGATAAGTTTATATTATATGCCTTCCGCAGAAATTCCCGAGGAGAAAGGAGTGCTCTATATATATGCGCCGCCCGCGCAGGACCAGAGTGTTTCTTTAAATAATACTAAAATAAAGTTTAAGGAGCGCACGTATACAGTAAGGAAGCTTGCCGATGGTGAAACCTATTCACTGTCTACCCGTAAACTCCTGGGTTCCTCGGTAAAGCTCAAAGCAGATGTAAATCAACCCGCTCAGTATCTGCAGCTTCAGGCCTTCCAGGTACAGTCGGCACCGTATGGGGAGGCGGGCATTAATCTTAAGTCGGGTGATATCATAAGATTGGAACGCTCTTTTGCGGATTTCCTTAGCGTCGTTTATACCCAATTTAAATAACTTTAAAGACAGGGGATCAATTGTAAGCAGTTTATTGGGGCAATATTTTTGGGTTAAGAGTTCCAATTGTTTTTCTCAGTTAAGTATTTCCCCCTTCACCCTCAGTCATTTACACAATTTCCTGAGAATTTTATAACATTTTATTTGGAGGGAGTGGATATTTAGGTATCTTTGCAGTCCCAAATCGAGAGACCAGGGAGCGAAGTAGAAGACAAGTCAGGGTGTAGGTAATAAGAGAGTGGAACTGCGGGAAGCGGTTTAAAATTTTATTAAAAAACATTTGGCAGTTTAAAATTAAGTTGTACTTTTGCAGTCCCAATTCGAGGTAACGAGAAAGGGGGAAGCGCAGGAGAGACTTAAGGGTCAGATTTGAGAGAGGAGGTTAGTTAAGGAGGGGGTTTGCTGAACAATACAGTGAATATCCGGACTTAAAAATTTCTTAAAAAAGATTTGGTCATTTAAAAAATAGTTTATACTTTTGCACTCGCAATTCAGAGGCACAACGACAGAAGATG
>NZ_JARFYL010000013.1:0-1311 GCF_029194425.1 Kaistella sp. PBT33-4 | reverse complement strand
GTTTTTTATTGAATTTTCAGACCTTGCCGCTGAAATCTGAGGTTGCGCAACGGTTACCAATCTTTACTTTGTAATCAGAAAAACGGATAACTTTAGAATAGCAAAACAGAGGTGAACCAGGGTTACCCATAAATTAGTGATTTATCTAACATATCAGTCCTCTGTTTTGCTTTAAGGTTGAATAAGATTAAGATAGAATAGTAGATTAGAACTAATAAAGATTTTAAATCATTCAACCACTTTTGTGTAACCTAATATCAAAGTTATGAAAAATTTTAAATTTTATCTGGGGATAGACGTTTCCAAGCTCAGTTTGGATTATTGTCTGCTGGACGAACAGTGCACAATTGTTGAGAAAGGCAAAATAAGCAATCTTTCGGAAGCGTTAAAAAAGCTCTTTTCCCACATTAATGCACAGTATGTGAAGGATTGTCCGATTCTGACAGTGTTTGAAAATACCGGGATTTATTCCAATTCCTTAGCTCGCTTTTTACACGAAAACGGATGGCATTATGCGGAAGTATCCGCATTGGAAATCAAGCGTTCCAAAGGTCTTTCCCGAGGCAAGAGCGACCGTGTTGATGCCAGGCAGATTGCACTGTATGGCTTGAGAAACCGTGATAAAACTGTGCTTAGTTCAGGTCCGGAAACACTCCACCAGCAATTAAAAATTCTAATACGGAACGCGAAAAAATACTTTCTGCCATCAACAGCTTTTCCCGGACTTCGGAGGCGGAGGATTTTCTGGGACGCGAGGTGTACAGGGTGGTCAAAGCCATCAACAGGCAGACCATGAGCGCTCTGAAGAAGCAGCTGGCCGCTCTGGATGAAAAGATTGGTCAGCTGATCCGCAGTGATGAAGATTTAAAGCATAAACAGGAACTTTTAAAAAGCATTCCCGGTATTGGCGAAATCGGATCGATTTATTTCTTGCTCGTAACGAAAGGATTTACCCGTTTCAAAAACTGGAGAAAATTCGCATGTTATTGTGGGATTGCTCCCTTTGAGTACAGTTCGGGTACCAGCATTCGGGGGCGGAACCGCGTCAATCCTTTGGCCGACAAAAAGATGAAGTCGCTGCTGCATCTGCTTTCGCTTACCTCCATCCGTCACGATGAGGAACTCAAGCTGTACTATAACCGCAAGAAAGAAGAGGGCAAACATAGCCTTTTGGCACTGAACAATGTGAAATGTAAATTGGTAAGCAGAATATTTGCGGTTATCAAAAGAGATACGCCTTACGTGAAAACCCACCAATACTACTCCTGAAAAAAATCGAAATTATGTTTGTTTTTTGACATAGAATATGTT
>NZ_JARFYL010000012.1:0-1405 GCF_029194425.1 Kaistella sp. PBT33-4 | reverse complement strand
GGATCAAGCACAAAAGTTGGGGGGAAATATGATTAAGCTTTAATTTTGTGGGATGTTAAACAGCTACGAGATTTTAAAGTTATTACTGCCGGAATTTTTGGTGGAGTATTTTGATATTACAAAGACACAGGAAATAGACGGCGTACTTCACATATCTTTTGAAGAAAAGTCTAATCCGCCTGCAGAGCTCTCAGACAGGCTGTTAAACTCCAAAGGATTTCTTCCTGAAATTACGGTGGATGATTTTCCCATTCGTGGCAAATCTGTTAAACTTCATATAAAAAGACGCAGATGGTTGGATGTGAAAACCAACGAATCACTCCAGCGGAATTGGGAGCTGGTGGCTAAAGGAACTCGCATGACACAGGATTTTGCGGAGTTCTTAAAAAAAATCAGCCGATACTAACGAGCTCAACTGCAAGGTGATTGGCCAGCTGTACGGCGTGAACGGCAAGAAGTTTCAAAGACAATATAAAAACCATTTAAGCGGGTTCAAAACCTGGGGGCAGAAACCTCATGCAGAAGACTGGCTGGTTTTTCCCGAAAACATTTCCGAGGAACTGTCCCTGGATGAAGTGGCCCTTTCTGATGGAGAACTTTACACGGTGCTCACCTCCAAGAAAGCAAAGGGCAGAAAAGGCTCCATTGTGGCTGTGGTAAAGGGAACCAGGAGTGAGGATGTGGTAGCACATTTTAGAAAAATCCCGCAGAAACTTCGAAAGCAGGTGAAGGAAATCACTTTGGACATGTCCGGCTCCATGAAGCTTATAGCACGGACCTGTTTCTACAATGCCGCACAGACCGTGGACCGGTTTCATGTGCAAAAACTAGCCCTGGAAGCCCTGCAGGAGATTAGGATAAAGCACCGTTGGAAGGCCATCGACAAGGAAAATGAAATCATTGCGGAAGCCAAAAAGAAAGGAGAAAAACCTGAATTTGAAGTCTTTGAAAATGGAGATTCTTTGAAGCAGCTGCTAGCCCGGGGCCGATACTTACTCTATAAAAGCCGCGAAAACTGGACACAGAGCCAGAAGGAAAGGGCAAAAATCCTGTTCGGGAAATATCCGGATTTACAAAAAGCGTATCACTTAACTGATGAGTTAAGAAAGATTTATAATCAAAAAATAATCAAGTCTGTAGCCCTGCTCAAGCTTGCCCACTGGTTTAAAGACGTAGAGGAGTTCGGAAATAAAGCGTTCAGCACCGTTGTTCGAACCATCACCACGCACTATAATGATATCCTGAATTATTTTACCAACCGCTCCACAAATGCTTCTGCCGAATCCTTCAATGCAAAAATCAAAAACTTCAGAATCCAGTTACGTGGCGTAAAAGACAGGTCCTTCTTCCTCTACAGGCTTACCACTCTTTTTGCCTAATCCCCCAGGTTTTGTTCCTGATCCGG
>NZ_JARFYL010000011.1:0-1409 GCF_029194425.1 Kaistella sp. PBT33-4 | reverse complement strand
TGTGCCTGTTGCACAACTTCAATCAAATATACTTAAAAAGGGTGGACTGCAGCTTAAACCGCATTTATATTGTTGTAAATAGTTGAAAAACAGTTGTATATGCAGAATATTTTTTCTAATTTTAATTATGCAGGGAAAGAAAAAATTCACACCGAAGATCTTCTATCAGCTCAGTCTGGACGCCTTGGTGCCGGAAGATAATTTCTACAGGAAAATCCAGTCTGAACTCGGTTTGGATTTTCTCTACAAAGCCACCAGAAACTATTACGGGAAAGAAGGTCAGGCCAGCATTGATCCCGTGGTTTTCTTTAAGATCCTGCTGGTAGGCTATCTCAACAACATCAACAGTGACCGGGCTTTACTGCGGTATTGCAGCAACAGCCTGGATGTGCGCCTCTTTCTGGGGTATGACCTGGACGAGGAACTTCCCTGGCATTCCACGCTGAGCCGTACACGGCAGCTTTTTGGTGAGGAACTTTTTCTGGAGCTCTTCAGGAAAGTCCTTTCGCTTTGTGTGGAGAAAGGAATGGTGCGGGGCAAACGGCAGGCCGTAGACTCTGCCTTCATCAAAGCCAATGCAAGCATGGACTCTTTGGTAGAAAAAGAAGTTCTGGAAGACGCTTCGGCGTTCGTGGATGAGCTGGAAGAAAACAGCGAATACAAAGTCACTACTGAAAGGAAAAAACTTGTAGACCGGCACCACGCCTGGAAAGAGAAGGAATGCAAAGGCATGCCGGGCAACACAAAAAAAGTTCGCTATGATGAAGACGGAGAAGAAATTCGCCCCAAATATTTGAGCAATCACACCCACTACAGCCCAACCGATCCCGATGCCAAAATCTCTGTAAAACCCGGCAAAGCACGCCAGCTGAACTATTCCGGACAGCTCGCTGTAGACGATGCTCACCACGTTATTACCGGTGCCTGCGCCAGCACCTCGGGCAGCAAAGATTCGGTGATTTTTCCTGAAATAATGAACCAGACGCTTGAAAATCTTTCATTGAACCAAATGCAGACCGAAGAAGTGCTTGCAGATGCAGGCTACAGCAGCGGCGAGTCTTTAAAGTACTGCAAAGAAAGAGGCATCAATGCCTAATTACGAACTTTATTTTTGTTCTTCTGCGGTGTTCGTGAATGCTGCGCATTTCCCAACTTCGGCCAATACAAGCCCGAGCGGGAAGGGTTTGAATTTGTAAAAGGAGAAAGTGAAGAAGAAGAGTATTACTGCTGCACCCAAAAAGGCGGGAACCATGCCATTTTACCCTTCAAAAAAATCCTGACCGACAGCAAGGGTTACCGAAAGAAGAGTTATCGCAGCAGCGAGCGCGCCTGTAGTGACTGCCCGCTGAGAGCGGAGTGTTGCGGCAAGGTCACGAAGTTCAAGAAGATAGAAGACAGCATCCACAAAC
>NZ_JARFYL010000010.1:0-5196 GCF_029194425.1 Kaistella sp. PBT33-4 | reverse complement strand
GGGTGCGCCTATATCAGGCTATAAATCTACGGGTAATTAGTACTACTCGGCTATGCCATTACTGACTTTACACCTGTAGCCTATCAACGTGGTCATCTCCCACGACCCTTAAAAGATGTCTCATCTTGAGGCAGGTTTCGCACTTATATGCTTTCAGTGCTTATCCTTTCCAAACGTAGCTACTCTGCGGTGCGCCTGGCGGCACAACAGATACACCAGAGGTTTGTTCAAGTCGGTCCTCTCGTACTAAACTCAAGCCCTCTCAAACATCTAACGCCCGCAATAGATAGAGACCGAACTGTCTCACGACGTTCTGAACCCAGCTCGCGTGCCACTTTAATGGGCGAACAGCCCAACCCTTGGGACCTTCTCCAGCCCCAGGATGTGACGAGCCGACATCGAGGTGCCGAACCTCCCCGTCGATGTGAGCTCTTGGGGGAGACTAGCCTGTTATCCCCGGAGTACCTTTTATCCTATGAGCGATGGCCCTTCCATACGGAACCACCGGATCACTATGTCCTGCTTTCGCACCTGATCGACTTGTAGGTCTCACAGTCAAGCACCCTTATGCCATTACACTCTACGCACGGTTACCAAGCGTGCTGAGGGTACCTTTGAAAGCCTCCGTTACTCTTTTGGAGGCGACCACCCCAGTCAAACTACCCACCACGCAGTGTCCTCGCCGAGGCGAGTTAGGCTCCAAATAAACAAAGGGTGGTATTTCAACGTTGACTCCACCAACACTGGCGTGCCGGCTTCAAAGTCTCCCACCTATCCTACACATTGTTTATTCAAAGTCAATACGAAGTTATAGTAAAGGTTCACAGGGTCTTTTCGTCCCATTGCGGGTAATCGGCATCTTCACCGATACTACAATTTCACAGAGCTCATGGTTGAGACAGTGCCCAGATCGTTACACCATTCGTGCAGGTCGGAACTTACCCGACAAGGAATTTCGCTACCTTAGGACCGTTATAGTTACGGCCGCCGTTTACTGGGGCTTCAGTCAATGCCTTCGGATTGCTCCTAAGCACCTTCCTTAACCTTCCAGCACCGGGCAGGTGTCAGACCCTATACAGCATCTTTCGATTTAGCAGAGTCCTGTGTTTTTGATAAACAGTCGCCTGGGCCTCTTCACTGCGGCCACCATTGCTGATGGCGTCTCTTCTTCCGAAGTTACGAGACTATTTTGCCTAGTTCCTTAACCATGATTCACTCTAGCACCTTAGGATTCTCTCCTCGACTACCTGTGTCGGTTTTGGTACGGGTTGCTTCACTTCGGCTTTTCTTGGAATCTATTTCCCTGCAGCAGCTTCGCCCGAAGGCTAGGCCTTGACTATTCCGTCAGTCTCCAGCAAGTACGTAAATCCGTCCCCTTTTTAATGTGAGCAAGTTAGGGAATATTAACCCTATGTCCATCCACTACCCCTTTCGGGTTCGCGTTAGGTCCCGACTAACCCTCAGCTGATTAGCATGGCTGAGGAAACCTTAGTCTTTCGGTGAGCGGGTTTCTCGCCCGCTTTATCGTTACTTATGCCTACATTTTCTTTTCTATCCGCTCCACAATACCTCACAGTACTGCTTCTGCGCAAATAGAATGCTCTCCTACCAGATATAACTCCATAGTTATAAATCCATAGCTTCGGTAATATGCTTATGCCCGATTATTATCCATGCCGGACCGCTCGACTAGTGAGCTGTTACGCACTCTTTAAATGAATGGCTGCTTCCAAGCCAACATCCTAGCTGTCAATGCAGTCCAACCGCGTTATTTCAACTTAGCATATATTTGGGGACCTTAGCTGTTGGTCTGGGTTCTTTCCCTCTCGGACATGGACCTTAGCACCCATGCCCTCACTGCCGACGAACATTTATTAGCATTCGGAGTTTGTCAGGAATTGGTAGGATTTGACTCCCCCGCATCCAATCAGTAGCTCTACCTCTAATAAACTTAACATCGACGCTGCACCTAAATGCATTTCGGAGAGTACGAGCTATCTCCCAGTTTGATTGGCCTTTCACCCCTACCCACAAGTCATCCGAAGACTTTTCAACGTCAACCGGTTCGGTCCTCCACTTTGTGTTACCAAAGCTTCAACCTGCCCATGGGTAGATCACAAGGTTTCGCGTCTAATCCTACTAACTATGCGCCCTGTTCAGACTCGCTTTCGCTCCGGCTCCGCACCTGAAGTGCTTAACCTCGCTAGTAAAATTAACTCGTAGGCTCATTATGCAAAAGGCACGCCGTCACCCAACTTGTGGGCTCCGACCGCTTGTAGGCGTACGGTTTCAGGTTCTCTTTCACCCTTCTATTCGAAGTGCTTTTCACCTTTCCTTCACAGTACTTGTTCACTATCGGTCTTTCAGGAGTATTTAGCCTTGGAGGATGGTCCCCCCATATTCAGACAGGATTTCACGTGTCCCGCCCTACTCATTTATCACTTATGTATGCCTTTCATATACGGGGCTGTCACCCTCTATGGCCGTTCTTTCCAAAACGTTCTATTAAACATATAAAAGCTTTTGGGCTAATCCGCTTTCGCTCGCCACTACTTACGGAATCTCTTCGATTTCTTTTCCTCCGGGTACTTAGATGTTTCAGTTCTCCGGGTTTGCTCCTCGCCTTGCGGCGGGTGACTGGTCTTCTACCAGCCGGGTTGCCCCATTCGGACATCTCGGGATCAATTCGTGTGTGCCAATCCCCCGAGCTTTTCGCAGCTTACCACGTCCTTCTTCGCCTCTGAAAGCCTAGGCATCCGCCATACGCCCTTAACGATTTCTTTCCTAATATTTTTATTAGTTTAAGTATTTTTAATAACAGCACAACCGTGCTGCCTTTTATTTTGTAAACTTTCACACCCGCAGGTGCTCGGTTTTCTCTTTGTGATGTTCTTACCGTTAATGTCAATGATCTTTTTTCTTCTTATTAGCCTGATGAACGGATATTGTTTTTGGCTCTATCCGTAACTTTTAAATCAAACTTATAAAACTGTGGAGAATAAGGGAGTCGAACCCTTGACCTCCTGCGTGCAAGGCAGGCGCTCTAGCCAGCTGAGCTAATTCCCCCTCTAGTGGCTGTAGGCTGCAGGCTTTATGCCGTAAGCTTAATGCTTACCGCCTAAGGCTTATTGCTTACCGCTTTTAATTAGTAGTCTCGGGCAGGCTCGAACTGCCGACCTCTACATTATCAGTGTAGCGCTCTAACCAGCTGAGCTACGAGACTGTCTTTTTAGACTTCCAGAATCAAGATTCAAGATACAAGACTTTTTTTGTCTTGACTCTTGGCTCCTGGCTCTTGTATCTCTTCCCTATTACTAATTTCTAGTGGGTGTATTGTTTAATAAGCAACCAAAGTAAAAAAACCAAAGCATCCTCTAAGTGAGTGCTTGTGGTACTTGCGTACCTGTTGTTTGTTTATTCTCTTCCCTAAAGGGACGAGACTCAAAAATGAGATGTTCCAGCCGCACCTTCCGGTACGGCTACCTTGTTACGACTTAGCCCTAGTTACTTGTTTTACCCTAGGCAGCTCCTTTTACGGTCACCGACTTCAGGTACCCCAAACTTCCATGGCTTGACGGGCGGTGTGTACAAGGCCCGGGAACGTATTCACCGCGCCATGGCTGATGCGCGATTACTAGCGATTCCAGCTTCATAGAGTCGAGTTGCAGACTCCAATCCGAACTGAGACCGGCTTTCGAGATTTGCATCACATCGCTGTGTAGCTGCCCTCTGTACCGGCCATTGTATTACGTGTGTGGCCCAAGACGTAAGGGCCGTGATGATTTGACGTCATCCCCACCTTCCTCTCTACTTGCGTAGGCAGTCTCACTAGAGTCCTCAACTGAATGTTAGCAACTAGTGACAGGGGTTGCGCTCGTTGCAGGACTTAACCTAACACCTCACGGCACGAGCTGACGACAACCATGCAGCACCTTGAAAATTGCCCGAAGGAGGATCTGTTTCCAGATCTGTCAATTCCCATTTAAGTCTTGGTAAGGTTCCTCGCGTATCATCGAATTAAACCACATAATCCACCGCTTGTGCGGGCCCCCGTCAATTCCTTTGAGTTTCAAACTTGCGTTCGTACTCCCCAGGTGGCTAACTTATCACTTTCGCTTGGTCTCTGAATCCGAAAATCCAAAAACGAGTTAGCATCGTTTACGGCGTGGACTACCAGGGTATCTAATCCTGTTCGCTCCCCACGCTTTCGTCCATCAGCGTCAGTTAAATCTTAGTGACCTGCCTTCGCAATTGGTGTTCTAAGTAATATCTATGCATTTCACCGCTACACTACTTATTCCAGCCACTTCAAATTTACTCAAGACCCGCAGTATCAATGGCAGTTTCACAGTTAAGCTGCGAGATTTCACCACTGACTTACGGGCCCGCCTACGGACCCTTTAAACCCAATAAATCCGGATAACGCTTGCACCCTCCGTATTACCGCGGCTGCTGGCACGGAGTTAGCCGGTGCTTATTCGTACAGTACCTTCAGCTACCCTCACGAGGGTAGGTTTATCCCTGTACAAAAGAAGTTTACAACCCATAGGGCCGTCGTCCTTCACGCGGGATGGCTGGATCAGGCTCTCACCCATTGTCCAATATTCCTCACTGCTGCCTCCCGTAGGAGTCTGGTCCGTGTCTCAGTACCAGTGTGGGGGATCACCCTCTCAGGCCCCCTAAAGATCATTGACTTGGTGAGCCGTTACCTCACCAACTATCTAATCTTGCGCGTGCCCATCTCTATCCACCGGAGTTTTCAATAGTAACTGATGCCAGTCATTATATTATGGGGTATTAATCTTCCTTTCGAAAGGCTATCCCCCAGATAAAGGCAGGTTGCACACGTGTTACGCACCCGTACGCCGCTCTCTCTCTTCCGAAGAAGAAATACCGCTCGGCTTGCATGTGTTAGGCCTCCCGCTAGCGTTCATCCTGAGCCAGGATCAAACTCTCCATTGTATGTTTGTCTTACGCTCACTCAAAGTTATTGACGCTTTGGTTTTTCCTTACTTTTTTTGGTTGTTATTTGTATGTCAATGATCTCTCTTCTCTTCGCTTTATTTCCAGACGCATCTTCTGTCGTTGTGCCTCTGAATTGCGAGTGCAAAAGTATAAACTATTTTTTAAATGACCAAATCTTTTTTAAGAAATTTTTAAGTCCGGATATTCACTGTATTGTTCAGCAAACCCCCT